>JBCDGE010000064.1:0-44177 GCA_038757895.1 Planctomycetota bacterium | reverse complement strand
GTCGTCTCGATCGGGACCTTGACGCCGTTCGCGTCATACACGAACGCGTTGCTGTAGTTCACCTGGGCGATGTCGTTCCAGAACACGATCCCGTCGGGGCCGCCGCGCATCGCGAGTCCGGTGTCGACGTCCATGGTGACGACGAGGTCGCCCGAGCCCGAGAGCGCGTCGAAGCGGAAGAGCTGCTCGACGCTCTGGAGGTCGTAGTCGTACGCCTCGATGACGCTGCCGCGGTCGACCTCGAGCCGCCCGTTCACGTCGCGGAGCGCGACGTCCGGGTCGAGCGGCAGCGCGGTCCCGCCGCGGGTCACGCTCTGGAGCGACAGCCGGACGCTCGCGTCCGGCCGGTTGCCGACGATGGGGCTGTACACGAACTGATCGGCGGACGCGCTGGCCTTGAAGCCCCGGCCGCGGACGATGGCCTCGTCGCCCTCCAGCGCGACGATCGGCTGCGCGAGCATCGCCTCGACCCGGGTCTCACCCTGGATCGCGCGCTCGATCACCTCGAGGCCTGTCTTCGCCGCCGGCGGCGTCGGGACCGCGCGCTGGCCGGCCTCGGTCGAGGTCGGCGCGGCGGTGGAGCGACGGGCGGGCAGCTCGCCGGCCTTGTTCGAGTCGTCGTGGGAGACGGGGGTGGCAGGCCCGCGGAGGCCCTGGGTCTGCGCAGACACCGGGCCGACGGCCAGGCCAACCAGGGTGGACGCGAAGGCGGCGCCGTAGACGTGGAGTTTCATCGACAGGAGGGGCGCGAGGCGCCCCGATGCTCGTGGAGCAGGGTTGGAGACAGGGAGGGAGGCCCGAATGCGGACCGCTGGGGCCAGAACTGGCTGCTCCCCGAACCGTCCACAGCGAATCGCGTGATTTGCGTGCTCGGCTACGCTGGGAGGATGCTCCGCAACCTCGCCACCCTGCTCGTGCTCGCGGGTCTGGCCACCCCGGCCGCGGCCCAGTCCCTCTCCATCCTCGTGACCGAAGGCGACGTCGTCCCCGGCGTCGGCCAGGTCACGCGCGTCGACGGCGTCGCGATCGCCGACGGCGGCGCGACGCTCATCGAGGTCGACACCGACAACGCCGACAGCGACGCGGACACCGTCGTGCTCAGGGACGGGACGCTGTTCCTTCGGGAGGGCGACGCCGTCGCCGCGCCCGCCGGTGCGACGATCGGCTCGTTCGACGGGACGAGCATCCGTCCCGGCGGCCGGTCGGTGTTCAACCTGTTCCTCGACGGGACCACCGGGACCAGCGACAACTCGGGCCTCTACGTGGACGACGACCTCGTCCTCCAGAAGGGGAGCCTCAGCTTCGCCACGGGCTTCACCCCCGGGACGCCGTACATCGGGTTCTTCGACGTCGAGTGGGCCACCGACTCGCGGCTGCTCTGCGTGGCCTCGATCGACGACGCGAACATCGCCTCGACGGTCGACCGGGCGCTCATGTGGATCGACGTCGACGGGTCGGGCAACCTCCTGAACGAGGAGGTGATCGTGAAGGAGGGCGACGTCCTGCCCGGCCAGACAGAGCCGATCGCGGACTTCGAGACCGGCGCTGAGGAGAGCGCCGCCTCCTTCGCAGGTCGCGTTCTCTACACGGTGGATCTGGCGGGCGACACGAGCGTGGACCGAGCCGTGTACCTCGACACTACGCTCCTGATGCAGGAGGGCTCACCGTCCCCGGTCCCCGGGAGGAACTGGGGCTCCCTTGCGAGCCCGGAGGTCGACCTGAACGAGGCGGGCGACTGGGTGGTCAAGGCGAACCTCGACACGACGGACACGAGCAACGACCAGGTGATCGTGCGGAATGGCGCGATCTTCCGGCGCGAGGGCGACACGGTCCCCGACATCGCGGGGTTCACGCTGACGGACTTCGGCGGAAGCGTCGGCGTGTGGCTCACGGAGTCCGGCGACGTCCTCTGGTTCGGCGACTGGAACGACCCGGACACGAGCCGCGACGAGGGCCTCTTCCTGAACGACACGCTGCTCCTCCAGGAGGGCGTGACGCAGATCGGCGGCCAGACGATCGTCGACCTGTCGGACATCACCGAGCAGGTCGCGGTCTCCCCCGACGGCTCGCGGATCCTGATCGAGGGCGAGATCGCGGGCCCGGGCTCGGACCTCGACGTCGTGATCCAGATCGACCTGGGGCTCGGTGAGAACTACTGCCCGAATCCCGTGAACTCGACGGGGTTCCCGACGCTCATCTCGCTGTCCGGCAGCGACCTCGTCGCCGCCAACGACCTGACGCTGCGGGCGCGCGACATGCCGCTCCAGACGTTCGGATTCTTCCTGGCGAGTCGCCTGCAGGGGATCATCACGTCACCGGGCGTCCCGGGCGTTCTGTGCCTCGACAGTCCGATCGGCCGCTACGTCGGCCCGGGCCAGATCCAGAACTCGGGGACGACCGGAATGATAGCGCTGACGGTCGACCTGAGCATGACGCCGCAGCCCACGGGCTTCGTCAGCGTCGCGCCCGGCGAGACCTGGTACTTCCAGACCTGGCACCGCGACTCGGACCAATTCGGGCAGGCGACGAGCCGGTTCAGCGACGCGATCTGCCTGACGTTCCGGTGAGGGCTACGACCCGAACGTGATCGCCACCCCGTTCGAGAGGTTCGAGACCGGCATCCCGCCCATCGCGTCGCGGAACCACGCCTGGAAGTACCAGGTCTCCCCCACGACGGCGGACGTCGTCCCGTTCGGCTGTGGGATCGACCCCGGGTCGATGAAGAGCTCGTAGCGGCCCTCGACGTCCACGGGTCCGATCGCGCCGCTGAACCGGCCGAAGCCGACGCCGCCGAGGCACAGGTTCCCCTGCCCTCCGCCCACGTTCGGGACGAAGGCGCTCTCGCGCGCCGTCAGCACGAAGCACGCGGCGCCGGGCGGCGCGTCCTCGCACACGACGAGGTGGGTCGTCGCGACCCCGTTGTCGCCGAACGCGGTCATCCATGCGCGGCGCCCGGTCGAGTTGGGGTTCGCCGGGCAGTACTGGATCCCCGCCACGTCGCCGTCGACCGGACCCAGGAAGCTGCCGTCGACGACGGTGTCGCCGCCGCTCGACGCGTTGACCCACGCGGCCAGCGCGGAATCGGAGCCTGCGCCCGTGTCGCCGCCCTCCCACAGCGTCGCGACCGAGGTCAGGTAGCTGGAGCCCCCGGGCGCGCTCATGCGCTGGTCGCGCTCGGCGAGCCCGAAGCCGAGGACCGCGACGTCCCCCGAGCACATCTTCGTCTCCCACGGGCTGCCGACGATGCTGCGCTCCTGGTAGGTGACGAACCACTGCTCCGCGCTCGCGGCGATGGCGGGACTGCGCTGGTCGCGGCCGGCCGACTCGCCGGACATCTGGCTCAGGTTCCGGATCGCACCGACCACCGAATCGCCCGTGAGCGCGGCGGCGTGGAGGTCACCGAGCTGCGAGGGGCCGCTGTCCCACACGACGAGGTGCGGTGACGAGCCGTCGGGGAGGGTCGTCTCGTTCGCCGACGACGCCGCGACGCCGCGGACGTTCGAGGCCTGCGCGATCGCGCTCGAAGGGAACGCGAGGTTCCCGTCGCGGTCGAGGACGGTGGTCTGGATCTCCTGCGTCCCCTGGATGTCCTCGGAGAGGAAGGCGACCCTGAACTCCGCCTCGCTCCCGAACCCCGGCGGCCCCGATCCGCTGGAGACCGCGGGGATCGTCTCGTCCGAGCCGCCGACGCCGAGGAAGAGCGGGCCGGTGATCTCCCCGTTCCGGTCGACCACCTTGCCGACCACGTCCCAGGAGACCAGCGCGAAGTCGCTCCACACGATCACGTAGCGGCGGATGAAGTTGTTGCCGGTCGTCTCGACGCCGATGTCGGGCGTGTGCGCCTCGAAGTCGAGGAGCGAGACCTGGAACCAGTCGTTTGCACCGGTTCCGTTCGCGCGGGCCCAGCGCGCGTGGATCCGGCGATCGGCGCCGAGGCCGCGCGTCGCGGCGACCATGATCTCGTCGCCCAGCGGTGTCCCGGCGATCGCGGGTTCGGCGTGGTTCGTCGGCGTCAGGTCGAGCGAGATGACGTTCGTCGCGGGGCCCGACGATCCCGGCGGGATCCGCAGGACGAAGATGTCGCTGTCCACGGAGAGGAACGGGAACTCGACCACGACGTAGTGCCCGAAGGACGCCACGGCGCACACGTCGATCGATCGAACCTCGGGGTCCCCCGGGTCGTGGACGCTGATCGTCGAGATCACGGGATCGATGCGCAGCGTCTCGCCTGCGGTCGCGACGATCTCTGCCGGAACGTCGATCGCGTAGCCCGCGGCCGTCCGCACGGACGGGACGGGCAGCCGCGCGCCCGCGTCGGTCAGGACGTGAGCCTCCCCGACGCGGACGCCGGCCTCGGCGTCACCGAACAGGAACGGCGCCTGCGGCTGGCTCGGCGGCGCGAGCGTGGTCTCGACGGCGTACTCGACGCGGACCGCCCCGCGCAGGGCGGACGCGTCGATCTCGATGATCTGCTCGACCCCGTCCATGCGGCACTCGTAGCGCTCGAGGATCGCGCCGCGGTCGAGCGTCAGCACGTCGCCGTCGCGCCCGGGGTCCGGAGGCAGGAGCGGCACAGGCCCCTCGTCCGTCCGCACCGCGGCGAGGGTGAAATGCACCGGTCGATGCTCCGCGGCCGAGCGATCGAGGAGCGGGTAATACCCGAACCCCTCCCCGTCGACGCCCGCCTTGTAGGTCCCGCCGAGGGCCCAGTGAGCGCCCTCTCGGTCGTCGTGGAGTACGTGGTCGGGCAGTTCGATCCGGGCCGGGGAGACGGACGGGAGCTGAGGAAGGAGCGTGGCGGCAGCGACGAGGAGGAAGGACATGGACGGAGCGTGGGCAGAGGGCCTGTGGAGCGATCTGCCTCCGCCCATCCACGTCCCCGCACGATCGTGACGGCCGTTCGGGCAGAACTAGGCCGACCCGAGCCAGCTCGCCAGGTTCTCCCAGTAGCGCAGCGACTGCCTGGCGCCCTCGGGGTCGCGCTCCGCCTCCGGCGCCTCGGGGTCGGTCACGAAGCTCGGCGCGCCGTCGGTGACGTCGATGTTGTAGTCCGCGAAGTGGTGGAACGTGGACTGCGCCACGGCGCGCCGCCCGGGCGCGCCCTCCGATGCGGGGCGGTCGAAGGCCACCGCGAGCAGGAAGTCACGGCCCGAGAGACGGCTCGAGCTACGCGCGATCGCGACGCCCCCGTCGGGGACGCGGAGCGCGCCCTCGTGAGGGTGCGCGGGAAGGAGTTCGACGCCGTCGAGCAGCGGGTGATCGCCCGCGAGCCGCTCGATCGCCTGGAAGGCGCCGTTGCGGCCGGAGTGGTAGTTCGGCCACTCGATCGACGGGTTCTCGTCGTCGCGGACGCGGCGCTCGGGATCCTCCTCGGGCTCGACGGTGTGCCAGCAGTGCGCAGAGCCGACGCCCGCGATCCCGCTGAGCGCACAGCCCATGTCCTGGTGGTCCCGCGTGAGCATGAGCGCGCCGCCGCGCTCGTGGAAGCGTCGCAGGCCGGCGACCTCGTCCGGCGCGAGACCCGTGCCGTGCCCGGCATCGACGCCGAAGACCCAGATCTGATCGAAGGACTCGGGGGAAGCGACGCGCAGGACCGGATCGATCCCGTCGGCGTCGGGCTCGCGGTCGCGAGCCGTCACCGTGAACCGGGGACCACCGTCCTCGCCGGTCAGCGAGGCGAGGTGATCGGCGAGACGCGAGAAGCGACCGACGTGCCAGTCGTCGAGCTCGCGGGTGATCGTGGTCTGGAGAAGGATGCGAGACATGGACGCAGGGTAGCGCGGCCGGGCCAGCCGCACTTGCTCGCCGGCGTCCGGGAGACCAAGTGTCACGGGTGTGCAACGGGCGGCGACGGAAGGCGACGACGGTCCTAGAGTCGGAGCGTGCTCCGGTCGCGCTGGATCGTCCTCACCTCCGTCCCCGTCGCTGTCGCCCTCGCGGTCTGGCTCGTACCGTCCGTGGCGGACCGAGGCGGGTCGACCACGCAACGGGGCGCGGAGAACGGTGAGGAAGAGCGCCCACACGCGGCCGATCTCGTCGGCGTCGAGGATCGTGTCGCCACCGGTGCGGCCGGGTCCGGCGAGCCCGCGAGCGACGTCGTACCGCCGGCGCCGGCGCCAGGCTCCCGGGTCTCGGCCATGCCGCCTCCGACCACGGCTCCCGACGACGCGAGCGCCTCCCGACCCCTCGTCATGGGCGTCGTGACCGACGCCGACGGCGTGCCGTTCCCGGGCGTCGACGTGACGCTGCGCGAGCAGGGCGACCTCCTCTTCTTCTCCGGACTCGGCGACATGGCGTCGGACGAGGTGCCGTCCTTCGACGACGGCTCCTTCGATCCGGAGACCCGCACCGTCGTGACCGACGCGAAGGGTGTCTTCAGCTTCGAGAACAGCCGCACCGACATGGGAGGGACGCTGGACTTCGGTGGCGACGTTCTGCTCGCCGGAGCCCGCAGCGCGGCGGTCGACGAAGGAGTCGACTGGCAGGTGCTCCGCCTGCCGCGCTTCCCGCGCCAGGACGCGCTCTGGACGATCGAGGTCGTGGACGGGGAGGGCGATCCGATCGTCGTCGAGTCCGCGGACCTGGAGCTCGTCGCCCTGGCCCCCGAGGCGCGTGCCGCCCGCGCGCCATGGCCGGGAGAGCGCGTCGTCACGCTCGGCTCGGTCGTCCAGCGCGGGCTCGCCCGCGGCACCTGGCGCATGAGCGTGACGCCCGAGCGCGCACTCACGACGAGCGTGGAGTGGACGGTCACGGCGGAGGACTCCGTCGGCACCTCGACGATCGAAGTCGACGCGACGGAGGGCGCGTACGCGACCGACAGCGGCCCGACCCTGGACGCCGACGGCCTCGCCTGGGTGGATCCCGCGAGCGGGCTGCTCGACTGGCTGCCCGAGAACCGCGTGTCGGTCGGCGAGGAGGCCTTGAACCGACACTTCGCGCAGACGCTCGCGTTCGGACCGGGCGAGGTGCGCTCGGCCCAGCTCACGCTGCGGCTGCGCGCGATGCTCATGAACTCGAGCAACGACGGGCTCTACCTGGAGCATCGCGGCGACAAGGCCTTCGCCTGGAGCGCGAGGATCGGTGACCTGGTGGGCCCGAGCTGGAAACAGGGCGCGGCCACCACCCTGCGCCTCGACCTCTCGCGACTCCCGCGCAAGGGCGAGGCGCCCTTCGACCTGCGGCCCTACCTGGAGGACGGGACGCTCGACGTCGTCGTCCAGGACGACACGACGATCGACGACCTCTCGATCCGCGTCCTGCGCTGACCCGAGCCTCTACGGCTTCGGCCCGCTACGGCCTGGGTACGGGGCAGACGAAGTCGTGCGGCTTGAACGTCAGCAGCGACTCGTCGACCTGCTCCAGCACCCGCTCGGCGATCGTCCCGACGTCGAACCCCGGCCGGCCGCCGGTCGACAGGCTCCCCATCACGAGCAGGTCGGGATGCTCGTGCTCGACCTTCTCCAGGATCTCCATGTGGACCTCGCCGCGCTCGAGGTGGAGCGTCGGGTCCACGTCGAGCGCATCGGCCTGGCGCTCCAGCTGCGCGAGGGCCCGCGAGCGCGCGTCCTCGACCTTCGCGGTGTAAGCCTCCTCGGGGAGGTCGGCGGCGGCGCGCTGCTCTCCCCACGTGAGGTTCCACGCATGCATGACGTGCAGCTCGCCGTCGGAGCGCGAGGTGATCCACGCGGCCGCCGCGAGGTACTCGTCCGACACCGGCGAGAAGTCCGTCGCGGCGAGGACGTGACGGTGCTGGAGGTCGTGGTCCGGCTTGACGAGCCAGACGGGTGCGGGGCACTTGCGCAGCAGCTTCACGGCGGTGCTGCCGACGCGGCGCCTGCCGCGGTCCGCGGTGGCGCGCTTGCCCGCGAGAACGACCTGGGCCTCACCCGCGAGGGCGCGTCTCACGAGCGCGAGCCAGGGGTACTCCTCGACGACCTCGATCGACACGCGCGCGCCGTCGATCGCCATGAGCGTCGCGAGCTGGTCGAGTTCGTCCGTGGCCTTGGCGTGCAGCTCGACGGGCCCGCTGCCGTCCTCGGCCCACGCGGCGTGGACGAGCGTCACCTGGGCGCCAGTGCGCGCCGACAGCCACGCGGACTGCCGCGCCGCGCGCATCGACCCGACGTCGGGCACGCCCGTCCGCGGGTGGAGGCCGATGCCGACCGTGATGTTCTCGAGTCCGTCCAAGGTCCCTTTCCAGCGTCCTTCCCAGCGTCCTTCTAGGGGGCTAGACCGTACGGCGCTCGCGGCCCTGAGCCGCCTCGATCTCGGCGCGGCGCTCCTCGTAGCCCTTGCGGCCCATCAGCGCGTACGCCGCGACCTTGCCCGCCTCGACGCCCGGCTGGTCGAACGCGTCGACCCCGTAGTGCTCCCCCATCACGGCGACGGCGAGCTCCATCATGTAGAGGTACTGCCCGACGCTGTGCGCGGTGACGGCGGGGAACTCGATCGTGACGTTCGGGCGCTTCGCGTCGGTGAGCGCGATGCGCGTGCCGTCGCGCTCCGCCGAGAACAGGTCGTTCATCGTGCGCCCGCCGAGGTACGCGAGCGCGTCGTGCTCGTCGAACGCCGTGGGGATCTCGACGGTGTGGTCGGGGAGACCGACGGACAGCAGCGTGAACCACTTGTCGTACGGCCCCTCGACGTAGAGCTGGACCTGGCTGTGCTGGTCGGTGACGCCGATCGCCGAGATGGGCGTCGGGCCGACGAAGACCTCGTCGCCCGAGCGCGACAGTCGTTTGCCGAGCGACTCGGCCAGGAGCTGCGCGTACCAGTCGCCGACGCAGGCGAGCCGCTGGCTGTACGAGAAGGTCACCGACATCGGGTTCGCCTTCTCGGACTGCATCAGGTACTGGATCGCGGCGTACACGAGCGCGGGGTTCTCGTGGAACGGCGCGCTGCGGCAGCGCTCGTCCATCGCGGCCGCGCCGGCGAGCAGGCCGGGCACGTCGATCCCCACCATCGCACTCGACACGAGCCCGACCGGCGACAGGACGCTGAAGCGCCCGCCGACGCCGTCCGGCACGACGAACGACTGGTAGCCCTCGGACTCGACGATCGGCCGCAGCACGCCCTTCTCGGCGTCGGTCGTCACGACGATGTGCCTGCGGTGCACCTCCAGCCCGACGGCCTGGATCAGCCGGTCGCGCAGGACGAGGAACTGGCTCATCGTCTCGGCCGTCGAGCCGGACTTCGAGATCACGTTGAAGAGGCACTTCGACGGATCGACGACGTCGAGGAATTCGCCGACGAGGTCGGGGTCCACGTTGTCGAGCACGAACAGCCGCGGCATGCCCGTCGGCGGGAGGATGTCGTGGAACGGGCTCGACAGCGCAGCGTGGAGCGCGCGGTTGCCGAGCGCCGAGCCGCCGATGCCGAGCACGACGACGTTCTCGAACTCGCCCTGGACCGACGCGGCGTAGTCCATGACGTCGCGCTGTACGTCCGCCTGGTGCGGGAGGTCGAGCCAGCGGAGGTCGGCGTCGCGCCG
This sequence comes from Planctomycetota bacterium, assembly GCA_038757895.1. Lineage (GTDB taxonomy): Bacteria > Planctomycetota > UBA1135 > UBA1135 > Saltatorellus. The sequence goes on along the minus strand of JBCDGE010000064.1, from coordinate 34,687 downwards.
CGCCTGGATCGAGGCGAGGGCGGCCTCGGACGGACCGGCGAGCGCGTCGAGCGCGGCCGGATCGAGTCCGTGCTCGGGGCCGATCGCGTCGGCGAGCACGTTCGAGTAGTCCAGGGTCAGGCGGTTCACGGGGGGCTCCGGAGTGCGGGGAGAGGGACCTCGGAGCCGAAGAGCGTAGCGACGCCGCCCCCGAAATGAACGCGGCCCCGCCGGGACCGCCGGGGATCTCGCCCGCACTCGTCACCAGGATTCGTTCCAGCACGTCGAACTCGTTCGCTGATGGTGCTTTGGATGTCGAGTCCCCGGAGGCGGGGCCTCTGGCCCCGTCGAGGACGGCTCGGCGTCCAAAGTGCCGTCAGCGGGCGAGAGGCCGCCCCAGGCGGTCGGTGCGGCGGTCGGTGCGGCGGTCGGTGCGGCGGCCGGTGAGGCGTGCTGGGGCGAATCCTGGTGACGAGTGCGGGCTCGCGTCGACCGATCCCCGCGGGGCCGCTTTCCGTTCCCGGGCACCGCCGGAGGTGCCCGGAGCGCCTACTCGCTGCTCTGCGTGTTCAGGAACAGCATCACGTAATACAGGAGCGTCGCGACCGCCGTCACCGCGCCGGCGACGTACGTCATCGCCGCGGCCCCGAGGACCCTCGACACGCCGTGCTGCTCGGCGTCGGTCCGGACGATCCCGGCCTCGACGAGCACGGCCTCGGCGCGACGCGACGCGTCGAACTCGACCGGCAGCGTGACGAGCTGGAAGACGACCGTGAGCGCGAGGAGCCCGATGCCGATGAGCATGAGCGTTCCGCCGAACGGAGAGCCCTGCATGAACAGGCCGATCATGAGCGGCCAGATCCACATGCTGGAGCCGAACTGCACCGCCGGCACGATCGCCGAGCGGAACCCGAGCCACGCGTACTGCTTCACGTCCTGGATCGCGTGCCCGGCCTCGTGCGCGCCGACGGCGACCGCGGAGACCGAGCGCCCGTCGTAGACCTCGGGCGAGAGCCGGAGCGTCTTCGAACGCGGGTCGTAGTGGTCGGAGAGGAACCCTCCGACGCGCTCGATCGTGACGTTGGCGCCGCCGGCCCGTGCGACCGCCGCGGCGGCCTGCGCTCCGGTCATGCCGCTGCTGACGCCCACCTGGGCGTACTGGCGGAAGGTGCTCTTGACGCGCGAGGAGGCCCACAGCCCGAGGAGCAGGCAGGGGGCCAGGATCATCCAGTAGACGGGGTCGAAGATCATGGTGGTGTCGGCGCGCGGGGCATTGCCGAGCCCCTTCTATGGGGGATCGTCGCCGAGAATTCCAGGCGATCGGGCGTTCCCGGGGCGACGGCCCGAGCAGCGCTCGAGAAGGCCGCGGGAGGGCCTGCGGCGGGTCTAGAATGGAGCCGTGCAACCGCTCCACTTCGACTGCAACGCGACGACCGCCGCCTCCGACGAGGTCGTCGAGGCGATGCTCCCCTGGCTCGGTCGCCCGGGCGCGAATCCGTCGGCGACCCACCCCGCCGGCAAGGAGGCCGCGCGCGCCGTCCGTCGGGCGCGCGAGTCGGTCGCGGCGCTCATCGGCACCGCGAAGCCGTCGACGATCGTCTTCACGTCGTGCGGCTCGGAGAGCACCGCGATGGCCTTCCGCAGCGCCGCGGCGCAGTGCCGCGATGGCGCGCCGGTGCTCGCACACTCGACGGTCGAACACAGCGCGACGCGCAAGGCGGCGCTCCGCGAGGCCGGAGGCGACGGCGAGGTCGTGGCGATCCCCGTCGACGCGGACGGCCAGCTCGACCGCGACGCGCTGACCGCCGCGATCGAGCGCCGCCCCGCGCTCGTCTCGCTGATCCTCGTGAACAACGAGACCGGCGCGATCGCCGACCTCGACGGCGTCGGGCATGCGTGCCGCGAGGCGGGGACGCTCCTGCACGTCGACGCCGTCCAGGGGCCCGGCAAGGCGCCGATCGACGTCGAGGCGATCGGCTGCGACTACCTGAGCCTGTCCGGCCACAAGTTCCACGGACCCCGCGGCATCGGCGTGCTCTACGTGCGCGAGGGGGCGCCCGTGACGCCGCTGATGGTCGGCGGCCCCCAGGAGGAGGAGCGCCGCGCCGGCACCGAGAACGTGCCGGCGATCGTCGGCCTCGGCGTGGCCGCGGACCGGGCGCGCGAGCTCGGCACGTCCCCCACCGCCCAGGCCGAGCTCGCGGCGCGGCGCGACCGGCTCGAGGCGGCCATCCTCGCCGGGTGCCCCGGTGCGCGCGTGCACGGCGCGGCGCGGCGAGCGGCGAACGTCACCAACATCGGCTTCGACCTGGCCGGGACGGGCCTCGACGCGACGGCGCTCCTGGGCCTCCTGCACGGCCAGGGGATCGAGGTCAGCGCGGGCTCGGCGTGCAACTCGACCCGCATGGCGCCCTCGCCCGTGCTGGTCGCGATGGGGCTCGACGAGGCCTCCGCGTCCTCCGCGCTCCGGCTGTCGCTCGCCCACGCGGGCACCCCCGACGCGGCGACGGACGAGGACGTGGATCGGTGCGCGACAGCGGTCGTCGAGGCCTACGGGACGCTCTCGAGCCTCGTCCCCTGACCCCGGACGGGGCAGGGATCCCGGGCCGACCGAAACCGGGACTCCGCCCGCCACGTCCCCGGGGCACGGGTAGGCTTTCCGGGCCGAAACAGCCCCCGTTCCCGCCATGCCCGCCCCCAAGAAGACCTACCGGACCCGCGTGAGCGGCTTCCTGCGGCCCCGTCACGTCGTCAGCGACGAGGACGGCAAGGAGGTCGGCGTTCTCCAGGTGAGCCGGAACCGGGCCGGACTGATCGTCCGCGCGGTCTGGACCCCCGCCAAGGGCGAGGTCCTGAAGATCAAACGCGATCCCGGCCTCCTGCGCGCCCAGTTCGCGTGCTGGACGGAGGGACGAGAATGGCTCGGATCGACCATCCGACCGGGCTTCACGCGTCGCACGATCGAGATGTGGACGGGCGGCAAGCCCCTCCGTCTCGTGCCGCGCCTCACCTTTGGCCGCGGCTGGCGCATCGTGGGCGCCAAGTCGGGCGTCGTGGCCGAGATCGAGCACGGGCTGCTGAGCCGCGGCGCGACCCTCCGCACGTACCGGAAGATCGACCTGGAGCTGCTCGTCTTCGCCTACTTCGTGGGATCCATCGCCCTCTGGGAGAGCGCCCTCCCGACGTCGCTGGAGGCGGTCGATCGCGGTTCGACCGCGGCCGCCCGGGGCTGAACGGCCCTTCACCGCCTCCACACCGGCCGAGGACCCGTTCGGCACCGGCTCGGTGTGGGTCAACGCTACGCGAACATTCTTCCGGGTCCGGGGAAGGAACCCCGGGCGCCGACGTCCGTCCCGAGAGAGCCGAGACGCCCCTCGCCCGGCGGCCGACCCCGCCGCACCCATCCTTCCGATTCGCTTCTCGATCCAGCCATGAAGTCCTTCCTCGTCCTCGCCCTCGTGGCGATCGCCGCAGGCGGCCTGTTCTTCGTCCTGAAGGGCGGTGACGGCCCCGATTCCGGCGAGACCACTCCCACGGTCGTCCAGCGCTCCGACGGGCCGGCGGCGGAGGAACCCGACGCCCCGGCGGCCGACCTCGCGTCCGTCGACGACCTCGCGGGTCGCGGCGAGGCCGAGATCCAGGCCCGGCCGACCGTCGTCGAACAGGACGACCTCGTGGAGCCCGTCGCCGCCGTCGGCGCGGGCGACCTGCGCGGCAAGGTGGTCGACCTGAAGGGCAACCCGGTCGCGTCCGCCAAGGTCGTCCTGACCCGCTTCGGCGCGGACGCGTTCTTCTTCGGCGACATCGACCGCACGAAGGACGTCGACTCCCGCACCGGCACCGACGGGGTCTTCGAGTTCAAGAACGTCCCGGCCTTCGACGCGTACTCGATCATCGTCACGCACCCCGATCACAGCCGCACCGAGGCGCCGAGCATCGTCGTACAGGACGGGCTCCTGACCGAGGCGACCGAGATCGTGATGGGCTACGGCGTCAGCGTGCGCGGGACCGTCACCGACACGGGCGGCAACCCGGTGCCCGCGGCGACGCTCGTGCTCAGCCAGAACGCATTCGTCGCTCAGATGACCGACGGCTCGGACGGGATGACGGTCGAGACGGACGAGGCGGGCCGCTTCGAGTTCAAGAACGTCACGCCGCAGCAGAACTACGCGCTCCAGATTTCGGCCGAGGGCTACGGGTCGATCACCAAGACGCCCATCGCCGTCACCGAGATCGAGGACGCCGTCGAGGACATCGTCCTCGAGGTCGCCTCGATGATCGCCGGCGTCGTGACGTCGACCGTCGACGGCACGCCGCTGGAGGGCGCGACCATCCAGGCGTGGTCGCTCAGCAACGTCAAGTCGCGCTCGCACACCGAGACCAAGTCGAACGAGAACGGTGAGTTCGAGATCGCCGACATCACGCCCGGCCGCTACCAGATCGTCGCGCGTCACCCGCGTCACGCTCCGGACACGAGCAAGCGCGTCGAGTCCGGCGACATGACGGTCGCGATCCAGCTCCAGCCTCTTCCGGTCATCACCGGTCAGGTCATCGACCTGTCCACGGGTGGCCCGGTGACGCGCTTCGACGCGCAGCTCCGCCAGACGGTGCCGGGTTCGCAGGACGGTCTATCGACCGCGCTGGTCGCGACTCGCGCGAGCTTCGACGACCCGAACGGCAACTTCGAGATCGTCGTCCCGAAGGCCGGTGAATACATGGTCGAGGCCATCGCCGGCGACTTCGCCGAGACCTACTCGGACCCCTTCCAGGCCACGATGGGCCAGGACGTCTCCGGCATCGTCGTCCGGATGACGCGGGGCGGCGTGCTCGTCGGTCGCGTGCTCGGCGACGGCGGCCAGCCGATCGCCGGCGCGGTCGTCGAGACGCACGACAAGGAGTGGTCCGACGACCCGTTCTGGCAATCCCTCGGCGCGAGCGCGCCGGGCAACGCCACCGAGTCGAGCGCGCGCACCGCGAAGGACGGCACCTTCCGGCTCGAGAACCTGACGCCGGCCAGCTACCAGATCGTCGTCCGCCACCGCGACTACGCCCAGGAGACGGTCAAGGACGTCTCGGTCGTCGAGGGCCAGGAGGTCCGCGTCAATGACGTGAAGCTCCCGCGCGGCGCGACGATCTCCGGCACCGTGCTCGGCCCGAGCGGCCGCCCGCTCGCGGGCGCGATCGTGAAGCTCTTCCCCACGACCGCCGGCGCCCGTCCGCACACGGTGCAGACGAACAAGAGCGGCGAGTACACGATCCGCAACGTGCGCGAGGGCAGCTACAAGGCCCACGCGACCCGCCCGCGGACCGGCAGCGACAATCCGTTCCAGGAGAACATCGACCTGAAGAGCACGCAGCGCCCGCTCACGATCCAGAACGGGCAGTCGCTCATCGGCCAGGACTTCAAGCTGACCGATCGCTGATCGATCTCCGCCCGGCGGACCGTTCGGGTCCGCCGAGCAGGCCGCGGCGCTCCCCGAGCGCCGCGGCCTGCTCTCGTTCTGGCGAACGCGCGACGCGCCTGCTCCAATGGAGCCCGTGGAGACGGCGTCGCGGAACGGGTGGTCGGCGTCCGACTGGGCGGTGTTCCTGACCGACCGGTTCGGGCTCCCGGTGCGCGTGCACTACGGGCGTTCGCGTACGGCACCGGTGCAGGCGCGCGCGTTCCAGGCCGCGCCCGACGTGGTCGGGTGGGAGCTCCGGCTCCATCGAGCGTTCGCGGACGCGCCGGAGGACGTCAGGAGCGCGCTCGCGTCGTGGCTCCGCGTGGGCCGTCGCGCGCGCAAGGCCGGGCCGATCCTCGACGACTGGATCCACGCGGAGATCGCGTCGCTCCCCCGCGCGCCGCGTCGCCTCGCGCTGGAGACCTCGGGCGACGTCCACGACCTGGAGGCGCTCTCGGCTCCGCTCTTCGAAGGCGAGTTCGCGGCGGACTTCGCGCCAGAGAGCGATCTGGAGCGACCGCATATCTCCTGGGGTCGGCGCGTGAAGAGCCGCTCGCGCCGCTCGCTCCGGCTCGGCAGCTTCGAGCCCGAGAACCGGGTCGTCCGCGTTCACCCGGTGCTCGACCAGGAGGCCGTGCCCGCCTGGTTCGTGCGCTTCGTCCTGAAGCATGAGATCCTGCACGCGGTGATCGACGCGTACCGCGACGCGTCGGGCCGGTGGGTCCACCACGGGCCCGAGTTCCGGCGTCGCGAGGCCTCGTGGGTCGAGCACGAGCCCGCGCTGCTCTGGGAGCGCCGCAACCTCGCACGGCTCATCCGTTCGGCGCGCGAGGGCACGAAGCTGCGCGTGCTCGCGGACGACCTCGCCGGACCGCCGGAGGACTCCCCGCGCACGGAGATCGTGACGCCTGAGCGGACCGAGGCGATCGAGCGACCGCGGGACGAGGCGCCGCGGCAGCAGCTGCTGCCGTTCTGAGTCGGAAGCGCTCGCACGCGCTCGGACGCGCCGGTCCCAGGGATCAGCGGTCGACGTAGCCGGATTTGTCGACGATGTTCGCGCCGGTCAGGCACGTCCCGAGGACGTTGCCGCCGAGCGACTCCAGGGCGTTGACCGTCTGCTGGACCTGGTGCCGCGGCGTCTCGCCGAGCCGGACCACGACGAGGATGCCGTCCGCCATCGCGCCCAGGAGGCTGGAGTCGGACACGTTCTGCGCCTGGGGCGTGTCGAGGATCACGTACGTGAACCGCTGACGGAGCGAGTTGAGCACCGTGCGCATGCGGTCGGACCCGATGAGCTCCGACGAATTCCGCGGCAGCGCACCGGCGCCCATGATCGACACGCCGGGCACGGACGTCTGGCGGATCGCCTGGCCGAGCTGCAGCTTGCCCGCGAGGACCTCGGTCAGGCCCTGGCGGGCGGGCAGCCCGAAGTAGCCCTCGATCGACGGGTCGTGCAGATCCGCGTCGACGATCAGCACCTCCATCCCGGGGAGCTCCCCGAAGGCGAGCCCGAGGTTGACGGTCGTGACCGACTTGCCCTCGCCGCGCATCGCACTCGTGACGACGAGCGTGTGGGACGCGCCGTCGGGGTTCATCGCGTGGACCGCGTTGCGGAGCGATCGGAACTGCTCGGCGATGTGGCCGCGCGGCGCCATCTGGACCGCGAGTTCCTCGCGGCGGATCGGGGTCTCGAGGGCCTCGTCCGGGGGGGCGGGCTCGAGCTCCTGGGACATCGTCTTCGACCGTGCCATTGTGCTGCTCATCTTCCCCATCGACCCGCCATCCGGAAGGTCCCAAGCGGTTTCGGCGCAGAAACCTCCGCGGAGAGGTCCGGAAGGAGAGGGACCCGTTCAGCGACGCGGTGGGAGGAGCGGTGCCAGCCGCTCCAGGTCCCGGGGTGGGAGCGGCCGCCTCGGAGGCCAGTCCACGCTCAGGAAGCGGTCGGCGAGGGGGTGCCCGGACTGGGTCGCGGCGCGCCGGAGCTCGCCCGAGAACTGCTCGCTGAGGTCGTCGCGCCGGGCGCGCTCCATCGACGCGATGGCGACCTCGGTGGCCTCCATCAGCGCGTTCGACGTCCCGGCGGGTCCCCGGGAGCGCTGGCGGAGCGACTCGAGGAGGGAGGCGCGCAGCACCGAGAGCGCGAACTCGCCGAGCGCGTCGTCGCCGGCCAGGGCCGCCAGGTCGAGCCAGGCGTCCTCGACGGCCCGCGGATCGTCGCGGTCCCGCTCCAGCGCGACCTTCGCTCCGTCCAGGGCCGCGCGCCGCGTCGCCGGGGACGCGAACCCGGCGCGCAGCGCCGCGCGCTGGAGGTCGCCGACGCGCCGCGCGTCGAGCGCTGGACGGACCCAGAGGACGAGGGACCAGAGCGACTTCGCCAGGTCGCCGCGCGCGAACGCGGTGGCGCGCGCGAACGGGCCGGGGCCGCTCGCGGGGCTCCGGTCGCGCTCCATTCGTACGCCGGCGCGGACGGCCTCGACGAGCCACGCCGGAGCAGCCTTCGCACCGCCCGACCCGGAGGGGAGACCCGACACGGACTGCTCGCTGAGGAGCGCGCCCCAGACGATCAGCTCGGTCACCGCCTCGACGTCCGTCAGGAGCCCGCGCACCCAGCGAGCGTCGTTCCCGGCGACCCGGATGCCCGCGAGTCCGAGCTCCAGTCCCAGCCCCGCGACGTCGCCGCTCGGCAGCTCGCGGAAGAGCGCGAGCGGATCGGAGAGAACGGCGGGCGGCGCCGCAGCCGTGTCACGACGCAGCGGCAGCGCGACGAGCATCGTGCGGAGCGCCTGACGGCGGGAGCGCGCCTGCAGCTCGCCGCGCAGGACGCGCGCCGCGGCGTCGACCGCGCGGCGGCTCGTGAGTCCGAGCCCCTCCATCGCCACGAGGCGCACCCAGCGCCCGTTGGGCGGCGCGCTCTCGAAGCCCTCCAGGAAGACCGGGAGGAGCGGCGTCCCCGGCGCGTTCGGCCCGGCGCCGGACGCGATCGGCGCGAGGCCCGCGAGCCCGTCGGCGAGCCGGCGCGCGCGCTCGTCCACCTCGCGCACCGCCTCCTCGTACGCCTGCCGCGCCGCGTAGACGGTCTCGGGCGCCAGCGCCTCCGAGAGCGCGCGCTGGAGTTCCTCGACCTCGCGCGCCTCGCGGTCGACGAGGTCGAGCACCTTGCGCACGGATGCGCTCTGCTGGAGCGCCGGCGCGACGCGTCCCCGGGCCGCCGAGGCCATGAGCCCCTCCAGCGCGACGACGTCGCCGGACGCGAGCCACTTGCGCTCGAACCAGGCGATGGCCGCGGGCCAGTCGATCGCCGCGAGCGCGCGCGCCGCCGCGCTCTGCCGCACGAGGTTGCCCTCGCGCTGCGCGGTGAGGCACCAGTCGACGACGAAGCTGCCGCCGCGGCGGCGCAGGTCGCGGCCGAGGTGAGCGCGCTCGGTCGTGCCCCGCGCGACGACGTGGATCCACGGCCGGGGGAAGAGGATGTCGTCGTCACCCTCGGCCGCGACCGCGTCGCTCGCCCGGCGCTCGCCGGGGTAGCGGTAGCCCTGGACCTGGTAGGCGGCGTCGTGGACCTCGCAGAGCACCTGGAGGACCTCGGTCCACGATCCGTCGACGCGCCGCGCCCGAACCGCGGGCGACGGGCGGCGGATCATGCGCTCGGCGACCATGGGGTCCAGGACGACCGGCGCGGGGCCCAGGCCGAGGCGGTCGAAGCGATCGAACGCAGCGACCGCTCCTCCGGCGTTCGGATCGACGGAGATCCGGAAGGCGACGCGGTTGCGCCACGAGTCCGGCAGCTCGCGCTCCTGGCGGTCCTTGTCGTACACGGCCGTCGAGGGCTCGTCGAACGCGCTGAGGCTCCAGCGCGTGAGCTGGCTCTCGATGGCGGCACGCCCGACGCGCGCGACCGCTTCGTCGCCGCTCGCGGCGAGCCGCACCGCGAGGCCGAGGAGCCGGTCGTCGGCGCCGATGGAGACCGTCACCCGTCGCCGCGCCTCGGGCACGGCGCGCTCCAGGGCCTCGGCGAGGTCGGAGGCCGTACCGCCGCGCACGAGGAGCAGCGACAGCTCGCCCTGCGCGCGCTCGCGCGTCGCGACGTCCGCGGCGCCGAGGTCGCGCACGAGCCGATCGATCCGCCCATCCACAACGAGCCCGTCTGCTGTGAACGCGTCCGCTGCGAGCGCGACCGCGGGCAGCGCGGCGGAACCCAGGACGAGGACGATGATGCAGAGCGCGGAACGGAGCATGGGTTAGCGGCGATTGTCGGCCCGGGACGCGGATTGTCACCCTCCGAATCGACTTGCTGCTACCCTCCCGCGCATGTTCAGGAAGCTCCTCATCGCGAACCGGGGCGAGGTGGCCGTCCGGATCGCGAAGGCGGCGCACGACGCGGGCATCGCGACCGTCGGCGTCGTCTCCAGCGCGGACCTCGGGGCGCCCTGGACCGAGGTCATGGACGTGACGGTCTGCATCGGCGGCCCGTCCCCCAAGGAGAGCTACCTGCGCATGGACGCGGTCGTCCAGGCGGCCGTCCAGACCGGCTGCGCGGCGCTGCATCCGGGCTGGGGCTTCCTGGCCGAGAACGCGCGCTTCGCCGCACTCTGCGAGCAGAACGGCGTGACGTTCGTCGGACCCCGGCCCGCGACGATGGACCGGATGGGGCTCAAGTGGCCGGCCAAGGTCGCGATGCGCGCCGCCGGGCTCGACCTGACGCCCGGCAGCGACGGGCTCCTGAACGACGTCGAGGAGGCGGTCGCCGTCGCGGAGTCCACCGGATACCCCGTGATCCTCAAGGCCGACGCCGGCGGCGGCGGCCGCGGGATGCGGATCTGCCGGTCCGAGGCCGACGTGCGCGAGGCCTTCCCCTCCGCCCGCGCCGAGGCGATCGCGGCGTTCGGTAACGGCGCTCTCTTCCTGGAGTCGTACGTCACCGGCGGCCGCCACATCGAGGTCCAGGTGATCGGCGACGGCGTCGGCGGCGCGGTGCACCTGTACGAGCGCGAGTGCTCGATCCAGCGCAACCACCAGAAGCTGATCGAGGAGAGCCCCTCCCCCGCGCTCACCGCCGAGCAGCGCGAGGAGCTCGGCGCGCGCGCCGCCAACGCGGCGGCGTCGATCGCATACGCGGGCGCCGGGACGATCGAGTTCCTCGCCGACCCTGACTCGGGCCGCCTGTCGTTCATGGAGATGAACACGCGCCTGCAGGTCGAGCACCCCGTGACCGAGCTCGTCACCGGCGTCGACATCGTGCGCGAGCAGCTCCGTATCGCAGCCGGCGGCGCGCTGGGCTTCACCCAGGACGGCGTCGCGCTGGAGGGGCACGCGATCGAGTGCCGTATCAACGCCGAGGATCCCTCCGACGGCTTCCGCCCGACGCCGGGCACGATCACGACCTTCGACGTGCCCCACGACCGCGGCCCGGGCCGGGTGCGCGTCGATTCGCACGTGACCGCGGGCGAGACGGTGCCACCGTACTACGACTCGCTCATCGCCAAGATCATCACGCACGCCGCGTCGCGGGACGAGGCGATCGAGACGATGGTCCGCACGCTGGAGGGCGCGCGGATCGAGGGCGTCGCGACGACCATCCCCCTGCACCTCGCCGTGCTCGCCAGCGACGAGTTCCGGAGCGGCGAGTACGACACGAAGTCGATCCCCGGCTGGCCCACCTGACCGCAGCGCGCGGATCGCGCCCCCCATGGCCCACGTCCCCCTCTCCCCCATCGGTCGACCCCGCGACGCCTTCCTCGACGAGGCGAGCTTCGGTCGCTACCGCGAGGCGATGGCCGAGCGCACCGGCACGCTGGAGCAGCGCCGGGACGAGATCGCCGCGGGCTGGGGCGACAAGTACGTCCAGCGCGTCCACCAGAAGGGCAAGCGCACGGCCCGCGAGCGCATCGAGGCGCTGCGCGACGAGGGCACGCCGCTGCGCGAGGTCGGCACGTTCGTCAACCACGGCGTGTCGTTCGGCAAGCTGAAGAGCCCCGCCGCCGGCGTGGTGACCGCGTTCTGCCAGGTCGCCGGCCGGTGGACGATGGTGATCGCGAACGACAACACCGTCGCGTCGGGATCGTGGTGGCCGCAGACGCCCGAGAAGATCGAACGCGCGCAGGAGATGGCGCTCCGGCTGCGCATCCCGGTCGTGTACCTCGTCGACTGCTCCGGCCTGTTCCTGCCCGAGCAGTCGCGCTCGTTCCCCGGCCGCACGGGCGCGGGACACATCTTCAAGAAGAACTCGGAGCTATCCGCCCACGGCGTCCCCCAGATCGCGGGCGTCTTCGGCGACTGCATCGCGGGCGGCGGGTACATGCCGATCATCTCGGACCGCGTCGTGATGACCGAGCAGGCCTACATGGTCATTGCCGGCGCGGCGCTGATCAAAGGGGCGAAGAGCCAGCACCTCTCCAGCCTCGACATCGGTGGCCCCGAGGTGCACGTGCACCAGTCGGGCTGCGCCGACGCGCGCGTTCCGGACGACGACGCGGCGCTCGCGCTCATCCGTCGTGAAGTCGAGAAGCTCTCGACGCCCGCCGTCGACTTCTACCGCCACGACGCCGACGGCGCGGACCCGTTCTTCCCGGCGTTCGAGCTCGACGGCCTCTTCCCGCCGGACCACCGGATGACGTACGAGGTCGAGGAGGTGCTGGCGCGGCTCGTCGACCGGAGCCTCTTCTGGGAGGTCCTCCCCGACCGCGGCAAGGAGATGGTCGTCGGAGTCGGGCGGGTCAACGGCCTCTACATGGGCTTCGTCGCCAACCGCCAGGGCCTGATCGAGGACCCGGACGGGCGCGACGGCAAGAAGCCGTCGGGCATCCTCTACCGCGAGGGCATCGCCAAGGTGTCCGCATTCAGCCGCGCGTGCAACGACGACGGGATCCCGATCGTCTGGCTCCAGGACATCTCCGGCTTCGACATCGGCGTCGACGCGGAGCGCCAGGGCCTGCTCGGCTACGGCTCGTCGCTGATCTACACGAACAGCACGAACGACGTCCCGATGTTCACCGTCCTGCTGCGCAAGGCGTCGGGCGCGGGCTACTACGCGATGGCAGGCCTCCCCTACGAGCCGGTCGTGCAGCTCTCGACCCCGATGACCCGCCAGTCCGTGATGGAGGGCAGGACTCTCGCGATCGCGGCCTTCAACACGAAGCTCGACGACGACTTCGAGATCGTGACCGAGGACCCGGACGAGCGCGCGGAGATCGAGAAGGGAATGGCCGAGACCGAGGCGCGCATCGAGGGGGACATGGACCCGTACAAGGCGGCGTCGCAGATGGACACCGACGAGATCGTCGAGCCGTCCGAGCTGCGCGCGTGGCTGGAGACGCTCGCCGAGGCGGCGTACCAGTCGAGCGGGAGCCGCCGGATCAAGAACCCGCGCATCTGGTCGCTGCACGACCTCGCCGCGCTGACGGAGGTGCGCGGATGAGCGCGCGGCGGGAGCGGATCGAGCTCAGCGCGACGCGCGACGGCGACGAGATCGTCCTCGCCGCGCCGGACGTGGGACGCTTCACCGCGGCGCTCCCGAAGGGCTCCGCGCTCGCTCCGGGCATGGTCGCGGGAACGCTCCACCGACTCGGTCGCGCGGTCGACCTCGTGGTCCCCGCGGGCGCGGCAGGAGCGGTCGTGAGCGACGCGCCTGCGGCCGTCATGGCGCCGGTCGGGTTCGGCGACGCGCTCTATCGGCTCGACCCCGCCGGCGCCGCGCTCCACGCGATCGACGACGCGGGCGCGGGCGGCGACCTCGACGCCGACGCGACCGTCTTGCGCGCCGACCAGTCCGGCCGCGTCTGGCACAGCCCTGCGCCGGGAGACCCGCCGTTCTGCGGCCCCGGGGACGCGCTGACCGAGGGCTCTCCCGTGTGCCTCATCGAGGTGATGAAGACGTTCTCGACCGTCCCGTACCGCAGCGCGGGAGGGCTCCCGGAGCGGGCGACCGTCGTGCGCTGGATCGCGACCGACGGCGCCGACGTCCAGGCGGGAGACCCCCTGCTCGCCGTCGAGAGGGCCTGACAGGCCCCAGGGCGCTCCCACGGCCTCTGCGGCACCGCCGGGCCGGGGGCGACCCGGCGAGCGGGATAGACTTGTGCGCCCGAGCGGCGGGCCGGCGGAAGCCGGGCCCCGTCCGGAAGACGCCGGATCCTGCGGCGTCCAAGCCCGCACGTCGCCATGAACCGCGCCCTTCCCCTCCTCCTCCTGTTCGTCGTCGCCGCCGGCGGACTCGCCTACCTCGCGCTCGACACGGGCCCTTCGAACCCGGACGAGTCGTCGGGGCGGACCATGGTCGACCCGGGCCAGCGCCCCGCTCCCATGGTCGCGGAGGAGTCCTCGACGGATCAGTCCGAGCTGGCCGCTGTGGCGAGCACCACGAGCACCGACCGGCTCGGTCAGGACGAGCCCGCGCGGAGCCTGGAGATCATCCCGATGAACTTCGTGGGCCAGCTGGTCCCCGAGGCCCGGATCACCGCCACGCACAGGACGGACGAGAGGACGGCGACGGGCCGGACCAAATGGGAGTCGATCCCGTCGGGGACGTGGGAGCTCGTCGTCGAGGCCGAGGGCGAGCCGGTGTGGCGCCGTGAGGCCGTTCTCGGTCCGGGCGAGGTCAAGCGCATCGCCGTTCGACTCGGGAACCAGATCAAGGTGCGGGGCACGGTCGTGGACACGAACGGCGCCGCGATCACGCGCGTCCCCGTGTTCTTCCTGCCGAAGGGGGTGACGCATCCGCAGTCGAAGGACATGCGGCGCGACTCGAACGCGCCGCGCGAGCCGATGAAGTCGAGCAACGGCGCCATCACGGCGACGCTGGAAGCCGGCGGACGATTCCAGGCCACCCTCCCCGACGCCGGGGAGTGGCGCGTGTCGGTCGGTCGTCCCGGCGATCCACGCTGGACGCAGCCGAAGGGGTCCGAGCTGACGCATGGCGGCCCCGACCAGGCGATGGTGACGGTGCCGGCGAGCGCGTCGCTGCGCGTCCGGTTCACCGGACCCGAGGCCGAGCACCCCCGCCAGGTCAGCGCGTACGTCTACGACTCGCGGATGGCGCAGATGGTCCTGGAGGGCCGCGCGAACGGCCAGGGCAAGGGAGAGCCGACGACGATCAAGGACGCGCAGAGGGCGGCGAAGGAGAGGGCGCTGTCCGGGGCGGAAGCCGCGCGGGAGAAGGCGCGCGCGCTCGGCTACGCCGACGCCGAGGTCGACCAGCGCGCCTCGGGGAGCGGCACCGCTCGCCCGATGCGCGACGAGAACCAGCGCGCGATCGACCAGGAGGGCGGCTACGGCCGGGAGGACGGCGACCGATTCCGGCAGGCGGCCAACCAGCTCTTCGAGCCCGGCTGGCGCATGGTCCGCTCGGCGCGGATCGAGTCCGGCTCCGCCCTCTTGACCGACCTCCCCGGAGGCACGGACCTGCGGTTCCTCTTCGTGCGCGGCACGGAGCGCATCGTCACGGCGGGGTCGTACCGCGTGCAGGACGGCCGCACCAGCGACGGCAAGGCCACCCTGCCTCCGCCCGACACCGGGCCGGCGGAAGGACCGGACGCCAGGGCCTCGATCAAGATCGGCCTGGGCGAGTCGGGCGACACGGAACAGGAGCGCGTCGCCGGCGTGAGCTGGAACTTCTGATCCGCCTGCGCGCGCGTTCGAGCGGTTAACCTCTTCGCGATGAAACGCGCGGAGAAGGCCCAGCGGATCCTCGAGCAGCTCGAAGCGCTGTATCCGGAGCCGCCGATCCCGCTCGATCACGAGGATCCGTTCACGCTCCTCGTGGCGGTGCTGCTGTCGGCTCAGACGACGGACGAGCGAGTCAACATGGTCACGCCGGGCCTCTTCGCGAAGGCGCGCACGCCCGAGGCGATGGCGAAGCTCTCGGTCGAAGAGATCCTCGGCGAGATCAAGACCTGCGGGCTCGCGCCGACGAAGGCGAAGAACGTTCGCCGGCTCGCCGAGCTGCTCGTCCAGGACCACGGCGGCGAGGTCCCGCGCGACCTGGAGGCTCTGGAGGCGCTCCCGGGCGTCGGGCACAAGACGGCGAGCGTCGTCATGGCGCAGAGCTTCGGCGTTCCCGCGTTCCCGGTCGACACGCACATCCACCGCCTCGCCGCGCGCTGGGGCCTGTCCCGCGGCACGACCGTCGAGCGGACCGAGCGGGACCTCAAGGCAGTCTTCCCCGAGGAGACCTGGTCGAAGGTCCACCTCCAGATCATCTTCTTCGGTCGCGAGCACTGTCCCGCGCGCTTCCACGACCTCTCGACGTGCCCCATCTGCTCGTGGGCGGCGACGAAGAAGCGCGCGCAGGACGAGAAGCGGCGCGATGACGCCGCGCGCACCCGCAAGGCCCCCCGAAAGCAGCGAGCCAGCTCCTCATGATCCACCGCGACGAATCCGTGGCGGACCCCGCCGTCTAGGCGGCCTGGAACGCGCTCGACCACGGCGAGCCCGAGAATGCCCTCACCGAGGCCGGCCGCGTCGGAGACCCCGGACAGCGCGCCGAGCTGGAGGCCCACGCGTACCTCGCGCTCGGGCTGCTCGACGCCGCCTCCGGTGCGATCGAGCGCGTACGCGAGCAGTACGGCGACGAGGACGTGGTCACGTGCGAGCTGGACGGCGAGCTGGCCCTGGCGCGCTGGGAGCTCGGCAGCGCGCTGGAGGCGTTCACCGCACTCGCCGAGGTCGAGCGTGACAGCCGTACATGGCAGCGCCTCGCGCTGCTCCACGACCACATGGGGCGCCACGACCGCGCGCACCAGCTCCTCGTGGAGGCATCGGGCTTCGACCCGGACCACCCGGCCCCGATCCGCGTGCCCGAGGCGACCTTCGACGGGGTCGTCGAGCGCGCGCTCGCGAGCCTTCGGCCGGAGTTCGCGCGCAGGCTGGAGAACGTGCGGATCGTCCGGGAGCCCGTTCCCTTCCAGGAGCTGCGCGGGCGCGAACACATCGACGTCGTGCACCCCGATCTGCTCGGGCTGTTCGTCGGGCCGACGATCCACGACCTCAGCGAGGACGCTTCCGGCGAGCTCCCGCCCACGATCTACCTCTTCCAGCGCAACCTGGAGCGGATGGTCGCGAGCGAGGAGGAGCTGGCCGAGGAGATCCGCGTGACGCTGTTCCACGAGATCGGCCACCTCCTAGGATTGGACGAGGACGAGGTCGCGAGCATGGGGCTCGCGTGACCCTCGACCCGTTTCTGCGCCGAATGGACCGCCCTACCTTCATGCGCCTGGCCGACGAGGCGATCCGCCGCGTCGAGGACTGGCTCGAGGACTTCGACCCGGACGAGGTCGACTTCGCCTCCGCCGACGGCGTGCTGAAGATCCAGTTCGCGAACGGCCCGACGTTCGTGTTCAACCGTCAGACCGCCGCCGACCAGATGTGGTACGCCGCCGGCGTGCGCTCGTGGCACTACGTGTACGACGACGCCAGCGGCGACTGGCTCTGCGACAAGGACGGCCACGAGCTCTTCGCGAAGATCGGCGAGACCGTCTCCGACCAGCTCGGCCGCGCGGTCACGGTCCCCCCAAGCGCCTGATTCCCCCAAGCGCCTGAATCCCCCGTGCGCCTGAACAACGGAGGCGCGCGCCCCCTCCCCACGAGTCCATGGTGAACGACGCCGAGACCCGAGCCCGCGCCCCCATCGGACTGCACCGCCTGGAGGGCTTCTACTGGGTCGCCCACACCGGCGGCTACGCGCGGGCCGCGCGCGCGTTCCCCTACCCGATCACCCAGCCGGCCGTTCACCAGCAGGTCAAGAAGCTGGAGGACGAGCTCGGCGTCTCGCTGTTCGAGCGCGTCGCGAAGGACCGCATGGCGACGACCCCGGCGGGCCAGCGGCTCTTCGACTTCGTGCGTCCGTTCTTCGAGTCGCTGCCGTCGGTCCTGCGCTCGATCCAGGGCGGCGAGTACGGCGGAGAGCTGCGCGTGACGAGCTCCAGCCTGCTCCTGCGGCACGTGATCCCGGCGTGGATCCGCCGACTGCACGAGGCGCACCCGAGCGTGCAGGTGCACCTGGAGGAGACGGGCGGCGACGCCATCGAGCTGCTCCGTCGCGGCGCCGTGGACCTCGCCGTCGACCACCTCTACGAGACCCCGGACGACCTCGCGACGATGCACGTCGCCACGTGCCGACCGTTCGTCGTGGCGCCCGCG
The DNA here is from genome assembly GCA_038757895.1 of Planctomycetota bacterium. GTDB lineage: Bacteria > Planctomycetota > UBA1135 > UBA1135 > Saltatorellus. The sequence goes on along the minus strand of JBCDGE010000064.1, from coordinate 17,135 downwards.
GACCACGCGCGCTCGTACGAGGACACGATCACGGTCGCAGATCTCGCGGAGACGCCCTTCGTCGCCTACGCCCCGGGGCTGCGAGCACGGGAGCTCCAGTTCACCGCGCTCGGCCAGCACGAGATCACCCCGACCACGACGCTGTCGGGCACGAGCGCGGAGACGATCCTCGGCTTCGTTGCCGCGGGGCTCGGGTGGTCGATCCTGCCGTGGATGTCGGCCGAGGGCCCCGACGACCCCGACGTGGTGTCGAGCCTGCTCTCCGCGCCCGCGGCCGAGTTCCAGATCGTCGCCGCGTGGCGGAAGGACACGCCGGAGAACCCGCTGCTCGACGCGATGCTGGAGGCCGCGCCGAAGCCGGACTGACGGGCGCCGGCTAGTGTCCTGTTTCGGCAGTTCCTTGCCACTTGCGTGTGTCCGTGTCGTCCAGGCAAGGCGGCGCGAATGCGGCGTAGCAGTAGCTACGTCCAGTGAGCGCCAACGCGGCATGGGCGGCTCGGGCGCGCGCAGGTGGCAAAGAGATTCCGAAACAGGACGCTAGTGGTCCTCGTTCTCGCCCGGGCGGACGCGGCGGAGGATGTCTTCGAGCGCCCCCTTGAGGGAGTCGACGTCGACGGCGAGCGAGAACCTCCCGGGTCCGCCGGTGATGTTCACCGGGACGGGCAGAAGGCCGTCGCCGTCGCTCGGAGCGACCGCGAGCGAGCGCGCCTCGACGAGTCCGGTGAGCAGCAGCCGACGATCCTCGCGATCGTAGCTACCCGACACCTTGCTCGGCTCGACGTCGTCGCCCAGCGGCAGCTCGACGGCCCGGTAGCGGACGACGTTCGGCTCCAGCGAGAGCTCCATCGGCTTCGGCGTCCACTCGATCCAGCCGTCGGGATCCTCCAGCTTGAAGCGCCGCGCGAGGCTCGGGTCGAGACGTACGCGCAGCGGCGGCGCCTCGACGACCGCCTCCCCCTCCTCGCGGAACTCGTTCGAGCCAGGGCGGAACGCGAAGTCACGCAGCGTGATCGTGACCTCGGCTCCGGGCGATAGCGGCTCGATCTCGACCATCCACGGCAGCACGCGCAACAGCAGAGACTCGCAGACGACATCGGTCATCTCCAGGTCGAAGCGAGCGGAGGGCACGCGATACTCCCCGCGCTCGAACGTGCCGACGAACCGGAGCTCGGGCTGGGTCCAGACGTCGACGCCGACGACGGCGCGGTCGGGCATCTCGGGACGCAGGAATCGACGGACCGGGACGCCGCGGATGTCGAGTCGCTCCAGGCGGCGCGGCAGGAGGAGCCGCAGCTCCTCGGGGATCTCCGCGCACGCCTCCAGGAGCGCGAGAGACATCCCCGGGATCTGGAGATCGAGCTGCGCGCCGAGGACCTCGCGCGGCACGAGCTCGCGGCCCGGGAGCGACATCGACAGGCGAGCGAGACGGTTCCCTGCCTGCACCGTCCTCCACGAGCTCTGGAGGGTGCCGCCCAGCTCGCCGATGAGGTTCAGCTCGGTCAGGACGTGGGTCCAGTCCAGCCGATCCCACCGCGGATCACCGCCGTTCGCGGGTTCGAAGCGCAGCCTCGACGATTCGCGGGCGTGGTTGTGGATCGAGATCTCCGCCTCGGCGCGGCGCAGCCAGGACGCGAGCCGCCGCGCGTCGGACGGCTCCCGTTCGTCGGACCCGGACGCGAGCGAGAGGGTCTCCGGATCCACCGGGAGCCGGAACGAGCGGCTCTCGACGACCCACTCCATCCCCGGGGTCTCGTCGTGCACCTCGATCGACTCCGGAACGAGCGCGCGGAGGATCGACGCCGGCGCACCGAGCGGAGGCGTGAAGGTCATCAGGAGCGCCGAGCGCCCGTCGGCCTGAGGCATCGGCACGAGCGCGTCGTCGCGCAGGACGGCGTCGAAGCGAAGCTTCCCGACGTCGCTGTCCATCGCGAGCGACAGCAGCGGGTCGCCGTCGTCCTTCTCGTGACCGAAACGCGCGTCGATCGAGGCCCCGTTGGCGGCGAACTCTCCCAGCGAGCTCACGGCCCGGCTCGACACGACGTCGTACACGTCGGCGCGTCGGCGTGGATCTCGCGGAGGAGCCTCGCGGCCGGACCGCGGAGCGATCCCGAGAGTCTCCAGGACGCCGCGCGGGATCGGATCCGCGTCGAGCCTCGCGCGGGTCAGCCGCAGCCTGCCGTCCTCGCCGAAACCGAACTGCGCGTCGAACTCGATCGTGCGAATCTCGTCCTCGCCGTCGAGCCGGAGCTCGCAGTTGCTGGGCATGATCTGAGCGCCCAGGCGGTTGACGCGCGCGACGAGCTTGAAGTCCTCGATCTCCACGTCGCTCCCGACCGAGGCGCTGTTGTCGATCGACGCCTGGTCGATGAACACCTCGACCTTGAGCGAGCTGTCCTCGATATCGTCCTCGACGCCTCCGAGGAACGAAGCGACTCGAGCCGTCAGGGCTTCGGTCACGGTCTCGTCCGTGCTCTCCGTCAGCCGGAACGTCCGTCCGAGGTCGCTCGTACCGTCCGACCGGACCCGCGACTTCAGGTCGACGATCTGGATCCTGAACCTGCGCTCGCCCCGTGGCTCACCGATCAGGTCGAGGAGCGGTGGGAACCGGAGGCTCGCCAGGACGACCTGATCGCCCTCGGGAGACCGGATGAGGATCGAGCTGGCCTTCTGCGGCCGGCTCCACGACAGCTCGACGCCGTGGACCTCGACCGTCCCGTCGATCGACTGGCCGATGTACCGCTCCAGCGCGCGCGCCCCCCATCCGGACAGGAGGTGCGCGCCGAAGAGCGCCACGGCCAGTCCGGATCCGACGAGGAACGCCAGGCATCCGCACCCGTTCGAGAGCACGCTGCCGATGCAGCCGCGGCCCCGGGGCAGGACCTCGGAGCCCGGTCCTCCCATCGGGCCGACCATCGGCGTGGCGGGCGTCGGGGGGGCGTCGATCGGCTGGACGTCGCTCAAACGAATCGGCGCGGGAGCCGCGCAAGGGGCCGAGGATATCCGGAGCGACGGCCGGCTAGTTCCACGAGGGATCGGGAGGATGGTGCGCGAGCGACGAGCCTCCGTGCCCGAGGCGTCCGATGGCGTCGCGCCAGACCGCCTCGGAGTCGCCCTTCGAGAACACGACGTCCGCGGTCGCCGCGAGGGGGAGCCAGCTCCCGATCTGGATCTCGGACTCGAGCTGACCCGCGCCCCACCCGGCGTAGCCCACGACGAATCGCACGAACCCGTCCGGGTCCTCGGCGTCGCGCGCGTAGCGGGCGACCTCGTCGAGATCCGCGCCGATGCGGACGCCCGCCCCGAGGTCGACGCCGCCGAGATCCCGTACGTGGGACCCGTGCCCGGAGACCGGGACGCGGTGGACCACCTGGAGCGTGTCGAGGCCGACCGGGCCGCCGGCCCGCACCGAGAGCCGGACGTCGGAGAGGACGGGGTGCTCGGGGAACAGCTCGTCGATCGTGCGCTTCGCCGGGCGATTCACGACGAGGCCGAACGCGCTCTCGTCGTCGTGCTGGCACATGAGCACGACCGAGTGCATGAAGTTCGGATCCTGCATGCTCGGCGCGCTGAGGAGGAGCGTGCCGGGTTCGACCCTGTCGCTCATCGACGCCTCTCCAGACCGAACACGACCTCGACGTGCGGGGTGTGCGGGAACAGGTCGATCGGACGCGCGCTCCTGAGCGAGTACCCCTCTTCGAGGAGGAGCGCGAGATCGCGCGCCCCGGTCTTCGGGTTGCATGACACCAGCACGATCCGCGGAGCGCCGAGCGCGGCGAGTGCCGCGGGGACCTTCGGGTGCAGGCCTGCGCGCGGCGGGTCGACTACGAGCACGTCCGGCGCGCGCCGAGCGGACTCGGCCGACAGGGTGTGCAGGACGTCGCCCTCGTGGAACATGGCGTTGCTCGCGCCGTTCACCTCGGCATTCAGCTGCGCGTCCCGCACCGCGGAGGGTGCGCTCTCGAACCCGACGAGCTCGACGTCTTCGGGCGCGATCGAGATCCCGATCGTGCCTGCGCCGCAGTAGACGTCGAACAGCCGCTCGCCCGGCTGGACCGCGGCCTCCTCGGCGACCATCTCGAACAGCCGCTCGGCCTGCGCGGTGTTGGTCTGGAAGAACGAGTCGGCGGAGATCCGGAAGCGCTTGCCGCAGAGCACCTCGTCGATCGTGCCGGGCCCGTGGAGCACGTGCTCCTTCTCGCCGAACGCAACCTGGCTGAGGCGCGTCGTGGTGTTCTGGACGACGGTCGTCAGCGACGGGAACGCGCCGAGGAGCTCCTCGACGAGCGGGTCGACGAGGTCCGCGGCACGCTCGGACGTGACGAGATCGACCATCGTCTCGCCCGTGCGCGCGCCGCGGCGCAGGACGAGGTGGCGCAGGAGCCCCTCGTGCACCTTCTGGTCCCACGGCGCGAGACCGCGCTCGCGCGCCGCGCGGCGGAGGTGGTTCACGATGTCGCTCGCGCCGTCGAAGGCAATCGCGCACGACCTCACGTCGAGCACCTTGTGGTGCAGCCCGGGCGCGTGAAGGCCGAGCCCGAACGACGCGTCGACGCCCTCCGGCTCCTCGGCGAGGACGTACCTCCGGGAGCCGAAGGTGAAGTCCATCTTGTTCCGGTACCCCTCCAGCTCGGTCGCCGGGACGACGTCCTCGACGTCGGGTATCGGGCCGAGCCCCGCCGCCGACCAGGCGACCGAGAGGGCCCGCTCGACGATGCCCCGCTTCTGGCGGAGCTGCTCGGCGTAGTCGAGCGTCGGGAGCGCGCAGCCCCCGCAGACGCCGGCGTGCGGGCACCGCGAAGGCGCGGCGAACGGACCCGGCTCGACCACCCCGGCCACGCGCGCGTCGATCTTGCGGCCCTTGCGCGAGAGGACCTCGGCCTCGACGAGCGCCCCGGGGTTCGCGTTCCGCAGCAGGAAGCGCTCCACGTCGCCGAGCGCTCCCTCACGCGACGCGACGCCCTTGCCCCGCTCGTCGATCGACTCGATCCGCAGCTGGAACCGGTCCCCTCGCCGCGGACGCCGTGCGACCGCCGGGGTGGCACCCGGCCCGGGCGTGGCCCCTTCTGCGGACCCGGGAGTGGGTCCAGAGGCGGAGGCCGTGGGCTCGTACATGGGCGTGCGGCGCAGCGCCGGGGCGGGCGCTGGGCGGCCCAGGAGCGTACGCTCCCCGGCTGCGGCCGACGAGCCTCGACGATGAATCAGACCTCCCCCGAACCCAGGCCCGACGGCGAGCGGATGCGCCCGGCGCTGCTGTTCGCCGCGGTCGCGGCTTCGGCCGTCCTGCTGCTCGTCCTGAGGTCGCTCACGGCGTTCGTGGTCGACGACGCGTTCATCTCGTTCCGGTTCGCGCGCAACTGGGCCGAGTGGGGCGTCCCCGCGTTCAACTCGTTCGAGCTGGCGCCGGATGGCCAGCCGGTCGAGGGGTTCAGCAACCTCCTCTGGACGGCGCTCCTCGCGCTCCTGCACGGTGCCGGCGCCGACCTGCCGTCCGTCGTCGGCGCGCTGCAGGGCGTCCTCGCCGCGCTGTGCGTCTTCGTGACGGCGCGCTTCGCCTGGCGCGCGCTCGGGCTGGGCGCCGTCGGCGCGATCGCCGCGCCCGTCCTGCTCGCGACATCGGCGCCGTTCGTCGCGTGGAGCGGCGGCGGCATGGAGACGACGCTGTTCGCTCTGCTGCTGACCGGACTGCTGACCGAGACGCTCACGGAGCGCCAGGAGAGCGTCCGCGCCGGGCTCGCGCTCGGCGCCTGGGCCGCGGGCGTCGCGCTCGTCCGGGCGGAGGGGCCCGTCTGGGTGCTGGGTACGCTGGGAGCGGTCCTGGTCGCCGCGCGGCTCGCGGGGCGCGGTGAGGTCGCGCTCCGAGGGCGGCGCCTGGCGGTCGCGATGGCGGTCTTCGCCCTGGCCACGCTCGCCATGCTGGCGTGGCGCAAGGGCGTCTACGGCGCGTGGCTCCCGAACACGGTCGCGGCCAAGACGGGCGGCGGCACCGAAGTCCTCGCGCGCGGCACGCGGCAGATCGCGTCGTGGGCGCTCGTCACGATCACTCCCATCGCCGCGCTGCTGGCGCTCTTGCCGGCGCTCCGACGCAGCGCGGTTCGAGCGCGCGTCGCGGCCCTCGCGGCGCTCGGGGTCGTCCTCGGCGGCGTGCTCTACAGCGTCGCCGTCGGCGGCGACTGGATGCCGTTCTTCCGCTTCCTGGCGCCGGTCGCGCCGGCCCTCGCGCTCGTCGTCGCGATCGGCCTCGACGCGGCGCCGCGCGCGGTCGGAGTCGGCGCGCTCGCGGTCCTCGCCGCGCTCCAGCCGCTCGCGCTCTTCGACGTGCACGTCGCGCCGGAGGGAGCGCGCGCGGCGCTGCGCTTCCGGACCTTCCGCGGCGGCTACGCGTCCGAGGCGAGCCGCGCGGCCAAGGCGCGCGAGAACGCAGCGCGCTTCGAGCAGCTCGGCGAAGCGCTCGCCGTCGGCACCGAGCCGGGCGACGTGCTCGCGTTCGGGCCGATCGGATCGCCCGGGTGGTTCGCGCCCGCGCTCGACTTCGTGGACCGCAACGGGCTCGTGACGCCGAGCGTCGCCGCGCGCGACATCGAGCCCGGCGGGGGCACCGCGGGGCACGAGAAGCGCGTGCCGCACGCGTGGTTCCTCGACCACGGCGCGCCCGCCCCGCGGTACCTCTTCGCGACCTGGCTGGAGGGCCGCATGGATCCCGCGAACCCGCGCCACGTCGCGCGCGCGCGCGACGCGATCCGCGGCCTGCTCGGCGGCGCCGGCCGCGGGGAGGGGCCGCTCTACCGCCGCACCGTGCTGCGGGCCGTGCCGATCCTGGAGGGACCCGCGGAGGGCTGCACGCTGCTCCTGCTGGAGCGCGCCGACCCGGCCGCCGCGGCTGCGTTCTGGGGCGCGTGAGGTGAGTCAGGAGCCCGTCGCGGCGTAGAGCGCGATCGCAATCGCGTTCGCGAGGTTCAGCGAGCGGACCTCCGAGCGGATGGGGATGCGCGCGCAGCGATCGGGGTACGCGTCGAGCAGCTCGCGCGGCAGCCCGGAGCTCTCCGCGCCGAACACGAGCACGTCGTCGGGCGCGAACTCGATGTCGCGGATCGACGCGCCCCGGCGCGCCGTGAAGAGGCGCAGGCGCTCGGCCAGCGGTCGCTCACCGTCCCGCTCCAGCGCGGCGAAGCACGCCTCGACGTCCGGGTGCACCGTCAGGTCGACGTGGGGCCAGTAGTCGAGCCCGGCGCGCTTGAGGTAGCGGTCCTCCAGGCTGAAGCCGAGCGGCTCGACGAGGTGCAGCCGCGCCCCCATCGCCGCCGTCAGCCGCCCGGCGCAGCCCGAGTTGTGCGGGATCTCGGGGTGGACCAGCACGACGTTCACGCGGGGAGGATAGACGCGCGCCGCGGACTGCGTACGGTGCTCCCATGGAGATCACGCTCAACGGCCACGAGGCGCGGGTGCTCGGCGTCCTGGTCGAGAAGGCGTTCACGACGCCGGACCAGTACCCGCTCTCGATCAATGCCGCGACGAACGGCAGCAACCAGAAGAGCAACCGCGACCCGCAGGTCGACTTCTCGGAGGCCGAGGTGCGGATCGCGCTCCAGGGGCTGCGGATGAAGGGGCTCGCGGGGCAGACGGTCCCGGCCGGGAGCCGCGTCGAGAAGTGGCACCACAACGCGAAGGAGACGCTGAAGCTGGAGGAGCGCGATCTGGCGGTCCTCGCCGAGCTCATGCTGCGCGGACCCCAGACCGCGGGCGAGCTCCGCGGACGGGCGAAGCGCATGCGCGACATCCCGAACCTGGAGGTGCTCGACCAGTGCCTCGCGAGGCTCGCCGAGAAGGGCTACGTGCGGACGCTGAGCGGCGGGCGCGCGCCGAAGACCATGCAGACGCTGTGCGCGGACCTTCACCCGGACGGCGCGAACGCGGCGTCCACGTCGGCCCCCGTCCCCGCTCCCGCTCCCGCCCCGGCCGCGGCCGCGGCCGCGGCAAGTCCCGAAGCCGTCGCGCCGCCGGCCCCCGGTGTGTCTTCCTCCGGCGGAGGAGCGACGGACCTGGCGACCCGCGTCGCCGCCCTCGAGGCGCGCGTCGACGAGCTTGCGCAGACGATCGAGCGTCTCACGGCGGAGCTCGGCGGATGATCCGGTCCGTCGTCCTCGCGGCCGTGCTCGGAGGCGCCGCTCTCGCCTTCGTCGCGAGCCCCGCCCAGGAGGCGGACGCGCAGCGCCGCAGCGGCAGCGTCGCGGCGGCCCGATACCTGCCCTCGCCGGTCCGCCGCTTCGACGTCCGCCTGGACCCGGCGCTCGCACCCGACGGATCCGAGGAGGCGCTCGGTGCGAGCGTCCTCGACGCACTCGACCGTGACCTGGGTGACCTCGTGGACGCGCTGCCCGCCGCAGCGACGGACGCCCTGCTGCGCGTGCCGATCTACGTCGGCGTCGCCGATCCGGTCGCGCCGTGCGCCTGCTACCACCCGAATGCCGAGTGGCTTCGGCGGAACGGGTTCGACCCGGGCAAGGCGCGTTCGGTCGAGATCGCGAACGCGCGCACGTTCCTCGACTGGCGGCGCGGCCAGCCGTCGATGGTCCTGCACGAGCTCGCGCACGCGTACCTCGATCGGGAGGCGCGCGAGAGCATCCCCCGCCTGAAGCGCGCGCTCTCCGCGATGCGCGAGCGCGGCGAGTACGGGCGCGTGCTGCGGGGAGCCGGCCAGGTCGACCGCCACTACGCGCTGACGAACCACGACGAGTATTTCGCCGAGACCACCGAGGCGCTCCTGGGCGTGAACGACTTCTACCCCTTCGTGCGGGCTGAGCTGATGACGGTCGATCCGGCCGGCGCGGCGCTCGTCGCGGAGATCTGGGGCGCGCCCCCGCCAGTCCCCCGGGACCCGGACCCCGAGGAGGTCTTCGCCGACGAGGTGCGCGACCTGCACACGTTCTTCGACGACTGGTTCGCGGGGCGGCTGGAGGAGTCGGACGAGGCCTTCGAGCGGTTCGCCGGCGCCATGGATCCAGCGTTCACGATCACGACGCCCGGCGGAGCGACGCTGGAGCGCGACGCAATCCTGGGCGCCGTCCGCGGGCGCCACGGGTCGCGGACGGAAGGGCTGACGCGCGCGGAGGTCCTCGACGTCCGCCGTATCGGCGCGGTGCATGGGCTCGTCCGCTACCTGGAGACGCAGTCCGACGGGACCACGACGACGACGCTCAGCTCGTCCGCGCTGCTCGCGCTCGATCCGCGCGCCCCGGGCGGCGCCGTCTGGCTCCACGTGCACGAGACGCGCGTGGAGTAGCCCGGGCCGCGTCGCGGCGCGTCGCCTACGGCGCCTCGACGATCGTGCGGTAGGTCGCGGTGACCTCCAGCGCTCCGCTGGCCTTGGCCTTCGCCTCGGTCACGAACGCGCCCGGCTCGTCGCGCCAGATCGTGAACGCGATCACCTTGGAGGTCCCCGGCTCCAGGGAGCCCACCCACCAGGCGACCACGTCTCCGTCCAGCGCTCCCTCCTCGCTCGTCGAGACGAGCTCGACGCCGACGGGCAGGCGGCAGCGAACCGTCGTGTTGTCGGAGGGGCCGGTGCCGGTGTTGGCGATCGTCATCTCGATCCGGACCGGCGAAGCGGCGGACGCCTTGGGCGGCGCGTCGATGGTCAGGGCGAGGCGGGGCTCGCGGACCGTGGTGCTCACGGCCTCGGCCATCACCTCGAGCCCGCCCGCCGCGCGGGCGCGGACCTCGTGCGTGACGGTCCCCGCGACTTCGGCGGACACCGAGATCGTCTTCTCCTTGGACTGGCCGCTCGCGAGGGAACCGAAGTCCATCACGACGCGTCGCTGGCCGGTCTCGGTCGTCATCCCCTCCGGGAGTTCGTCGATGATCCGCACGTCCCGCGCGTCGCCCGTGCCCGCGTTCGTGACGCGCACGGTGAGGTCGAACGGCCGCGTGACCACGACCTCGTCGGGCGCGTCGACCGTGACCTCCAGGAGCGGCGCGATCACCGCCATCGTCGCCTGGAGCGCGTAGACGAAGTCGACCGTCGCAGAGGTCGTGATCGGTTCGAGCTCGATCGCGCGGCCGCGCACGAGGATGGTCTTGAGGGAGTTCGGCGCGAGCATCCCGAGGTTCCAGCGCGCGACGCCGCCGACGCGGGTGCACTCGGGCTCGGTGTCCTCGACCTCGAACCCGGCCGGGAAGTCGTCCGTGACGCGTACGTCGACGAGGGGCCGGTCGGTCAGGTTCTCGACGACGATCTGGTACTCGATCGGCGCCTCCAGGACGATCTCGGCCGGGAAGACCTTCTCCAGGAGGACGGCGCTCGTCCTCGGGTCGCCGGTCGGGAAGGCCATCCGCAGCCGCTGGGAGGTCTCCGCCGGCGCGGAGGCCTCGATCGGCACGGAGAGGCCGTCGGCGCTGGCGGCGGCGTCGGCCGCGCCGGGAACCTCCGCCGTCGACCGGTCGTACCGACCGCCGGGCTCGTAGTTCCCCGTGGCGCAGGCGCACACGAGGAGACCTGCCGCGAGGGCGAGGGCCCGCGCGGAGCGTCGAGCGGGCGGAGACTTGCGAGTGGAACGGATCATCGGCTCGGGTGGCGGGGTCGGGCGGAGCGCCGCGACCGAGGGGAGAGAGGCAGGCATGGTACGCGGATCGCACCTCGCGCCGGACGGGAGCGCATCGAGACCGTCCGTCGGACTATGCTCCCGCTCATGAAGATCGCGGTCATCGGCGGCGGCCCTGGTGGTCTCTACACCGCTATCCTCGCCAAGAAGGCGTTCCCTGGCGCTGAAATCGACGTCTACGAACGGAACGCGCTCGGCGACACCTTTGGCTGGGGGGTCGTGTTCAGCGACGAGACCCTCGGGAACGTCGAGGCGGCGGACCCGGAGAGCTTCGGACGCATCCAGGACTCCTTCGCCTACTGGACGGATATCGAGACCTTCGTCGGCGACGAGCTCGTGCGTTCGACGGGGCACGGGTTCTGCGGGCTCGCGCGGAAGCGGCTCCTGGAGATCCTCGACGAGCGCGCGCGCGAGGTCGGCGTGGGCCTGCACTACGAGACCGAGGTCGAGCGCGCCGAGCTCGAGCGCACCGCGGACCTCGTGGTCGCGAGCGACGGCATCAACAGCGCGGTGCGCGAGGCCGCACCGGAGGCCTTCGGGCCGAGCCTCGACTGGCGGAAGTGCCGCTTCACCTGGCTCGGAACGAACAAGCCGCTGTCCGCGTTCACGTTCGTCTTCCGGGAGAACGAGCACGGCGTCTGGAACATCCACGCGTACCCGTTCGAGCGCGGCGACGCGCCGCTCTCGACCTGGATCGTCGAGTGCACGGAGGAGACGTGGCGCAACGCCGGTCTCGAGGAGGCGGACGAGGAGGCGACGGTCGCCTACGTCGCGGACCTGTTCTCCGATCACCTCGCCGGCTACGAGCTGCTCACCAACCGATCGATCTGGCGCGTGTTCCCGACGGTCCGCTGCGAGCGGTGGCTTCACGGTCGCACCGTCCTCGTGGGCGACTCGGCGCACACGGCGCACTTCTCGATCGGCTCGGGAACGAAGCTCGCGATGGAGGACTCGATCGCGCTCGTCGACGCGCTGGAGGCCGCGCGCACCGGGCCCGACGACGCGGACGTGGACGCCGCGCTGACGCACTACCAGGAGTCGCGCTACGTCGACGTGGCCAAGACGCAGCGCGCCGCGCAGATCAGCCTGGAGTGGTTCGAGAACTCGGGTCGGTACCTGCATCAGGACCCGGTGCTGTTCACGTTCAATCTGATGACGCGCAGCAAGCGCATCACGTACGACAACCTCGCGCTCCGGGACCCCGAGCTCGTCGAGCGCGCGCGCGTGCGCTTCGTCGAGGAGGCCGGGCACGACCCCGAGTCGGTCCCGGTGCCCGCGTTCACGCCGCTCCGGATCCGCGGCGTCGAGCTCGCGAACCGCGTGGTCGTCTCGCCGATGTGCCAGTACAGCGCGGACGAGGGCGCGCCGAACCGCTGGCACGACGTGCACTACGGCGCGCGTGCGATCGGGGGCGCGGGTCTCGTCTGGACCGAGGCGACGAACGTCTCGGCGATCGGGCGGATCACCCACGGGTGCACCGGCCTGTACACCGACGAGCACGAGGCGCGATGGCGCGAGATCGTCTCGTTCGCCCGCGAGCACTCGGGCGCGTGCTTCGGCATCCAGCTCGGGCACGCCGGCCGCAAGGCGTCCTACTCGCTCCCCTGGGAGGGCGACGCGCCGCTCCGGGACGGGTCCGCCTGGGAGGCGATCGGGCCGACGGGCGAGCCCTTCCTGGAGGGCGCTCCGCGTCCACGCGCGATGACGCGGGCCGACATGGAACGCGTCCTCGACGAGTTCCGCGAGGCGACCGAGCGCAGCCTGCGGGCGGGGTTCGGCGCGATCGAACTCCACGCCGCCCACGGCTACCTCCTCTCCAGCTACCTCTCCCCCGCCGTCAACACGCGTGACGACGGGTACGGGGGATCGCGGCTGGAGGATCGCGCGCGCTTCCCGCTGGAGGTCGTCGACGCGGTCCGCGCGCTCCTCCCCGCCGAGGTGCCGCTCTTCATGCGCGTCTCGGCGACCGACTGGCTGGAGGGCGGCGGGCAGACCGTCGACGACTCGGTCGCCTTCGCGCGGATGCTGAAGGACCACGGCGTCGACGTCGTCGATGTCTCGTCCGCGGGCAACGTCCCCGAGTCACGCCCGGTCTACGGGCGGATGTACCAGGTGCCCTTCGCCGAGCGGATCCGGTACGAGGCCGAGGTGCTCGTCCAGGCCGTCGGCGCGATCCAGGGCATCGATCACGTCAACACGATCCTGTGCGCCGGCCGCGCGGACCTCTGCGCGCTCGCGCGTCCGCACCTGGAGGATCCGCACCTCACGCTTCGTGCGGCGAACGACGTCGGGCACGCGGCGCAGTTCTGGCCGAAGCAATACCTCGCGGCGCGCCGGAGCCCGCGCTAGCGCGACCCGTCGCCGTCGGGGCCCGGATCGCGGTCCTCGCCCCCCCGGTCGTAACGCTGCCTGACGTTCTGGCGCCCCATCTGCTGGAGCCGCGCGCGGTCCTTCTTGAGGCCCATGTTGTGGGCCTTCGAGACCACGCTCTTCACCGAGCGACCGAGCCGGTCAGCGATCTCCAGGTTGCTGTGGATCGGGTACAGCTCGCGGAGCTGAGCGAGCTCCTCGTCCGTCCAGCGCGGCATCCGCGTCTTGGCGGTGCCCCCGCTCGCGCGCCGCAGGAAGGCCTTGTCCTTGGACAGGCAGAGCGTCGCCGCCTGGCCCTGCACGACCTCGAGCGTCCGCCCGAACACCAGCGAGAGGTCCTCGTCCGTCCGCGTGCCGTAGACGCGCTTGAACCGAACGAGCTCCTCGCCGGTGAGCGCCTCGCTCGACAGCGTCGCGGCGATCTGGACGAGCTGCGCGTCGATCGCCTCGCGGCTGCGGCCGATGATCTTGCCGACGAGGTCGAGGTCCACCGCGCCGAGGTACATGCGCAGGCGCTCGACCTCGTCGCTGGTCCACGGACCGTCGTGCGGCTCGGCGTCGAAGATCTCGCGCGCCTTCGGCTCGATCGACTGCACCGGCCGCCCGAGGTCACGCGCGATGAACTGCTCGTGCTTCAGGCCGTACCAGCGGCGCAGATGGTCGAGCTCTTCGGCCGACCAATCTCCGCGACGCAGCGGCTCGGGTTCGCGATCTTCGGTCTCTGCAGTCACGGGCGGTCGGCAGGTCTCGCTCGGGCGCTGAGTGTACCAGGGGAGGACCCGGGCTCCGGCGCGAGTTTCTCGCGCGGCTCCAGCTCCCCCGAAGTGGCGTCACGGGAGGCGAGTACGGCGATCCGCAGCGCGTCCCGCTTCGCATCGAGCAGCGCGCGCACGTCCTTGGAGGACTTGGCGGTGAGGACGGCGTCGGCGAGCGAGCGCGCCTCCTCGTGCGGCGTCTCGCGCAAAGCGAACTTCAAGACGGCGAGGAAGTTCGGCGCCACGCTGAGCGAGTCGTACCCCATGCCCGCGAGCAGGACGGCGACGGCCTCGTCCCCGGCCATCTCGCCGCAGACGCTGGCGCTCTTGCCCGCGCGCTGCGCGGCCCTGGCGATCACGTCGAGGGAGCGGACGACCGCAGGGTGGTGCGGGTCGTACAGGTTGGAGACCAGGACATTGTCCCGGTCGACCGCAAGCAAGTACTGGACCAGGTCGTTCGTTCCAACGCTCACGAAATCGACGGCCTCCAGCAGCTCGGGCAGGATCCAGACCGTCGACGGGACCTCGATCATGATGCCGATCGGGATCACCGGGGCGACGTCGTAGCCCTGGTCCGTGAGCTGCTGCCGCGTCTCTTCGAAGATCGCGCGCACCGCGAGGACCTCGTCGAGGGACGTGATCATCGGGAGCAGCAGCCGCACGTCCCCGTGGGCGCTCGCGCGCATCGACGCGCGAAGCTGCACGCGCAGCAGGTCCTGCCACTCCAGCGTGATGCGCGTCCCGCGCCAGCCGAGCGCCGGATTGTGCTCGTTGGGCGTCTTGAAATACGGGAGCTGCTTGTCGCCGCCGATGTCGAGCGTCCGGATGGTGACCGGGCGCCCCTCCATCGCGTCGAGCATCCGCCGATAGAGCCGGAACTGCTCTTCCTCGGAGGGGAACACGCTCCGCTCCATGTACAGGAACTCGGTCCGCAGGAGCCCGGCGCCGTCGCAGGTCGCGACGTCGAACATGTCGAGGTCGCGGACGCTCTCCAGGTTCGCGAGCACGCCCACGTGATGGCCGTCGGGCGACACGGCGGGCTCTGTCGCGTGGGCGGCGAGCGCCGACTCGCGCGCAGAGCGCGAGTCGCAGTGCTGCTGGAACTCCGCGACCGTCTCGTCGTCGGGACGCAGGACGACCGTACCGTTGTCACCGTCGACGAGGACGGGCATGTTCTGCTCGAGCCTCGCCAGGAGGTTCGGCACGCCGACGACGCACGGGATGCCGAACGACCGCGCCAGCACGGCGCCGTGGGAGAAGCGCCCTCCCGCCTCGGTGACGACGGCGAGGATGCGCTCCCGGGGGAGGAACGTGACCGCCTCGGGCGTGAGCTCGGCCGCGGCGATGACGACGCGATCGCCGGTCTGCGCGATCAGGGCCTGGTCGCTGGCCATGAGCGCCGACACGACCGCGTGCCAGGGCTCGCTGAGGTCCGCCGCGTAGCCGCGCACGGGCTCTCCGTCGAGACGCCCCATCGTCTCGCGCAGGCGCGTGATCAGCTTCTCGACCGCCGCCTCCGCGTTGATCCGCTCGTCGCAGATCGAGCGGTCGACCTCATCGCGCGCTCCGGGATCCCGAAGGATCATCTGGTGCACGCCGAGGATCCCCGCGTCGCGCTCCCCCACGGCGGCGGCGACGTCGGCCTGCCTGCGCGCGAGCACCTCGGTCACGTGGTCGATCGCAGCGTCGAGGCGCGCGATCTCGACCTCGGCCTCGTCGGGCCGGATCGACCACGTCGGCGCCGCGTCGAGGCGTGCGCGGACGACGTGAACGGGGCCGAGCCCGAGGCCGGGAGCGACCGAGAGTCCTTGGATGAGGGCCATGGGGCGAGTGCGGTGGTGCGCGTCCAGTGTATCGGGCTGGCGGCGGTGTCTCGGCACGGGAACGGTGCTCGGATGGAGACCGGAGATCGCGTCAAGATCGCCCGGCCGAAGGACCGACCCCTCCGTGAGAGCACCCCGCCCCCGACCGTCCCAGAACCGGGCCCATGGCGCCGGGTGGACCCCGAGACTCCCACGAGCAGGATCACGATCACGATGCCGAACCAAGGTCACGCACGAGCCGTCCAGGCGCAGGCGTTCGGAAAGTCGAGCGGAGGAGGGCTCCTCTTCCGACTGGCTGCCATCGGTCTCGTCCTGACGGGCCTCGCCCTCGCCATCGTCGCCGTCGTCACCGCGGCTGCGCCGGTCGCGACCGACCAGATCCGCGTCGTCCTCGATGCCTTCGACCGGCTCGGGCTCGACAAGGGCCCCGCCGCGTTCTTCGGCGTGGCGTTCTTCGGGCTGGGCCTGGCGATCCTGCGCGGCGGCTCCGGCGGCGGTTCGCGCGACGCGGCGGACGCGGCGGCCTACGCCTCCCAGACGGCGGGCGACGTCGAGGGCCTCACCGCGATCGTCGCTCAGCTCCAGTCGGAGCTCGGCTCCCTCCGCCACGAGGTCGGCGAGGCGCGCCGCGAGATCCACGAGTCGACCCAGAGCGCCGACGCCTCCGCCGACGGCGGGAACACGGCCAGCGACCCGATCTTCCGCCTCGCAGCCAGCCTCGACCAGCTCGGGGCCCGCGTCGACAAGCGCATCGACGGCACGCGCAAGGAGATGCTCGAGGCCGTCGAGGCGATGGCCGAGACGATTCGATCGGTGACCAAGGAACAAACCGAGGCCGCCCGCGAGCAGCGCGCCGAGTTCGAGGGCCTGCGCATGGACATGGCCGACCTCCACGCCGAGGTCTCGCGGGTCAGCGACGAAGAAGGTGACTCCGGGGGCCAGCACCCGACCGCGAGCGGCTCGGCGTCGCTCCCGCGCGAGCTGTCCGACCCGCCGCCCGCGGCGCTCTCGATGCCGAACGAGTCCCAGTCGACTCCGGTCGCGCCGCTGCCGACGCCGACGCCCGAGACCCGCGCCGACGCCGAGTTCGACTTCCCGTCGCCGCCGCCGCCCATCCCCCAGCCGAGCGAGGGCCTCGAGCTCCTCGACGACATGGAGGACGACGTCGCCCGCGACGCGGACAAGACTCCCCCGCTCTTCCCCGACCTGGACAAGAACGGGTTCTGATCACCCGACGGGAGGCGTTCAGCTCGGCTGAGCGCCTTCCTTCTTTTCGGGCTCGGCCGAGCCTCCCTGCGGCGGTGCTGCCTGCTGCGGTGCTGCTTGCTGCGGCGTCGCCTCCTGCGGGGGCGTCTCCTTCGGCTCCTTGTCCTTCTTGGGCCCCTTGTCCTTGGGGGCGGGCGGGGCCGGCTCGTCCGTGCCGAAGAACTTCGCGAACGGGTTGTTCGACGTCGACTCCGCGGCGGCGTTCAGCTTCTTCAGGTCGACCCGCTCGCCTCGGCCCGCGCGGTCGTCACGGCCTCCGCGACGGGGCCCGCCGCGGCGCGTCCCGCGGCGCGACGAGGTCGCTGCGCCCGCGGCGCCGTCGCGGC
>JBCDGE010000063.1:0-44676 GCA_038757895.1 Planctomycetota bacterium | reverse complement strand
TCGAGCACGAAGTGCGTCTGGGCGGCGGGGTCGTCGCCGCCGACGGCGAGCGCGCCGTGCGACGCGGTCGTGCCGGAGACGAAGATGCGGCGCCCGTCGCGCACGGCGCGCGAGTAGCCGGCGAGGCGCTCCCACTCGGTGCCGCTGCCGAGCCGGGCGCGGTCCGGCCCGGTCTCGACCGGAGTGAAGGCGGTGGGGAAGGTCTCCAGGTGGTGGGAGAGATCGCCCGACGCGGTGAGGAACGGCGGCTTGCGGTACTCGTCGCCGCAGTCGCCGGGGACGGTGGTGAGACCGTCGATCGCCTCTGCGATCTTCGCGCGTGAGGCGTCGTCGAGCTCGAGCTGCAGCATGCGCAGCGTGTCGTCGATGTGCTCGCTCTCGCCGAGGCGTGCCCCGACGATCACCGCGCCGACGGCGGGGCTGTCGAGGATGAACCGCGACGCCACGTTCGCGATCGATGCTCCCTTGGCCTGGGCGACGTCCGCGGCCGCCCGCAAGACGCGCTGGTACGCGTCCCACCCGCCGGCGGCGTCGATGAAGCGTTTGTACTTCGCCTGGGACCACGTCGCGAGGTTGCCCTCGGCGGGCTCGGGCACGCCGAGCCAGCGGTCCGACAGGAACCCGCCCAGCAGCGTCCCGTACGCCAGGATCTTCACGCCGCGCGCGCGGCAGTATTCGGCCATCGCGCCGGCGGCGCGGCGGTCGACGAGCGAGTGGCTGACCTGGTTCGACACGACCTCGATCCCGCTCTCGACGACGACGCGCAGGTGCGCGGTGTCGAAGTTGGTGAGCCCGAGGTGCCGGATCAGGCCCTCGTCCCGCAGCGCCTGCAGGTGCCCGAGGCAGTCGAGGTAGCTGAGGTCGTGGTAGTTCCACGCGTGGAACTGGAGCAGGTCGATCGTGTCGACCCGCAGCCGCTCCAGCGACAGCTCGATCGCCTCTCGCACGTCCGCGAGCGTCACCGCGCCCGGCTTCGGCACCCACTTGGTGAGCATCTGGACGTCGCGGCCCTCGCGCGGGAACGCGCCGGCGATGACCTCCGCCGAGCCGTAGTGGTCGGCCATGTCGAACGTCGTGAGCCCGGCGGCGACGTACGGCTCCATCGCGCGCGACGCCTCGACGGGGTCGAGCTCGACGCCGTCGCGCTCCATGTCGGCGACCTGCCACAGGCCGGTCAGGACGCGAGAGACCGAGAAACCCGGGGCCAGTTCACACCGTTCGACCATCGACATGCAGCTCTCTCTCGCGAGGGGAGATGCGGCATCATAGAGTCCCTCCCTTGCAGCAGAACGACCGATTCTCCACCCGCTGGGGTCTGATCCTCGCCGCGCTCGGCATGGCGATCGGGACCGGCAACATCTGGCGCTTCCCGCGCATCGTGGCGAACAGCGGCGGCGGGACGTTCCTGGTCCCGTGGCTGATCTTCCTGGCGACGTGGTCGGTGCCGCTGCTGATCGTCGAGAGCGCGATGGGCAAGACGGCGCGGCGCGGGACCGTCGGCGCGTTCCTAGAGCTCGTCGGCGCGCGGTCCACGTGGCGGGGCGCGTTCGTCGGCTTCTGCGCGATGGCGATCGGCTTCTACTACAGCGTCGTCGCGGGCTGGTGCATCAAGTACTTCCTGATGTCGCTGTCGGGCGACCTCCTGAACCGCCCGGCCCAGGAGGTGTGGGAAGGGCTCGCGAGCGGGCGCGGCCAGCAGGTGCTCTTCCACTTCGTCGCGCTGTCGCTGGCGACGTTCGTGATCGTGCGCGGCGTGTCGGGCGGGATCGAGAAGGTGAACCGTGTCCTGATCCCCGCGCTGTTCGCGATCCTGGTGATGGCGGCGATCCGCGCGGTGACGTTGCCGGGCGCGACGGAGGGCCTCGCGTTCCTGTTCACGTTCCGGGCGGCGGAACTGGCCGACTACGAGATCTGGCTGGCTGGCCTGTCGCAGTCCGCGTGGTCGACGGGCGCGGGGGCGGGCCTGATCCTGACCTATGCCGCGTACGCGCGGCGGGACCAGAACATCGTGTTCTCGTCGGTAATGACGGGGCTCGGGAACAATGCGGCGTCTCTTCTGGCGGCGATCGCGGTGATCCCGACGGTGTTCTCGCTGATGCCGACCGAGGAGGCGCTGGCGACGATCTCGACGCCGGGCCCGGCGTCGACCGGCATGACGTTCATCACGATGCCGGAGCTCCTGCAGAGGATCGCGGGCGGGCCAACCTTCTTCCTGCCGCTGTTCTTCCTGGCGATCAGCTTCGCGGCGATCAGCTCGATGATCGCGGTGCTGGAGCTCGGTGTGCGGAACTTCGTCGACTTCGGAATGTCGCGGAAGCGCGCGGTCGGGATCGTGTTCGTCAGCACGTTCCTGCTGGGCCTGCCGAGCGCGCTCTCGAGCTCGTTCTTCTCCAACCAGGACTGGGTGTGGGGCCTGGGCCTGAGCATCTCGGGCTTCTTCATCGCGACGGCGGCGCGGCGGATCGGCGCACGTCGCCTGATCGACGAGTGGATCAACACGGCGCCGGGGTGGAAGGTGGGCCCGGTGTTCGGCTTCGTCGTACTCTGGCTGATCCCCATCCAGCTCTTCGTGCTGCTCGGCTGGTGGCTCTACCAGTCGATCGTCGCCGCGGACCCTGACGGCTGGTGGAACCCGTTCCGGCCGAACAGCTTCGGCACCGCGGTCTTCCAGTGGGGCGTGGCGCTGATCATCTTCTTCCTGCTGAACGCGAAGCTGAACCGCCTCCAGGAGTCAGGCCAGTGACCACCGCCAACATCGTCTACATGGTCGTGGTGCTGGGCCTCGTCTGGGGCGGGTTCGCGTACTGCCTCTTCTTGCTCGCGACGAACAGGGACACGCCGAACAGCGAAACCGATGAACAGACTCCGTGACGCGTGCCTCGTACTGCCGCTGCTCGCCGGCGCGGCCCACGCCCAGGACGCCGAGGACGCGCAGCCTGGCCTGACGTTCCACGCGGCACCGAAGCCGCTGTCGC
The DNA here is from genome assembly GCA_038757895.1 of Planctomycetota bacterium. Taxonomy (GTDB): domain Bacteria; phylum Planctomycetota; class UBA1135; order UBA1135; genus Saltatorellus. The sequence continues at coordinate 41,701 of JBCDGE010000063.1, read as the reverse complement.
CGGACGCGGTCGTCGGCGACTGGACCGAGTTCCTGGGCCCGGGCGGCCGCGGGGTCTCGTCGGAGACGAACCTGCTGAAGGACTTCGGCGACGCCGGCCCGGCGCTGGTGTGGGAGATGGAGACCGGCGACGGCTATGCCGCGCCGTCGGTGCAGGGGGAGCGGCTCGTCTACTTCCACCGCGTCGGCGACGAGGAGGTGGTGGAGTGCCTAGAGGCGGCGACGGGCAGGCGCTTCTGGAGCGTCCGCACGCCGTCGGACTACCGGGACAGCTACGGCTACAGCCGCGGGCCGCGCTGTTCGCCGTTGATCGACGGCAACCGCGTCTACACGTACGGCGTGCAGGGGACGCTGCAGTGCCTGAAGCTCGACTCGGGTGAACGCGTGTGGAAGCGCGAGCTGACCAAGGAGTACGAGGTGCCCCAGGACTTCTTCGGCGTGGTGTCGACGCCGGTGCTGTTCGGTGGGCTGCTCATCGTGCACGTCGGCGCGCCCGGGGGCCCGTGCGTGATCGCGCTCGACAAGTCGACGGGCGAGAACCGCTGGGCGACCGACTCGAAGTCGGACTGGGCGGCGGGCTACGCGACGCCGGTCCTCGGCAAGGTGCACGGCAAGGACCGCTGCTTCGTGTTCGCGGGCGGCAAGAGCCGTCCGCCGCGCGGAGGCCTGATGGCGCTGGACCCGGCGACGGGCAAGGTGGACTTCGAGTTCCCGTGGCGGAGCACCTCGTACGAGTCGGTGAACGCGGCGAGCCCGGTGCTGATCGGGGACCGCGTGTTCATCTCGGCGACGTATGACACGGGCGGGGCGCTGCTCGACCTGAAGGAGGACGGCGGCTACGAGGTGGCGTGGACGTCGAAGGTGCTGGGCACGCACTGGAACACGTCGATCCACGACGGCGGCTACCTCTACGGCTTCGACGGCCGTAACGAGCCCGACGCGTCGCTGGTCTGCCAGGAGGTGGCGACGGGCAAGGAGGTGTGGCGGGAGGTGCTGGAGTGGCAGGACGAGTTTCTGCTGTACGGCCAGAAGAAGCCGCGGCCGATGAGCGTGTACCGCGGCTCGCTACTGAATGTGGACGGTGCGTATCTGTGCCTGGGCGAGCGCGGGCATCTGCTGTGGCTCGACCTGACGCCGGAAGGCTGCAAGGTGCTCTCGCGGACGTGGCTGTTCGCGGCGTACGAGACGTGGACGCCGCCGGTGGTGAGCCGCGGGCTGCTGTACGTGAGCCAGAACACGCGGGACTTCCTGACGAAGGAGAAGACGCGGCTCGTGTGCTACGACCTGCGCGCGCCGAAGCGGTGACGAAGCGCGTCTACGTCCTGAACGGGCATCCGGGCGAAGCGTCGCTCTGCCGTTCGCTTGCGGAGGGCTACGCCGCGGGCGCCGAGAGGGGCGGCCACGAGGTCCGCGCGACGCACCTGCACGACCTGCGGTTCGACCCCGACTTCGGGCAGGGGAGCTACCGAGGCGCGAAGGCGCTGGAGCCCGACCTGGAGGCGGTGCTGGCGGACATCGAGTGGTGTGAGCACCTCGTGCTCGTCACGCCGATGTGGTGGGGCGGGGTCCCGGCGAAGCTGAAGGGCCTGATGGACCGCGCGCTGCTGCCCGGTCGGGCGTTCGATCCGCGGAACAAGCGCCGCGGCCTGCCGACGCCGCTCTTCCCTGGACGCACGGGTCGCGTGATCGTCACGTCGGATACGCCCGGGCTGTGGCTCCGGCTCGCCTACGGCAACGCGCTGTTCAAGCAGCTCCGCGGCCAGGTCCTCGGCTTCATCGGGATCCGCCCGAGCCGGGTCACGCACCTGTCGATGGCGAACGAGGCGAGCGACGCGAAGAAGCAGCGCTGGTTCGAGAAGGTGGGCGCGCTGGGGGAGCGGGGCGCGTAGCGACGCCGGCGTTCCTGCGACGAACGGGCGCAGTCGCGGACCGTCGATGCGAGACAAACCACGTTCCGCGTGAAGGCGGTGTGCCTGGCCCCGTAGGCCCGCCGGGATACCCTGCGCGCGGAGACGCCATGCCTCGAGAGAACAGGACCGTTCGAGAGACCTACACGCTCACCTCCGAGGAGGTCGCCACGGCGCTGACCGAGACCGTCCTGCGAGCGCAGATCGCCTCGGCGGAGGATCCGGACCAGGGCGGAGTGACTGGCTCGCTCCAGCGCGCGGACCGGGCCATCGAGAGGGCCGAGGGCGGGATCGCGCGCTTCGTGTTCGCGGGAGCCCCGATCGCGCTCGGCATCTATCTGCTGGCGGTGGCGGGCTACACGAAGCTCGGGCTGCTGGCGATCGGAGTGGGTCTGTTCGTGTTGCTCCTCTTCCGCGGCCTCGAGGGGCTTGCGTCCTGGTTCGGCCGGCGCGTCGATTCGGCGACCGACTCGGTGGTCGCCGACTCGGGGCGACGGAAGATCAGGGCGGCGATCGAGAAGGGGAGCGTTTCGACCCTGAACGGAGCGGTGGAAGCGGAGCTGGTGGGGGACCGGCTCGTCGCGCGCTCCAGCGCGCTCACGGTCACGATCCCCTCGGTCGGCGAGGCATGGCAGTCGCGTGGATCCTCGCACCTGATCCTGGCGGAGAGCGCACCGGGCCTCCGGCCGAACTTCGCGAAGGTCGTGGTGCTGCCGGCCGGCGGCGACGTCGCAGCGGCGATCGGGGAACGCTGACCGCGCCTCGACCGATCTGTGCCGGGCGCGGTACGCTCGCCGCCCCCCGGCCCTGCACAGCCATGAACCTGAAGCTCCTCGGACTGATCGTCGTCGTCGCTGCCCTGTCGTCCTTCGGATCCCGTCAGTCGCCGAAGGTGATCCGGGTGCTGATCGCGGACGGCCCGCAGATGGCGCACAAGTACCAGGAGACGACTCCGGTGCTGCAGCACATCCTCGACAAGCACCCGCGGTTCGAGGTCGAGCACACGCGCTCGTCCCTGGCGGCGTGCGCGGACGGCAGCTACCTACCGAAGTTCAGCGAGTACGACGTCGTCGTGATGAACGAGGGCTTCGGCGCGCCGGACTGGCCCGAAGCCACCAGGAAGGCGTTCGAGGAGTACATGGCCGGCGGCGGCGGCATGGTCTCCATCCATGCAGCGAACAACTGCTGGCCGGATTGGAAGGAGTACAACGAGATGACCGCCGTCGGCGGCTGGGCCGGCCGCGACGAGACGTGCGGTCCCTACCTGTACATCGACGACGAGGGCAAGGTCGTCCGCGACACGTCGAAGGGAACCGGCGGATCCCACGGCCCCCAGCACGAGTTCGAGGTGGTCGTCCGTGACGAGGAGCACCCGATCATGAAGGGCCTGCCGCCGACCTTCCGTCACGGCCCCGACGAGCTCTACGACCGGCTGCGCGGCCCGGCGGAGAACGTGACGATCCTGGCGTCGGCGTTCTCGGCGGAGGACAAGAGGGGAACGGGCCGCCACGAGCCGGCGCTGATGGTCATCTCCTACGGCAAGGGCCGGATCTTCCACACGATCCTCGGCCACCACGTGCCGCAGATCAAAGAGGGAAGCTTCGTGACGACATTCCTGCGTGGGACGGAGTGGGCCGCGGCGGGCGAGGTGACGATCCCGGTGCCCGAGGACTTCCCGGATCAGAAATTCGAGTAGGGGGCGGGCGGCCGTTTGGTCGTCGAGCCGTCGGCGAAGAGCCGGGGAACGCCGCTACTTCTCCTTCGTTCCGGCGTCTAGGATCTCGGCACGGGCGCCCGTAGCTCAGCTGGATAGAGCACCGGTTTCCTAAACCGGGGGTCGGAGGTTCGAGTCCTCCCGGGCGCGCCACTCGGATCGCCGTTCTTTGCCCGGAGAAGCCCGATTCCGGGCGTTCCCGCGAAAAACCGGGGGCCTCAAGTCAAGCCGTGGGCAACCCGATGTGGGTAACGGCATGGCCAAAGAACGGCGAACGAACGAGCGAACGAACAACGGCAAGCGCGAGGGCAAGCAAGCGAAGCTGCCTCCCGGCGTCGAGCGGGTGCGCGACAAGTACCGCGCGCGTTGGCCGCGCCTCCCAGGAGAGGCGGGCTCTGGGCGCTACCGGAAGGGCCAGGTGACAGCGGATCTCTGGCGCGCTGCGAAGGAAGCTCAGGAAGGCCGCGAGCGCTACGAGAAGGCGATGGCCGGGCACAAGGTTCAGCGTGGCGAGTGGACGCTGGCGAAGGCAATGGAGGCGGTGCTCGACGAGTGCCGCATCAAGGAGAACAAGCCCGCGACCACGGCGCACTACGTGGAGCACTTCCGGGTGCTCAAGCAGGTCTGGCCGGAGGGGCGCGCGCCGCTGCGCTCGGTCACGACGGAGCAAGTCGAGCTGTTCCGGGACGAGCGCCGCAAGATGACCGTTGGCCACACGGGTCGGCAAGTCTCCGCGAGGACGGTTCGGCACGAGTTGCAGATTCTCAGCCGGTGTTTCGAGGTTGCCATCAAGCGGGGGTACGTCGGCGACAACCCGGTCAAACACGTCACGCGACCGAAGGTGCGCAGGAAGGCCAAGGACTACTTCGGACGCGGCGAGCTTCTCGCGCTCCTCGATCGCCTCCGGCAGACGGAAGTCCCGCGCGTGGACAGCCACGCGGACGCGGACCTCATGCTCCTGCTCTTCGCGACGGGCCTCCGCCGCGCGGAGGTCGCGCGGCTGCGCGTAGGGGACATCAACTTCGACCGGGGAACGTTCACCGTCGATGGCAAGATGCGCCCGCGCACCATGTACATTCCCGGCGAGCTGGAGCCGCTGCTTCGGCGCATCATCGCGTGGCCGGAGAAGTCCTACGAACGCACGAGCCGCAACCTCCCGCCGCTCGCAGGCAAGGGACCGGCGTTCAAGTCAACGTGGGAAGGGGAGGGCCGCGAGCGCTACTTGCTGCCCGGCGAGTCCGAGTCCCTGCGCATCGGCGCGGTGCGGCGCGTCTTCCGGCGTTGGAAGAAGGAGCTGGACGAGCCGAGGCTACGCGCGCACGCGCTCCGGCACAGCTTCACCGCGCACCTCTACGCCTGGCACAAGGGCAAGGAGTTCGTGAGCGCGCTCGCGGGACACGAGCGTGAGAACGACGCGGCCGACCACTACATCCACTACCAACCCGCCGACTTGATCGAGGGCATGGCGCTGCTCTGGAAGCCTGCGAAGCACGAGCGTGGTGCGCATCCGGTGCAGGACGACGCCGCGCGTGACGAGCCCGACGAGGCGGCGTAGTCCGCGCGCAGGTCCGCGCGGTCAATCCGCGGCCGAGTCCCGCCGAAAGTTCGGATTGAACAGCGGGGCGGGCTTGGCCTTGGTGGGCGCGCCTTCGGCTTCGGTCGGGGGCGCGCTCCGCCGTTGCTGGAGGGCTTCGAGCGCGTCCGACGGGATGCGGTGCTGTCCGCCGACCTGGAAGGCGCGCAGCTCACCATCGCGGATGAGCTTGTAGACGGTCTTGTCGGACAAGCCGAGGAACTGCGCCGCCTGCTTCACCGAATAGCACTCGGGCACGCCTCCGAGTTGGGCGACCTTGCGTTCCAGCTCTTCGAGTCGCGCGAGGGCCGCACCCGAGGACGAGTTCGCCGAGCAGGTCGCCGCGAACTCCGCCGGGGTGACGAACACCGGCTCGCGCGAGCCGCCTTCCTGCAAGTCCCCCGGATCCGAACAGACACGATGCCGGAGGACAGGGGAGGCGTCCGGGTTCACGCGCGCAAAGGGACTCGGGACGAACACGGCGTAGACCCTGCCGAGCTGGTAGGGGCGCCAGCGCTGCGCCTCCATGGCGTCGGTCGGTGAGGGATCTAGCACCTCGTCCCAATGTGCGCCGAACGTCTCGGGCTCGGTGGACTCGGCCATGATCGTCTCGTCGGCAGGTCGCCGGGCGGGACTGGAGAGCGCGTGGCCCTGTCGCCCGTCCTGCCGGTGCATGGACTCGGCCGAGGCATCGGCCCGGCGACCACCTCCACCAAGGTGGAAGGTTCTTCCCACCCCGGACCGGCCCTCGAAAGCTAACCCCCGGTACTTTCCAGATGTCTGACCGATCTGACCGCATCTGACCGCCATCTGACCGGGCCGGTCAGATGGATAATCGCGCATACCAACGGGGGTTTCTCTCACAATCTGACCATCTGACCAGAGGGTTGTAAGTCCGCGTATGTGAGAGTGCGTTGTGTGTGTGTGGACAGGTAGGGAATAGATGGTGAGGAAATAGAGGCGCGGGTGGGTCGGGGCGCACACACAAAGCGCACGCATGTAGTAGCCGAATCCCAACCCTCCGGTCAGATGGTCAGATTCCCCCTCTAACCGGCGAACACGACCGGCGATTAGCCATCTGACCGGCCCGGTCAGATGGCGGTCAGATGCGGTCAGATGGTCAGATGCCGGCGGTCCGGTTTCTGGCTCGCGAAACCTGCGGTAGTTCCGGGATGTAGGGGGCGATGTTCACCGATTTGGACATTCCCCAAGGCCGCCTCGTCACTCGCGAAACCTACCTCCGACGATTTTCGCCGCAACAATTCGACCCAACACCGGCCCGCGCCGAGCCCGCCTGCACCCGACCATTCGCGGACATGGAATTTCCGCCGCGACAATTCGCGCCGCCTCGACTGCCTCATGGTGGGCCGCGAGTCCCGCGCGCGAGTCGCGCGATCGACCGCCAACGGGAAGCGGCCCGTCCCAGCCGAAGCCGGGATGGGCCGCGTCGAGCGCCCGAGTCTGTCGAGGGAGTCCTAGAACCGCACGAGGGACGCAGCCCGTCGCGCAGCACGCTCGCCCCGCCGGTCGTAGCTCCGCCGCGTCACGTCCACCGAGGAGTGCCCGAGCAGGTCAGCGACCACGGATAGATCCGCGCCCGCGTCGAGCATCTCGGACCCCGCGGTGCGCCGAAGGTCGTGCGGGGTGAAATCGAGCACGCCCGCGCGCTTGGCAAGGAACTGGAGCCGCAGGTACACCGCGTGAGCCGTCATGCGCCGATGCTCGACCTTGCCGCCCTTCTTGGTGGGCAGGAGGAGCGGTCCGGGCTCGTCCCCGCGTACCGCGATCCAGTCGCGCACGGCTTGCAGCGTCCCGTTGGCGACCGGCACGAGCCGCTCTTTGTTCCCCTTGCCTGCGCGGACGAGGAGCGTCCCTCCCTCGGGTCCGTCGGTGAAGTCACCAACGTCGAGCGCGACAGCTTCGGCACGGCGCAGCCCGCCCCGAGCGAGGAGCCCCAGCATCGCGCAGTCTCGCACACCCGCGGGTGCGGAGGGATCGCACACATCCTTGAGCCGAGCGACCTCATCGGCCGTGAGCATGCGCCCCTTCGGCACGGTGCGCGCCTTGACGCCTTCCACGTCGGCGCACCGATGGTAGTCCTCGGCAGTCATGAGCCCGAGTCGCCAGCACTCGCGCAGTACGCGACGCACGGCGCAAAGCTCCTTGTTGACGGTCGCGGCTCGCTTGCCTTCCTCGACCAAGAGCGTCCGCAGCGCTGCGACGTGCTGATAGCGTACGCGGCTCCAGTCGAGCGACTCGGCATCGGCTGCGCCACCCGAGAGCAGTCCCGCGCAGTGTCCGAGTGCCTGCGCCATCGTCCGCCGACCGGAGGCCGAGAGCGAAGCGAGGTACACGGCGACCGGGTGCCGATCGCGCGGCATCGGCTCCGCGAGCACCGGCAGCGAGTCCGGCGCGCCGGTCAAGTCCGCGGCCCGAGTCTGCTCGGGCAGTCTGTTGCGTTCGTCCATGGTGTGCCTCAGTTCGTGCGGTAGACGTAGAACTCGCCCGCCTCGCGCTCTTCGCCGTCGTAGTTCGAGAGGAAGTGTCCGCGGCCGTCGGCAGCAATCGCGTCCGATGCGAAGTCCTCGAACCCGCTCCCGGCTTCGATGAGCGCCAGAATCGGCGCGTTCGCGTCCTCGCACCGCTCGCCCTGAATCGCTTGCAGCGTGTCGGCGTCGATGCCGTCGGGCACGTACACCGCGACGAACTCAGGACGGAACGCCCACACGCTCTCGCGGATGGCCTCTCGCGCTGCCTCGTCGGCTTCCTCGTCCGTCAGCACGAGCCACTCCCCTCCGTCGGCGTCGTAGACGTTCTCGCCGTACGCGGCTTCCTGCACGTCCTCCGGCTCGATGCTGAGGAAGCTGGCGAGTACGGGCGCACGATCGGTAATCTCTTGCTTGGTCATGGTGAGCACCTCTGTTGCTCTCGTGACAAGCGGGCGCGCTCGGGCTGCAACCCGGCGCGTCCGCGCTCTTGTTGTGTGTCACCCTCTTCGGTCAGTTGCTCGCTAGAAGTTGAGTTCTCATGAGCAAAACCGAGGGGCTAATTCGACCCTACCGCGCGCACGGGCAGCCGGTCGGGAGGGTCCGGAGGATCTCCCTAACGAAGGGCACCACGAGAGCGAGCAGCGGCAGCGGTCGAATGCAGCGCCAGCCCGCCAACCGCCTCCACGTCGGGAACTTCTTTCCACCCAGCCTCCCCCGACTTGGAACGCGCGCCAAAGAAAACCGGGAGGGCCAAAGAATCCGCGTGGTCGAAAGTCCGCGCGGCCGAGCACGCGCCCGAGGAAGGGGAGCCGGTCCTGCGAGCAGGCGCGAATTGAATGCGCGGGAACTCCGGGCGCCGTGGGTGGTGACCAGTGCTCAAGTTGTTCGCCAGGAACGACGACCGTCCGATAGACCATCGCCCAAACCCACTCTCCCCTTCGCATGCGAACCAAGAAGACCCCGGCAGCCGAACTTCGAGGACCGGAAGAACAGGGCGCTTACACCAAGAAGGGCAGCCTCGTCCACGAGGAAGGCGGTTTGTGGCGAGTCCAAGCCATCGAAGAGACACACCCGGGCCTTCTTGAGATTGTGGTCCAAGAGGAAAGGCCGAACGGTCACGAGCGTCACGAGTTGATCGGGGCCGCGAGGGCGGTTTGGCCAGCAAAGGCGTCTAGGCTCTACGATCTGGTCATCGAATCAGATGCCCAATACGAGGAGCTGTCACAAGAACTCGGCTCCAAGCCGGAACGCAGTGTGTACGGCTTCAAGGTCACCTCCGACGACGGCGAACTCGTAATGGAGGTGTTCCGCTTCCTTGCTGCATGGCTAGATGGAGAAGCCGACATGCCCCTCCGCCATGTCTCAGCGCCGAAGGACGGAAGCTTCGAGTTCCGCACCGAGCTGACTCCCGAGGGGCACCTTCTATTCGCCGACGCGCGCGATCGAGCGCGGCGTTTCAAGGGCCGGATCGGGCTCGATCTGTTCGATGGGCCGAGCAGTGTGAGGCCGCTACCCACCAAGTAGGATCCCGTCGAAGTACGCCTCATGGACACCTCCAAGAAGCCCTGGCCGATCGCGACCGTGTTCGGCATCCGCGAGAAGATCGACACGAACCCGGACTACCAACGCCCGGCCGTCTGGACCCGCGGGCAAAAGCAATTGCTGGTGGACACGATCCTGCGAAACTACGACATCCCGAAGCTCTATTGGCGCCGAACGGGTCGCAAGCCGGATACCTATGACGTGGTGGACGGGCAGCAACGGCTCCGCGCGATCTGGGAGTACATGGAGGGCCGCTTCAAGCTGTCGAAGCAGGCTGACCCGATCGACGACGAGGCGGTGGCGAACTGCACGTACGAGGAGCTGCCGGACGAGCTGCGGATCCGCTTCGACACCTACTCGCTCGACGTAGTGCTCGTCGAGGACGCCGACGAGGACGACGTGCGCGAGATGTTTCTGCGCCTCCAGAATGGCACGTCCCTCCGCGCTCAGGAGAAGCGCAATGCCTACCCCGGCCGGATGCGCGACTTCGTTCGCAGCCTGGCGGGCCACTTGTTCTTCGAGTCGGTGGGCTTCTCGAACTCCCGGTTCACGCACGACCTCGTGGCGGCGCAGTTCGTGTTCCTGGAGCTGGCCGGTGGCCCTGCGAACGTCAAGGACCGCGACCTCAACAAGATGTACTCGGGCAACGCGGACTTCGATGCGGCACAGCCCGAGGCCAAGGCCGTGCGTCGAGTGCTCGACTTCCTGGCCGAGGTGTTCCCGGAGAAGGCGCCTGAGCTGACCCGCTACAACGTGGTCGCCCTCTACTGCGTCGCCGCGGAGCTACTCGCGCGATACGTGCGCAGCGAGTTCGCGCCCGTGCTCGGGCCGTGGTTCATCGACTTCGAGACGCGGCGCGCGAGGCAAGAGGAGCTGTCGGAGGACGAGGGCGACGCCGAGTGGATCTCCTACAAGGAGAAGATCAGCCACAGCACGGACTCGGAGGACTCCATTCGCTTCCGCATGGAGTTCATGCTGCGCGACCTATTGGTGAGCCATCCGGACCTCTCGCTCAAGGACGCGCAGCGCGGGTTCACCGACGCGCAGCGGCGCGCGGTGTTCCGCCGCGACGAGGGCCGGTGCCAGCTCGGCATCAAGTGCAACCGCGACAAGGTGAAGTGGGACGACTGGCATTGCGACCATCGGATTGCCTGGACGGAGGGCGGCAAGACGACCGTCGAGAACGGGCAGGTCGCGTGCGGAGCGTGCAACCTCGCCAAGGGGAAGCGCGAGCACGTAGCCGCGTAGGCGCTGGCGGAATCTAGTCGTCTCCGTCAAGTTCCTCGCCCGCTTCTCGATCGGCGGCAAGGGACTCTACGAGCTGCGCCTCTTCCTCTTCCTCTTTCGCCGTCACCTTGATGTCGGCCTTCTTGAAACCATCGGTAAGTCTTTGCGTGAGGATGATGTCGCGCTGCAACGTGGTGCGCTCTTTGAACTCCTGCCGGAGCCAATCGTTGAGGTAGGAGTCCGTTCCGTAGGTTACTCCGTAGTCGCTATCGCGTGACACTATGACGATGTGCTTCTTCGTGACCTGGGAGCAGCGAACGACCCACTCCCAATTGATCGCATCGCCAATGGACGTGTCCTTATCCTTGCGGGGAGGATATCCAAGACAGAATCGCTTGCGCGCCAACCGGCGGATCTCAAAGCGCTCCTTCTGGTCGCGCATGAGGTGGACGGGACAGCCTGCTTTGAAGAGCCGTTGAAGAACGGGGTAGACGGGATCGTTCCCGCTCCCGCTCGGATTCTTGAGGAGCCTCGTCGTCCGCTCACGCAAGCGCTTCACTTGGGCGGCAACTTCGTCCTTGGCCTTCTTGTAGCCTTCATCGGGTTGCGATCCGAGTAGGAACGAGGGGACGCCAACTCCCTCACCCTTCGGGGCTTTGATCTCCTGGTTGAGGCAGTCAACGATGACGCGCTGCCGGTTCTTCTTGTACTCCATCTCGACCTGCGCGGTCGTGATGATGCGCTCATGGTTGCCCTCGAAGTGGTCGAGAATCGACAGTCCACCATCGCGGCCACGGGCACGGTAGAAGTCGAGCAGGATGTTCGTGTCGATGAAAACGAGGTATTCCCTCTGGCGACTGGCCATGCTTCGAGCCCCTACCCTCCAAAGACCGGAGCGAGTAGCGCGCGGAGCGGCTCCCACCGCGTCGCGATCGTAGTGCCCGTTCCCACGAGCGTCGCGATGTTCGCCAGGATCGCGAGCATGCCCGCTGACCGCCGTTCCCTCTCGGGAGTCGCGACCTCGGTGGACACCACGCTCAGGAGTTCGACTACTTGCTGCTTGGCTTCCGTCGAGAGGTCGGTCGCTTGGTCCACGGCCTCGACAAACTCGGCCAGCTTGGTCGCCAGCTCCTCGTGGCCCTCGTTGCGGATGACCGTAACCGAGTTGTCCACCTTCTGAATGGTGCCGGTGTTCAGGACGCCGAGGAGATCGCCTTGGATGTGGATGTTCGTCATCGCGACGGTGGACCCCGACGGGACCGTGATTCGGGGAAGCTGGTACTGGAAACCGCCCACGCCGAGCGAGCGGTGGAGCCCGGCCGATGCGCGGTTGTACTCCGACGCCAGGCGGAAGAACTCAAGGATGCGCGCGTGCTCGTACTTCAAGTTGCAGTCCACGCAAAGCGCGACCTTCAAGTTGTCGTCGGCTGTGGACGCGATGACGAACAGGGCAGGCTTACCACACTGGCCGCACTCCATCTCGCGCCTCAGTACGTCGCCTCGCACTTCGGACACATGTGGCTCGCGAGATCCTTGAACGTGCTCGCCAACTTGCTCACGAGCACCAACTTGCCGTCGCCGTCGAAGCACGCCACGCAATACGGCCCCTCGTCGTACCCCGCGACGGGCTCCTTGAGGTAGTAGAGCTTGCCCCTCCGCTCGATCTTCGAGCGGAGGTCTACCTTCACCTTCCCGGTCGCGACCGTTTCGTTGAGCCGGATGATCTCCTCTCGCGCAGTCGCTAGCTCTTCACGCGATGCCGCAAGCTCCAGCTTGAGATCGGCGAGCTGGAGGTTGAGGTCAGCGACGAGGTTCCTCACCTCGGCATCCTGCACCTTCTTCGCGACCTCGCGGAGCTTCTTTGCCGTGTCGATGATCGTGGCGAGTGTCGAAGCCGGATCGGGCATGATGAGTCACTCCTTACACAACTTGCCGGGCGCCGTCCAGCTTCCGGTGAACGAGCGATACGAGGCTAAGGATGTCGAGTGCGTCCTGCTCGTCGATGGGCCAGTAGATCCGGGCCTCGTGCGCCGTCGGGTTGCGGAAGGTCCCGAACAAGCCAACGAGGAGGTTCACGAACCCTCGCTGCTCGCTGCGTTCGGTGTCGGTGGCGAGCGTGTTGATGGCGAGGACGGGACCCGCTTGTCCTTGGCCGAACGCGGCTTGCACCAACTCGGCGCCGTCACAACTCAGGCCGGACATTGTGCGGATCTTGTCGGCAACGCTCTTGGTGGCTTCGAGCACCGCGTGGAAGTAGTTGCGCTGGAGCAGTTCCGCGCGGCAGAAGCGCAGCACGTCGTCATGAACGCCGCGTGCCTTCAACTTGCCGCGCAGCAGGTCGGCACGCTCTTCCGCCTCCGCCACCGTGCGCGCGGCCTGGACCTTGTGCAGCTCGCCATCTTCTCCAAGCGCTAGGCCGGTGAACGCGAGCGCCTCATTCAAGTTCGCGCGCATGTCGTCGAACTCGGCCGACTTGCCGCGCCATCGGGCGGGCTTCATGGCCTTGTGGATGAAGCCGACAACCATCGCGCCGTGACCCTGCCGATTCTGCGCGTTGGCGAGCGCGTTGTAGAGGCGCTTCCACTTTGTCATCGTCGGGTCGGTGTCCTCGACCCTACACTGGGCGAGGACGTGCCCGATCTCGCTGCCCGAGAGTCCGTCGTGCGTGTCGGCGAGCACCTTGGCGATGGCTTCGAGCGCATCACCTGTGAACGGTGACTGTCTGGGCATGGGCCTCTACTCGTGCTTACCTTGGTGGTCCGGCTCGGTTCCCTTCGAGCGCGACAGGTTGAAGAGCTGTGCGAGAACTTCGACCTTGCGGAACAGCTCGTCGTAGGTCACGACCTCCACGTCCTTGAGGCCCGAGCGGAACAGCTCGAACGAGCGACGGCGCTCCGCCGTGTTGAGCTGCGTACTCCCGTCACCCGCGATGACGACGCATCGCGGATCCAGAGGAGCGACTCCCTTGGTGACCTTCTCCCCTAGGTGCTTGTGATTCTCAATGAGCTGCGCCCGGTAGTCGCGCACCTGCACGATCGCTCCGGTGAGGTCTGCGGACGGCCGGAAAACTCCCTTGCGGTATTTGCTGCCGAGGAGCTTGGTCACAGGCCGCTTGATCTCAACGAGCACGGCCTCGCTCGACGACTCTACCGTGGCGAGGTAGTCCACGAACTTCCCGCCCTTGCCGTCGACCCGCGTTCCTCCGACAAACGCCTTATCCTGGATGTAGACGATGGGCGCCGCGAAGACCTGAGAGAGCACAAACGAGTTCTCGGAGAACGTGAGCTGCCAAAACTCCTCGTCGTCGTTCTCACGGTTGGCGTCCCATGTCCGTAGCGCGTCCACCACGCGCTTGGCGGAGTGCCCCATCCAGACCACCTCTTCGAGGTGCTGCTTGAACACGATCATGGCCTTGAAGCGCTCAGCGCAGGCCATCGCCCATGCGGCGTGGGATGCGTTCCCCTCCTCAATCGCTTGCTGGACAGCGGTGAGAAATGCGCCGTGCCAAGACGCGAACCACTCCAGCGAATCCTTGTGGTGCTCCTGTACGAGTTCCCAAGCTGCTTGCCCTTGCTCCTCGTTCTCCAGGTCGAACTCGCTGAGCAGCTCAGAGCCCTTGAGGATTCGGTCGCAAGTCTCAACCATCGTAGTCAGGGCGTCGGCGAAATCCTCGCGCTTGCTAGGGAGGTCTTCGACGAAGACCATCTTGGCGAACCACGGGATACCGCCTTTGAAGAAGTGCCCGCTCGCCTTGCGAGGGTCGAACGAGAACTGAATTGCTCCGGCAGGCAAGACAACGGAGTCACCTTCACGCACCCGCATGCCACGTCCGTGCTCGCCAGGCTCGTGAACGCGCATCGTTCGCCCGCACTCCTTGCAGGTGCGGACGGTATGTATTGCGTCCGGTCGGTCGACGATGTGCTCGCACGCCTTGCAGGCCATCTCTCGGTCGTACCTGGCAAGGGTGCGAGTTTCAACCGAATCCCGGATCACTCACTTGGATGTGGCTACACGGTGGATCTTGACGAGCTTGAACGGCAGTTGCAGCTCGGTCGCGTTGTCGGCGATCCATCGTTTCTGGTCGGCGCTGAGCTTGTCCTTCGACGCCTTCACTTCGGCAAGAAAGAACCGGCCGTCGCGGTAAACGAGTAGGTCGGGCCAACCGAGATACCTGCCCCAGTAGTTTCCGACGAGGTAGCGCAGGATGCGAAGCAGTACCTCCGGCGGCAGGACTTCGACGATTGTGCGCGCCTTGTCCACGTCGCCCGGGTCGTGTGCCCACAAGTAGTCGCGAAGAAGCGCGCTTCCCTCGATCCAGTAGTCGAAGAGCCAAAGCAGCTCGTCTCGATCCGGCGGGAGTAGACTGTCGAAGTGTTCGTCGATTGCAGCGGCTCTGCGCTCTGCGTACCCCGAGGTGCCGAAGTCGGTCGGCTTCCCGGTCCAAAGAAGGTCGCCTTTCCCGAGGGCCAGTGATGGATGGTCCATCTTCGCGCCGAATCCCTGTATCTTCACGAGAGGGTCGGCGTTGTCCTGAATGAGGAGCCAGAGGTAGATCCCGAACAGAACGTGGAACGGCCTGCTCTCGCAACGCAGGACTGTCCAGCCCTGGCGCTCGTAGTGTCGCGTAACGAACTCTTCCGCCGACACCATCTCATCTCCGTCAACGATCCCGGCCCCCTTCCCTTCGGACTTCGGGGCGAAGGTCGCGTCGATCCGGACTTCCTCCACCTCGTGTTCGGCGAGAATCTCCGCCTGCGATGGTTCGCTGAACTCGTACTTCGGAGCCGTTGCATGCAGCTCCTTGATCTCCGCGAGCACCTCACGTTCGACTTCCTTTCGGAGTTCCTCGGCCTCGGGCGCCCACAGTGCCTTGGGATCATGGCCCGCTGATTCCGCCCGGTCCGCGAACCGCCGGTACACCTCAAAGGTGATCTCGCGCCAGTAGTACCGTCGGATCTTGCTCGTCTGCCCGTGGATCTCCGCGCGCGGGTGCGCCTCGGGCGGGAGGCCGCGACACTCGCGACAGACACCATCGACGAATCCAAGGGTGACCGGGACGCGCTCCTGCGTTTCCAGCACGCAACCCTCACGAAGTTGGTGGGGAAGGAAGCGCTCGCCGATGTCGCGGTCGCAGGCGCACATCATGACGGCGGCACAGTCGTCGCAACGGTACTTGCGTACGTTCTCAAACTCGTTCAGACAGGCAACGTTCTCGTGCTTGCAAGACATCCGTGGAGCATGTTGCCCAAGGGCGGCCGAGGATCAAAGGACCCCTACTCGTTCTCTCGGTCGAACTCCGCCAGGTCGTCGGGGTCGTCCAACGGGTCCGGCTCGTCGCGCTCAAGTATGACGGGCTGCACCTCCTCTCGCTGACTCGGGACGGGCAGGTCATCGAAGGTGGTGGCCTCGGCCAGCTCTGCATCCTGGCGGGCCGACACGCGCTTGACTACAGCGAGGAACTCCATTGCGGCATCCTCAGGCACCGTGCGGGTCACGCCGCTGACCTGCGCGAACAGTCGGCGCGCGGTCGCCTCTGCGCCGAGGTCGAGCGCCGACGCTGCGCGGCGGGCCATGTCGTCGAGTTGGAGGAGTTGCATCGAGCGCAGTGAATCGCCCGTCGGCATGGCCTCCAGGCTCCGTTGCTGCGCCAGCGCAAGCAGAGACTCGACCTCGGACGGCGCGAGCCCGAAGCCGTCGGCCAGTCGCCTCCGCGCCTTGTGGACGCTCGCGACTTCGCGATCGTCGTCTCCGGAGTCCGGTGAGACCGTGGCGACCATCATGGTGTAGACGACGAGGGACTCCTCCAGCTCCAGCACGGCTTCGCGGTCGGGCACCTCGGCCCACTCCGGCTCGGCCGGGTCGTCGAGCATTGCAAGGAGCGACAGCACACCGAGGCGGCCGTCCAGCGTGCCGAGCACGTCGAGCCGCACCGCAACGGCCCACGCGACTTCGGCCCACTCGGACGCCGTGTCTGGCGTCGGGAGAAGAGCAACGGAAGCGCGCTCGACTTCGGCACGCCACGCAGCATCGCGCCCCGGCCGCTGGCCCTGTACATAGGTCGGCGCCGCAGGATCGCTCCACGCCTCGACCGATGCCGCGCTGAGCGGGTCATCGTGTCCGGCGATGTGCCCCTTCGACTCGGCGATAGCCCGAGCGATGCGCCAGGCCACGGCCACGCGCGCACCGGCTTCCTCGGCACCGTCGAAATCCTCGGGCAGCTCGCCGAGCAGGTCTTCGATCGCGGACTCCAGCTCGTCGCCCGACGGACGGGGCGGGGCAGAGCGCCCACCACTCCAGGCGGCGGGAGAGCGAGCCGCGAAGGCGGCGAGAGAGTCGGACGGTTGCTTGCGGTGCCATGTCATGGTGCGGTCCTGGATGAGGAAGGGTGCCGGGGTCGGGTGGGACGCTACCCGCCCCGACAGACCGAGGAACAATGCCGACCGTTCCGCGGTTGAAAGGTGCCGATCCGATTGCCGACGGAGTAGGTGACGAACAACCGGAATCGGCCGCCGATGCACACGCTCGCCGCTTCCGCGGAAGAACTGCGCAAACGCACGGGCTGCGGGCGCATCGACGTTGACGTGTTGGGCTAGGCGCTCACGCGCTGCCCGTTGAAGGTGTAGAAGACCTCACCGCGCTCGCCGCGCCGCATGGCCCACCGCTTGTCGTACGGGTCGTAGTTCTTCGGCGCGCGGGTTGCGGAAGACGTGACCTGCACGTCGAACTTCGGCTGCGGAGCGGCCTGCTCGGTCGGCAGCGCCTCACCACGGATGGAACCGCGCAGCGCACGCTCGGCGCGCTCCAGCTCCGCAGCGTCACGACGGGCGGCGTCGATGCGGCGCCGGGCTTGCATCGCGCGGGCGGACAGCACGTCGAGCTGCTCGGCGATCTCGTCGGACGGGAGCTTCCCGGCGAGCTGGGCGTTGATCGCCTCGCGCTCGGCACCGACCTCGGCGAGATCGGTCTGCGCTGCCTCGACGGAGTTGGTTTCCGCGCGTCGGCGCATCCCCTGGACGCGCCGGGCGGCCTGAACGGCGGACTCGAACTCGTCGATGGTGCGGCCCGCGGCATCGAGCGTGCTGGCGAAGGCGCCGGTGTCCGGGAACTTGTCGGCGGCGACGCGCTCCACCATGGCGGCGTAGGCGTCGAGGGCCTCTTCACGGGCGACTTGTTCGGCCGCGCGAAGGTCGGCCATGGACTTGAGTTGCTTACTCATTGCTTTAGGTCTCCTGTCTTGGTCGGGTCTGCGCCTACCGATTGAAGAACTTGGCGATCTCCAGGCCCTCCAGCTCGTTGCGGAGGCGTTGCGCCTCCTGGCGGGCTTGGGCCTCGGCAAGTTCGCGTTTGATGCGGGCGATCTCGGCTTGCTTCGCGGCCTGCACACGGGCCTCGATACGAGCTGCTTCGGATCGGTTGGGTTGGTTCGTCACGTCGGTGCCCTCCTGGGGCGGTTTGGGGTTGTGCCCAGGTGGGCGGGTTACTTGCCTCTCCTGCGCAGCCGCTCGACGCGGCTGGCAAGTCGGTTCATGGCCTGGTCCATCCGCGACCACAAGGTCACGGTGTCGTGCGGCCCTCGGCGTTTCAGGAACATGAGGAGCGACGACTCCCCGGCTCCCGCGTTCTTGAAGCAGTCGCCCCACACGACACGCACGTCGTCCTTGGCGCGGCGGATCATGTGGCGGATGCGTTCCTGCTCCTCGTCGCTGCGCCCTTCGAGCTGGTAGAGCATCTCGGCCTGCGCGGCGCGGTACATCCACTCCATGCGCGCGAGCATTTCGGCGTCGCTTTGGAGCTGGAGAACGTCCGAGTCGGACAGCGGCTTCGGGTCGGTTCTTGTGTTCACGCTGCCCGCTCCTCTCCGCTGACGATCTCGCGGAGCGCCGGTGCGGGCTTGAACTTCACCGTCGTGCGGGCGCCGACCTTTCCGTTCGTGCCCGTGGCGATGTTGCAGAACTCGCGTGCGCGCAGCTCTTTCGGCTCGAACACGCCCCATCGGCGCAACTCCACCCGCCGTCCGGCGGCCAGCGCGGTGGCGATCTCGTTTAGCGCCTCGCACAGCACATCGCCGACCTGCTCCTGAGGCATGTCGAGGCGAGCGGCCACGGCGGCTTCGATGTCCAGGCGGCCGGTCGTGCGGCTCGCCCACTTCTTTCTCGTGCGAGTCATGGTGTAGGTATTCCTAGGTGTTTCGTTGTTCGGAGAGGGTCAGCGGATGGACGGAGGCGCGACACGCTGGCGATGAACTTCCAACGGATCAGCGAACGGTTCGAGTGCGAGGAAGGTCCACAAGTCGCGGCCGGTCCAGACGGCGAGCGCGCCGCAGTCAGAAAGCAACCGCCAGCTCGCCTTGCCGGTGGAGTTGCCGACGACGAGCGGCAGCCCGGGGCTCAACTGGACGGACAAGTCGAGCCAGGACGGGGAGGTGGCCGGGAAGTCAGCAGGGCTCAGGCGCCGCGCCTTGTGCGTCCCGAGGAAGGCCATGTCGAAGCCGCGCTCAACTACAAGGCGACCGTGGTGCAGCGGAGGCGACGACCGACCGGACTTCCTGAGCGACGCACGGAACGGGAACGTGGGCCGTAGCTGACCGCGATCTTCGCCCTCGGCAATGGTGTTGCGCGCCGATTGCTGGGCGCGGCAGGCAAGGCGGTCCGTACCATCGAGTCGGGCAGGAGCGTCCTCGACCGTCTGCCAGAGTCGGTACGCGACCGTGCGATCCTCCATCGCGTTGACGAGTACATTGACAAGGTGACCCGCAGCGCGGTCGGGGCGGTCGCTGACGAGCGCCAGCACAAGCCGCTCCTTGAGATCCTCGTCGATGTACGGCGTTCCGAGAGATGTGTAGCGAGTGAGCTGCGCACCGCGCCAACTCGGCGTACCGGGGCGCTTGCTGCGCTTCTCGGACCGCAGCTCCTCGCTCCGCTCGATCGTCCGGCGTCGTCTGTAGATGGCATCGCTCATTGGTTCCCTCCCATGCGGGACTTCACGCGATCGGTAATTGCAGTGGGGCGCTCAGGGCTGGTACGGCCGTTTGATTGCTGTCCGGTTCCGTAGTCGGCAGCGTCAAGCTCGCCGTGCTCGACGAGGAATGCTGCCAGTGCCCTGCGGTCGAGACCCCACTCCTCCGCGAGCCCGTGGACTGCCGCGAGACTCTTCGGATCGAGCACACGCCACTTGCGAGTACCGCCTCCGGTGACATGGAAGCCGCCCCGCCCCTTGGGATCCGGCAGGAGAGCGGCGTTGACAGCGGTCTCCTCGATCCGCGAAGGGTCGGGCAGCTTGGAGAAGTCGGGCAGGATGCCGTTGCCGAACATCTGCTCAAACGCGGCCTGCTCGAAGTAGAGGCCGGCTGCCGGCGTTCCTCCGCGTGGCACGATGACGTGCTTCGGACCCGTCCCCTTCTCGAACATGCGGCACACCGCTTCCACGAACAGGCGCACGAGCTTGTCGCCCAGCGCGGAGTCCGCGAACAGGTCTTCGCGCGCCTCTGGCTCGCCGAGGAAGCGGTTGCCACGCGCGATCTCGGATTCGATGAGGCGCTCGTGAAGCGCGAGGATGTGCCGAGCAAGGAGCCGGTCCTTGATCCAGCGCCCGGTCAGCCGTTCGTGGCCCCGCTCCGCGAGGTACCCCTTGGCTTCCTCGCGGATCTTGAATGTTGCGAGGCGGATGCCGACGGCATCTTGACTCGCACGATTGAGCCCGTCCTCCCCGAGAAGGGGCCGCACGACTTCGCGCTGGAGGTCGTTCGTGCAGATGAGGACACGGGGGTTGATCTCCAGCTCGATCTTCTCGATCCCCTTGCCTTCGATCTCCTCGGAGCCACCACCGATGAGGCTACGGATCCGCTGCGCAACGGAGCCTTGGTACGCGCCCTTCGGTAGCCCTTCCTCGCAGACAATCACCGGCGTTCGGACGAGCCCGGAGTTGAAGCGATCGAACGCACGGGCACTGTTCGGATGCCCGTGGCGGAACACGCCAGCGATTCCAAGCCCGAGCATTCCCTTTCCGACGGAGTTCGGCCCTTCGACGACGATGGTGACCATCCTCCGGCGAACCTCGGGTACGGACGCGAGGCACCGCATGAGGTCGTCGTAGTCCTCCCCGTACGTGAACCGGAAGTAGTCGTCGATCTCGTCACTCCAGAGGGGTTTGAGATCGGCGAGCGGGTGAAGCGGAAGGGCAAGCCTGTACTGGTCGCCGACCAACGTCGCGCTGGGGAACTCAAGGTCGAGGTCGTAGGTGACGGAGGCCACGTCGGACGGCTGGAGGTTCGTCACGATCTCCGCTCCCGTGAGTCGATGAGCCGTCTTCCCGCGTATCTCTTCGAGCGCCACGAGAGGCTCAAGGCCGGTCTTCTTGATCCGGCTGGCGAGCCCCGATCGGCTGTTCGGCTCCTCCGGGAATCGGCCGTCGCGATCGACGAGGTACACGCGCCCGCGAGGATCGACGAGGGCGAGGTGCTCCATCATCCAATCGGTGCGCGCCTCGGGATCATCGGGAACGCGCTCGTCTGGGAACGACTCTGCCAGGCCCGCGAGGATCGTCTCGACCAGGCTGCCACGCTGCTCGGCTCGTTCCTGCTCGGCACGCTCGTGCTCCACCCGGAGCGCATCCAGCTCGGCCTCGGCCGCATCCCATGCGTCGAGCACGGCCTGCCATACAGACTCTCGCCAGCCGGGCGCGCCGAAGTCCTTGGTCAGCTTGTACGTAAGCGCGTAGACGAGGCGGGGGTCGAACTGCGAGTCGGGCACGAGGGCCGCGACGACGGGTTCGACGACCTTGGTGCGCAGGAGCGTGAGTTGCTCGGTCTGCGACGTGCCTTCCGCCCCGGGCAGCCCTCCAGCCTCGAAGCACGCCGCGTATGCGGCGAGGTCGGCCTTCTTGATGACCTTCCCGGCTGCCTTCTTGCGCGCGCTGTCAATGCGCCGCCCGTTCCCGCCGACGGCGGTCGTGAGTTCGTCCGCTTCGGTGTCGTCGGGCATCGTGCGGTTCGCTGTCCGCTCGCCCCGAAGGAAGTTGCCGAACTCGGCGAGCACGTCGGCGTCCTGCTTCTCCAGGCGCGTGAGCAGAGCCGGAACGTCCTCGGGCCGGTCGATTCCCGCGGACATGCCGCTGCGAATCGTGGGCTCGATCTCGCCGGGCTCTAGTCCGATCTCTTCCGCCAGCACGGCGAGCTGCTCGGCGATCTCGTCTTCGTCGATGAGCCCGGCACCGGCGAGGTGCCCAAGGCGAAGCGAGACGTTGTTCAGAGTGGAGTTCCGGGTGCCTTCCGCTGCATCCCGCAGCTTCTCCAGCTCGCCCGCGACAATGGCATCGACGTAGGGGGCGACGCGCTGCCGCTGCGCTTCCGTGAGGTTCTCGACTTCGACATCAACGGACGGGCGCGCACCTTTCGGACGGTTGGTGCGCGCCGAGGTCCCCCGCTTGGGGCGCGCGCTCTTGTCCTGAATCGCCTTGAGGACGTTCGCTGGCAGCTCCGCGACCGGGACCTCATGCGGGCCGTGGTCGTCGAGCCAGCGGTACGGCCTGCCGCTGTCGGGATGGATACTGCCAGTGAGAACGACCTGCCCTCCGTCGCCTCGAACGTCGAGCCCGACCATCTTCGGTCGGCCGCGTGCATCGAGCGCGCCGCTTGGGTCGAGCATCGAGAACAGCTTGCCGACCGAGTTTCCGATGGTGACTCCCTCGGGCAGGGCGAAGTAGTAGTGCCGCTTGCCCGGGCTTGTCTCGGCCGTCACGGTCTCGATTTTGTCGAGGCCGAAGTACTTGGCACCGGCTTGCGTTCCGGTGTCGTCGTCGAGCACGACGATGCCGCTCACGGATCCCGTGCGAACGCCGAGGTTGTAGCCCTCGTCGATCCAGCCGAAGACCTCTTCCTCGCTGGCGACGGGACGCTCCTGCCAGCCCTTGAGTTGCGGGCGCTTGCCACGCAGCGGAGTAAGTGCCCAGCCGAGGGCGAGCGCGAGGTCGGCCGCCCTGCTCAGGTCGCTTTGCGCCGTGCTCATGAGAGCACCTCCTGCGCAACGAGCACGGCGACGAGGTCGGGCGCGTCGCCATCTACGTGGTGGAAGGGGTGCGCCGAAGACCGAGCGAGAGGACGATGAAACCCTCGCCGACCTCCGGCGCTACTCCCAATACGGTGGCCGAGAGCCCGAGGCTCGCGGTTGAAGGGCCGTGCCGAGAAGTCCCTGGTCCCCTCGGCATCGACGGACGCCGGAACGAATACGGCGCGTGCTGGCGCGGGGCCAGCGGGCGACTCGACCGATGGTGGTGGCGAGTCGCCGGTGCTCGACGAGCTGGACGTGCTCGGAGCGGGCGAGGCGACGGGCGCAGCCGTGCGGGTCGCCTTGGCGGTGGGGCGGGGACGCCTTGCGCGGGTCGCCGGGCGCCGGGCGGCGCTCCGGGAGGCACGGCGCGCGCGTTGCTCGCGGACGCGCTGGAAGGCGTCGCTGCCGGGCCTGCTCAGGCCGAAACCGGCTTCCCGGAGGGCGGCCCTCAGCCTCGTGCCGCGGAGCGGGCGGGCGTGCTCATGCGGGGCCGTCAGGCAGCCTGAGGTGTTCTTCGAGTTCATCGTCGTTCTCTTGTGGGTTGGAGTAGGTGGGAGCGGCCTCGCCACACTGGCGCGGCCTCGCCTCTGCCTGCTCTCTGAACGATGAACTCGAAACGCGGACGTGATCTTGTGACGATCTCGGGCGGGCCGAGACCGCGAGGCTGAGCTTATCCTACCCTGCTGCCGCGCGAAGTCAAGAGAAATCCACGATTTCTTTCAAGGCGCCTCGGGTCCCTCTATCGAGGGCGCAAGATGTTGGGGGTCGGCCTAGTGTCTGCCCCGACATCTTGTGCCTAGAGCTGGTAGGCAAGCGGCGTGCCGCTGGGGCGCCCTTGAGCGGCCCTGGACGGCCGCGGAGCGCCGGGACGACCTCGGCGCCGTCGGGGCCGTCGGGGCCGTCGAACGCCCCCCCATGCGCGTTCCTGCGCCCCCGGACGGGCTTCCACCCCAGCGGTGCCTCGGGCGGTGCTGCGCGGCCCGGTCGGGCGCGGCTGCGCGGTGCCCTCGGAAGTGGTCGTCCCGGTCGGGATGACGCGGCTCGATGTTGGGTCGATCGAGGCGGCTCGCGCTTCGGGATCTCCCCGACCGGGACGGGGGACGCTGACGAGGTGGACCATGCAGTCGAGCGAGGTTGTTGCTCGACGCACGCCGCGGTCCGCGTGCTTCGCCGCGCTCGTTGCTCGCCTTCGCATGGCCCCGTCCGTCGCGCGCCTCGTTCGCCGCGCCGTTGCGCTCGTGGTGGCGTGGGCAACGTTCGTGGGTAAACTGAGTTCCGAAGCCTTCCTCAGTGTTCCGAGGAGGCACTTTCTCATCCCCACCACTGCATTGGCCTGAACGCCTCCAATTGGCGAATAACGGCCGAATTCGAGTGTTTTGGCTCGCCTCCGTGTTGGGTTCCTAAACCGGGGGTCGCAGGTTCGAGTCCTGCCGGGCGCGCCATCGCGCTGCGTTGCGTCGAGGCGCGCGATCCATACCATCAGACTGGTCAGTTTCGGATGGCATGACCTCGGGGGACCCAGGACTTGCATGGCCGCGACGAGTGTGCCGCGACTACTTCTTCTCCGTCGCCAGAACCTGGTCGTCGAGCCACTCGAGGATCGCCCGGAAGTACCCGTCCACCATGCGCGGCGCGTCGAGGATCCCGAGCATCTCCCGGTAGCCGCCGGTCTCGCACCGATGCAGGTTGTGGTTGCCGTTCGGGAACGTCGCGATCCGGAGACTCTTCTCCCGCTTCGAGCCCAGCGTGCTGTCGTAGAGACGCCGCGTCGCTCGCCAGTCCACGATGGAGTCCTTCTCGCCGAAGATCGCCAGCACGGGCACGCGGATGCGGGAGAGGAGCGCCGGGAAGTCCTCGACGTAGATCGCCAGGCCGGTGGCCTCGTCGATGCGCTGCTCGAGCGCAGCGACCTTCTTCACGAGCGCCGCGTACTCGGTCTCGGTCACGGGATCGGTGCGGCCCGTGACGAAGGCGTAGAAGGGGTCCTTGCGTAGCAGCGCCGTCGCCTCGAGGTACGAAGCGTGCGAGCCGCCCTGCGCGACGATCTCGTTGCCGCGCTGCCACTGGCCGTAGAGCTCTGAGGCGCGCTCCTCCGAGTACCCCTCGATCCGCCAGTTCGATCGCAGGAGGTAGCCGAACGACTCCTTGTCGTCGACGCCGCTCACCGAGATCCAGAACGCGAGCTTCGGATCCTGGTCCAGCGCCAGGGGGGCGATCCAACCTGCACGGCTCACGCCCCAAAGGCCGATCCGCTCCGAGCCCGGCACACCGAACTCGCGGAGGGCTGCCGCCGCGGCGACGACCTCCCGCGCGCTGCTCTGGACCGACTGGTCGGCGTCGAACTCGCCGTCGCTCTCGCCGCAGCCGGGCTTGTCCCAGGTGAAGCTCGCGATCCCGCGGGATGCGAGTTGCGTGCGCAGGTCGTAGTACCAGTTGTCCTGGATGACGTTGGTGCGGCCGTACCCGTGGACGAGGATCACGAGCGCCCTCGCGTCTCCAGAAGCGGGGAGACTGAGCTGTCCGGAGAGGGTCAGGTCCTCGACCTCGAACGCGATGGGCTCGGTCTGGAGCTCCTGTGCCTGCGAGGCGGAGGCGAGGGTGCAGAGGAGCGCGGCGGCGGGGGAGATCATCGTGGGGTGCATGCGGGCGGTCAGGACCTGTGGCTGGGCGTCGACCCATCGAGGAGCGACGCCACGGCCCTGTGTCCGGAACGATACGCGGACGTTTCAGCCGTTGGTGCAAGTCGTTGCCAAGGCCTGGACAGCTGCGCTCGCGTGGCGTATCCGGGGTGATTCACGACCCGATCCATGCGACGCGACCATGAGTGACCCCTTCGTCCCGCGCGCCGGCGGAATCCTCAGCGCCGACATCGCCGTCCCCGAGCACGAGCGTGAACTCCGCTTCTACGCACGTGTTCTCACCACCGGCGAGGCGCCGCTCTGGCGTGACGACCTGATGAACAGCCGTGGCATGCCAGTCATCGGCCTGGGCGCGCGGACCGAGGAGTACGCCGACCTCCCGCTCCAGTGGATGCCGCACATTCAGGTCGCCGATGTCGCGGCCAGCGCGGCTCGTGCGCTCGAGCTGGGCGGGACCGAGCTCATGCACGGCAAGGACGACCAGGGGAACAGCCAGTGGGCGGTCCTGCAGGACGCCAACGGGGCGGCGTTCGGGATCATCCCCGTCGTTCCCGAGGAGGCTCTTTCGCCGGCGTCGGGCGATGGGGCGGGCGACACCGCGACGCCCACGGGCCACATCTCCTGGGTCGAGTTGACGGTCTCCGATGCCCCGGCGACCCGCGACTTCTATCACCAGGTCGTCGGCTGGTCCGCGACGGAGGTCGAGGTCGAAGACGAAAGCGAGCGCTACGCCGACTATTCGATGTGCACCGAGGACGGATCTACGGCTGCGAGGATCCGTCATGCGCGCGGCGTGAACCGAGGGGTGCCACCCGTCTGGATGATCCACCTTCCCGTCCGCGACCTCGCCGAGAGTCTCCGGCGGGTCCTCGAAGAAGAAGGGACGATCGTCCAGTCCGTCACGGGGAGCGACGGGAAGTCCGTCTCCGCGGTCGTGCAGGACCCCGTGGGGGTGCATCTCGCGCTGGTCCAGGGGGAGTAGGTACCGAGCCGCAGACTCCACGTTCTGAATCCCGCCGTCGTCGCGATGCGGCGAGCGGCACGTCCGCGCCTTCTCGCACTTCCCGGGCTCCTTTCGTAGTGCCGTGGTGTTCTCCTCCACGGACCGATTCCGATGCCCGACCAGAACCCCCACATCGCGCAAGAGCTGCTCTCGCATCAGGCCTTCCTGAGGCGTCTCGCGGTCGATCTCGCCGGGGCGGAGGCGGACGATCTGGTCCAGGAGGTGTGGCAGCGGGCGCTGGAGCGTCCGCCGCTCCACGGCCGGCAGCTGCGGGGCTGGCTGGCGCGGATCACGCGCAATCTTGCCGCGAATCGCTGGCGGGACGACGCGCGCCGCAGGTCGCGCGAAGAGCGCAGGGCGAGCGAACGTCCCGCCGAGGACGACCTCGAGGCACGCCTCGAGCTGCGCAAGGAGCTCGTCGGGGCGCTCGACGCTCTTGGCCCGCCGTATCGCGAGACGATCCTGCTGCGGTACTTCGAGGGCCTCGCGCCGCGTGAGATCGCCAGGCGTCAAGGCGCCCCCGTCACGACGGTGAAGAAGCGCCTGCAGCGCGGCCTGGCGCAATTGCGCGAGGCGCTCGACGAGCGGCATGACGGCGACCGCTCCTCGTGGATGTCCGCGGTCACGGCGTTCGCCGTGCCGGTCGGCGGCGCGACGGGAGCCGGCGCTCTCGGGATCGGAGGAATGGCCATGGGAACGATGATGAAGGTGTCCGCCGCGGTCCTGGTGGCGGCGGCCGGTGTGTATCTCGCGACGCGAACGCCCGAGGTCGAGTCGACGCGGACGGCGAGGGTCGAGCCGCTCGCGGAGGACGCGGCTCCCGAGGACGCCGAGCTCCTGTCCGCGACCGCTGATTCGTCGACGCAGGACGCGCGGCGGATCCCGGTCGCCGAGGAGCCTGCCGGCACCGCGACCGTGGCACCCGGCAGGAACGTGCTGCGCGTCCTCCTCGACGGTGTCACCGAAGAGGGCGCGCTGATGTCCACGGTCACGCTCACGGGTGCGAGCGAGCAGGTCCGCTGGCCCGCGCAGCTCCAGGAGTCGTGGCCTTGCCAGGGATCGACGAGCGAGTTCGATCTGGATCCGTTCCTCCGACGTGTCGCGCAGCACGGCGGCGACCTGCGCGTCGACGAGCTCGTGGTCCGCGTCGACCATCCGCTGCACTTCTCCGAGACCGTCCGCGTCCCGATGTCCCGCGGCGTCGAGCGGAAGGACGACGAGACCGTCTTCGAGGCCAAGGTGCCCCTGACCGACGTGATCTACTGGCCGGACCTCACGCTGGCCGTACGAGACGCGCGGACGGGGGCGCACCTCGACGACGTGGAGCTTCGGTTCGCGCCCACCGCGTACATGGGCCTGGTCCAGCAGCCCGGGGCGAGCGGCCCGTTCACCATCGTCGGCGAAGGCCTGTCCTCGCCCATCGTCATGCGCGGCGGTCGCAGGGCGGGGGAGCCGGAAGAGATGGCCGCCGGCGTGGCCCTCTCGCCTCTGGAGGGAGAGGCGCTGCAGCCCATCGAGCTCGTCCAGCCCGAGGAGAACGCGCGCGGCGTCATGATGTACGCGCACGCGCCCGGCCATGCGTGGGGCCGCCTCGTGCTCGACGTCTCGAAGGGCTCCAGGCGCGAGCTCTTCCTGGAACCCGGTGCCGCGCTCAGCTTGCGCCTGGCCAACGTGCAGGTCGAGCGCTACGCCGCGCTCGAGAAGCGAGCCACGCTCTTCCTCCGGAGGATCCACCCGGACGGGACCGAGGCGACGGTCTGGTCCCGGGAGCTCGACGAGACGTTCGACGACGACGTGATGCGGATCGACGCCCTCGAGCCGGGAGACTACGTGGCCCTCGTCGAGCTGACCGGGTCGTGGCGACGCATTCCCACGGAGCTCGGGCGCGAGACGATCTCCGTCCCCGCGGGCGAGGCGCGTGAACTCGAGCTGCGCGTCCTCGACCCGCCCGAGCCGCCTGAGCACGCGACTCTGGGCGGCGTGGTCTCGTTCCCACGCTTCGGCGGCGAGGACGACGTGCGGCTGCAGTTCTACGGGGCCGACTACCGCTACGGAGATCCCGACGTCGAGCTCTCGTTGACCGAGCTGCAGCCGGTCGCGGCCACGCGCCCGACCTGGTCGTACCGCATCGAGGACCTGCCGGTCGGCCGCTACCAGGCTCGTCTGCTGCCCTTCCTGAAGAGCTGGGTCATCGAGCTCCCGGAGGGCGGCCGTGACGACCTCGAGCTCGTCATCCCGGAGCTCGCCGAAGTGCTGTTCGAGACCTTCGACGCAGAGACCGGCGAGGCGGCCCCGCTCGAAGCGATCGCCTACCGCGAGCTGGAGGTCGTTCCGGGCCAGGTCACGCACGGGGGCAGTGGCCCGTGGCGTTCGATCGAGTCCAACGGCGATCCGGGCCGCTTCCGCGTCTGGATGGCACCCGGCGCGATGGCGGTCATGCCACGGAGCAGCCTCAACGGCGTCGAGTACAGCTTCCACGCAGAGGAGTTCGAGCTGGAGCCCGGACGTCAGTCGTTCCGCCTCGAGCTCACGCGCGCCTGCACCCTGCGCGTCGAGTTCCGCGTCGACGGGGCGGCACTGCCGCACGAAGACACGCTCTTCCACTCGCTCAGCCGCTGCTTCCGCCCGGTCGGACACGAGGGGCGCGTGGGGGGCATGTACCCATACTCGCTCCTCCAGGCGAGCGCGCCCGGCCCGTACGAGATCGACTTCGAGGGCGTCGGCGCCGACCGCTTCCGCCCGATCCCGTCGCGGGTCGTCGAGGTCAACGCGGGCGAGATCACGGAGGTGATCGTCGAGCTGGAGCGGAAGTAGGGGCCGTCGCGTGCATCGGGTCGATTCGCTGGTACCGTCCCTCCCCGCAACCGCTTCTCACCTCCAACCGCGCACCCGCCAGAGAGAAGACCCATGACCGACCGCGTCTCGTGGACCGTCGAGGCCACCCTCAAGCCCGGACAGGCCGACGCCTTCCGCGATCTGATGGGGGAGATGGTCGCGTCCACCCGCGACGGCGAGCCCGGCGCCCAGCGCTACGAGTGGTTCATCGCGGACGACTCGGTCCACATCCTCGAGACTTACACGGACGCCGAGGCCGGGCTGATCCATCTGGGCAACCTCGGCCAGACGTTCGCTGAGCGGCTCATGTCACTCGCCGAGCTCACGCGCGTCTGCGTTTACGGCGAGCCCACGGACGAGCTCCGTGCCGCCCTCGCAGGCTTCGGCGCGGAGTTCCGGGAGCCGCTCGGCGGCTTCGTGCGCTAACCTGGTCGCCGGGGCGCGGCGCGCGTGCTCACGTAGGCGCCCATCCGAGTACCAGCGCTCGACGAGGAGCGTTCGTCGCATTGCCGCCCGAGCGGTGAATGAGGCGTTCGTGGTAGACGAAACCCGAGCCCGCGCTCAACTCCATGGCCATGCTGTCGTGCGTTCCCTCCACTGAACAGGACGGAACGCTCGTCCCGGGGGCGGGGACGTGCTCTCGCACCTTGCCTTCGCCGTGCGAACGCGGGCGCACGACGACGCAGCCGTTCGCTTCGTTCACGTCGTCGAGCGCGATCCAGGTCGTCAGCGTGTGTGCGCGCTGAGGGGGCCAGAAGGCGCGGTCCTGGTGCCAGGGGATGCGCGCCAGGGGTGAGGCTGGTGGCTTGCAGTACCACTGGGCGAACCCCAGGCTCCAGCTCCCGTTCGCGATCGCATCGAGGGACTCCCGCGCGTTCGCGCACGTCTCGAGGCCCTGTACCAGCTGGTGGTCAAGCGTATGCACGACCGTGCGCAGCGAGTCTGGTGGCGCGGAGTAGAGCCCGCGAAGCCTCGCCTGCTCGGACTCCGGCGACAGGCCGGGCGTGATCGCGAAGCTTAGCTCTTCGAACGACGGATCGGTCGGCATGGTCGCCTCCTCTAGCGGCTTTCCCCGGGTCCCGCCATGCGTGCGTCGGGGAGCCTGCGGATGCGTAGGTCGCGGTAGGCGACGGTATGACCGTGGTAGTTCTGGAGCGCGATCGGGCCGCTCGGCGCGAGCCCGAACCGCGGGTGGCTCTTCATCGGGCCGTTCGCGACCGCCTGGAGCCACGCGTCGCTGCCCAGCACGAACTCGGCGACGACGCGCCCGTTCAGTCGGTGCGCCACGCGATCGCCGCGCACCTCGATCGCGGCACTGTTCCACTCTCCCGCCGGGCGCGTCACGTCCGGTGATGCCGGCACGACGCCGTAGCAGGCTCCAGCCTGTTCGGTCAGAGGTCGCCCCCCCTGACCGACGTTGTCCAGGATCTGGTACTCCAGGCCGACGTGGTGCACCTGCTCGGCTGCCTCGTCGACGCGATAGAACACCCCGCTGTTCGCGCCTTCGCAGACGCGCCAGGAGAACTCCAGCTCGAAGTCGCCGTACGACGCGTCCGTGACGATCTCCCCACGCCCGGAAAGAGCGACGATCGCCCCGTCCTCGATGTGCCATGCGTCGTTCGGGAGCTCACCCCCCTGGTACGCGTACCAGCCCTGGAAGGTCTCTCCGTCGAACAGCGGCTCCCAAGTCGCCTCCCTGGGAGTCGAGGCGCAGGCCGCGAGGAGCGCCGCGGAGAGAAAGAGGCCGGTGCGTGCAGTCATGGTCGTGGTCGTGGCGCGCGCGGGTTGACGCGGCATCGCCGCCGCGAGAGAGTGCGCCGCCGCATCCTACGGATGCGCTCCGCCCCGACCGGCCCTCGACCCTGATCATGCTCGCTGGATTCCGCGTACCCACGGCCACCTCGATCGCAGCGGGCTGCTCGCTGCAGGCCGCCGACGTCCTCCTTGCACGCGGCATCGGGCGCGTCCTCGTCGTCACCGACCCCGGCGTTCACGGGACAGGCGCGTTCGAGAGCTTCGCGAAGGGACTCGCCGCGAGCTCGCTCGAGGTCGCCGTCGACGACGGAGTCGAGAGCAACCCGCGCGTCGCGACGGCCCAGCGGCTGGGGGAGCGTGCCCGCGAGGAGCGCTTCGACGGCATCGTCGGCATCGGCGGCGGCAGCGTGCTCGACGCGGCCAAGGCGGGCGCGATGCTCGCCACGAACCCCGGGTCCGCGTCCGGGTTCATCGGCAGGAACCTCTTCCCCGAGGCGCCGTTGCCCTTCTTCGCGCTACCGACGACGTGCGGCACCGGCAGCGAGGTCACCTGGGTCAGCGTCCTCAGCGACCCCGAGCGCGAGGTCAAGGTCAGCATCAAGGGCGACGGCATGTTCCCCGACGCCGCCCTCGTCGATCCCGACCTGCTCGCCGAGCTGCCGACGCACCTGATCGCGAGCACCGGCCTCGACGCCCTGACCCACGCGATCGAGGCCGTCACCGTGTCGTGCCGCAACCCGGTCTCCGACGCGCTCGGCACCGCCGCGATCGCTCTGCTCGTCGAATGGCTCCCCCGCGCCGTTCAGGATCGCGAGTCCACTGCGCTCTTCCAGGTCGCGCGCGCCTCGACGCTCGCGGGCATGGCGTTCGGCAACTCGGACGTCGGTGGCGTCCACTGCCTGTCCGAGAGCATCGGCGGGATGCACGACCTGCCGCATGGGCTCCTCAACGCCGCGCTACTCGTGCCGGTCTTCGAGTCCCACGGCGATTCGGTCGTCGAACCCCTGGCCGCGGTCCAGCGCGTCCTCGACCCGAGCCAGGACGCGCCGGCCGCCGACCTCGCGGCGCGGCTGCTCGACACCCTGCGCGACCTCGCTCAGGTCATCGGCATCCCGCGCTTCTCCGAGCTCGAGGTGCCGGAGGCCGACTACGACCGCCTCGCCGAGCTCGCCGTGCAGAACGGTTCGAACGACTCGAACCCGCGCCCGATGAGCGCCGCGGACTACCGCGCGATCCTCGACAGCGCGGGGCGGTGACCGCGAACGCGCGCGGGCGGTCCTAGGACCGCAGGATGCTCTCCATCTTCTTGCCCTTGGCCAGCTCGTCCACGAGCTTGTCCATGTACCGCGCCTTCTGCGTCAGCGGGTTCTCGATCTCCTCGACGCGATAGCCGCAGATCAGGCCCTTGATCATCGACGCGTTGGGGTTGAGCTTCGCCTCGGCGAAGAACTCCTCGAAGGTCGACTCCTTGCGGATGTGCTTGCCCACCTGCGCCTTCGTGAAGCCGGTCAGCCAGCGGATCACCTTCAGGAGGTCCTCCTCGGTGCGGCCCTTCTTCTCGACCTTGGTGACGTAGTGCGGGTAGACGCTCGCGAACTTCATCGCCGCGATGCGTTCGTCCTGGGAGGCGGGGGGAGTCATAAAGAAGGGGTTGGGGGGGCGTGCGAACTGGCGGTTCCCGCAGCTTAACGGCACGCCGCGGTTGCGCGCGTGGTCCATCCCCTGGGGCCTGTCGATGTCCGGCTCAGGGACTTGCCATCGCCTGCGCCCGATGCTGCTGCGGGCTGATCCCGCGCACGCGCTTGAAGGCCGTGCTCAGCGCGAACGGCGTGCTGTAGCCGAGCGCGTGGGCGACGGTGCCGACGGTCGCGTCGGGCTCGCAGAGCATGTCGGCCGCCAGCGCGAGCCGCCAGCTCGTCAAGAACTTCATCGGTGGCTCGCCGACAACGTCCTGGAACCTGCGCGAGAGCGCGGCGCGCGACGCGCCGACTTGCTCCGCGAGCTTCGCGACCGTCCAGGGGCGCGCCGGCGCGTCGTGGATGAGCTGGAGCGCGCGGCTCACGACCGGGTCGCTCTGTGCGCGGTACCACGTCGGCGCTTCGGCCTCGGGCCGCGTGAACCACGCGCGCAGGATCGCGATCAGCAGGAGGTCGATCAGGCGGTCGAGCACCGCCGCCTGCCCCGGCGCGTCCTTCGCCATCTCGTCGGCGAGGAGCGCGACGAGCGGTGAATCCCACGTCTCGTTCGAGAGCGACAGCACCGGTGGGAGCGCGCGCAGCAGCCGGTCGCTGATGTCGCTCGTCGACTCGTACGCGCCGACGAGCATGAGCGTCGAGCCGTCCGGGTCGTTGCCCCAGGTGCGCGTCCCGTGCATCAGCTCCTCCAGGAGCGAGTTGCCGTCGAGGTCGCGGCACTGCTGCCCGGGGTGGATGAAGATCGTGGGCTCGGTCGACGGGTCGTCGGAGACGTTGTAGTGGTCCGGCGCACGGGTCACCGCGACGTCGCCGACCTCGAGCCGCACCGGCTCGCCGTCGTCGGGCACGACCCACGCGTGGCCGCGGATCATCGCGAGCACCGTGATGGGGGACTCGGCGAGGATCCGCAGCGACCACGGCGGCGTCATCACCGTGCGCAGCGAGAACGCGCCCCGCGCGCGCGGGTCGTCGAGCAGGCCTCCGAACGAGTCCATCCGAGGCACGGTACCGCGTGGACGCTCGCGTATGGAACGGAGCGTCTCGGCGATGGCCCCGCAGGCGGCTCCGATCGAGGATCCCCGTGCACCCGGGAGAGGCCAGGAAGGCCGCTCACGACGGGTGGGACACAACGCCTCACGGAGACACTCAGATGCAGAACACGAGCCACGACGGAACGACCCTGGTCATCGGAGCGAGCGGCAAGACCGGCCGCCGCGTCACGGACAAGCTCATCGCGGCGGGCCGGCGGGTGCGCCCCGTCTCCCGCTCGACCGAACCGCGCTTCGACTGGCAGGACGAGACCACCTGGGCCCCTGCGCTCGACGGAGTCAGCGCCGCGTACATCACCTACTTCCCCGACCTCGCGCTGCCCGGCGCCGCCGAGACCGTCGACGCCTTCGCGCGCCTCGCCGTCGAGCGCGGCGTGCGGCGGCTCGTGCTGCTCACCGGTCGAGGGGAGGAAGGAGCCCAGCGCGCCGAGCGCTACCTGCAGGCGTCCGGCGCCGACTGGACGATCGTGCGCTGCGCCTTCTTCAACCAGAACTTCGACGAGAACTTCGCCGACTCCGTGCGGGCCGGCGTGGTCGCGATGCCGGCCGGCGACACGACCGAGCCGTTCGTCGACGCCGACGACATCGCCGAGGTGGTCGTTGCCGCGCTGACCGACGATCGCCACATCGGCGAGCTCTACGAGGTGACCGGTCCGCGCCTGATGACCGTCGCCGAGGTGGCCGGCCAGCTCGGCGACGCGATGGGCCGCGAGGTGCGCTACGTGCCCGTGACCGCCGAGGAGTTCGGCGCCGAGCTCGGAGCCGCGGGGATGCCCGAGGCGGACGCGACCCACCTCGCCGAGCTGCTCACCGAGGTGCTCGACGGCCGCAGCTCCCGCCTCGGCGACGGCGTCCAGCGCGCGCTCGGCCGCCCGGCGCGTGACTTCGCCGACTACGCGAAGGACACCGCGGCGACGGGCGTGTGGAGCCACCACGAGGAGGCCGCGTCGTGATCGCGCTCACGGTCATCTGCGCCGTGGGCGCTGCCGCCGCGAGCGGCGCCCTCTTCACCTTCTCGGACTTCACCATGAAGGGGCTGCGGCGGCTGCCTCCGGCCCAGGGCATCGCCGCGATGCAGGCGATCAACAAGGCGGCGCCCTCGCCGCTGTTCATGCTGCTGCTGTTCGGGACCGGCGCCGCGTGCATCGCGATGATGGTCCTCGCGGGGCAGCGGCTCGACGAGCCCGGCTCCACGCTGCGCCTCGTCGCCGGCGGGCTCTACGTGGCCAGCGTCGTGGTCCTCACGATCGCGTACCACGTCCCGCGCAACGACCGGCTGGATCGCGTCGATCCCGAGAGCGCCGAGGGCGCGGAGTACTGGGCGGTCTACCAGCGGCAGTGGATCCCGATGAACCACGTCCGTTCGATCGCGCCGCTCGTCTCGGCAGCGCTGCTCATGCTCTCTCTGGCGACAAGGCAGGGGTGACCGGGCGAGCGGATCAGCCCGCGGAGGCTACGGTGGCCGACGAACCCGGCCCTTCCAGGAGGTCTCCATGAGCTCGATCCCCCGCCCCGACCTGTCCGAGCGCCCGCTGCAGACGACCTGCGAGCTCGTCGTGCACGCGTCCCCGGCCGACGTCTTCGCGGCCTGGACGACGCGCTTCGACGCGTGGTTCGCCCAGGCCGGGACGCTGGAGTTCGTGCCCGTACCCGGGCGGCCGTACTTCTTCTACAACCGCGAGGAGAGGGGGCGGCACCCGCACTACGGCCGGGTCCTCGAGGTCGCCCGGAACGAGCTCCTCGAGATGACCTGGATGACGGGCAACGGTTCGAAGGAGGGGACCGAGGGTGCGGAGACCGTCCTGCGGATCGAGCTCGAGCCGACCGGCGACGGAACCCTCGTCCGCGTGACGCACTCGGGCTTCCCCTCCGAGGCGTCGCACGCGGGGCACGAGGAGAACTGGCCGCTCGCGCTGGAGATTCTCGACGAGGCGCTGCGCTAGTCGAGCCTTCGCATCCAGACGTTCCGGTACCGCACCGGGTTGCCGTGGTCCTGCAGGTACAGCGGGCCCGGCTCCGGGCCCTCGCCCTGCATCGCTGCCGCCGTCGTCTTCGGCGCCGTCGCGTGGTCCTGGATCAGCACGCCGTTGTGCAGGACCGTGATCGTCGCGTCGCTCGTCTTCGCGCCGCTCTCGTCGAAGCGCGCGGCGCGGAACACGATGTCGTAGGTCTGCCACTGGCCGGGGCCGCGGCTCGCGTTCACCAGCGGCGGGTGGTGGCCGTAGATCGCGCCGCACTGGCCGTTCGGGTAGGTCTCGTTCTCGAAGGAGTCGAGCACCTGCACCTCGTACCGCCCCTGCAGGTACACGCCGCTGTTGCCGCGGCCCTGTCCCTCGCCCGTCGGCGCCTGTGGCGTCGCGAACTCGACGTGGAGCTGGACGTCCTGGAAGACCGCCTCGCTGATGACCGGGCCCTGGCCGCGCACGGCGAGCATCACCCCGTCCTCGACCTTCCAGCCGGCAGGTGAGCCGTCGCGCTTCGTCCAGCCGGAGAGGTCGCTGCCGTCGAACAGGACGATGGCGTCCGACGGCGGTGCTCCCCCGTCGCCGGGGGACACGACGCGCGGCAGCTCCGGCGCGCTGTCCTGCGGTGAGGTGGCGGCGCCGACCGCGAAGGCCAGCGCCAGGGCTCCGACCGACCAGATGGTGTTGCTGGGCATCGACTCCTCCATGGGTCGTGCAGAGAGACGGGAGACGCGCGAGCGTACGGCGCCACGGGACGCAGCGCGGCGCCGAGGGGCCACTTACAAAAATGTGCGTACTTGTCTCGCCGTCCGCAGGGGCACAGATTCCGCGCGACGTTCCTCCCCTCTCGCCGCCCAAGACGCCGCGCACGCGCACGACAAGATGAAAGCGATGACCCTCTCGGCCTACGGAGACGACGCCGTCTTCGAGGAGACCGACCTCCCCCGCCCCGAGCCCAGCTCCGGCCAAGTCCTCGTTCGCATCGCCGCGTCGAGCGTGAACACCGTCGACACGATGATCCGGCGCATGGGGAAGGACCTCCCGCTGTCGCCCGAGCTGCCCGCGCTCCTGGGCATGGACTTCGCCGGCACCGTCGAGGCCGTCGGTGCGGGCGTCGAGGGCTGCGCCGTCGGCGACGAGGTCTACGGCTGCGCGGGCGGGCTCGCCGACCTGCCGGGCACCCTCGCCGAGTTCATCTCTGCCGACGCCCACCTCGTCGCGCGCAAGCCGTCCAACCTCTCGATGCGCGAGGCCGCCGCGCTGCCGCTGGTCGGCATCACCGCCTACGAGGGCCTCGTGCGCGCCGGCGTGAAGGCCGGCCAGAAGGTCCTCGTCCACGGTGGGTCCGGCGGGGTGGGGCACGTCGCGCTCCAGCTCGCGAAGCACTTCGGGGCCGACGTGTACTCGACAGGGGGCGGCGAGGCGCAGCTCGCGCTCATCGAGGAGCTCGGCGCCACGCCCATCCACTACCGCGAGGAGTCCGTCGCGGACTACGTTGCCAAGCACACCGGCGGGGCCGGATTCGATGTCGTGTTCGACTCGGTCGGCGGTGCGAACATGGCCAACTCGTTCGAGGCGGCCGCGCTCAACGGGCAGGTCGCCTCCACCGTTGCGCTGGTCGAGCTCGACCTGAGCGTGGCCCACTTCAAGGGGCTCTCGCTGCACGTCGTGTTCATGCTGATCCCGATGCTCCACGACGTGGGCCGCGAGTCGCACGGCGAGATC
Source organism: Planctomycetota bacterium (assembly GCA_038757895.1). Taxonomy (GTDB): domain Bacteria; phylum Planctomycetota; class UBA1135; order UBA1135; genus Saltatorellus. The sequence goes on along the minus strand of JBCDGE010000063.1, from coordinate 4,542 downwards.
CTCCGCGAGCTCGCCCGCATCGCCGAGGCCGGAGCGCTCCGAGCCGTCCTCGACGAAACGAACCACAGCCTCGTTGAGGCCGGAGCCGCCCACGCACGCCTCCAGAGCGGCCAGGCGATGGGGAAGGTCGTCGTCGAGAATCGACCCGCCGAGTAGATCCCGAAGCGCGGTCTCCGATGCCCTTACCATCGGGGGCCGCGCCATGCAGAAGCTCATCGTCTCCGCCCTCGCAGCACTCGGTGCGCTCGTCCTGTTCGGCTGGGTCTACATCGGTGCCGTCCGCGCGCAGCGGCCGCCGACGCCGCCGCCCGGTAGCCCGATCAAGTACCCCTGGGGCTCGATGCACGTCGACGAGGACCAGGACGAGGTCGACTCCGAGCTCGAGGAGGCGATCATCGAGTCGATCGAGCACGAGCCGACCGACGAGTTCGACGCGGACCACGACGGTGTGCGGGAATACTCGATCCTCGTGCTCTCCGGCGGCGGCGCCGCGGGTGCCTACGGCGCCGGCTTCCTCTCGGGCTGGACGGAGTCCGGCGAGCGCCCCGAGTTCAAGATCGTCACCGGCGTCAGCACCGGCTCCCTGCAGTCGACGTTCGCGTTCCTCGGGCCCGACTACGACGAAGACCTGACCGAGGTGTTCACGCAGTACGCGACCGAGGACATCTACTCGAAGCGGTCGCTCCTCGGCGTGCTGCTCACGGAGTCGGCCTGGGACACGGCTCCCCTTCAGGCGCTCATCGAGCGGTACATCACTGCCGACGTGCTCGACGCCGTCGCCGCGGAGTACGAGAAGGGACACTGCCTCTTCGTCGGCACGGCGAACATCGACACGGGCGAGTTCATCATCTGGGACATGGGGGAGATCGCTTCGAGCGATCGCGAAGACAAGCTGGAGCGCTACCGCAAGGTGCTCCTCGCGTCGTGCTCGATCCCGGTCCTGTTCCCGCCGGTGTACTTCTCGACCGAGATCGACGGCGAGAAGTACTACGAGATGTACGTCGACGGCGGCGCGCAGTCCCAGCTCTTCCTGCGCGGCTTCATGCTCGACTTCGAGGAGACGCTGGAGCAGACGGGCATCCTCGGCGAGGCCGACGTCTCGCTCTACATCATCAAGAACGTCCACGCGAACGAGGCGGTGCACCGCGAGATCGTGAGCGCGTCGGCGCTCTCGATCGCGTCTGCGACGATCAACGGTGTCTTCGACCTCAGCACCGACTCCAGCCTGTTCCGCGTCTACATGCTGGCCGCGCGGTACGGCATCGACTTCAACCTGGCGGCGATCCCGGACGAGCTCTTCCTCGACCTCGATCCCGTCGAGTTCGACCTCGACGTGATGGGGCGCGTGTACGAGTACGGCTACGAGCAGGCGAAGGCCGGCTTCGAGTGGGCGAAGCTCCCGCCGGACCTCGCGCCGTACGAGCGCGTCGAGGTGATTCCGGCGATCGCGGCGCAGAAGCGGTGATGTGTCGCACGGGCCCGCCGGACGGGCGCGCCCGTTAGAGTCCTCCGGCCGCGCGGCGGTCCAGACCCACCGCGCTCTCCGACTCCATGACCCAACCCCGTCGCGCCTTCGTGCTCGCGGTCGCCCTCGCGACCGTTGCCCCCGCAGGCTCCCATACCGGCACAGGTGACTCCGACCGCAGCCAGTGCGTCGAGGTCTACACGACCGCGATGGACACCGAGCTCCGGCTCACGCTCAGTGATCGAGCTCAGCTCCTCCCGGCCCGGCAGTCGCCCGAGACCGACGTCGCGGTCTTCGTACATCCCGAGCGACGCTTCCAGACGCTGCTCGGGCTCGGCGGCGCGATCACCGACGCGAGCGCCGAGGTGTACGCGGGCCTCGACGAGGCGACCCGGCGCGAGCTGATCCGCGCGTACTTCGATCCTGACGAGGGCCTCGGCTACAGCCTGATCCGGACGCCGATCCACAGCTGTGACTTCGCGAGCGCGAGCCACACGTACGTCGAGGAGGGCGACGACGACCTGAGCACGTTCAACGTCGCGCCCGACCGCCGCTTTCGCATCCCGATGATCCGGGACGCGATCGAGGCCGCGGGCGGCACGCTGACGACCTGTGCGAGCCCGTGGAGCGCGCCCGCGTTCATGAAGGACAACGGGAACGTGCTGCAGGGCGGCAAGCTGCTCCCGCGCTACCGCGACGCCTGGGCGGCGTACTTCACGAAGTTCATCCACGCGTACGAGGCCGAGGGGATTCCGATCTGGGGCGTCACCGTCCAGAACGAGCCGCTCGCCCGGCAGACCTGGGAGTCGATGATCTACACGGCCGAGGAGGAGCGCGACTTCCTGCGCGACCACCTCGGTCCGGCGATGGAGGAGGCGGGGCTCGGCGACAGGAAGATCGTCGTGTGGGACCACAACCGCGACCTCGTCACGCACCGCGCGCACACGATTCTCGGGGACCCCGAGGCCGCGAAGTACGTCTGGGGCGTCGGCTTCCACTGGTACGAGACCTGGGCGGGCGGCGAGCCGATGTACGGGAACGTCGCCGAGGTGAAGCGCGCGTATCCCGACGTCCAGGTGCTGTTGACCGAGGCGTGCGTCGAGGGCTTCGACCCGGAGCGGGTCCAGTACTGGCCGAACGCGGAGCGCTACGGCGACGCGATCGTGAACGACCTGAACGCCGGCGCGGTCGGGTGGATCGACTGGAACGTGCTGCTCGACGACACGGGCGGCCCGAACCACGTCGGGAACCTCTGCTTCGCGCCGATCCACGCCGCCCGCGAGACGGGCGCGCTGATCTACACGCCGAGCTACTACTACCTCGGCCACTTCTCGAAGTTCATCCGCCCCGGCGCCCGGCGGGTCAGCGCGGTGAGCAGCCGCAGCTTCCTGCAGACGACGTCGTTCCTGAACGAGGACGGCCGACTCGCGACGGTCGTGCTCAACCTCGGCGACGTCGCGGTGCCGTACCGCTTCAGCGTCGGCGAGCGCGAGGCGATGGTCACGATCCCGCCGCGCGCGATCCAGACGCTCGTCCACGACACGGCGGCGCCGAGCGGCTGGGTGACCGACTTCTTCGACGACTTCGACACGTTCGACCCCGCGAACTGGCAGGACCAGCGCATCTGGGTGAACAACGAGCAGCAGTGCTACGTGCCCGACGGCCAGCACGGCACGCGCGAGGTCTCGGACGGCACGCTCAAGGTCAAGGTCGTGCGGCTCGACGAACCGTGCCCGTGCGACAACCTCGACAAGAAGGGGAACCGCCACCCCGACACGCCGTACGTCGCCGGACGGATCTGCTCGAAGAACCGGAAGGAGTTCGTCAAGGGGCGCTGGACCGCGCGCCTGCGGCTGTGGGGGAACGGCGAGGCGAGCATGTTCCCCGCGTGGTGGATCCTCGGCGCCCAGAACAACGAACCGCCCGTCCAGGAGGACGACGAGATCGTCCCCTGGCCGCTCGTCGGCTCCGGCGAGATCGACATCTTCGAGCACCACGGCGACCACGCGAACGACGCCTTCACGACCGGCGCGATCAAGAACCTCGGCAACGACGAGGGCGACTGGTGGAGCCTGCGCACGAACATCCCGGCCTCGCTCGACGAGTTCCACGAGTACTCGGTCGAGTGGGTGGGCAGCGACCTCGTCTACCGCCTCGACGGCGTCGAGGTGCACCGCAACGTCGGGCAGGGTGACGCCTATCCCGAGGCGATGTTCGCGATCCTGAACTTCGCCAAGATCACCGACTCGCCGATGACGGGCGAGTGGGTGATGGAGGTCGACTGGGTCAAGCACGAGGCCTGGGACGAGCGCTTCACGTTCGCCGACCCGAAGCCGCCGACGGGGCTGCAGCTGACCGAGGCCGACGGCCGCGTCGCGCTGCGCTGGGACGCGGTCGACGGCGCGCGCTACAGCGTCTATCGCGCGCTGCGGGCCGACGAGCCGGGCGAGCGGGTCGCGTTCGACCTGGCCGAGCCCGCGTTCGCCGACGCGGGGCCGGGGCCGGGCCGCGCGTACCACTACTCGGTCGCGGCGACGATGGGCTGCGTCGAGAGCCGCCGCAGCGACGTCGTGAACACCGACCTTCCGCCGGTGCCCGTGCCCGCGCGGATCGAGGCCGAGCACTACGTCGCCATGCAGGGCGCGCAGCCGGAGGCCTGCGGCGACGAGGGCGGCGGCGTGAGCCTCGGCTACTTCGATCCCGGCGACACGCTGGAGTATCGGATCGTCGTGGAGTCGGCCGGTGACTACGTGCTCCGCTACCGACTGGCGTCGCTGAACGGGAGCGAGGGCTTCGAGGTGCTGGTCGGCGACCGCGTCCTCGACACCCAGGCCGTCGGCGCGACGGGCGGGTGGCAGACGTACGTCGACCAGTCGAGCGGCAAGGTCACCCTACCCGCCGGCGAGCACACGCTGCGCTTCCGCTCGATCGGGAGTCAGTGGAACCTCAACTGGTTCGAGATCGGGCGGTAAGGGGCCGCGCGCGCCGACGATGACCGACCCACGCCCGCAGGAGCGGCAGCTCTGGAGGTCGCCGACGGCGACCGTCGGCAACTTCAGCGTGCTCCGCCCGATCCC
>JBCDGE010000062.1:0-44691 GCA_038757895.1 Planctomycetota bacterium | reverse complement strand
GTCAGCAAGGGCGGCAAGTTCGAGGACGCGAAGCAGCCCAAGGTCGGCGCGGCGGCGTACCCCTACACCGGCGAGAGCGGGCACGAGTGCATGCCGACCGTGCGCATCGACGCGCCCGGGCCGTTCGGCAGGAACCTCCCCCTTTCGGCAGAGATCCGCCGCGCGGTGCGCGAGGTGGCCGAGGGCGTGCCGGTCGTGGGCTGCGGCGGCATCGGGACCTTCCGCGAGGCCGAGGCGGCGCTGGCGGACGGGGACTGCGACCTCGTGGCGGCGGCGCGGCAGTCGCTCGCCGATCCGGACTGGTGGCGCAAGGCGTTCCTGGGGCGCGGCGACGAGGTGCGGCGCTGCGTCTACACGAACTACTGCGAGGGTCTCGATCAGAAGCACAAGGAGGTCACCTGCCAGCTCTGGGACCGGCCGGCGAAGCGCGGGGAGGACGCCGTCGAGCCCGAGCACGAGGGGTCCGCGCTGGCGGCGGACGGCAAGCGGCACCTCCTGGCGCCCGCCTGGACGCCCGGGACGGGCCGGTAGCGGAGATCGGGCACGGGGTTTCGCGGGGATCCGCGGAGGGTTCCGGACGGGGCCGTCGCGAGGACGGGTGAACCCACCTGTCCGAGACCCCAGCGGAACACCCGCGTCCCATGCTCACCCTCCTCGCCCTCACGGCCGCAGCCGCGGCCGGCCCGCAGACGCCCGGCCCTCAGGCGCCCGGCGCCCAAGACGTCTCCCTGGCCCCCGTCCGCCGCGCAGCGACGGGCCGGCGCTCCCTCACGTCGCCGAAACCGCCTTCGGCCGGCGCCTCCGCCGGGAACTCGGCGTCCTTGCCCGGGCAGTCCGACGCGCCGGGCCGCCCCTACTTCGGGCCCAGCACGTACGAGATCGCGAGCTTCGGCTACACGGATCCGCACGCGCCCGACTTCAACCCGCTCGGCGACGGCGTCTTCACCGCCCAGGAGCTGGAGGAGTCGCTCGTCATCGGCTCGGGCCACTACCAGATGCGCGACCTGCGCCGGGACGACGCCACGACCGGCCGCGCCCGGGGTGGACGGCTCCCGGGCATGCTCCAGAACAGCGACCGCCAGACCGCGGCGCTCGGCGACCTGCGCGGGGACGGCATCCCTCTCCTCGTCACGTACGGCGTCATCAACGGCACCGGCTCTCGGCTCCAGGTCTGGGACCGCGCCGCGAACGGCGACTACTTCGCGATCGAGACCGACAAGATCGAGCGCTCCTCGGAGGTCAGCCTCACGTGCGGCAACTTCGACGACGACCCGATGGACGAGATCGCCGTCGCCGTCGAGCGCACCTCCACGCGCCGCCGCGAGGTATGGATCATCGACGACCTCGTGCATGGCGACTGGAGCTCGAGCGATGAGCTTCCGCGACTGAGCGTTCGGAGCCTCGGGACCGCGCCGAGCGCGGCCGGCCCGGTCGCGATCACGACGGCGGAGCTCGACGGTGACGAGCGCGACGAGCTCTACGCCGCGTTCTCCGAGTCGCAGTGGGGCGGAGACGTCTTCGCCATCGACGACGGCGTCGCCGACCTCGCCGTCCTCGGGTCGACCAGCCACTCCGCGTCGGGCCGCGACTGGATCAGCCTCTGTGCACCCGACACCGACGGCGACGGCATCTCGGAGGTCGCGGTCGCGCAATCGACCCCCGGGAACAGCACGGTCGGCACCGACGTGCGCGTCGACGTGAAGCGCCTGGTGGGCACGAGTCTCTCGAGCGCTGGAAGCTTCATGGTGCAGACGTTCGGCCGGTTCGACATCGTCGCGCACGATCCCACGGGAGCGGGACAGGACGAGATCGGCTACGTCGCGACCGAGATCCTCGACAGCGGCGGCTGGCCCTTCGGGAACCAGTACACGCGGTCGACCTTCGAGTCGATGCGCCGCGTCGGCACGACCTCGTGGCAGCTCTCGGCGAGCCGCGAGTTCTACTCGTCGAACGCAGGCTTCCGGGTCTCGATCGCCTCCGCCCTCGTCGCGCTCGAGGAGGACAGCGACGGCAAGGACGAGATCCGCGGGACCCTGCTCCTCGCGTCCGACTTCAACCAGTCCGGGGGCGAGGACGTCTACTCGTTCGGCTTCGACGACATGCAGATCTCCTACGGCGCGGAGACCGCCTACGGCTTCGGCACGCACGAGCGTCTGATCATGATCGCGGACGACGACGACGCGGAGACGGCGCGGCTGCGGTGGACGGGCGACAAGGAGCTCTTCCTCTCGTCACCGATGCCGATCGTCGTGATGGAGGCCGTGCCGACCAAGGACGGTATCTCCCAGAACTACGGCGCGACGCGCTCGACGTTCTCGCAGTCCTCGGGATCCAGCCAGTCCTTCACGACGACGACGTCGACGAGCTTCGGCATCACCGCGGGCCTGTCGACCCCCAGCCTCTTCGGCGTGTTCGAGGCCGAGGCCAAGACGACGATCACCGGCACGATCAACCAGTCGACCGGCGTCACGAACAGCGTCCGCACGTTCACCACCTACGGGTCCGCGTACGACGTGCACTCCGTCGTCTTCCAGGGCACGCTCTACCACTCGTACGTCTACGAGGTCGTCGACGCGGCGGACGTGTCCGCAATCGGCTCGAACATCGCGATCAACGTCCCCGTGGCGACGAACGAGTGGAAGTGGACGCTCGACAAGTACAACGACATCTTCCCGAGCGACAGGATCCTGCCGGGCGACGTCTTCTCGAACGCGAACGGCGCGACGGTGATCGGTGAGCCGACGTCGTACCCCTCCCGCGCGGAGCTGGAGGGGCTCGTGACCGGCCCGAGCCCGGCCTTCGACGGATGGATCGGCGCCTCGTCGACCGTCGGAGAGGGCTTCGACTCCAACGGATTCGGTCTCTCTCTCGGCACCCTGAACACGACGTCCACCGAACGCACGCTGGCCGTCGATGTCGGTGCACAGTTCACCGCCGGCGGGACGATGTGGGGCGCCTCGTTCGGCATGTCGTCCGGGGACGTCTACACGATCGAGACCTCCAGCTCGACCGAGTACGCGGCGACGCTCGGCGACATCGCGCCGGCCGACTACGACGACTGGAACTACGAGGCCGGCCTCGTCGTCCTCCAGAACGAGACGCCGAACGCGGCCCCCTTCCAGGTCATGCGCTACTGGGTCGAGCCGCTGGGCGTGGCGTACCCCTGAGGGCCTCTCGGCCCGGATCGGGCCGGCGCGCGGTGAATAGGGTTCAGGCCCGGGCCGTACGGGGACGATCGAGCCGTTGAGGCCATCGCTTCTCGTACGGCCCTTCCCATGGATCGCATCCACCTTCTCTCCTGCTCGAGCTGCAAGCGCCAGCTCGACGTCACCGCGCTCGAGGTCGGCGACGAGGTGCAGTGCGTGTGCGACGCCATCCTGGTCGTCGGGCCGCCGAAGGAGGTCCAGGTCCGCGGCCTCTCGTGCGGGCACTGCGGAGGCGTCATCTCCGAGGGCGACACGACCTGCTCGTACTGCAACGCGGCGCTCTCGGCGGAGGATCGCAAGGAGACGACCCTCTGCCCCATCTGTGCCGCGCGGCTCCCGAACGACTCGCAGCACTGCAAGGCGTGCGGCGTCGAGCTGCGCGCCGCGGCCGTGCCGCCGCTGCCGAGGGACGGCAAGTGCCCACGCTGCGACGGGCCGCTCCGCGTGCACCTCCTGGAGGAGGCCGAGGTCGTCGAGTGCGCGAGCGAATCGGGATGCGGGGGCATGTGGTGCTCGCGCGAGACGTTCGAGCGCCTTCAGCGCACGGCGCGGAAGGCGGCCTCGACCGGCGACTCGGACGCCCCCGAGGCGCCGCGCGTGCAGATGCTCGGCGCTCCGGAGGGAGCGAAGCGTCAGTACGTCCCCTGCCTGACCTGCGGAGACCTGATGCAGCGCCGCCAGTTCCGCCACGAGGACCGCCCCGCGGGGATCGTCCTCGACGTCTGCAAGGACCACGGCGTCTGGTTCGACCGCGACGAGCTCGAGGCGGCGCTCGCCTTCGTGCGCAGCCAGGTCCGTGCGCGCAGCGGACTCGACCCGATCCGGCCCGAGAACTCGGCGACGTCGATCGCGCAGGCCCCGAGCGTGAAGATCTTCGACGCGAAGGACTCCCGCTACAAGACGCGCTACGCCTCCGGCAGCGTGATCGGCGAGATGGTCGGGTTCCTGCTGGAGTCGGTGTTCGGCTGACGAAGTGGTCGCTGTTCCCGGTGGCGAGTAGGCTGGCTCCTCTGGCGTTCCACGCTCGCCTCCCTCCCGCGCCCGCCATGCACTTCGTTCGCTCGCTCGCCCTGGTGCTCATCGCCTCGGCGTCTCCTGGACTCGCGCAGCAGATCATCGTCCTCGACTTCGACGACCTCGTCGGCACCGGCCCGATCCCGCCGGGGTACGGGGGCGTGCTCGACTGGGGAGGATGGGAGTTCTCGGACGCGCCCGACCCGAACCTCCCGCCGACGTCCGGCGCGACCCGGATCCGGTCCACCGCGCCGTCACAGAGGGTCGAGCTCGGGCGCGAGATGGTGGTCGCGACAGCCCGCTACCACAGCCTGGATCCCTTCCACGTCGTCCTGTATCGCGCGGGGCAGCCGGTCGCGATCACCCCGACCTTCCCGCCGTCTCCGGCGCCGCTGCCTCCGCGGGTGTTCTCCACCGACTACGAGGGCTTCGTCGATGCCTTCGAGCTCGTCTCTGTCTCGAGCGACCATGCGATCGACGACCTCGTGCTGGCGACGGCGCCGCCCACTCTCGGCAGTCCGTTCTGCGTCCCCAACGACGTCAACTCGACGGGCGTCTTCGGGACGCTCGAGGCGAGCGGCAGCCTCATCGCCGCGGACAACGACCTGACGCTGCTCGCGTCGAACCTGCCGCAGGACGCCTTCGGCTTCGCCATCGTCAGCCGCACCTGGGGGACGCTGTCCCCCCCGGGGGCTGCGGATCGCCTGTGCCTGACGGGCGCCATTGGACGGCTGATCGCCCCGGGGCAGATCATGAACTCCGGGCCCTCCGGCGCGTTCGGCCTGGACATCGACCTCGGCGCCGTTCCGATGCCGCCCGGCGGCTTCGCCTCGACGGTCCCGGGGGATAAGTGGTGCTTCCAGGTGTGGTACCGCGACGTGCCGAGGTCACGCTTCACGTCCGGCGTCGAGCTGACGTTCCAGTAGCGACGGCACGACCGACCAGATCCCGAGCGCAACGAAGTACGCGGTCTGCGGGATCGCGTGCAGCCAGTTCGCCGCGAGCAGGCCGCCGACCATGAGGACGTGCGCCAGGACGCCCCACGCGAGGCTCAGTGCAACGGTTCGGCGCGTCGCAGTCCCGGCGCCCAGGGCCGCGCGATAGACGGCGAACCCGAGCGGCAGGAACACGACGAACGCAGTCAGGAGCCCCGCGTTGTACGTGGCCGTCAGCGCCCCCACGACGATGTGCACGACGGCGTTCACGACCGTGATCGACGCCATCGCGAGCATCGGGAACGTGAACCGCGGCGCGCGCCACAGCGCGAGCGCCCCGACGAGCCAGACGAGCGTCGTGTTGATCACGAAGATCGCCTCGCGAGTCAGGGGGAACTCGGCTCCCGGCTCGGCGCCCAGCCGCTCCAGGAGCATCTCGTTCGTCTGCGAGTAGAACGCGTACGTCGCCCCCGTCACGTCCACCCAGTGCTCCTCGAACTGATGGACGATGTAGGCGAGGAGCAGCGCCCCCGCCGCCGTCCTGGGCTCGGCGAGGCGCGGTGACTGGCCGTCGGGCGCGAACGCGAGCGCACCCAGCAGGAAGAACGGGATCGCGAACGTCCCCACCTTCATCCAGTGCTCGACGAGGAAGTCCGTCTGGCCGAGCGGCGCCCAGAGCATCGCGAACAACAGGGCCACGGTTGCGGCGATGAGTCCATTGCGGGTCATGTCACTGCAGAGCGAGGCGCTCGCCCTCGAGGTTGCTGAAGAGTTCGATCTCGTTCTTCTCGGTCGGCTGGACCGTCCGGTAGCCGCATCGGATGCCGGTCGGCACCAGCCCGAAGCGCTCGAAGGTCCCGGTCACCGCGCTCGCGCGACGACTCAGGAACGCCAGCGCGATCGGCTGGTCGAAGTCGTTGTGCGCGAGCGTGCGGATCGCGTCGAAGAGCTGGGACAGCGACACGCGGAAGAAGGGCGGGTCGCACAGGATCAGCCCGAACTCGGGCTCGATCCAGCGCGGGCGGTACAGGTCGTAGGCCTGGAACCCGGCCAGGTGGGCGAAGCGCGCGTCCGTGTCGAGGGTGGCGACGTCCCGGCGACCGCGCCGCTCGAGCTCGGCGCCGACGAGCGGCGTGCAGAGGCAGCACGGGCGCTCGAACGTCCCCGCGAGGTCCGCGAGCCGCGCGACCGTCGCGTCGTCGAAGAAGAACTGCTCCCGGGAGTGCAGCTCGTCCCGGCGCTCTCCGTCGCCGGTCATCGCGCGCGCCTCCGCCGGTCGGTACGCTCCCCGCGCCCCTGCCCCCTCTCAACCGTGACCGTCTCCCTCGAGTGGATCGCCGACGGCGATCTCCTGTCCGTCCCCGGCTGGCGCGGCTCCGCCGTGCGCTGCGGGATCAAGCCGAGCGGCGCGCTCGACCTCGCCCTGCTGCGGGCGGACGCTCCGTGCCCCGCCGCGGCCGTCTTCACGCGGAACGCGCTCCCCGCGGCGTGCGTGACCGTCGGGCGCGAGACGCTCGCGCGGTCCGCGTCCTTGCGCTCGATCGCCGTCAACTCGGGCAACGCGAACGCGATGACGGGCGCCGCCGGTGAGCGCGACGCGCGCCGGATGGCGCAGCTCGTCGAGGACGCGTGCGGCGGTCCGGTGATCGCGCTCTCCACCGGTGTCATCGGGGTCCCGCTCCCCATGGATCGCATCGAGGAGGGCGTCGCCGCGGCGAGCGCGTCGCTGGCGCGCGACGGGCACGACGTCGCCGACGCGATCCTCACGACTGACACCGTGCGCAAGACGTGCGCCGTCGAGGTCGAGCTGCCCCCCCACGGCGGCGTGGACGCGCGGCGCGTGCGCGTCGGCGGCATGGCGAAGGGCTCCGGCATGATCCACCCGGACATGGCCACGATGCTAGCCTTCGTCGCGACCGACGCGCCCGTCGATGCGGCGGTCCTGCGGGAGATGCTGGTGCGGGCGAACGACGCATCGTTCCACGAGATCACCGTCGACGGCGACACGAGCACGAACGACACGGTGCTGCTGCTCGCCGGCCCGGGAACGGAGAACACGATCACCTCGGAGGACCCGCGCCTGGGTCCGCTGGAGACCGCGATCACCGCCGTGATGCAGCGGCTCGCGCGCGCGATCGTCCTCGACGGCGAGGGCCGGACGCGCGTCATGGAGCTCGTGGTCGAGGGCGCCGCGGACCGCGACGACGCGCGCCGCGTTGCCGAGACCGTCGCGTGCTCGTCGCTCGTCAAGACCGCGCTCGCGGGCGGGGACCCGAACTGGGGCCGGATCGTCGCCGCGGCGGCCAACGCGGGCGTCGCGCTGGAGGGCGAGCGGCTCTCCCTCGACATCTGCGGCATGCGCGTCTTCGAGGCGGGCCTGCCGACCGAGGTCGACGCGGCGCGGCTCGACGCCGCGTTCTCGGACGAGGAGGTGCGCGTCGTTCTCACGCTCGGCGACGGCCCCGGACGCGCGCGGCGCTGGACGACCGACCTCTCGGCCGAGTACGTGCGGATCAACTCCGAGTACACGACCTGACGGCACCGGAGATCGCGACATCCTTGCGGGTTGGCCCGCCCGGCGCGAGGGTGGGTGCATGAAGCTGATCGGACTGTGCGCCGTGGGCGTGCTGGCGTCGGTCGCCGTTCCTCGCGGCGAGATCCTCGCCGGGGACGACTTCCAGCGCGAGCCGAGGAACCGCGAGGTGAAGGACCCGCTGGAGGGCAAGCCCGCGCCGGCGCTCCAGGTCACCGGGTGGATGAACACGGGCGGGGCGCCGCTGTCGCTGGAGTCGCTGCGCGGCAAGGTCGTCGTGCTCGACTTCTGGGGCACCTGGTGAGGACCGTGTCGGAAGGCGACGCCGAAGCTGAAGCAGCTCGCGGCGAAGCACCGGGACCAGGGGCTGGTCCTGATCGGCATCCACACGCAGAACGGCTCGGAGAGGATGGCGGCGTACGTCGCGGACCAGGGGATCGAGTACCCCGTCGCGGTCGACGCCGGCACCGTCGCCGAGTACGCGGTCGACACCTATCCCGACTACTACCTGATCGACCGCGCGGGGAACCTCCGCGTGGCCGACCTCGCGAACGGTGACCTGGAGCGCGCGGTCGGCGTGCTCCTCGCGGAGCCGGCGCCTTCGAAGGTGCACACCGCGCTCGCGGAGGCGAGTGCGACTGCGACGAAGCGCGACGAGCGCATCCTCGTCGTCTGGGGCAGCGAGGCGGAGCGCGCCGCGGTCCGCGGGCTGTCGAAGGACGACGCCGAGCTGGCGACGCTCCTGCGCAACGAGTATCGGGTCCTCGAGCTCGCGCGCGAAGATCACCCGGCGCTCGCGGCCGTCACGACCGACGGTCACGCCGGTACCGCGATCTCCGCGCTACGCGCGGACGGGACGTTCCTCGCCGCGCGGACGGCCGCCGGCCTCGACGCCGCGGGGTTCCGCGCGTTCCTGACCGCCCACCGCATCCCGCAGAAGGACGCCGAGGTGCTCTGGACCGGCGCCCTCGCGCGGGCCGAGAGCGAGCGCAAGCGAGTCCTCGTCCATCTCGGTGCGCCCTGGTGAGGCTGGTGCTTCCGGCTCGAGGAGTTCCTCGGGCGACCCGCCGTGGCGCCGATCGTCGGCCGCCACTTCATCGACCTGAAGATCGACACCGACCGCCACCTCCACGGTGAAGAGGTCGCGAAGCGCCTGCGCGGCGACCGCCGCGGCGGCATCCCGTGGATGGTGATCACGGACGCGGCGGGAACCGAGCTCGTCACGAGCGACGGCCCGGGCGGCAACGTCGGGTGCCCGGTGACGCCGGACGAGCGCGCGTGGTTCATCGAGATGGTTCGCCGCTCCGCTCCCGAGGTCACCGCCGACGAGATCACCACGCTGGAGGCCGAGCTGGCCGCCTACGCGAAGGAGCTCGGCCGCTGACCGATCGCCCCGTCCTCCTCCGCCGACGGCGCGTGGGCGGAGAATTCGTGATTCGCTGCATGGACGGGGGCGACCTCGGGCTCTCTCTCGCGTAGGCCCGAGCGAGGCCCCGCGATGCAGCCCCAAGGCGACCCGATCCCCCCCGAAGCACTCCTCCGTCACGGCGCGTTCGTCCGCGCCGTGGCGCGCGAGGTGCTGCGGGACGAGGCCCGCGCCGACGACGCGGCGCAGGACGCGTGGGTCGCCGCGCTGGAGTCGCCGCCGCGCTCGACGGCCGCGCTGTCCGCCTGGCTGCGGCGCGTGACTCGGCGTGCGGCTCTGCGCCAGCTCCGCAGCGGCGCGCGGAGGAAGCGCCGCGAGGAGAGCACCGCGCGCGAAGAATGCGTTCCGTCGGTCGCGGACGACCTCGGTCGCGAGAGCGTCCTGCGCGACGTCGGGGACGCGGTCCTCGCGCTGCGCGAGCCGTACCGCTCGACGGTGTTCGGCCGCTACTACGAAGACAAGTCGGTCGCCGAGCTCGCCCGTGAGGCCGGCTGCCCCGTCGCGACCGTCGAGAGCCGCCTGCGCCGCGCACACGCGATGCTGCGCGACCGCTTCGAGCGCTCGCTCGGGCCCGGCGACTGGCGCGCCGCGCTCGCGCCATTCGCCGCTGCCGGTCTGCCCGAAGCAACGGGCGTCGCGGCGCCCGTCCAGGCCACTCTCCCGCACCTCGCGCCGACGACGGCCGCCACGGGAACGCTGATCATGAGTACGCAGATCAAGTGGAGCGTCGCGGCGGCCGTTGCCGCGGCGGGGCTCCTCGTGGCGCTCGGGCGCCCGGACACGACCGACGTGGCGCGGGACGAGACCTCGAACGTCGTGGAACCGCTGGCCGCCGATCTCGCCGCGCTCGACGCGGACCCCACGGCTGCCGTCGGCCCGGCGGACGACGCACGCGTCGCCGCCGACCTGGCGCCGCCCGAGGTCGCGACCGCAGCCCCTGATGCGCCGAAGCCGACGACCGGCGACCTGAGCCTCGTCGTCCGCTACGCCGACGGCGCTCCCGCGACCGGCAGGACGGTCGACCTGATGCCGTGGGACGGCGGCAACGCGTTCGCCGACGTCGAGTCCCACGTGACGGACGGGGCGGGCGAGGTCTTCGTGGCGGGCGTGCCGGCGGGCCGCGTGCTCGTCAGCCTCGACGTCGCCGACGGCGGCGGCGTCGACGTGGTCGCCGGCGAGACGACCGTGGCCGAGCTGGAGATCCCGCTCGGCGTCCTCGTGCGCGGGAGGGTGGTCGGGCCCGACGGCGCGGGCGTCGCGGACGCCGACGTGTGGGTGTCCGACTACGGCGTCGACACCGACGGACACGTCGTGACGCGCAGCGGGCCCGACGGTGCCTTCGAGATCGAGCACCTCCCGAGCCGACGGCGGATCGCGGCGATGGCGAAGGGGTACGACCCCGCCCACCTCCGCCAGGTCGTCGGCGCGCCCGGCGCGTCGGTCGACGTCGTCCTGCGCCTGCGCGCCGGCGGCGCGTCGATCCGCGGGAGCGTGCAGGGCGTCGACGGCGTTCCCGCGGTCGGCGCGCGCGTCCGCTTCCTGCCGCGCGACCCCGGCGAGTCCTCCGGGACGGACGGCGAGCCCGACCTCGGCCTCCCGGCGTACTCGGTCCGCTGCGGAGAGGACGGCGCGTTCCGCCTCGACGGCCTTCCGATCGGGCTCGGTCGCCTCTACGTGCGGGCCAGCGGGCTCGCTCCGTTCGCGGAGGACGTCCGTCTCCAGCGCGGCGACGAGGTCACGCGCGATCTGACGCTCCCGGCCGAGGGCGTGGTCCGCGGCGTCGTGCGCGACGACAGCGGCGCGCCCGTCGCCGGCGCGCGACTGATGGCCGGAGACTACGGCGCGCCCGACTTCTCGCTCGTGCACTCGCGCTCCGACGGGAGCTTCGTCCTCGACGCGCTCCCACACGGACCGATCACGGTCGAGGTCGAGCACGACCGCGCCGGCCGCGCGAGCGCGGACCTCGTCGTCCAGGACGGCGCGCCGACCGAGTGGAACCCCGAGCTCCAGCGGGGCCTCGTGCTGCGCGGCGTCGTACGGACCGCCGACGGGGAGCCGCTCGCGGACTGGGTCGTCGATGCGCACACGATGCAGCCGCTGGAGGGCGAGACGCGCTACTGGTCCGAGCAGCGCCGCACCGACGCCGGCGGCCGCTTCGAGGTGCCGGGCTGCCCGGCGCAGGCGCTGCGCGCCGAGCTCCGCCCGCCGCACTACGGCCAGAACCCGGTCGCGACGCGGAGCGGCTTCCTGGCCGTCGAGGGCGAGCTGGTCCTCGTCGTCGACGAGTCCGACCTTCCGAGCGCGCGCGTGCGCGGCGTCGTGCAAGACGCCGACGGTCTCCCGCCCGCCGGCCAGGTGCGGATCCGAAGGCGTGCGTCGGAGTCGCGCTTCACCCTGAGCCGGTCGATCGGAAGCGACGGCGAATTCGAGCTCGGGCCCATGCCCGCGGGTACGTACGCGCTGGAGGTCGACACCGAGTCCGCTCCCGCGCGCACGCTCCTGACCTTCGACATCGCGGCGGAGGAGGAGCTCGAGCTGCCGCTCGTCGAGCTGCCGCGCATGGCGACGGTGCGGCTGGAGTCGGCGGAGCCGGCGGCGTTCTCGGAGCTCCGCGTCGCCGAGCGGCAGGCGGACGACGGACCGCGCCGCTACCCGACCGAGTTCTCCGATCCCGTCGGTCAGGACATCGTGCTCTGGCCCGGGACCTACGACCTCGCCGTGCGCGGCCCCGGTTCCGCTCCCGTCCTGGAGACGGTCGAGCTCACGCCAGGGCGGACGGTGACGCTGGAACTGGAGCCCGCTCCCGGACGCGACTGCGTCCTGCGATGTGTCCTTCCCGAGCGCGCGGGAAAGGCCGCGTTCCTGATGGTCGCCGTCACGCTCGACGGGCGCAGCGTTGCGCGCTGGACCGAGATGCGACCGGCGCACGTCGACCACACGGTGCGCGGCCGACTCGAGTCCGGCGTCTACGACGTCGTCGCGCGGACGGAGACGGGGCTCGAGTGGCAGGGCGAGATCACGGTCGAGGCCGGAAGCGGCGAACAGCGCATCGAGCTGCCGCTGCGCGCGAAAGACGCACCGCGCTGAGCAGGGGCTTCGAAGTGCGGGGGCCTCACCCGTCCTTCGACGAGTGCAGGACGAGCCGGTTGCCCTCGCTGTCGCGGATGATCGCGCGGAACCCGTGCGGCCCGATCGCGTGGGTGGCCTCGAGGACCTCGCCGCCGTGGGCCGCGACCTTCGACTCGGCGTCGCGGATCCGCCCCTCGACGTTCAGGTACAGGAGCAGCCCGTGGTCCGAGCACACCTCGTCCGGCTGAACGACGAGGCAGCCGCCGTTCCCCTTCTCGTGCTCCAGCACGGCGAACTCGGTGTCGCCGAACGCCTGCTTCTCGACGCCGACGTCGAGCACGGCGCGGTAGAAGTCGACCGACCGGTCGAGGTCGGCGACGGGGATGTCGAACCAGACGGCCCGGTTGTGTTCCTGATTGAGGTCGGACATGCGGGAAGGGGGTGCAGGCGGGCGCTGGCAGCGTCCGGATGACGCGCCAGGGGGTCCCGATCCCTCCCATTCGATCAGGTCGACCGGGGCAGTGGGCTACATTTGCGGGCCATGGGCCTGCTCCACCGCCGATCCGCCGCGCTGCTCGCCACGCTCGCCGCCGCGACGCTCCTCGCCCTGACCGCCGCGCGGCCTGCGGGCGGAGCCGGCGATGAGGAGTCCGGGCCTCGGGCCGCGAAGGCACTGCGCATCGCGACCATCGGAGCGAGCGTCACCGCCGGCTACGGCAACGCGCGCGAGCTGCGAACGGACGCGGACGTTCCGCTCTCGACCTTCCTGCGCACGCTGACGAGCGAGCGCCGCCCGGTGGAGGTCACGGGACGCGGCGACCGATGGTTCTTCGCGGACGCGCCGAAGGTGGGCGCCCGCCAGGTGGACGCGGCGCTCGCCACGTCCCCCACCCTCGTCGTCGCCGCCGACTTCCTCTTCTGGTACGCGTACGGACGATCGACACGGCGCGACCCGCGCCGGGAGGCGGGGCTCGAGGAGGGTCTGCGCCAGCTCGATCGCATCGGCTGCCCGCTCGTGGTCGGCGACCTGCCCGACATCTCCTACGCGCTGGACGGGAAGGGCCCGTTCGGGGGCCCGCTCGTCACGAGAGATCTGTTCCCGACCGACGAGCAGCGCACGCGCATGAATGAGAGGATCCGCGCGTGGGCGGAGCGTCGCGGCGGGGTCGAGATCGTCCCGCTGTCGGAGATCACCACCCGCATGCGGACCGGCCAGACGCTCGTCGTGCGCGGGAATTCCTGGACGGTCACCGACCTCGGAGACGCCCTCCAGGACGACCGGCTGCATCCGACCGTCCGCGGATCGACCTGGGTCGCGATGGAGTGCATCGACGCCGCGACGCGGTTCGAGGGGGTCGAGGCGGACGACTTCGACTGGGACGAGGAGGGCGCGGCGCGGCGCCTGGAGGCCGCGACGGAGCCCGCACGCCGGGCCCGGGCCGAGAAGGAGCAGCAGCGCAGGGAACGCCGCGAGCGGCGTGAGAAGGCCCGGGATCAGAGACGGGATCAGACGCCCGATGGCGGCCGCTGAGCGGATCCTGCGGTCGATTCGCGACACTTCGTGGACGGATCGGCCGCGCGGCGCGGACCGATCCGGGAAGCACGGTCACGAACGGGTTCCTCCCGAGAATGCCGGTGCGTCATGAACGCGCCCACCTCGCACGCTGCTCCGATGGACTCCACTGCCGCCTCCCAGACCGACGACACCGCGACCAAGCGCAGCCCGCTGCGCCTCGTCCTGATCCTGGCCGCGATCGTCGGCGTCATCGCCGTCTCGCGAATGCTCCCGCTGACGGAGTGGCTCGGAGCCGTCCAGGCCCGCGTGGAAGCCCTGGGAGCCTGGGGGCCGCTCGCGTACGGGCTGTTCTACGTCGTCGCGGCGCTCGCGTTCGTGCCCGGATCGGCGATCACGATCGGCTCCGGCGCGCTCTTCGGGCTCGGGACCGGGACGCTGGTGGTCTCGCTCGCGTCGACGACCGCGGCGGCGCTGGCCTTCCCGCTCGCTCGCACTCTCCTGCGCGACCGGGTGGAGGCGTTCGCGAAGGAGCGCGCCTCGTTCCGCGCGATCGACGACGCGATCGCCGACGGGGGCTGGAAGATCGTCGGCCTGCTGCGGCTGTCCCCGGTCATGCCCTTCAGCGCGCTCAATTACCTGCTGGGGCTGACGCGCGTGTCGTACGTGCCCGCCGTCCTCATCAGCTGGATCGCGATGCTCCCGGGCACGCTGCTCTACGTTTACTTCGGCGCCATCGGGCGCGACGTCGCCGCGGGCGCCGAGAAGGGGCCGTTCGAGTGGGCCTTGCTCGCCGCCGGACTCGTCGCGACGCTGGTCGTCACCGTGGTCCTGACGCGCGCCGCCCGCGCTCGCATGAAGGCGTCCACCGGCCTCGAGGCCTGAGCCGCGCGCCACGCGCTGCGAAGCACATCCGCCCCCCGCCAGACCGAACCCGCGAGCCATGCCCACCACCGCCAAGACCGAACCCGCGCGCGAGTCGATCGCCGACCTCCCCGAGCTGCAGCCGCTCATGGGCTCGAACGAGGTCCTGCGCGACCGGGTCCACCCGGACGGCTGGTCCAACCCGACGCCGGACGGTCGCTACAACCTCGTCGTGCTTGGAGGCGGGACCGCCGGACTCGTTGCCGCGGCGGGCGCCGCGGGCCTCGGCGCGAAGGTCGCGCTCGTCGAGAAGCACCTGCTCGGCGGCGACTGCCTCGTGACCGGCTGCGTTCCGTCGAAGGCGCTGATCCGCTCCGCGCGCGCGGCGGCGGAAGCGCGGCGCGCGGACCGGCTCGGCGTTCACGTGGACGGCGTGCGCGTCGACTTCGCTGCGCTCATGGAGCGCATGCGGGCGCGCCGCAGCGAGATTGCGCGCCACGACTCGGCGCAGCGCTTCACCGACCTCGGCGTCGACGTCTACCTCGGCGAAGGTCGGTTCACGGGCCCGTCCAGCCTCGAGGTCGACGGCCGGACGCTCGAGTTCGCGAAGGCCGTCGTGGCGACCGGCGCCAAGGCTGCGCAGCCGCCGATCCCCGGCATCGAGGACGTCGGCGTCCTGACGAATCAGTCGCTCTTCTCGCTCACGGACCTGCCCGAGCACCTCGTCGTGGTCGGCGGCGGACCGATCGGATGCGAGATGGCGCAGTCCTTCGCTCGCTTCGGCGCGCGCGTGACGCTCCTGGAGGGCGGGCCGCGCCTGATGGCGAACGACGACGCGCGCGCTGCGGAGGTCGTGGCGAAAGCGTTGCGCGAGGACGGCATCGATCTGCGCCTCGGCGCGCGGGTCGTCCGATTCGAGGGCTCCGGCGCGTCGAAGACGACGGTGATCGAGACCGCGGACGGGACGGAGTCGATCCGGTCGGATCAGATCCTCGTGGCCATCGGCAGGTCCCCGCGCGTCGAGGGCATCGGCCTGGAGGACGCCGGGGTGGAGTTCGACCGAAGGAGCGGCGTCACCGTCGACGACCGCCTGCGGACGACGAACAAGAACGTCTTCGCAGCCGGCGACGTGGGATCGCGGTTCCAGTTCACGCACGCCGCGGACTTCCTCGCGCGCACCGTCCTGCGCAACGCGCTCTTCTTCGGCCGCGCGAAGGCGAGCGACCTCGTGATCCCGTGGTCGACCTTCACCGACCCGGAGGTCGCGCACGTCGGCCTGACGGAGGCGATGGCCGCCGAGCAGGGCGTCGAGCACTCGGTGATCGAGGTCGACCTCGTCGACAACGACCGCGCGGTCCTCGACGCCGAGGACGAGGGCTTCGTGAAGGTCGTCCACGACCCGAAGGGCCGCGTGCTGGGCGGCACGGTCGTCGCCGCCCATGCGGGCGAGATGATCGGTGAGCTCGTGACCGCGGTACAGCACGGGACGACCCTCGGGACGCTGTCCGGGGTGATCCACCCCTACCCGACGGTCGCGGACGCGATCCGGCGCGCCGGGGACGCCTTCAACCGGACCCGGTTGACCCCCGGCAAGGCGAAGATCCTGAGCCGGATCCTGGCCTGGCGACGCTGACGGGCGGTCCGGGCAGCGCCTCGATCCGAGGCGTGGGCTCGATCGGTCCGTTCGACTCAAGATCGCCGGGCCGTGCGGCCGTAGTGCCTCCCATGGGGACCGCCCCCCTGGGACCACCATGAAGAACCGCACCGTCATCGCCCTCGTCTCCGCCCTCGCGCTCTCCGCCTGTCAGTCGGACAGCTACATGTCGTCGATCTCGCTCACGGGAGCCGAGAGCCGCAACGACCTGTCGTCCTCGGTCGAAGCGACCGTCGGCGAGCAGAAGCGGTGCTACGAGGAATTCGTCGAGGCCCACTCGCTGCTCGTGAAGCTCCAGGGCGCGACCGACGAGGAGGTCGATCGCAGCTACATCGAGCTCCGCTCGCAGGTCGACGAGTGCGCGCGCTCCATGCAGTCGTTCGGCGAGCGGATCCTCCAGGTCGAGAACGACGCGATGACGCTGTTCCTGGGCTGGGAGGTAGAGCTGGACGAGTTCCGCAGCGACATCATGCGCGAGCACAGCGCCGAGCGCCTGAAGTCCGCGCAGAGCGGCTTCGCGCTGCTGCAGGACGAGCTGACGAGCGTGCACGGCCAGATGTCGACGCTGCTCGACTCGCACCGCGACTACGTCCTGTACTTCAACCACAACCTCAACGGTGCGTCGGTGGACGTGCTGGAGCGCGAGAACGAGCGCTTCGAGGAGAACATGGAGACGCTCGCTTCGGCGTGCCGCCTCGTCGAGGACGACGCGGCGACGTTCGTCACGCGGCTCGACGGTGCGCCGAACCTGGCTCCCAGGCCGTCCGGCGACGAGAGCGACGGCGAGTAGCCAGGTCGTAGGAGGGGTTAGAGCCCCAGCCAGCCGAACGCCCGCCGGATGAAGCTCTTCGGGGGCGTTCCTCCTTTGGTGACGAGCTCGACGCGGCCGAGCGCGGTGTGCTCGCCTTCGTCTTCGCCCTCGCCCTCACTCTCGACGATGTCGTAGCGGGGCGGGCGCAGCGAGAATCGGCTCGGCGGCAGCCCGGCGTCCAGGAACGCGCGGCGCACGGCGTCGAGCCGGGTCCCCGCCATCGCGAGCGCGGCCTGGCGGGTGCGGCGCTCGCGATGGTTCTCGGCTCCAGGGCGCAGGAGCGACGCGACGCGGTCGATGCCGCGCTCGGTCTGACCGAGGTCGCGGTCCGTCGCGATGAGCCGGGCACGGGTGGCCTCGTACTCCTCGGTCTGCGCAAGAAGGAGCTGCGACCGCGCGACCACCGCGAGGTCGTCGCGCGCGCGCGTCAGCTCGCGCCGCCTGCGCCGCAAGGAGCTCAGCAGTCGCTTGGCCTCCGGCGCGCCGGGTGACGAGAGGACCTCGGCGCGTGCGAGGTCGGCCTTCGAGAGGAGGTGGACCCCGTCGACGACGAGCAGCGGATCCTCCTTCAGGGCCTTGATGATGGGCGCGAGCGCCGTCGTCGCGCTCTCGTTCAGGGTCGTCCCGCCGGGCGAGAACTCCAGCATCGCGGTCAGCCCGGCGCGCGTGGGTGTGCCGTCGCCGCGCCCGAGGATCCCCCGGAGCCCGACGACGTCGGTCACCGTGCCGACCGCCCGCATCGGCGCGCTCGCGAGGGCCTCGGTCACGAGGCCCAGGAACGCGCCCGACGCCTTCTGCGCGATCTCGCGCGTGCTCATCGAGCCGCCCTCACCGAAGGTGAAGGACAGAGGGATCCGCAGCTCCCCGCGCTCGTTCCGCAGGACGAACAGGACCGTGTCGAGCGTCGCGGGCAGCTTGAGGTAGCGCGAGATCGGGCCGCCGTCGGGCTCGGACAGCTTGAGCGAGTTGAAGCTCGACACGCTGTCGACGCGCCCGCCCGCGCCCCCGGACAGCCGGACCCTGACGTTCGTATCGAGGACGCCGTCGCCGATCTCCACGCCGCTCTCGCGCGCGAGGCCGCGCATCCCGACGAGCTCGAAGCCGCTGACCGAGGCGCGCAGCCACCCGGACGGGCTCGGCGCGAGGACGAGCCTCCCGCTGGCTGCGACCTCACCGAAGAGCGGGCGCTGCTCGTACTCGACCTCCTCGGTCGAGCTCATCCCGACAGCGCTGCCCACGCCGGAGACGACGCCCGTGGCGACGCCGCGCAGGAGACTCGCGCTCTTGAGCCGCACGGGGAGCTCGACGTCCCCCGCCCCGACGAGGAGCGAGAAGCGCAGCGGGATCGGCTCCGTCAGCGCCGCGCTCGTCAGGCCGCGCGCGTCGAGATCGAACGTGTCGAGCGGCAGGACGAAGGGCGGATCCGCGCGGAGGTCTCGGTACACGACGTCCAGGTCGCGCGCAAGCAGCTCGTCGATCCGCAGGTTGCCTCGCCGCTTGTCGGTGCTCGTCCCAGGGGAGGTGTCCGGCGCCGTCTTCTCCGTCGCGTTGCCGGGAGCCTCTTCCTCGGGCTGGCCCGCCGGGCGATCGGAGTCCGCATTCGCCTCGACGGGCGCGGCTGCGGCGTCCTCCGCGGGTGCGGGTCCGTCGGCGGGCAGCTCGCGCACCGTGATGCCGGCGACGTGGAACCCCTCGTCCGTGCGGTCCACGTGCGCGTGGATCGTCTCGACCTCCAGCCGCGAGAGACGCAGCGATCCCGAGCGCGGCGTGATCCGTCGCGCCGAGGCCACGATGCGATCCACGCCGAGCCCGATCTCGGAGTCGGGCGTCGCGCGGATCGCAGCGTTCTCGATGACGACGTCGGCGCCGAAGCCGCCCGAGAGGTCGAAGTCGAAGGGGCTGCGCCGTCGCCACTCCAGGCGGGCCCCGACGTCGAGCGTGACGCTCCCGCCGTCGACGCCGCTGGGATCGACGCGGTCCGCGAGCTCGGGGGCGAGCCGGAGGAGCCGTTCGCCCTGCATGCCGGTGACCTCCAGTCGGGCGCCGAAGCTCGGCTCGGAGACGAACGGGCTGATCTCGGTCTTCAGTGTCACGCGGCCGGGCCCCGGGGCGGGGTCGACGACCAGATCGAATCCGATCGGCTGCGCCTCGTCGTCGAGGTCCTCGTCTCGGGGGTCGATCTCCACCTCGTACGGAGCACGGAGGCTGAGCCGCGAGGAGAGGCGAAAGGGCGCGTCGTCCTCGAAGCCCTCGCTCGTCACCTCGAGCTCGGCGATCTCGACGTCGACCCGCGCGAGGCGCACGAACGGCAGCTCCTCGAGATCCTGGCCGGGCCGGCGGACCGGGCCGGCGGAGCCCGAGGCAACGGGCGGTGCGGCCTCCTCGTCCGCTTCGGGCGCGGGCTCGACCTTCTTCTCCGCGGGGCGCTGGACCGCGACCCCGCAGGCCGACACACCGCCGTCGCGCGTCCGCCGCACTGCAACGCGCAGGCCCGCCACCGAGACCTCCTCGACGTTGTAGTGGGTCGCCGCGGGATCGAGACGCGGCACGTCGACGCGAACGCTCTCGACCGCGAGGAGGGGGTCCTCAGCTCCGCGCTCGCGGAGATCGACGCCCTCGAGGGTGAGGTCGACCGTCGAGCCGCCCGCGGGCTCCTGCGCGAGCCGCGCGCGCACGTGCGCCGCGAACACTCCGTCCTCCAGGACGATCGCGGTGTGCGGGGGCAGGTAGGGTCCGATCGCCTCGCCCGTCATGCGTTCGCCGCCGAGCTCGAGGTCCACCCTCAGGTCGGCGGGGTCGAGCACCGCGGATCCGGTGGCACGGAACGAGGTGTCATCGACGCGCAGCTCGCCCTCGATCGACGTCGGTCCGACCCCGGCGCCGAGCGCGAGCTCCCGCAGGTCCGCGTCTGCGCCCACGACGACCACGTGCGGTGCCTCGAACGAACCGTCGTCGAGCGCGAGCTTGCCGCCGTCGAGTTCGATCCGGCCGATCCGGAGCATCGGCCCGGCGGCTGGCGCCGCGGAAGCAACCTCCGGAGCCGGGTCGCTCGCCGGTGCCGGAGCGCTCATGGCCCCCTCCGCCCCCGCGGACTCTCCGGGGGTGTCCAGGGGGGGAAGCAGCCGCAGCCCGAGAGCCTCCAGCGCGCCGTCCCCGTCGACGTGCACGTACGCCTCGGGTTTCCGCAGGCGGATCGCGTCGACCTCGATCGCGCTCCCGAAGGTCACACCCTGCGCCTCCACCCGCTCGACCGAGAGCCACTCGCTGGTCCCCCCGTCGTGTCGATCGACGATGAGCACCGGGCCTGCAGCGAGGTCGATCCGCGGCCGCCCGTCCGCGGCTCCGAGCGACGCCTCCAGCCCGATCTCCAGATCGGCGTCGACCAGGAGCGGCTCGACGCCGACGAGCGCGAACCAGGGCTTCACGTGGTCGAAGTTGCAGCCCTTCGCGGCCGCGCGTCCCGTGATCCCGATCGTCCCTTCCGGCGACTGGAGCAGGTCGAACGCGGCGTTCAGGTCGCGCGCGGAGCGGGTCGCGCCCGTGAACTTGATCCGGTAAGCGGCCTCGCCACCTCCCGCGGGTAGCGGCGCGATCGAGGCCTTGGCCGGTCCGACGGAGAAGGGCGTCGCCGCGTCGGACGCGTCGATGAGCACGAGCTTCTCGACGGTGGCGTCGACCAGCGGGAGCCACAGGGCCGGGACCTCGAACGACGCGCTCGCCGCGGCCGCGGGCTCCTTGGACGTCTCGGTCCCTGAAGGGGATGCGGCCGCGCGCTGCGTTTCGTCCGGCGAGCCGCCGATGCGGAGACCGAGCGCTTCGATCGCGTCGTCGACCGTGCGCGTCGCAGTCGCCGTGACGCCCACCACGCGCACCGCGACGGGCGCGCCCGACGGCACGTCGACCTCGACCGCTCCGATGGAGCCGAGCTCCTCCCCCGCGTCCTCCAGCCGGACCCCTCGCACGGCGACCGCGAGTCCCTTCGCGGGCCCCTCGATCTGACCGAGCCTAACCTCGTCGACCACGAGCGTCCCGTCCTCGAAGATCGGCTCCAGTCCGATCATGGCGAGGTACGGCCGCGCCTCGACGGGGTCGATCCCGAGCGCGGACAAACGCAGCCCCAGGTCCGGCAGCGGCGCCAGGTCACGGATCGTGCCCTCGACGCGAACGGTCTCGACGAATCCGGGCACCCGCGCTTCCAGGAGCACGTCGGACCCCGCAGCGGCAGCGGAATAGGACACGGACGAGAGCGATCCGATGCGGAGCTCGTCGAGTTGCCCGACCGCCTGCTTCGGCGGTTCGTAGACGAAGTCGGTCAGCGCGAGGCGCCCCTCGGTCACGCGGATCTCGTCGACGCCCCAGAGGAAGGGCGCGGCGTCGGCAGCGGGCGCCACGGAGTCCTCATCCGTGCCGTCCTCCGGTGTCTCCTCCGGCGTGCCCTTCGGGCCTTCGTTCGGCGCCTCGTTCGAGTCGCTCGGGCGCGCGGTTGCTCCGCGGTACGCGAACCCGGAGAACGAGAGTCCGCCATCGGCGAGCCGCTCGGCGGCCATGCGCGGCCCCTCGACCGTGATCGAGTCGAGCAAGACGCCGCCCGACCAGACCTCGCGCGCCGCGATGCCGAGCGCGTCGAGCCCGACGCACTCCTGGCCGTCGTGCACGAACGACACGTCGCGCACGTCGATCGACGCGGTCAGGCGATCGCCGAGCTCTGTCGCGTGCTCGACGCTCGCGGTGATCGACGAGCGCCCGCCGACTGTGCGGGCCACCGGCTCGATCCCCAGCGGCTCCAGGAACGGAGCCAGGGGCTGCGGCCGGAGCCCGGCGACCTTCGTCGTCACCTCGAGGTCGGCCCGGTCCCCACCGAGGTCGAGGTCCACGCCGAGGCTGAACAGGTCGAGCATCTGGGGCGAGGTGACGAGCACGCGGACGCGACCGGGCCGGTCCTCTATGCCGACGTCGGAGACGACGACGTTCGCGCGCATCTGGACGAGCGAGCTCTCCCCCAGCGCCTCGTCGAGGACGCTGACCTCGACGTCCTGGATCCGTGCCGCCACCACCTCGACGGGCGAACGGAAGACGATCGGACCGGGTGGTTTCGACTCCTTCTTCGCCTTCGGGGGAGGCGGCGCGCCGCCAGCGAGGCGCGCGAGTAGCGGCTCGTGCCGCCACGTCCCGTCCGCGCCACGCACGAGCTGAGCGCGAACGCCGTCGACCTCCAGGCGGCGCACGCGGAGTCGGCCGCTGAAGAGCGCGGAGACGTCGACGTCGAGAGCGACGGTCGCGACCTCGGCGAGCTCCGCGGGCTCGGCGCCCTTCTCCTCGGCCGCAACGCCGGCGCGGAGGCGCCAGAACTCGAAGCGCCCCGTGTGCAGGGAGAGCTCCATGCGCTCCCACGAGAGGTCGACGCCGAAGCCTGCAGCCACGGTGCGCGCGATCGGCTGCAGGGCGAAGCCCAGACCGACGCGGCCCACGACCAGCAGCAGCGCGAGCCAGCCGAGTCGGCGCACCCACCGGCGACGCCGAGGCTTCCGAGGCTTGGGCGCGACCGCCTCCGACAGCGCGTCGTCCGAGGGCAGGGCGCCCACGGGCAGCGCTCCCTCCGACGCAGTGTCGACCGAGAACGACTCGTCCGGGTTCGGCTCGGCGCCCTTCACGACGAACCGCCTCCCTGGGCGTTCGACGTCGCCGCGTCCACGGCGGCCTCGGTCTCACGGGCGTCGCGCTGCTCGCGCCACGCCCGCAGCGCGGCGCGTCGCTCGCGCGAGCGCGCCAGGGGGTCGTAGTCGGGGATGGGGAATCCGTTCGACGACAGCCAGTCGAACGCTCGCACGCGGGCCGCGGGGCGCGAGTCCTCCAGGGCGATCAGGTTCTCGTCGACGATGCGCGAGTAGAAGTCCGTGACGGTCTTCGACGAGACGATGGCGTCCTCGAGCGTACCGGGGTAGCGGCCCGCCTCACCCGCGAAGCGGAGCAGCATCCCCTCGTACTCCGACGCCAGCTCCGCCTCGGACGCGGCGCGCGCCATCAGGAGGATCGCCTCACGCTCGAGGCGCCACTGGATCTCCGGTGCGCTCACCGCGATCGACTCGAGCACCGTCGAGTCGGCCTTCAGCCGCGTGCACAGCTCGTCGAGGAACTCCTCGCTCCCCATGATGGCGAGCTCACTGACGAGCGGAGCCGCCGCGCCTCCGCCGAGCTCGACGATCGCCGCGCGGCGCGTGGCGCGGTCGCCCAGCGCGGCGATCGCGCGAACGCGCCGCCTCCGGAGCTGCTCGTCGAGCTGGAGCTTCTGGCGACGCTCCGCGTCCTCGACGGCCGACTCGCGCACGGACGTCCGCATCGATTCCAGCTCGTCCTCGAAGGCCGCGGACGCCAGGCGCTCGGCGCTGATCGAGCGCGCTCGCAGCACGACGACGGTTGTGAGGCTGCCGTCCGGATCGTACCGAGCGGGCGTCAGGAGAAGCAGCGGAGGGCCGTCGATCTCCAGGCCGCGCTGGAGCACGATCGTCTCGCGCCGGGGCTCGCGTCGCAGCACGAGCTCGTCGCCGACGTCGTCCTCTCCCGGGTCATCGTCGACGATCTCGATGACGTCCGAGATCAGGAGTGCGACCGCGAGGTCGCTGCTCTGCGCGTCCTCGCGCCACAGGTGTGCGCTGATGCGGCGCTCGCTCGGCAGGAACCCGAGGAGTTCGACGGGCTTGGCGAAGACCGCGGTCATGGCGACGGTCACGCCGGGCGCCGTGAGCCCGGCGAGTCGGAACACCTCGATCGCGGTGTCCGGCCCCCGCTCCAGGATGTCGTCGGCGAGCGCGGTCCCGGCCGCCCCCACCGAGACCCGGGCGCCGGGCGCGACGAGGGAGCTGGAGCTCAGCGGCTCCCCGCTGTTCTCGCCGATGATGAGCTTCACGTCCTCGCTGAGGGGACGGACGAGCGCGTCGGGCACGCCGGACAGGACGTACAGCCGCCCCTCGACCTCGACCGCGGATTCACGCGAGAACTCGAACTCCAGCGCGGTCCCGTGGGGCAGCGGCCCGGTGATCGGATCGCCCGCGTACTGCGAGAGGACCGTGATCAGCTCCGGCGCGGCGAGAGGCTCGGGTTTGCCAGTGCCGAACAGGCACCCGGCGAGCCCGAGGCCGGCCAGCGCCCACGCCCTCGAAGCCCACGCCCTCGAAGGACGTCGTGAGGCTCGGTGCGTTGTGGTGCGGCAGGGCATGGGGCGAGCAGGCCGGCACAGTATTGCGCGCACTCCGAAGGTGAGAGGCGCGGGCCGCGAGATATCCCGCGACCGGAGCGCGACGGTGTCATCCGGCGGGGTCACCCGGCTGGGTCACCCGGCTGGATCACCTTGCGAGATCCCAGCGCCCTGGCTCGCGCTCGATCGCCCGCCCTTCCTCGCCGAGCTTCTCCAGGCCTGCGCGGAGCGAGCGCGCCGCGACGGGCAGGAGGCGCTCGTCGACGTCGTCGTACACGGCCCGCAGCAGATCTTCCTCGCGCGCAGCGCCGCCCGCGAGGGCATCGCTGAGCGCGCGCTCCCGCTCCGCGCGATGCGTGAGGTACTGGTCGAGGATGCGGGCGCCGTCGGTGGCGACGGTCCCGTGCGAGGGGTGCAGCACGCCGCCGTCCGCCATCCGCTCGCGCAGCGCGCGGAGGCTCGAGAGATACGTCGCGAGGTGCCCGTCCGGCGGATCGATCACGATCGTCGACACCGTCGAGACGAGATCGCCCCCCAGCACCGCGCCGTAGCGCGACTCGCGGAACGCGAGGTGACCCGGCGCGTGGCCCGGCGTGTGGAGCGCGGTCAGCGTCCAGCCCGGCGCCCCGTCGGGCGTCGTCCCCAGGGGAAGCACGGTCCCGTCCTCCAGCGCGCGGTGGTTCTCGACGTCGAGGTCGAGCCGCGAGAACGTCTCGGGGTGCGCGAGGACGGGGACGTCGTAGCGGCGCGCCGTCGCCTCGGCGGCGCCGACGTGGTCGGGGTGGTGGTGCGTGAGGAGCACCCCGACTGGATCGGCCCCGTCTTGCCGACGCTCGTCGACGAGGTCGAAGAGCCGCTGCTGCTCGCCCTCGTCGGTGGGCGCGGGGTCCACGATCCACGTCCGGTCCACGCCGACCAGGAACGCGTTGGTCGTCGTCGCCGGGGGGAGCGTCGCGGTCTCCAGGGGCGCCATCGTGATGCCCGGCACGACCCGGATCGGATGGAGTGCGCCCGCCTCGAGCCGCGCCGAGACGGCGGGGATCTCGTCGAGGAAGCGCTCGAGGCCGCGCTCGGCGAGCTGTTCCAGCAGGAACACGACCGGCGGCGCGACGAGCCGCTCTCCCCGCCGCCACGACTCGAGCAGGTCCGCGGGCGCGAAGAACGCTCCGTCGACGAGCTCGCCCTCGACGATCTCCGGCTCGAACCCCTCGGGAGCGACCACATGGGTGAACCGCGTCCGGTAGAGCACGGGAGCGAACGGCGGCGTCGTCAGGCGCGCGAACGGCTCCACGCGCTCCAGCGCCGCCGGGTTGCGGTCGACGATCTCGCGAAACGCGCGCGCGGCCGGCGCGTCGTCGCGATCGAGCAGAGCCGAGCGGAGCGGCGCCGCCTCCGCCAGCTCGGGCGCGACCAGCCCCGTCTCCTCCAGGAGCTCGCGCAGCGCGCAGCGCCGGTGGGCGTCGTCCACGTCGGGGTCGCCGTCGTGGTCCGCGGCATCGACGACGCCGCCCGGGAAGGCCCAGAACCCGCCGAAGAAGCGGAGCTGCGGCGCTCTCCGGACGACCAGCACGTGGACGTCGTGTCCCGTTCCGCGCGTGACGAGCGCGGCGGTGGCGATTCGGGTCCGCTTCATCGGGGGCGGAGTCTACGATCCGGCGCGCATGCGTACCGGCCTCGCACGACGACGACTCCCGCCCACCCATCGCGCCGGAGGAATCCTCAAGAAGGTGCTCCTCTCGCTCCTCGGGGCGCTCGCGCTCCTGGAGACGGTCCCGAGGTTCCTTCCGCTCCCGGGCCTCGACCGCGCGACGCTCGATCCGCCGTACGTCCAGGCCGAGGCGAAGCACAACTTCGTCCCCAGCCCGTACCTGATCTTCACTCCCCGGCCCGGGTACGAGCGCGACGACCCCGGCAAGCAGCTGAGCCACGGCGCGTCGGGCTTCCGCGGCCCCGACCTCGCGCTGCCCAAGCCCGAGGGCACGCTTCGCATCGCGTGCCTCGGCGGCTCCAGCACGTACGCGACGGGCCCGACCACCGACGAGTTCACCTGGCCCGCGCGGCTGCAGGCGCTCCTCGACGACCGTATCGAGGCCAGGGACGTCGACGTGCTGAACGGCGGCGTGCCGTCGTGGAACAGCTTCGAGTGCCTCGGGAACCTCGCGTTCCGCGTCCTTCCGTACGAGCCCGACGTCGTCCTCGTCTACCTCTCGACGAACGACGCCGAGGCGGCGCTCTGGCCCGACCCGAAGAGCGACAACTCGCACTACCGCATCGCGTGGCCGACGTTCCGGGAGTCGCCTCTGGAGGGGATCCTCGGCCGGAGCATCACGTACCTCGTCTGGCGCAAATACGCGACCGACTACCTGGAGCAGCGCGCGGACCTCGGGTTCCGCGGCAAGGTGGTCCCCCCCGGGTCCGTCGGCGACACGCTCCAGCAGTACCGCATCCCGAAGGAGCTCGAGAACCCGACCGACGTGGGCTTCGAGAACTTCCGCCGCAACCTCGTCTCGATCGCCGCGGTCGCGCGCGCGCACGGCGCGAAGCCGGTCCTGATGACGCAGGCGATCTGGTCGCCCGATCCCGAGTCCGACCACATCCTGCACGGCCGGCAGCGACTCGCGGCCCATCGGCGCATGACGACGATCGTGCGCGAGGTCGCGGACAGCGAGGGCGTCGCGCTGATCGAGATGCAGTCGTTCCTGGAGGACGCCGCGACCCAGCAGGCCGCCGACGGCGGGACGCAGGGCGTCTTCGTCAACAACGTCCACCTCACGGACGAGGGGTCGGCGATGTTCGCCGAGCGCCTCGCGGACGAGCTGGTGCGACTCGGTGTCTTCTGAGGAGGCTGCGCCCGACGCACAGCGTCGGCCGGGCAGGACTGGAATCGCCGGCACCGTCGGCCCAAGGGATCGGATGTCCAGCGCCCCCCTCGCCGAAGTCCGGGTCCTCCACCTCCTCCCGCACCAGGGCGTCGGTGGGCTGCAGCGCGCCGTCATCGACCTCGTTCGGCACGAGCGCATGGACGGCGCGACCGACGAGCTGGTGCTCACCGAGCGCCCGCTGGACGTCGACAAGGACTTCATGGCGCCGGCGACGCCCGTGCACTTCCTCATGGATCCGGCAGAGAAGCTGGCGCTCCGCGCCCAGCGCCTCGCCGACCTCGCGGCCTCCCGCGGCGCGCGGTCGCTCCACGCCTACCGAACGTCCGACTTGCTGCTGGCTGCGGCTGCGCGTCGCAGGTCGAGCGGCCTGCGCGTCGTCGCGACGCTGTTCGACCGCCCGCCCGCGCTCTCCTTCGTCGAGCGGCGCCGTCTCCGGCGCGCGCTGCAGGAGGCGGACGCGGTGTTCGTCCCCTCCCCCGCGCTCCAGGCGCCCTGGGCGGCGCTCGGGCGGGAACCCGAGGTGCGGCTCGCCGCGGTCGACATCCAGCGCTTCTATCCCCAGGAGGCCCGGTCCACCTGGCGTGCCACGCGGCTGCCGGTTCCCGACACGCTGCTCGTGGGCACGCTGATGAGCGCGACGCCGGACAAGGGCCAGGACGTCCTCGCCGAGGCCGCTCTCCGGCGCCACGCCGACGGGCGTCCGACCGCGCTCCTGATGGTGGGCGACGGGCCGCGGCTCCCCGAGCTGCGCGAGCGGGCCCGCAACTCGGACGTCCTCCACGTCCGCCGCCGCGTCCTCGACGCGCCGAGCTTCTTCGCGCGCATCGACGTGTTCGCGCTGCAGAGCGAGAACGAACTGGTGCCGATCAGCCTCCTGGAGTCGCTCGCCTGCGGCCGACCGGCCGTCGTGGCCGACCGCGGAGACGTCGAGCAGCTCGTCGGCTCGGACGTGGCCCGCTTCGTCCCACCGGGCGACGTCGACGCGGTGATCGCGGCGCTCGACGACCTCGAGGACGCGCAGCGCCGCGCCGACATGGGGTTCATCGCGCGCAAGCGAGCCGTCGAGCGCCACGCGCTCGGCCGGCTGCGCGGCGAGCTCGCGGCGACCTACGCCTGAATCGCGAGACCGGGTTCGGACGCGGGCGTCAGGCGGCCGTCGCGAGCCCGCGACGGGACCCGCCCTGGCGACGGTCGAGCAGCTCGCCCATCGCCTGGAGGCCGAACGCGCGGAACGCCTCGGCCTCTCCCTCGGCCCACCACAGGTGGTTGAGCTCCTCGAGGTACTGGCGCAGCCGCGCCAGCACCGCGCGGGCGATCTCCTCGCCCTCGGGCCCCGTCCGCTCCAGCGCGCCGACGTCGATCCGGCTCAGCTCGCGCGCAAACGCCTCGGCGCGCGCTCGGTCCGGCATGGTCTCGACGAGGAGACTCTCGTGCGCCTCGAGGGTGTGGCTCGCGCGGTTGCGCCAGCCGGCGTGCATGAGCGCGTCCGGGTGCTTGCGGAAGAACCGCACGAACGCCGACGCGACCGTTCGGTTCCGGCGCCGCAGGTCCTCGAACGTGAGGATGTGCTCGTGCTCGGCCCGCGCGGCGGGATGGAACACGACGCGCACGTCGCGGAGAGTCTCCAGCCGGTAGGCGAGGTCCGTGTCCTCGCAGCCGTAGTGGCGGAAAGCGACGTCGAAGCGCCCGACGTCCTCGATCGCCTGCCGCGACACGCTCACGTTGCAGGTCCAGAAGCGGGTCCAGTCGTGCAGCCGCGAGGGATCGAGTCCCGCGTAGCAGAACACGAGGAACGACTCCTCCAGCGTCCGCATCAGTGCGTTGTCGAGGGCGGCTCGCGGCTGCTCGAACGTGCCGAGCACCGCGCGGTCCGGGCCGTGCTCGGCGTGCGCGGCGAGGTGCTCGGTCACGAGGTCGGGGTCGGCGATCGTGTCGTCGTTCACGAGCAGGACGTAGGTCCCGCGCGCGACGTCGAGGCCGGCGTTCCGCGCGGCGGAGAGCCCGCCGTTCTCCTGGTGCACGACGCGGATCGGCGCGGCGTGCTCGCGGCCGTCGAGCCACTCCCGCGTCCCGTCACTCGACCCGTCGTTGACCACGACGATCTCGTAGCGCCCGGCGGCGGACTGCTCCTCGAACGAGGCCAGGCAGCGCTTCAGCGTCTCCAGCCGGTCGTACGTGCAGATCAGGACCGTGAGCTCGGGCTCGTCGACCTGGACCGTGACCGGGGCGGCCGGCATGGCGTCGAGCTCCGGCGCCGCGTACCCCGCTCGCTCGCACAGGCGGCGGTAGGTGTCCGCGATCCGCGCGGGCACCGGGCGGTCGGAGCGGCTCCGACGCAGGGCCTTCTCGGGGAACTCCGCCGCGACGGGCGCACCGACGAACTCCTCGAGGCGACGGACGCCCTCCGGCGTCAGCAGCTCGTCGAAGTGGACGAACAGCCACTCCCCGTCCTCGGCGTGGTCATCGAGCACGCGGCGGTACATCGCGTCCCACACGTCGAGTGCGCGGTCGACGTCGATGTCGACGTCGGCGAGATAGTCGGCGTTCGCGCACTCGCGGAGGATGCTCGCAGCCGTGGCGGCGGGCTCACGGAAGACGCACACGAAGCGCGCGCCCGGCACCGAGGGACGCCAAGCGTCGAGCGTGTAGCAGAACCGCGGGTCCTTGTACGCGTACGGCGACCGCTGCCCGAGCCGATCCATGCGCGCCCGGAGTCCCTCGTCGACCTCCAGGTCGAGCGGCTCCGGAGCGTGCGCCAGCCAGTGCTGCATGCGGCGCAGCGGCGGCTCGTTGGTCACGGCCGTGGCGAGCAGGTACTCGTTGATCCCGTTGATCTCCGCGGTCTCGAAGAAGCCCTTCGGGTTGGCCTCGCGGCCCGGGTACGGGTCGTCGCCGACCGTCCAGCCCGCGTCGGCCAGCATGCCCGCGACCATGCTCGTGCCGCTCCGCCCGCACCCGATGACGAGTACGTCCTCGCGCCCGTGCGCGGCGCGCGCGGGCACGATCTCCTTGGAGCGCGTGTCGCTGGAATCCGTCGACGGCGTCCGCCCGACGGCCCCCTCGAGAGCCACGGGCTCGTCGTCGGCCACCGGGGCGGCGTTCGCCTCGGAGCCAGGCCACGTCGGCGGCGCAGCGCCCTCGGGCGGGAGCTCGAAGACGAGCTGCGTCTCGGTCACCTCGCCGGGCTGCGGGACGCGGACCTGCGAGTAGTCGAAGAGGGCTCCCTGGGGCGTCCCGGGGCTCCACTTGTCGAGGAACGCCCGCCAGTTCTGCTCCAGCCAGGCCGCGTGGCGCTGGTGCTTGGCGGGACCGTCGTAGGGCGCGTGGAAGACGAACGTGTCGCGCGCGACGCGGTTCCTCCAGCCGGCGAGGCGGACGCGCAGCGCGATGTCGTCGTCCTCGAACCCCCAGGGCGAGAACGCCTCGTCGAAGCCTCCGATCCGGTCGAGCACCTCGGCGCGCACGAGAACGGCAAGCGAGGTGAAGAGCGTCGCGTCCACGCCGCGCCGCGCGTGGGCGGCGAAGTGCTGGTCCGCGAAGCGCTGGACCTCACCGGCCTCGGACGATCCCTGGTACTCGACGACCTGGTGCTTCGAGGCGCGGTTCGCGCACAGCGGCACGGCGCCGACGCCGGGGTCGACGGCACCGTGGTAGAGGGCACGCTCGAGCCACCCGACGGGAACGAACACGTCGTTGTCGAGGAACGCGACCCAGTCGCCGGTCGCGTGGGCGATCGCCTGGTTCCGCGCGCGCGGCGCCCCGTAGTTGGTCGGGTTCCGGATCAGCTCGACGTCGGGCTGCTGCGCGAGCCACTCTGCGCTGCCGTCCGTGGAGCCGTTGTCGACGACCAGGATCTCCTGCTCGTAGCGCTCGTCCTGGGCGTCACGAAGCGCGCCGATGCAGCGCTGGGTGTTCCGGAGGGCGTCGCAGGACACGATGACGATCGACACCTTCGTCCCGTCGGGCGCGCCGTCGGTCATCACCTCGCGTGCGTCGATCCCGGTGTGCTCGTAGTAGAGGCCGGCGAAGAGCGGAAAGCGCGTGTCTTCGACGGCCCTGCGCTTCATCTCCTCGCGCACGTCGGGCGGGAGCTCCCGCCCCTCGAAGCGACGGTCGAGCTCCTCGAGGCGCGTCAGCGACTCGACCGAGCCGTCTCTGAGCTCCTCCAGGAGCGTCGTGATCGCCGGATTGAGTCCGTCCTTCGTGACGATCTCGGCGGGGAACAGCGCCTCGGGGCGCCCGATCTTGTCGCCGAGCCGGAAGCGGAACCGGCCGAGCTGGAACGCGCGCTCGAAGTACTGCGCGGGCGTGAGCACGTGGTCGTGCTCGGCGACGCAGTCCTCGCGGTGGACGACGCTCCAGCCGAGCTGCTCGAGCCGCATGCCGAGCTCGACGTCCTCGCAGATCGCGCGATCGAACGTCTCTGAGTCGAAGCCCCCCACCGACAGGAGCCCCTCCAGCGGCAGGCTGATGTTGCAGGTCCAGAAGAAGTCCCAGCCGAGCCTGCGCCCGTGCTCCAGCGCCGAGAACGCGAAGAGGAGGTCCGACTCGTCGAGCAGCCGCGTGAAGGCGCTCCGACGGGCCTCCTCGGTGAAGTGGAACGTCCCGAGCACGGCGCAGCGGGGCCCGACCTCGGCGTGGGCCGCGAGGTGCTTCTCGAGCAGGTCGGGCGCGGGGACCGCGTCGTCGTTCAGGATGAGGACGAGCGGAGCGCGGGCCAGCGCGAGCCCCGCGTTCCGCGCCGCGGCCGGTCCGCCGTTCGGCTGCCGCACCAGCGTGCAGCGGTAGGGCAGCGCGCCGACGTCGACGTCGATCTGGGGCCGGCTGCCGTCGTCGACGACCACGACCTCGAATCGTTCCCCCGCAAGGGTCTGCTCGGCCAGTCGTCCGAGGAGCGCCTCGGCGCGGTCGGGCCGACCGTACGTGGGGAAGAGGACGGTGATCTCCGGCGTGGAGGCGCCCGGGCGGGGCTCCTGGGGGCGGGGCTCGTTCTGCATGGCTCTGCGGCCTGCCGGTCACGCGACCGGAGAGGGCGGCGAGTCGTGGATCGGGAGAATCCGCAGTTCCCTTGAGGAACCGTCCCCTGCCCCCCTCTCCTGCAGGACCGCCGGCCCGCAGGGGTCCCGCCAGCGCTACTCCAGCGTCACCTCGACCCCGTTCGTGAAGTTGGTCGTCGCAGCCCCGCCCGCGCCTGAGTCGCGGTACCAGCACTGGAAGTACCAGGTGTCGCCCGGGAGCCCGGCGACGGGCCCGGAGGGCTGCGGGATCGCCGCCAGGTCGACCCGGAGTTCGATCGCACCATCGAGCCCCGTCGATCCGAAGTCCCCGGGCCGGAGGAAGCGGTCGATCGTGCCGGCGAGACACATCGTGCCCTGGCTGCCGCCAACGTTCGGGATCGACCCCGGCATCCGGCTCACGAAGAACATCCCGTGGCTCGACGGCGGCAACCGGAACGCCCGCAGGCGCAGGTCGTCGTCCGTCACCCGCGCCGAGCCGAGCGCCAGGAGCGCTCCGGGCCGTCCGGTCGAGTTCACGGCGGCGCCGCAGTACCCGGTCCCGACGCCGGGGTCGAGCGCCGCGCGCAGCAGCGCCTGGCCGACGAGGTGACCCGATCCATCCTTGAGCCTCGCGACCATGTAGAGGTCGAGGTCGTCCGTCAGGAAGAAGTCGTCGGTCCCGAACGTGTCGATGAAGACGTCGTCGTCGTGGGCACCGTCGCCGTCGAGGTCGACCGGATCGCTCTCCCGCACGACGACGGCGTGCCCGTCGAGCACCACGACGGCGTCGAGCGCGGGATCGGCCTCGTCGGTCGTCCCCGCCACGACCCAGCTCCCCGCCGCGTTCCCGACGTGCGCGAAGAACCCCTCGGAGAAGCGGGCGTCGTCCCAGTGCTCCGTGCTCCCGGGCACGACCGGGGCCCCCGTGCGCGCGACCACCTCTCCGTCGCGGACCACCCAGTCCAGCCCCGTCCCGTCGACGTCGCCGCGCGCGTACCAGTGTCCCGCGGCGTCCATCGAGACGCCGAAGATGCCGCCCTCGTCGATCGACTCCAGGATCGACGACCCCGGGATGCTGACGCCCTCCTGAAGCACGACGTTGCCGTCCACGAGCACGACGTCGTCCGAGCCGAGCGCCCCGTCGAGGTCGCACTGCACCATCCAGTGCTGACCGTCCGCGGACGCCCAGAAGTCGCCGAGATCGAAGTCCTCGATCGCCGCGGGCGCCGACCCCGCCTGGCCCGGTGGAACGGTCACGCCCTTCTGCGCCAGCACCGATGCGCCGAGCAGCAGGACGTCGTCCTCGCTCGTCGACACGGTCCCGTCGATCCCGTCCGCCGCGCACCCGACGCGGCCGTCGTCCACGATGAGCGCCGAGTCGATCCGGTCGTCGAACGTCGCACCGGGGAGCCCGGGGATCGGGTCGCCCTCGCGGGCGTACACGGTCCAGTTCCCCGCGTCGTGCGACACGACGTAGTCGTCGTTCGACGAGGCCGACGAATTCGTCGCGAACACGACCGCGCCGCTGGCGTTCACCCCGACCCGCTGGTCGAGCGTCCCGCAGAGTTCGGTCCCGCCCGTCCACGGGGCAGGGTCGCCCTCGCGAATCACGAGCTGGCCGTCGACGATCAGGACCTCGTCCTCGGTCGGCGCGAGGTCGGCCAGCGCGGTCAGGACCCAGTGGCCGCCTGGATGCCCGTAGACGCGGTCGAAGTGCACCGGCGCGACGCCCGGATCGAACGCCACGCCCGGCAGCCCCGGGACCTCGTTGCGAATCGCGCCGGGGACGTTGGTGAGCAGCACCTCGATGTCGCGCGGCCCCCCCATCGCCGCCGACCGTGGCGGCGCGACGGGCCGGGCGGGCACGGGGGCGGTGGCCCCCACGGCGTGGGAGTCCTGGGTGAACGGGGACAGCGCGAGTGCGAGCGCGACGAGCATGTTGGAACCTCTCCTCGATGAACCCCGGACGACGACGCGCCGCCCGGCGAGGAGAGACCGATCGGCCCGACCCGCGGTTGCACCCTCAGAACGGATTCGTGGCGAACACCGCGAACTCCGGCACGAACCCGCGCGCGTCCGTCGTCAGGACGCCGACGATCGCGTCGGCGATGTCCTCCGCGATCAGCTTCTTGGGCGACGGCTGCTGGTTCCCGCCCGCCCGCCGCGAGAAGTCCGTCAGCACCTCGCTCGGATTGCACAGGATCACGCGCACGTCGTGCCGCCGCAGCTCGTCGCGCCAGCACTCGGTCATCCCGCGCAGCGCGAACTTGCTCGACGCGTACGCGGTCCCGCGCCCGAACCCCTTGGTCCCGGCCGTCGACGCGATGTTCACGATCGACCCCGAGCGCTGCTCGACCATCTGCCGCGCCGCCGCGCGCCCGACGAGGAACGCGCCGAGCACGTTCGTCCGCCACACCGCCTCCATGTCGTCGGCGGTCGTCTCCAGGAGCGTCGCGAATCGCCCGAACCCCGCGTTGTTGATGAGGATGTCGATGCCCCCCTCGGCCTCCACGAGGTCCGCCACCATGCGCTCGGCGTCCGCCTCGACGCCGACGTCGCCCTGGATCGCGAGGGCTCCGAGGTCAGACGCCGCCTTCTCCAGCGCACCCGCGTCCCGTCCGCTGATCGCGACCTTCGCACCGTGCTCGACGAGGGCGCGGGCCGTCGCGAATCCGATCCCCCCGCTGCCGCCGGTCACCAGCGCGCGCTTGCCTTCGAGTGCCTTACCGTCCGTCATCGTTCATCTCCTGCGGCGCCGTCTGGCGCGCGACGTGGGCCGAGCCGTGAGGGGATCCTCCGGCCATTCGTGCTTGGGATAGCGCGCGCGCAGGTCCTTGCGCACGCGGTGGTAGACGTCGCCCCAGAAGCTCGCGAGGTCGTCCGTGACCTGCTGCGGCCGGCCGTTCGGCGCGAGGAGGTGCAGGAGGACCGGCACGCGCC
The DNA here is from genome assembly GCA_038757895.1 of Planctomycetota bacterium. Taxonomy (GTDB): domain Bacteria; phylum Planctomycetota; class UBA1135; order UBA1135; genus Saltatorellus. The sequence continues at coordinate 9,655 of JBCDGE010000062.1, read as the reverse complement.
CGCCGGCGATCCGCGGCGTGTCGGCGAGCCCGAACATCTCCTGGATCCGGACGGCGAGCACGGGCGGCCGGTCCCCGTCGTACGCGAGCCGCAGCCGGCTCCCGCTCGGGACCAGGATCCGCTCGGGCGCGCTCGCGTCGAGCGCGACGCGCTGCTCGTGCGAGAGGCCGCCGAGGAACACGTCGAGCACGGGCGCCGAGCGCAGGTCCGCGAACGAGCGCCGGCCCGGCACGAGGTGAGGGAGGAGCGCCGCGAAGGCCTCGTCGGTCGGATCCGGCAGATCGAGCTCGGTCGCGTGCGCGCGGAGGAACCGGAGCCGCTCGCGCACCCCCTGCACCTCGTCGCGGTCGAGTCCCAGGGCGCGCGCGGGATCCCGCCGCGCCGCGGCGAGTAGCACCGCCTCCACCTCCTCGCCGGACGGCAGGGGGTGGTCCGACTCGGCGAGCACGAGCGGGCCGAGCCGCTCCCGTCGGCGCCCGACGACGCGCTCGGCGCGAGGATCGAAGACCGCCTCGACGGCGACGCGCACCTCGCCGCCGTCCACCCACTCGCGGTCGACGGCCGACGCGAGCACGACGCGATCCTCCTCCCCACCGCGGCGGCGCGGCGCGACCCGCACGGCGACGAACAGCTCGGCCTCGGTCACCCCCGTCTCGCGCCCGAGCCGGACGCCGCGCCCGCCGGCCATGACGGCGCGCTCGGGATCATCGGGGCGGCGCCGGCAGAGCCGGTCCGGGAACGCGGCGAGGACGGCACGCGCGAGCGCCTCGAAGCGCCCGTCGCCGGACTCCACCGGGTCCGATCCACGGTCCCTCACGGCGCGCAGGATCTGGTCCCGCGCACGCAGCACCATCCGCGCCCCGCCGGCTGACAGCTCGCCGACGGGCGTGCTCCGCCGGCCCCGGTCCTCGAAGTCGAGCAGCGCGTCCACGCGATCGAGAACGTCGGAGTCCGTCGCGTCGGGGCGCGGCGCGTCCCGTCGCCCGTCCCGCCGGAACGGATCGCGCTCGGACAGCATCGCCGCAGCCGTCGCGGCCTCCAGCGCCGCGCCGCGCCCGGCACCGTCGAGCACGAGCGTCGCGAGCCGCGGGTGCAGCGGCAGCCGCGCGAGCGCGCGGCCCCGTTCCGTGATCCGGCCCTTCCCGTCGAGAGCGTCGAGATCCGACAGCAGGCTCGCGGCGCGCCCCAGCGCGTCGGGCCGCGGCAGCTCGAACCACGGGAACGCGGCCACGTCGGCCTCCCCCCAGAGCGCGAGCTGCAGCGCGGCGGACGCGACGTCGAGGCGGCGCACCTCGGGCTCGATCCGCGGCTCCAGCGTGCGGTCGTCGACGGCGCTCCAGAGCCGGATGCAGAGCCCGGGTCCGATCCGACCGGCGCGTCCCGCGCGCTGGTCTGCGGCGGCGCGGTCGATCCGCTCGACGCGCAGGCGGTCGAGGCCCGAGCCCGCGTCGTGTCGCAGGACGCGCGCCTCGCCGCTGTCCACCACGGCGCGCACGCCGTCGACGGTCACGCTCGATTCGGCCACGTTGGTCGCGAGCACGACGCGCCTCCGCGGGCCCGCGCGCAGCGCCGCGTCCTGCTTCTCGGGAGGGAGGTCGCCGTAGAGCTCGACCACGTCGACGTCACCGAGCCCGGCGAGCCGCTCGGCCGAACGGCGGATCTCGCCGACCCCGGCGAGGAAGACGAGCACGTCGCCGTCGCTCCCCTCCAGCGCCGCGCGCACGCCGCGCGCGACGTGGTCCTCGGCGCGCTCCTCGCCGCCGTACCTCCCCGTGCCCGCCGTGCGCTCCCGCGCGAGGAACCGGGTCTCCACCGGGAAGAGCCGCCCCTCGCTCCTCACGATCGGAGCTCCTGAGAGGAAATGCGCGATCGGCTCCGCCTGCAGCGTCGCGGAGGTCGCCAGGATCGAGAGGTCGGCGCGCGCTTCGGCCTGGACGCGCCGGACCATCGCGAGCGCGAGGTCCGCGTCGAGGCTTCGCTCGTGGAACTCGTCGAACACGACGCAGCCGACGCCCTCCAGGAACGGGTCGTCCTGGAGCCGCGCGAGCAGGATGCCCTCGGTGCAGAAGAGGACCCGCGTCCCGCGACTCGCGCGGCGGTCGAAGCGAACGTGGTAGCCGACCTCCCCGCCGACGGTCCACCCGTTCTCCTCGGCGACGCGCCGGGCGGCTGCCCGGGCCGCGATCCGACGGGGCTCCAGGACGACGACGGGCCCGAGCCCCGCCGCCTCCAGCGCCGGCGGCACGCGGGTCGTCTTGCCGGCGCCGGGGGGCGCGACGAGGACCGCGGCGTGCCGCTCGCGGACCGAGTCGACGACGCCCTCCAGGACCTCGTCGATCGGCAGTGCGTCCCGGGCGCCCCCCATCCGGTCAGCGACCGGCCGCGTCGTAGGCCTCGCGGAGCGCCTCGATGCGCTTTCGATTCTTGCCGAGGTCGGAGTAGCCGAGGCGGGAGGCCGAGCGCACGTGAATGAGGCCGGCTTCACGATCGAGCCGCGCCTCGAAGTCGTCGCGGAACCGCAGCAGGGCGGTCTTGAAGACGGCGTGGAGGTAGCCGTCCTCCCGCGTCTCCACCGCGGCGCGGCCCTCGACGGTCCGGGCGAGGCGCGCGAACGCCTCCGCAGGCTCGACGCCCTCGGGGACCGCGAAGGGCGCGACGTAGGCGGCGCTGTCCGGCGCCACCTCGCTGCACACGCAGTTCGGCGACTCCGGGCACGCGCGCAGCCTGCCGCCGTCGAGGCCGACGGTCGGCGCCGCGCATCCGACGGCGAGGACGAGGAGCAGTCCCGTCGCGAGGAGTCCGGTCGCGAGCATGGTCTTGAGTCTCATGGTCGTGGATCAACGGCGAGCGCGGATTCCAAGGAATTCGCGCGGTCTTCTGCGTTCGTTCGGGGCGGCGACGGGACGCGGGAATTCACCCCTTCCGATCGCTAGCATCCGACGGGGAGGAGGTCTGCGCGCGTCGCGGCCTCTCGCCGAATCATGATGGTCCTTGCAACGATGGAGCTCCTGGCAAACGCCGGAGCGACGTGGGTCTTCGCCGTGGAGCCTCCGATCCCGATGCTGAGCAAGCTGCCGCTGATCCTCGGCGGCGCGGTGCTCGGGGGAGTCCTCGCCTGGTTCTATGCCAAGCGCCAGAGCCTCGCGCAGCACCGCGTGCAGCAGCACCTCTGGCACCAGAAGTTCCGCCTCGCCGAGGCGGACCGCGAGGACGCCGTCGCGGCGCTCAACCAGAACAACATCGACGTCAAGAAGATCAAGGGTACGTACGAGGGCCACGTGCAGCGCATCTCCGCGCTGCAGGCGGAGCTCACGAACGAGCGATCGCAGACGGACGTGCTGCGCGCCAAGATCGACGAGCGCCAGGAGATCATCACGCGCCTGGAGAGCGAGCGCGACGCGATCGAGGGCGCCGCGGAGTCGACGCGCACCGAGTTCGACCGACGCTCGAAGGACTTCGACCGGATGTCGGAGGAGCGCGACGTGCTCGTCGAGAAGGTCGCCGACCTGAACGCGGGGCTGCAGAAGAGCCAGAGCGACCACGCCGACGAGAGTCGACGCCTGCGAGCCGCCGTCACGGAGCGCGACGACGCGATCAAGGCCTGGAGCCGGCGCTACGCCGAGGACCAGGAGGCGACGGCCGCCGCGCTGTCCGGGCTGGAGGAGCGCATCCGCGAGCTGGAGCCGGCTCCCGCCAAGCTGCGCGCGGCCGAGGCCGAGCTCGCCGAGTGGAAGGAGCGGCACTCCGCCCTCGACGGGTCGTCCGCCGAGACGATCGAACGACTCCAGGCGCGCGTCGCCGAGCTGGAGCCGGTCCCGGCGAAGCTGGAGGCCGCAGGGGCCGAGCTCGCCGACTGGCGGCAGCGCCACGCGACGCTGGAGACGCAGGCGACGGAGACGATCGAGCGGCTGCAGGCCAGCGTCGACGAGCTGGAGCCGATCCCGGGCCAGCTCGCGACCGTCCGCGCCGAGCTCGACGAGGCGCGCGCCGAGCACGTGAGGACCGCGCGCGAGCACGCCGAGGCTCTGGAGGAGACCCGGACGGCCGCCGCGAGCGAGCTCGCAGCGGTCCAGGAGGCAGCGCGGACCGAGGTCGAGACCGTCAAGGCCGAGACCGAGGCGGAGCTCGCGGCGGAGCGCGAGCGCGCGGCGACCGAGCTCGCCACCGCACGCGCGAGCGCCGGCGAGACGAAGGCCGAGCTCATGACGCGCGTCTCCGAGCTGGAGCCGCTGCCGGCGAAGCTGGAAGCGACGACCATCGAGCTCGACATGCTGCGCGAGCAGCACGACGAGCTGCTCGCGTCGACGACCGCCGAGATCGAGACGCTGCAGGCGGAGATCGCCGACCTGTCGCCGACGCCTGGACGCCTCGCGGAGGTCCAGGCCGACCTGGAGCGCACGCGCGAGAAGAAGGCGGCGGTCGAGAAGGACACGGCCGAGCGAACGACGGCGCTGCAGACCCGGCTGGAGGAGCTGGAGCCCTTCGAGTCGAAGTTCGCGGAGACCGAGACGGAGCTCGCGCGGGTGCGCGAGGACGCACTCGCCGCCGAGGAGGGGGCGCGCGAACAGGTCGCGGACCTGGAGGCGCGGCTCGCCGAGCTCGCGCCGGTCCCCGAAGAGCTCGACGCGACGCGTACGGACCTCCAGACGGCGCGCGAGCGCCTCGCCGAGCTGGAGCCGCTCGTTCCGCGCCTCTCCCAGGTCGAGTCCGAGCTGGAAGCGGCCCGCGCGAGCAACGCGGTCCTCGCCGAGCAGACCTCCACGACGATCGACTCGCTGGAGGGCAAGGTCGGCGAGCTGGAGCCGCTGCGGGTGGAGATCGCCCGCCGCGACGGCGAGCTGCGCGTGCTGCGTGAGCGCCTGGAGGAGCTGGAGCCGGTTCCGGCCCGCCTCCAGGAGCGCGACGCCGAGCTGGCGGACCTCAGGACGTCGACCGAGCGCGAGGCGCGCGGGCAGGCGGCGACGATCAAGAAGCTCGAGTCGCGCCTCGGTCAGCTCGAGGGCGCGGACGAGGAGCTGAAGGGCGCGAAGCGGGAGCTCGTCGACCTGCGCCGGAAGGCGAACAAGGACGAGCGCGAGGCGGAGCAGCGCACGAAGCGCCTGGAGACGGCCAAGGAGACCGTCGAGAAGCGCAAGGAGGAGATCCAGACGCTGCGCGGCCGGATGTCCGAGCTCCAGGCGGCGCAGAAGTCCGAGCAGCGCCGCGCGCACGAGCTGGAGAGCCAGGTCACGAAGCTGGAGACTCAGCTCAAGAGTTCGCAGCTCAAGCTCGACGAGAACGTCACGGCGCTCTCGACGGCGCGGTCCGAGATCACCGACCTGCAGAAGGCGGCCGCCGCGGCGGCGAAGGCCACCGATGCTCCGTCGAAGGCGAAGGCGCCTGCGCCGAAGAAGGCCCCGGCCGCGAAGAAAGCGCCCGCGAAGCCGGTGCCGAAGAAGGCCCCCGCTCGCAAGGCGCCCCCGAACAAGAACACCGCCAGCAAGAACACCGCCAGCAAGAGCGCGGCGAGCAAGGCTGCAGCGACGAGGCCTGTCCCGAAGAAGCCGGCGCCCTCACGGACCACGGCGAAATCCACCGCGAAGACGAACGGCCGCGCCGCCGCGACCAAGAAGAAGCCCGCGCGTTCGACCGGCACCAAGGAGAAGGTCAAGACGATCAAGCCGGCGCCCCGTCGCTCGCTGCCCGCCGACGACCTCAAGACGATCAGCGGGATCGGGCCGAGCTTCGAGAAGAACCTGAAGAAGGCCGGCGTCACGCGCTTCGAGCAGCTCGCGAAGCTCTCGGGCGCGAGGCTCACGCGACTCGCCGAGACGATCGACGTCCCGGTCGACCGCATCAAGAAGGACCGCTGGGTCGAGAAGGCGCGCGCCGCGCACAAGAAGAAGTACCGCGAGACCGTCTGATCCGATCCGCAGCCGCGCCGCGCGGCACTTCCGGATCGCCGCGCGTCCCGGCCCGAGTCACTCGGGCCGGGACGTGCTCGTTCTGGGGCCCCGCTGACGATCGCCTGGCGCGCGCTATGTCGGCAGCGCGTAACGACTCGCCGGCCAGGACCGCTCGCCCCTCCAGGCAGGGGTACGGTCGAGCGCGGGACGTGCGGTCCCGCCGCCATGGCCCCCCACGATCCCTGCCCCTCGCGCGGGGCGCGCACGCTCCCCCTCACGCGCGCCGCCGCTCGCCTGCTGTCCGTCGCCTGCGCGCTCACGTGCGCGGTCAGCTGCACGACGCCCCGGCGCACGACCGAGCCCGAGTTCGAGGATTGGCGCGTCCCGCCCGTGGTCGGCGAGGCGGGCCGGATCTTCGGCCTCTCGGGGTCCTTCGCGAGCCGGAACGGCAACGCGGAGCGAGAGTGGTTCTCGGTCCGCGCGACGATCGAGGAGTTCCTCACCGATCGCCAGGCGATCGGCGCCTTCGTCCTGGGGCAGTACGTCAATCGCACGGAGTTTCTCGAGGCCGAGCGGCAGGCCTGGATCGGCGGTCACTACCGCCTCCACCACCACTTCGACGAGCGCGCGTCGATCTACGTCGGCCCGGCGATCGGCGTCGCGCGGTACGAGGACGCCCGTGCCCGCGCAACGGCCTTCGCCTGGGGCGTCAACGCCGGCTTCCGCTACTGGCTGACGGATCGCACCGCGTTCACCGTCGAGCCGACGTGGCTGCGCTCGGAGTTCGAGGACAAGGACGGAGGCCCGACCGACGACCTGCTCGTCCTGTGGGGCCTCGCGTTCTCGCTCTAGCGGACCGCGCAGACGCCACAATGGCCGCGATGAGCTCGGCCGGGACGGATCGCTATCGGCTCGCGGCGCCGATCTACGACCTCGCGACGGCCGCGTGGAGCGGTGGAGCGATCTGGCGGACGAGGGCGAACGCCCTCTCGCTCGTCGGGGCCGGTGTGCGCGTCCTCGTGCCGGGTGCTGGCACGGGACGTACCGCGGTGGAGGCGGCTCGGATGGGCGCGCAGGTCGTCGTCGCGGAGCGCTCTCCAGCGATGGCGGCGCGCGCGCGACGACGCATCGATCGGGCGTCCGGGTTCGCAGGCGACGGGAGGGGCGGCATCGAGCTCGTCGAGGCCGACGTCCGCGACCTCGACGCGACGCAGCCCTTCGACGTCGTGGTCGCAGAGCACTTCCTGAACGTCTTCGAGCCCGACGAGATGCGCTCGATGCGCTCCCACCTCCTGGAGCGGACGCGCGTCGGCGGGGCGCTCGCGGTCGCGGACTTCGCGCCCGTCTCCCCGACCGCACCGGCGCTCCTCCGGGGGGCCCAGCGGCTGCACCACGTGCTCCCCCTCGGGGGCTGTGCGCTCCTGACGGGCAACGCGATGCACCCGATCTACGACCACGGAGACCAGCTCTCCGCCCGGGACGACGTGCGTCTGGAATCCGTGCTCGACGCGCGCAGCTTCGGCGTGGGCCCGCGCTGGTTCCGGAGCTGGATCTTCCGCAGGATCGGTGCGCACGCCGCATGACCGCCCCGCACCAGACCGCACCGTCCGTCCTCTCGGCCACGCTCGTCGCGGCCGTCGCGGGTGCCATCGCGCTCGCCGCCGCGGTCGGATTGCTCTGGCCGGACCTCCAGGCAGCGGCCGCGGGGTTCGACTTCAACGCGGCGCTCTTCGAGGACTTCCTCGGTCCCTACCTGGAGACCGCGCAGCGCCTCGCGGACGGTTCGTCGGAGCCCGCGGAGGGGTACCTCTACCCCGCGTTCGGCGCGCTGCTGCTCGTCCCGTTCAGCGCGCTGGGTCCGGTCGGCGCCTCGTGGCTGTGCGCCGCGATCCTGCTCGGCTCGACGCTGCTCCTCCTCGCGAGCGCGTTCATGCTCGTCCGACCGGAGCGCTACCACGACGCGGCCGCACTCGGCGCGGCGACGTTCCTCTCGCACGGCGTGGCACACGGCGCGTACTGGGGCCAGGCGAGCCTCGTCGTCGTCGCGCTGTCCGCGGCGGGATTCGCGCTCTGGGCGCGCGGCCGATCGACGCCGGGTGCGGCGCTGATCGGCGTTGCGGCGGCGATCAAGCTCACGCCGCTCGTGTTCCTCGTCGCGCCGATCGCGACGCGCAACCGGCGCGCATTCGCCGTCGCGCTCGTGACGTTCGTCACCTGCGCGGTGCTCGCGCCGCTGGCGGTCCTCGGCGCGGACGGGTTCGCGTCGTTCCACGGCGAGGTCGCGCAGCGGCTCGGGTCGATGGCCGAGTGGGTCTCGACGCCGGAGGGCGGGCGCGGAAGCCAGAACCCGGGGGCGATCCTGGCGCGCGCCCTCGGCGCTCCCGCGTGGTGGATCGGACAGGGGCTCGGCGACCTCGCGGCGCTCGCGCTCCTCGTGGCGGCGATGCGCACTCTCCGCGCCGACGCGGACGTCGAGCGGGCGCGCGCGTTCCCGCTGCTCGCCGCCATCCCGTGGCTGGTCGTCGGGCCGACCTGGCCACACGCGCTCGCGTGGCTCCCGCTCGCGTGGTGGGTGGCGTGGCGCGGCGAACGGAGCGGGACTCGTGTGAAGGGTCTGGTGATCGCGTCGGCGGTCCTGGGCTCGGTCCCGATGCTCCGCCTCGTCGGCGATCCCGAGGTCCACGCGCGGCTCGGGCTGCCCGCCGCAGCGGCGTTCCTGGCCGTTCTGGCCCTCCTTCCAGGTCTCCGCTGGGGCCTCGGACGCTCCGAGAAGAGCAAATCCGGGCCCGCGGTCAGCCCGGACGGGCCGGGATGACGATGAGGCGGTGGGCGACCGCGTCGCCCGCCGTCCAGGCCCTGCCTCGCGTCCCGCCATGCGCTCCCTCCTCCCCGCTCTCGCCCTCCTCACGATCCTCTCCTCCTGCGGCTACCACGCCGCGATGACCCGCGTCGACGACAGGCTGCTCATGAGCCTGCCGATCGAGCGGCTCGAGCCGATCCGGGTCGCCGAGACGGAGTTCGCAGAGGCCAAGGACGACCTCGCCGACGCGCAGGCGGCGGACCGCCGCGCGCGACAGTCCCTCAAGCTCGCGGAGTCCGAGATGCGCGTCGCTGGCGCTTCGGTCGCGCAGGAGCGCGTGGACCTGGAGCGCGCCCGCCGCAGGGGAGACTCCGCGGCCGAGGCGGTCGCGAGCGAGGCGTACGACGAAGCGCTGCGCACGGCGTCGATCGCGCGCCTGGCGGTGGCGCTCGCGAAGCGCGAGGCCGAGGTCGCCGCGCTGCGCACGACGCTCGCCCGCGAGAGCAAGCGCCTCAGCGACGCACGCGTGCAGTTCGAGAAGGGGTTCGCCCTGGAGGGCGTCGAGCTCGCCGCAGGTGACGTCGTTTCGATGGAGCAGTTCGAGGCCCAGGTCGCCCACCACGAGGACGAGGTGCGCAGCGCGGACCGCCGGCTCTCCACGGCGCGCGTCGAGATGCAAAGCGCGCGCGAGGCGTACGATGCGACGATCGGCGGCGCGCTCGTCGCGGCTCGCGGCGTCGACTAGTCTGGAGTTTCGCGGTTCTCCGCTTGTCAGGCTGGAAAAGCGGGACCTCTGAGCGCAGAGGGCAGGCACTGAATGCGCCGGCGGAGGGGCCAGTTGCACGCCCACCTCCCCGATCTCGTTGGTGTGTACAAGACAACGCACCAAGGAAGGGGCGTGCGGCGTGAGTCTACCGCGCCGTCGCTCGACGTTCTGCTCCATTCGTTCGAGGAGTGCTTCACGCGCCCG
>JBCDGE010000061.1:0-45982 GCA_038757895.1 Planctomycetota bacterium | reverse complement strand
TCGATCGCCGCCCTCGCAGGTGTCCTGGCTTGGAGTCCGTCGGAGGGGGCCAGGAATGTACGCTTGGAAGCTCGTTCGGATGCACCGACGGTCCTCCAGGAGCAGGGCTCCTACATCTTCCAGTTCGCACAGGGCGACGACGCGCCGACGGTTCTCGAGCTGACGGAGGCGTTCGCCGAGCTCACGGGCGCCCTCTACGTGTGGGACGACGCCACGCACGCGAAGCTCGGCCAGCAGAAGATCCAGCTCCTCGGTCAGAAGGTCGTGGCGAAGGACCGCGTCGATGCGTTCGTGACGGCTCTCCTCTTGGTCTCGGGGTTCACGGCGACGCCGATCGACGACGAGCTCGGATTCGTCGCCATCGAAGCCGTCCCGCTCCCCGGCGACGAGTCGCCCACCGTCGAGGAGAAAGCGCCGGTGGCCAGGAGCGCAGAGGGGGACCAGATCCTCTTCGGGTCCAGCGGTTCGGCAGATCCGATGAGCGTCCTGCAGCTGCTGCAGGCGGCGCAGGAGATCGCCGGGGCCAACTTCACCTGGTCGGAAGGCGTCGACCGAGCCGTCCGGGCGACGAAGCTCCACTTCGAGGGCCGAGCGGCGCTCCCCCCGGAGCGCTTCCTCGACCTGACCGAAGCGATCCTCGGGACGTTCGGGTTCGAGTACGAGACGGTCGGCGATGGAGACGTCAGCGTGATCGTCGTTCGCCAGACTCGCTGACGCGGCGAAGCTCGGCCTCGGCGAGCAACGGCGCGGAGGGCGAGCGGACGGTCCCTGAGTTTCCCGAGGTCCCGCGAACGCGGCGATCGGTGGCGTCGCTCGGAGGGTGGAGGGGGCAAGGACCTGCCCACCGAAGCCACATGCAAGACCCCGAACCGACCGCTCCCCGTCGCCCGTCCATCCCCGTCACGACAAGGGTCCTGGCCCGGTGGAAGTCGGCCCTCGCGGGCCTCGCGCTGACTCTCGTGGGGATCTGCGCCATCGTCAGCCAGCCCGAGCGCGTGATCTCTGGAGCCGCGTTCGCCGTGCTGTTCGCCGGCCAGGTCTTTCTCTGGCGTGCCCTGCCCGTGCTGGCCGGGCGACCTGGGATCGGCGCGATCAAGAACGTCGCCCTGAGCGCTGTCGGCAGCGGGATCCTGCTCTGCACGTTCATCGCTCTGGCCGTGGCGCACACCGAGCGCGCCCTCTGGAGCCAGGCTGCGGGGGAGGGGCCCTCCGCGGGGTCGCCTCTGCGCTACTTCGACGTGGCCGTCTGGGTTCCGCCGGTGGACCCCGGCGACCTCGAGGAGCGCCTCGCGCGCGGCGAGATCCTCCTGCTGGATCGGTCGAGGCTCAGCAGCCGTCGACCGGAGCAGGGAAGCAGGTCCAGCGCGTGGGAGTCGTACCTGAGGTGGAATGCCCGGGTCCAGGGAGACTCCCTGGTTGCGGCGGCGTACCGCCGAACGGACGGACCGTCCAGGTATGCCGAGGCTCTTCGGGGCCTCGACGACATCCGCTTCGTGACCGCCGAATCGTGTGGGGACCTTCAGGGCTACCGGTTCTACCTGAGGGGGTACCAGTACTACGAGACCGAGCGCAGGCACTCGGACGTGGCGCTGGATCGGATCAGCGAACTCTATGCCGCCAAGGCTCAGGAGTTCCTCGATGCCTCCGGTGCGTCCGAGGAAGCAGAGCGCGGCGCAGCGAACGCGATCGCCGATCTCCTGCGCTACCTCGGCCGGACCGACCAATCGCAGGTGGAGCTCGCCGTCGAGGAGGCCCAGAGACTGGAGCCACACGCCGTGGCGCTGCACTACGCGAAGCGGAACGGCGTCGAGATCGTGCCCATCGGCAGCGCGTTCGAGTCGACGGGCACGCGCTGGCACGCGGAGGACGCACGGGAACGGATTCGCGCCGGCCTGGCGAGCGCCGTCGGCGACTACGTCGAGACGATCCCGCGGGGGGGAGCGCCCGGTGGACGCAGACCGGTCCTCGACGTGTTCTACGCCTTCAGGTGCGCGGACGCGCTCTACTCAGCGGACGCACAGAAGCACCTGCCGAAGACCCAGTGGGACGTGTACGCGGGCATCGCCATCGATGTCCAGATCACGCTCACGGTGCCGGGGAGAGACCCTTTCAGGACGTCGTTCACCTCCATGCCGGCGCCCGACTTCACCCTGCAAGGGGCCGCGGCACGCTCGAGCGCGAGCCATCTCGTGTACGGGAAGATGGCGCAGACCGCACTTCAGGGGATCCCCGGGCGAGTCAACGAGATCTTCGCGCTCGAGCGAGCGGGCGGCTCGTGAGTCGAGACCGTCGCGCTCACCGGTTCGGGCCTCCGAACGGGAGTCCGGCGCAGGATCACCGGCGACCGGTCAGCGCTGGAAGCGTTCCGCGCGCGGCGTCTGACCGATCTCTTCCCAGTGGGACACGTTCTCGGACTCCTCGTTGACGTTGCTGAAGGTCGTCCTGGCGCCTTCGAACGCCTGGAACACGGGCAGCTCGGCGATCTGCGACGCCTCCGTGTACTTCGTCGAACGGTTCCACGTGTGCGTCAGCACGAACATCATCGCGTCGACGCCGATGTCCTGGGCGAGCTTCTGGGCGTGGAGGATCTCCTCGTCCGAGTCGTTGTGCTCGAACAGGATGTACTTCCATTCGACCGTCGGCCCGCGTCCCTCTCGTTCACGCGCCTCGACGACCTGCTCGAGGAAGCGCAGCACGCGCGGGAGGCTGCCGCCCTTGCGGTAGATCTCGTAGCTGTCGGGGAACCCGCCGTCGATGCTGACCGACATGTGGTTCACGTCCAGGATGCCGCGTGAGAACGGCGCGTTGCCGCTCGTCACCACGCTGTAGTAGGTGTCGGGCAGGACGCGCCGCGCGTACTCCATCATCTCGGTGAATTGCGGGTGCAGGAGCGGCTCGCCACGCCCGCAGAACGCGATCTCGTGCACCGGGACGCCGGAGCGCCGGACGTCATCGAAGAGCTTCTGGAACAGCTCGAGCGGCATCTCGTACGGACCGTCCCCCAGGGCGGAGCGCGCAGGATCTGTCCGTGTCTCGCGGAGGACGCACGCGTCACAGTCGACGCCGCACAGGAACGACGACTCGATCTGGATGTGCTCGATGACGTCGACTCGGCCGTCGCGGCCGTACCCCTGGAGCGCCTCCGACGGATGGAAGAAGAAGCAGTTCTTGCACGCCTCGATCGGCGGCACGTCCGAGCGCAGCGACTCGCGAAGCTGCCGGAAGATCGGCCCGTTGAAGACGTCCTCGACGTAGTCGAACGAGTCGAGGTCGTCGAGCGGCGGGCGGAACAGCGTCGTGCTCTCGCCCGTGTCGCAGTTGCACGGAACGGTCCCGTTGGCGCGGACGTAGAGGCGGGACGAGGCGTGGCAGTTCATGGGCGCGCCGGGAGCGCGAGACCGCGAGAGCGGTGCCGAGGAGCGCACTCGAGCCTAGGCGCGATGCCCGGGCTCCGCCATCGGTCTCGTCCTGCGACGCCGCGCGCGCGGGGTCTACCAGCTCGTGCCGGTCTCGTAGCCGGCCCGGATCAGCAGGTCGCCGTACCTCTCCGCGAACGCAGCCTTGACCGCGTCGGTGAAGTGGTTCCGCCAGTCGCCGGGCGCGCCCTTGCGCAAGTGGGACGACGTGTCCTCGACCCCGCGCCGCCGCCCCGTCACGGTCTCGAACGAGTGGGTGGACAGCGCGGACTCGAATGACGGCTGGTCGCGGGGGAGCCCGCAGACGTCCAGGATCGCCGCGAACTGCCCGCGCTCATCGACGACGAGGTCTTCGAAGCGGAAGACCGGAACGGAGGCGTCGAGCCACGAGCTCTGGATCGCGGCGGTGCTCTCGAGCGTGGTCTCGACGAGGTGGAGGAGGCCCTCCTCCTTGCTGCGCGCGCGCAGCGCCGCTCGGGTCTCTGCGAGCCCGGGGTGCGGCCGACCGCTCGGATCGACGAGCGGGTGGCTCTTGAGCTGGCTGAAGTAGCTGGAGACGACGGTGTCCCTCAGGTCGCGGACGACGAAGAAGACCGCGCAGTCGTCGGGTGCGCCAATCTGCTCGAACGCGAGCCGGTCCATGTAGACCGTCGGGTAGATGCGCCCGCGCTCGATCGGGTGCTTCGTCACGTGCTCGTTCGCGACCTGCGGCTCGACGATTCGATCCGGAAACATGTGCGCGAGGACGCTGCGCACCCACTGCGAGCCGGCCTTCCAGTGGGTGACGTGGACCACCGGCGGCGATTGCGCAGTGCTCGTCATGGGAGAATCGTAGCGCCGGACGAGAGATCCCTCGCTCGCCTCTCGTGCGACCCCTCGGTCTGCGTTGGCGGCCGCGCGCGCTCTCACAGCGTGTGGATCCGTTCCGCGAGGTCAGGTCCTGTCGCGGTGGAGGGGATTCGCCGCACCCAGCCACCGAATTCCGATCGACACCAGGAACCCCCGAGCGACTCCTTCGACATGCGTACTCCCGTGGTGATCGTGCTCGTACTCGCCTCCTTCGTCCTCGGCGCGATCATCGCTTCGGAGTTCGTCGTGCCGGAGCACACAGCCGAGCGCGCCACCGTGGACCGGGGGGAGGAACCCACGCAGATCCTGTCGCGCCTGGCATCCATCGAGGCGCACCTCGACCGACTGACGAGGGAGGTGGGGGCACTCCGCGCCGGGCCTCGACGCCCGGCTCGAGATCCGGCGGGGGCCGCGCTCGAGGACGCCGACATCGCCAGAGCGATCGCGCACCTGGAGGTCGAGCGGCGCCGACAGCAGCTCGACGCGTTGACCGACGCGCAGCTCCTGGCCGAGGCGCAGCGTCTCTTGAAGTCCGACCCCGTCGAGGCGCGCCGTGTCCTCCGGGTCGCGCTGGAGCGATCGCTCGAACAGGAGCCTCTGACTCGCGCGATGACGCAGCTCGGCCTGCTGGCGCGCGCTGCCGGCGACCCGGACGAGGCCGAGCGGGTTCTGCACAACGCCTCGATCGCTGGCGCCGGGACCGACACCGGGACGTGGGCGTCGTACGAGCTCGCGATGACGGTCTCGGATCGCGGAGATCACGAGCGTGCGCTCGCGATCGCCGAGCCGGTGCCGCAGACGCCGGGCATCAGCGAGTGGAACCGGCTGCACGCGCTCTGGACGATCGCGACGATCGAGGAGCGTTCGGGCGACGTCGACTCGGCGAAGGCCGCGTATCGCTCGATCATCGACTCGTGCAAGGGCCCGGACGAGTACGCCTGGATGCTCGACAAGGCGAACGCACGGCTCGCGGCGCTCTAGACGGACTTCACCGCTGGGGAGTCCCCGGTCGCTCTGGCTGCCACCACCAGAGCCACGCGCCGGTCTCCGCCTGAGGGCCGCGGACACGTGCACGCTTTCGACGAATTGCCGCAAGCGACTCGCGAGGAGCACGCCTCTCTCGTGACGCCCGAGAGCGTCGGAATTCACCGAACCCCGAACGCGCACCGCCGCGCCTCAGGAGGACCCTCCGATGTGGACCGTACTCACGCTTCTAGCCGCCCTCTTCGCGAGCCACGCGACGCCGCCCGTCGCCGCGACCCTCGAGTCGACCCAGGACTCCTATGGCACGCCGCCGCGGTACCCGATCGGCGTCGGGATGACCGTGTTCATTCGCGGTGAGCTGACGCCGTACGTGATGACCTTCTACGAAGACGGCACCTGGGAGGTGGTCGACGGCGACCAGAACCCCGTCGGTTGGGGGATCTACGTCTACGACGAGGACGCAGGCACGATCGACTACCTCAACGAGAGTGGCGACGGGGGCGGCGGCCAGACCGGGACCTACACCGGGAGCCACGACAGTGGGATGTGGGAGCGAACCGCCGCCTCCCACCCGAAGGCGCCCGAGCTGGCGCTCCAGCCGCCGCATTGACCCGAGCGAAGGGGCCGTCACCGTGGCGCACTCCGCCCGCGTGACCCACGGCCCCTTCGGTTCGACCCACGGAGTCGTACGCGGTCCCGCCCCGCGGCGCGTGGATGCTTCGAAAGAGTCGCGTCAGGTGGAAACGCCCCCGCCCCCCCGTGCGTAGGGGCCGCCGACCCGCACGAGACATCCACCATGCACACGAACACGACCCGCCTCGCGGTCACGGCGCTCGCCCTCGGCGCCGTGGCTCCGCTGTCCGCCTCCTCCCCGTCCGCCGTTCAGGAGCACGAGCTCCGCCGCCGCCAGCCGCTGGAGGTGCGGGAGGACAGGGTGACGTCCTCGCCGCTCGCCCGCGGCATCCTGCCCGCTGATACGTCCTTCGTCGTCCACGTCGACCTCCAGGGCCTGATGCGCAGCGTCTGGTGGAAGTCCGTCGAGGAAGCGACCGGGATCATGGACGAGATCGCGGACGACGACGACTTCGCCGAGATGAGCCGCGAGTTCGGCGTCGATCCGTTCAAGGACTTCCTCGG
This sequence comes from Planctomycetota bacterium, assembly GCA_038757895.1. Classification (GTDB taxonomy): domain Bacteria; phylum Planctomycetota; class UBA1135; order UBA1135; genus Saltatorellus. The sequence continues at coordinate 39,596 of JBCDGE010000061.1, read as the reverse complement.
GGTGACCGTGATCGGCCACGACGAGGACGGGGACGACGCCGTCGTCGTGATCCACGCGACCGATCGGATCGACGCCGCGCTCGACCGCGTCCGGGCGATGGACGAGTACCGCCTCGTGGCGCACGACGGGCTCGAGCTCGAGTGCTTCATGGAGGGCGACGACGAGGCGGTCTTCGGCGCCGTCCTCGGCGAGCGCGAGTCGACGGACGTTCGCGTCGTCGTCGGCCAGAACCGCGACCGCGTCTCGAAGGTCATCCGCACGATGCTCGGCGACGCGAACTCCGTCGCCGACATCGACGGCGCGGCCGTCCAGGCGCAGCCGCGCAAGGGCAGCTACGTCTTCGTCGAGGTCGGTCTGCCGTTCGCCGAGCTGCTGGAGGACACGCCCGCGTCCCGCGTCGCGTCCAAGGCGCGCCGCTTCACGCTCGACATGGGCCAGCGCAAGGACAGCGTCTTCATCGACGCGGTCGTCGAGTCCGGCAGCGACCGCGACGCGCGCGACATCGCCGACGTCGTCAACGGAGTGCGCTCGATGGTGACGCTCTCCGGCGTTCTGGAGCAGATCCCGGTGGGCCTCTCCGAGGCCTTCGAGGACGCGCGCGCCGAGATCGACGGCCGCTCGGTGCGGATGGGCCTCTCGATCCCGATCGAAGACCTCCGCGAGAGCCTGATCGAGCTGCAGGAGCAGTACCGCTAGCGCGACCCGGCGTCCCTCCGTGGCCCACGACATCGACCTCGCGACCGCGCGCGACGCGCGCGCGGCCCACGCCGGCTCCCGCGCAGCCTTCGGGGCGCTCGTCGAGCGCTTCGAGGCTCCGCTCTTCCGCTACCTGCGGGTGAGGACGGGAAACCGTGCGGACGCGGAGGAGCTGGTCCAGGAGGCGTTCCTGCAGGCGTGGCGCAGCGTCCACGCCTACGACCCGAGCCGGCCGTTCCGCGGCTGGCTCTACACGATCGCCGCGCGCCTCGCGGCGAGCCGCGCGCGGCGGCGGCACGAGGACGCGATCGGCGACGAGATGCTCGAGGCGCTGCCCCTCCCGGGCCGCGCGTCGAGCGCCGTCGACACGCGCGACGAAGAGCGCAACCTGTGGCGGATCGCGCTCTCCGTGCTCGGTCCGGAGCAGCGCGAGGCGCTCTGGCTCCGCTACGCCGAGGACCTCTCGACCGACGAGGTGGCGCGGATCCTCGGCAAACGCGTCGTCACGACCCGGGTGCTCGTACACCGCGCCCGCAAACGACTCGTCGAGCACCTCGCGGGGTGCGCCGACGAACGAGAGAACGACCCGACCCCGGCGCCTCGCCTCGCCGGGGTTCCCGCGTGGGAGCGGACGATGTCCGCGAGCGGAGGATCGCGATGACGGATCGAGCAGGATGGAGCGAGGAGCGCGTGGCCGGGCGGCTGCGCGACGACGCGGAGCGGATCGGCGGAGCGCCGTCGGAGGCGGCGCGCGCGCGGATGCGGGCCGCGCTGGAGGACGCAGCGTTCGAGGGGCCCGCTGCTCCGGAATCGACGCCGCAGCGATGGATCACGCGACACCGGCTCGCGACGACGCTTGCGGCTGCCGCCGCGCTCGCCTGCGTGCTCCTCGGCGCCCGCGCGATGCGTCCGGCGGCGCCGAAGCCCACGCCGCCGTCTCCGGACGCGGTGCTCGCTCTCCGGACGGCCTTCGATCCGCTGCTCGACGCGCCCCGTCTCCCCGAGCGCACGGCCGCTCCGCTGCACGGCGAGCTCCTCGCGATGGCCGAGGACGTCGCTGCCGTCGCCGACGAGATGCTGAGCCGCCTTCCGGCTCCGCTCAGCCGAGCGTGCGCTCGACGTACTCCCTGATCGCGTCCTGCACGGGCGCGCTGCCCCACAGCGCGCGGATCTCTGCGCGATCACGCTCGGCGTGGGGGGCGAGGGCGTCCGCGATCGGGCGCCGCACGAGGCGCTTGGTGAAGCCGAACGAGCCGGACGGGTAGCGCGCCAGCCGGTGCGCGGCCGCGAACGCGTGGTCGTCGAGCTCGTCGGGGAGCGAGAGCTCGTCGACGAGACCGCGGGCGAGCGCCTGCTCCATGTCGAAGGTCGCGCCCTCGTAGAGCGTGTCCTGCAGGTGGCTCGACGGCGTCGCGAAGCGGATGATCTCCAGCGCGAGCGGCGGAAAGGGGACCCCGACCGTCAGCTCGGGCACGCCGATGCGGCCCCGGCCGCGCGCGCCGATGCGGTGGTCGCAGCACGAGAGGATCACGCAGCCGCCCGCGATCGCGTGACCATTGCAGGCACCGACCACCGGCTTCTCGCTGAAGAACAGCGCGGTGAACGCTCGTTCGAGCGCGGGGAGGAACTCGGCCAGGTAGTCGTCGCCTCCGTCCAGCAGCCGCTTGAGGTCGACGCCCGCGGAGAAGATCCCGCCCGTGCCGGTCAGGATGCACGCCCGCCCGTCGCCCTCCTCGAATGCCCGCATGCGGCGCTCCAGCTCCACCAGGAACTCGGTGTCCAGGGCGCTCGCCTTGCCGTGCGCGAACCTCAGGACCACGACGTCGCCCACCCGCTCTTCTTCGATCATGCGGCCATGGTCGCCGCGGCGGGGCCCGCGTGGAAGGGAGGATCCCCGCTCGACCCGTCACCTGCGGCCAGGGCAGGGGTAGATTCGGTCCCGTCCTCGACCGGTCCCGCCATGCTCCCGATCCTGCTCGCTGTCCCCTGCCTCTTGGGGCCCTTTCTGCTCGCGCCCCAGGAGGCTCCCCCTGGCAACGTCCGCGTCATCGACTCCATGACCGGCGAGCCCGTCGTCGGCGCCGTCGTCCACGGCGTCCGCGAGTCCGGGATCCCGGTGTGGGGCGAGTTCTGGGACACCGTTCGCGCGTCCACGGGCGCGGACGGATGGGCCTCGCTTCCCCCGCGCGACGATCAGACGCCTTACCAGTGGCGCATCGTCCGCGCGCCAGGCTACGCGCCCTCGGGGTCGATGCAGGTGCCGCGCGCCGGCGTCGAGCCGGCCGTCGTCGAGCTCGTGCCCGCCGAGGTCGCTCGCATCCGGATCCTGGACCCGTTCGGTCGGCCGCTCCCGCTCGTCCATCTCGGGTTCTGCGTCGGCTGCGGGCACACACCCGACGTGTTGACGGCGGTGACCGACGGCAATGGCCGGGCGTCGCTGCCCTGCGTCGGACGCGGCGAGCGCGACATCGCCGACATCTACCCCGTGCGCGACGGCGTGCTGACCGACTACCTGCACATCGACTGGGACGCGGCGATCGAGTCCGAGTACGTCGCGGTCATCGAGGCCGGCTCGACCGTGTTCGGGAGGCTGCTCGACGCCGAGGGGAGGCCCCTCGCGGGGCATGGCGTCGGTTATCCCCACCGTCACCGTGGCCCCTGGGCGCGGACGGACGCGGAGGGACGGTTCCGGCTCCACGGCGCGCCGGCGGGGCACTGCAGCTACCTGAGCGTCGTCGATCCGACGGGCAAGGCGATCGGAGGCTTCGGCGGCTCGCGCATCGGGGTCGAACGCACGCTTCGCATGCCGGTGGAGGAGTGGCGCGACGAACGCTCGGGGCCGACGGTCGAGGTCTCGTTCGAGTTCGTCGTCGACGGCGAGGGCGACCTTCCGCCCGTGCCGGTCGAGGTCTGGGACCCGACGACGGGCTGGGCCGAGCTCGATGACAGGACAACCGGCGAGCCCACGAAGATGGAGCTCGCGCCCGGCCGCTACCGCGCGGAGATCGGCGGGAAGGGGAGCCCGTACCCCTCCGTGCTCCTTCCCGAGTTCGAGGTCTCGGCCGGCGAGCCGGCGCCGGCCATCCGCCGCGAGATTCCCGCGCCGCGCGTCGTGCGCCTCGTCGTGCCCGACGTCGGCGACGCGACGAGAGTGGGCGTTGCGACCGCCCACGCAGAGGCGCAGTACCTCGACTTCGACGAGATCCTCGAAGACGAAGCGGCCGGGACAAGAGCGGGCGTGGTGTCCGCGTTCTCCGTCCCGGCCGAGCGATTCGCGCTCCACCTCCGCTCGGCGGAGCCAGGGCGCGGCGTGGACGTCCTCCGCGTCCGTGACGGCGGCGACGTCCTCGAAGCGATGCGCTAGCGCTTGCGCTTCCCGTGGTCGAGGACCTCGGGATCGACGTAGTTCGGGTCGGTGATGCCCTTCTTGCGCAGCGCCTTGCCCGCGAGGAATGCGCGCATCATCCGGTCGATGACCAGCGCCGTGCTGTAGTGCGTGTCGTCGTAGATCGGCGAGTACTCGTCGAACTCGATGATCGCGACGTCGTTCTGGATCGCGAGCTCGCGCACCATCCGGATCGCCTGCGCGGCCGTGAAGCCGCCCGGATCGGGATTCGAGACGCCGGGCACGAAGGACGGGTCGACCGCGTCGACGTCGAAGGAGATGTGCAGGCGCTTGCCCTTGACCTCCTCCAGGACGCGCGCCCACGCGACGTCGAAGCCGTCCTCCTCGAACTCGGCCATGTAGTGGTAGCGCTCGCCGACCTCGCGCTGCCACGCGAGGATCTCGGGGTCGCCGTACGGACCGCGCATGCCGAGCGAGTGCAGGTCCTCGCCCTTGATCCAGCCCTGCTCCCAGGCCCAGCGCCGCGCGCGGCCGCCGTGGACGAAGGTGCCGAGCGACACGCCGTACGCGTCCTCGTGCGCGTCGAAGTGCACGGTCGCGTAGTTCTTCGGACCGAACTGACGGACCATCGCCATGTGCCCGACGGCCTCGGTGTCGTGGCTTCCGCCGACGACGACGGCCGTGGCTCCAGCACCGAGGATCTCGCCGACGACCTTGGCGCCCTCCGCCAGCGAGAGGCCCATCTGGAACATGTTCTGCGACGCGTTCCCGTAGTCGACGATCGTCAGCTCCTTCATGTAGTTGACGGAGACGTGCCGGTCGTAGCCCTTGTTGGCCGTGTCGATGGTGCGGATGATCCGCATCTGGTTCGCGGCCCAGCCCTGTCCGCCGGCGACGTTGAAGTCGCTCGGCACGCCGACGATCGCGACGTCCACCTTGCCCGCGACGAGGTCCTCGGGCGTGAGTGCGATCGGGACGCCGAGATAGGTGGGGAACGCCCACTTGGAGAACGCGAACTGGTAGCGCTGCAGGTTGATCGGGCCCGGCGCACGCTGCTCGCTCGATCGGTCCGTGCGCAGGAAGAAGTCGTCGTACCCCTCGTCGAGGACGATGACGTCGGGCCGGTTCGGGTCGCGCCAGGGCTGCAGACCCGCGGGCAGCCCATCGATGAGTGGCTGCTGCCCGAAGTCGGGGGACGGCTGGTCCCCTGCCTGGCGGAGTCCGGTGAGCGTGCCCGAGCTCTCCTGGGGAACCGCGATCGTCGCCGACGCGGTCGCGTTGGGGGCCGGAGAGGCGGCGTGCGCCGCGGGCGCGGGCTCGACGCCAGCGCGAGAGCCGAGGGTGAAGCCGACGCTCAGTGCGATCGCGGTCGAGCCGAAGACGAGGTGGAAGCTCTTCATGGGGGACGTGGGAGGGGGGCGAGAGTCGCGGCAGTGTGCTGCCGGATGGCGCCGGACCCTACACACCCCCCCCCCGTGGTCCCGATCAGCGGCGCTCGATCCTGCGGTCACGTTCGCCTCGCGTCTCGGCGTCTTTTTCTGCGGCCTTCCTCTCCTTGCGTTCCTTCTTCTCGACGGCCTTGCGGCGCTTCTCCTCGGCCTTCTCCGCCGCCTTGCGCTCGGCGACGATCTTCTTCTTCAGCTCCTTCTCGTACGCCTCGACCTTCTTCCTGGCGTCCCCGGGCGATATTTCGGCGCGCTCCACCGCTGCTTCGATGCGCCGCAGCAGGTCCTTGTACTTGACCTTCCGGTCCACGAGCTCCGCCTCGCGTCGACGTTCTCCTTCGCGCCTCCGCTCCTCACCGAGGAGCTCGCTGCGATTCTCCATCAGCCGCTTTTCGGCGTCCTCGTACGAGATGTCGCCCGACTTCAGCGCGTCCTTGATGTCGCGTTCGGCCTGCTCGTAGCGTCGCCTGGCGGACACCTGACGCTCGGCGTCTTGCCGCTCGCCGACCCATCGCCGGAAGATCTCTGCGCGCCCGTGCTCCTCGTTCGATGACGTGACGTCTCGTCCTGGCCTCCTCTCGAAGATCCGGTCGAGGGTGGGGACGTCGCGGGTCGGTCCGCTCGCTCCGGGCCTGCGTCGCCCGGGCGCGCGACGCTCGCCCGTGAACATCGTCTTGCGCAGCGCGACGAGCGTGCGCTTCGCCGCGTCGGCGGACAGGTTCCCCGCCTCGACGGCCTGCAGGATGCGGGCTTCGACGAGCGCGTAGTCGGACTCGGCGTCGCGACCCTCCAGCGAGAGGCGCGGCGCCGCTGCGGCCGTGGTCGTGTGCGCCGTCGCCTGGGCGACTCCGAGGCCGAGGGCGAGGACGCCGGCGCCGAGCGCGGACAGGGCGCGCCAGCCGAGGTGGCGCTGCGGCGTGCCGTTCGAGCGGAGGATGCGGGTGATTCTCTTCATCAGTGGGCCTCGTGAGGTCTTCGCCGCGAGAGCGACGGAGGGGTGGTCGAGCCGGAGCGACTCGAGCCGGGTGAGCGCCTGGGCGAGGAGCAGCTCGCTCCCCGTCGCGCGGACCGCCGCGGCATCGCAGCAGTGTTCGCGCTCCTCCCGCACGACGTGCGAGAGCCACCAGACGACCGGGTGGAAGAACAGCAGGACCTCGACGAGCGCCTGGAGCGCGTTGACGAGGTGGTCGTGGCGCCGGACGTGCGCGAGCTCGTGGGCGAGCACGGCGCGCACCTGGTCCGGCGTGAGCGCGGTGAGCGTCGTCGCGGGAACGAGGACGACCGGCGTGATCCAGCCGACGACGGCGGGGCCGTCGACGAGGTCGCTGCGCAGGAGCCGTACCGCGCGACGGATACCGAGATCGAGCCGCAGCGCATCGACGACCCGCTGCCAGCGCGGGTCGACGGGCACCTCGCCCGAGCGGCGCAGGCGGCGTGCCCACACACCGCCGCGCGTCAGGCGCAGCGCCATCGCGAGCGCGCCGATCGCCCAGAACCACGCGAGTGCGGCCGCGGGGATGTCGGCGGGCGCCGCCTGGAGGTCGAGGAGGATCGCCGAGACCTCTGCGAGCTCGGGCGCGGTCACGTCGACGGTCGGCGGCAGAACGAGCGGCGGGAGGACTCCATTCGGAAGCGAGAGCGCGAACGTCGCCGCGAATGTGAGCAGCGCGACACCGAGCGCGGCGCAGCCGACGGCGTAGCGCGCGCGGTTGTCGTCCCGCCGCACCGCGGCGAGCAGAGCCGCCGCGAGCCCGCCGATGAGCGCGCCCTGCCAGACGAAGTGCAGGACGGCCCAGCCGAGCGCGGTCTGGATCGAGGCGGTCATCGGTCCTTCTCCTCCAGCGCATCGAGGAGCGCGCGAATCTCGTCGAGCTCCTCCGGCGACGACTTGCGCATCGAGAGCGCCTGCAGCACGAGCGCGCTCGAGGAGCCGCTGAACGCTCGGTCGACGAGGTCGCGCAGCAGCGCCTTCTGCGTCTGCCCGCGGGGACGCGCGGCCCAGTACACCTGCGGTCGGACGCCCGTATCGCGCTCCAGGAGGCCCTTCTCCGTCATGATCTGCATGAGCTTCAGGACGGTCGTGTAGCCGATGTCCTGGGTCCCCTTCAGCGCGTCGTGCACCTCGCGGACGGTCGCGGACTCCAGCTCCCAGATGACGCCGAGGATGTTGAACTCGGCCTCCGTGGGCTTCTTGGCGGCGGGCTTCTTCGGCGCGGGTTTGCGGCTCATGGTCGGGGGCGACTGTACGAAGGTTTTCGTCATTCGGGGCGTGCGCCTCGACTGATTTACGAAACCTTTCGTCAATGCAGCTTGCGAGCGGCGCCGGGCCGACCCGTCGCCGGGCTCAGACGCCGGCCAGCGGCGTCGTGCTGCCCGCGAAGCCCTTCGCGTCCACGCCGAGGCGCTGCAGCATCAGCAGGTACAGCTCGCCCAGCGGCACGTCGTCGTGATCGAACTCGCGCTGCCACGGCTCTTTGCCGCCGCTCCACGAGCCGCCGAAGGCGCGGTCGCCGATCAGGTTCACGTAGCGCCCGTGCTCGAAGCCCATGTCCCTGCCACCGGCGAGGACCAGGGGGTAGTTGCGCGAAAGGTGGAACGCGCTCGACGCCGAGCCGAACAGCAGGAGCGAGTGGTCGAGCATCGATCCCTCGCCGCCCGGCTCCGGCGTCGCGGCGAGCCTCGACGCGAAGCTGCCGAACTCCTCGGCGAGGAAGCGGCAGTACACGCCGAAGTTCTTCCAGCCGCCGGGCTTCTTCGTCTCGTGCGAGAGCTGGTGGCTCAGCGGCAGGTCGACGGCCCGCGCCAGCACGTCGCTGCGCCCGATGCCGTTCTCGCGACCGAGCTGGTACGTGGCCACGCGCGTGCTGTCGGTCCGGAACGCGAGGTACATCAGCTCGTACATCGTCTGGACGTACAGCCGCGGCTCCTCGGGCGTGACCTCCAGGCTCAGCGCGTCGGCTTCGACCTCCGGCAGCGGGATGCTCGCCCAGCGCTTCGCCTTCTCGACGCGCAGCTCTGCCTCGCGGACCGACTCCATGTACTCGTCGAGCGTCTCGCGGTCGGCGCCCGACAGCGACTTGCGCAGCGACTGCGCGTCGTCGAGCAGGTCGTCGAGCGCGCTCTGGCTCAGCGCCAGCCGCCGCGCCCCGCCGCCGTCCTTCTTGACGAAGAGCGAGTCGAAGACGCGCTTCGGTCGGTGCTCGGCGGGGATCGCGCGTCCGGTGCGCGAGAACGAGAGCGTGTGCGCGCCGCGCGGCGTCCCCGTCCCGCCGTCGGTCGACAGGACGAGCGAGTCGTGGCGCGTCGCCTCACCGAACTGGGCGGCGATCACCTGGTCGAGCGAGATCGTGTTCCGGTACTCGCCCTTCGCGCCGGTCGGACCGCCGGTCAGGAACTGGTCGGCGTTCGAGTGCCCGTGCACGTTCCGCACGAGCGGGTGCGAGAGGCCCGAGAACACGGTGAGCTGATCGCGCAGCGGTTCCAGCGGCTCCAGGCACTTCGTGAACCGGAACTCCTTGCCGCTGCCGTGGGGGAACCACGACCACTCCTCGTACGCGGGGTCCTCCGCGAGCGGCATCGGTACGCCGTCGGGGTAGTACGCACACGCGAAGCGCCGGTGCTTGGCTCCGTCCTTCGAGGCGGGCCAGGCAGCCGCGAGCGACTCGAACCACGGCAGCGCGAGCGCGAACGCCGTGCCGCGGAGAAACCGTCGCCGGTCCACCGTTGCGAGGTCCGTGTTCGTCCGTTCGGTCATCGGTGCGTCCGCCGTCATCGGCCCAGGAAGAGGTCGCTCGTCGCGATCGTCCGCACCATGGTAGCCAGGCCGTCGCCGCTCTCGCGGGTGCGTCTCACGATGCCGTCCACGGCCGCCCGGTCTCCGAATCCCAGCGGGCGACCGAGGGCGAAGGTCGTCACCTTGTGCGTCAGGGCGCGCACGATCTGGTCCTGGCGCTGCTCCAGCAGGAACCCCTTGAGGCCGTCGATGCCGTCGAGCTCCTCGCCGCTCCACAGCACGCCCACCGCGTCGACCGGCCGGCCGTCGGCCTCGTCCCGCCACGCGCCGATCGCGTCGAAGTTCTCGAACGCGACGCCCCAGGGGTCGATCTTCGCGTGGCACGACATGCACGCGGGGTGGTTCCGGTGGTCCTCGATCCGCTCCTTCAGCGTCATCTCCAGGATCCGGGGATCGGCGAGGTCGATCTCGGGTACCGCGGGCGGCGGAGGCGGCGGCGGGTCGTCGAGCAGGTTCTCCAGCATCCAGATCCCGCGCTTGAGCGGATGCGAGTGCTCGCCGTCCGAGTTCATCGCCATCGGACCCGCCTGCGCGAGCACGCCACCGCGTCGCGCGGTGGGATCGAGCGCGACGCGTCGGAAGTGGTTCCCGACGACGCCACCGAGCCCGTAGTGCATCGCAAGGCGCTCGTTCGCCATCGTGTACTCGGAGTGCACGAGGTCGAGCACGCTCGCGTCGGTGCGCAGGAGCTCCTCGAAGTACGCGATCGGCTCGCGCTCCATCGCGGCCTTCAGCCGGCCGTCGAACCCCGGGTGGACCTTGCGGTCCACGCTGAGGTTGTCCATCAGCGCGAGGTCGAGCCACTGGCGGACGAAGACCCGCGACATCCGCCGCGCGCGCGGGTCGGCGAGCATGCGGTCGATCTGCCCCTCGAGGACGTCGACGCGGCGCAGGTCACCGGCCGCCGCGCGCTCCAGCAGCGCGTCGTCCGGGACGCTGCACCACAGGAACAGCGCGAGCCGCGTCGCGAGGCTGCGGTCGTCGAGGCCGTCGCCTTCGGCGGCGGGCGTGACGTAGAGAAAGTGCGGTGACGTCAGCGCGACCGCGAGGACCTCCAGCGTCGCTTCCTCGTAGCTGTCGCACTCGGGTCGCAGCGCGCGGTAGAGCGCCACCTTCCTCTCGACCTCGCGCTCGGTCGGGATCCGGCGCCAGGCGCGCGCGAGGAAGTGTTCGATCGACCGCCGCGCACGGGCCTCCTCGTCACCCTCGTCCGCGGGGAAGAGTCGCGCGTACGAGGCGGGCGGCCAGACCTCGACCACCGGCGCCGTCACCTCGACGTGGTGCAGGTGGATCGTGCGACCCGAGAGCGACGCGTTGACGAGCTTGATGTACTCCGAAGGGCTCGGCAGGTCGCCCATCTTGTTGACGCCCCGAGCGAGGTTGCGCGGATAGAGGCGGCTGACCGGGATGTTCCACTCGTAGGTGCGCGGCGCGCCGGGCGGCGCGTCGACCAGCACGTCGTCCTCGGTCGCGCGGAAGACGGCGTTCGAGTCGTTGCTCGCCTGCCATCCGAACATCAGGCGCAGGCTCGGCGGACGCGCGTCGTCCGCGGAGGCACGCTCGGCCCGCACCCGCACGCGCATCGTGCCGAGCTCGGGGAGCCGATCACCCAGCTCGACGATCAGGCCGCCGCCCGAGGGGAGGATGGCGACCGCCGTCGAGTCCGCGATCGGTGCCGGCGCCTCCTCCGTGGGCTTCCATGCGCGCTTGGCGCCGCCGTAGCCCCACGTCGCGCGGGCGAATCGTCCCGACTCCCTGTCCTCGTAGTGGACGCCGCCCGGCCGCTTCGCGAACCGCTCGCGCAGCTTGGTGACCTCGGCCTCCAGGGTCTCGGGCGACTCCGCGTGCTTCTTGCGGACTCCCTCGATCTGGTTCTCCTGGCGCTTCCACTCGACGGCCGCGGCGTCGTCCATCGAGACGCTCCAGTGGAGCGGCGTCGGCCGCGGGCCCAGCGCCGCGGCTTCGCGCAGCGCGGCGCGATTCGCGTCGAGGTAGGCCTCCAGCAGCGACGCGGAGAGGTGCAGCACCTCGGAGCTGTTCTGGAAGCCGTCCTCCGACACCGGATCGGGAGGCAGGTCGTCGCCGAACGAGCGCGCGACGCCGAGCAGGTCCTGCAGCGCGAAGCCGTACTCGTACCGCGTCAGTCGGCGAAAGGGGGAGTGCTCGCGGGCGGCGCGATTCGCGACCGAGGCGTACTGGATCTCGGCGGAGAGCCACTCGACCACGCGGCCGCGGTCCTCCTCGGAGAGCCGCTCCTCGTCCCCCGCGGGCGGCATCTCGCCGTTCGCGAGGACCGCCTGGACGTCGAGCCACCAGTCCACGTCGTCCCCCTCGACGAGGTCCGCATCGAGCTCGTCGATGCGCACGCCGCCCTTCTCCTTCTCCGGACCGTGACAGTCGAGGCACGCGGTGCGGAGGATCGGCTCGATCTCGGCGCGGAACGCCTCGATCCCTCCGCGTCGCGCGGGAGCCTCGGCGACGGCGTCGCCGCCCGCGAGGACCTTGGAACGGCGCGCGCCTTCGGCCCGGAGCGCGGCGAAGTCGGGCCGATCGGCGTCATCGAGATCGCCGAGCGTCGTCGCTGCGAAGGAGATCGGGAGGCCGATCGCGCAGACCGCGAGGATCGGGCGGAGCGAGCGGGAGAGGGTCGTCGTCAAGGGAGCGTTGCCCGGGGAGGCGTGGGACGCGAGGACGGTACCACGGGACCCGGGATCCCGGCCGATCGCAGCGCGCGCCACGGCCCCTTCGACCGATAGGATGCAGGCCATGCTCGTACCGCGACACTGGGCCGAGGCGAGCGTGCGCGGCAAGGCGGACGCGGGTCGCTTCACGGTCCGCCGCTTCGGCTGGTCGAACGACGGACAGAACGCCGCGCAGGAGCACGCCGACGAGCGGGCGCGCGAGGCGGTCGCTCGGATCGAGGCGGGCGAGGAGGTCGTGCTGCGCGAGCGGAAGGTGCCCTATAACGGCGCCGACGGCCTCCCGATCCGCGAGGAGGTGCTCGACGAGTACCTCGACGGCGACGCCGTCGTCACGCGCAACGCTTACGGGGCGCGGTGCCTCAACGTCCGCGACGTCCTGTTCGCCGACATCGATCACGACGACCCGACGGCGCGGGCGACCGTGCTGGGATGCACGGCTGCCGCGCTCGGCTTCGTGCTCGGCATCGTCCTCACGCCGCTCCTGGGGGCACCCCTCATCGGCTACGTGTTGATACCGCCCGTGACCGCGCTGGGCGCCGCCTGGATCCAGGCCGCCGTCTCGCACGCGACCGAGCGCGCCCGCGGCGGCCGTGTCGTGTCCCGTATGCGCACCGTCGAGCGCTTCGTGCGCACGCACCCCGACTGGCGCCTGCGCGTGTACGAGACGCCGAACGGGCTGCGGCTACTCGCGATGCACCGGACGTTCGACCCCGAAGAGGACCTCGACGACATCGAGCGGTTCTTCCGCGCCGTCGGTTCGGACCGCACATACCGGCGGATGTGCCGACTCCAGCGCTGCTTCCGCGCCCGCCTCACGCCGAAACCGTGGCGTATCGGCATCGGCGACCACCTGCGGCCGCGGCCGGGCGTCTGGCCGGTCGACCCGACGCGGCTCGACGAGCGGCGCGCGTGGGTCCGGCGCTACGAGTCCGCCAGCGAGGGCCACGCGGCGTGCCGCCTGCTCGCGGTCATGGGCTCGGAGACCGTCGACGAGCGCGCGGCGGTCGTGCGAGACCTGCACGACGAGCTCTCGGGTGCGACGTCGGGGCTGCCGATCGCCTGACGGCTACAGCTCGACCGGCAGCTTCCGCCCGAGCTCGAAGCTCGTCGGCGTGACGCGCGTCGAGTACGCGAGCAGCTCGACGCCGGCGTCGGCGACCTCCCGCAGCGTGCGGCCGTATTCGGGGTCGATCTCGTCGGCCGGCGCGACGCGCCGGACGTCGTCGCGCGAGACGCAGAACAGCATCACGCCGCGGTCGCCGTCCGCGACGACCCGTGCGAGCTCCTCCAGGTGCTTGCGCCCGCGCGTCGTCACGGCGTCGGGGAACAGCGCCAGGTCGCCGGTCGCGAGCGTCGTGTTCTTGACCTCGACGTACGCGCGCCCGCGCTCGTCGTCCTCCAGCAGCAGGTCGATCCGGCTGTTGGTGCCGTACTTCACCTCGCGGCGGAGCGACCCGTAGCCGTCGAGCTCCTCGATGAGGCCCGCCGCGACGGCCTCGGCCGCCAGCGCGTTGGGCAGGCCCGTGTCGACGTTGACCCACGTGTCCCCGACCTCGATGGTCTGGAACGTGTGACGGAGCTTCCGCTTCGGGTCCTCGCTGTCCCGCAGCGCGACGCGCGCGCCCGGCTCCAGGCAGCCCTTCATCGACCCCGTGTTGGGGCAGTGGGCCGTCAGGATCGACCCATCGTCGAGCTCCACGTCGGTGAGGAAGCGCTTGTACCGCTTGACGAGTCGCCCGAGCACGACCGGCTGATCGATCCGCATGGCGCGGATTGTGACCGCGTCGAGACACCGGCGTGACCGCATTCGAGGCACGAGCGGGGAATCACCGAGCGGACTTCGTCGCGGGCGGGGCAGGGGTCGATCGGGAGGCGGTCGGCGTGACGGCTGAAGGCTTCTTCCGACCACGATTCCTCGCACAGTCTCGCTCCGACCGACGGGGGTCGTTCCGCGCAGCGGGACGGCCCCCGGTTTTCGTCGTGGGGGGCGTGCGACGGAGCGCCCGCGGCCCACCAGTTTTCCCCTCGGATCGAGGTCGACGATGCGCGCGCGGAGTCTATCCTCTGCCCGACTATGAGACTCAATCTCAACGAAGGCGCAGGCACGGGACTCGGACGGCGCACTCTCCTCGCCGCGATGGGGGGGCTCCTCGGCGCGGCCCTCGCCGGGTGTGGCGCCGGAGGGAACGGCGACGGCGGAGGATCGACACCCCTCGTCGTGGTCACGACGGGGCACATCCACGACGCCGCCGCGGCGATCGTCGAGGGCACCGACGTCGAACTCCAGCTCCTCTGCGGGCCTGGCGTCGACCCGCACAGCTATAGCGCGAGCACGCGCGACGTGCTCGCGATGGACCGCGCCGCGGCGATCCTCTTCAACGGCTTCCACCTCGAGGCGCAGCTCGGCGAGATCCTCGACGGCGGCAAGTTCGCCGACAAGTCGTGGTCGATGGCCGGCGCGTTCCCGGGCGACCAGCGTCTGGAGTGGGTCGAGGACGGCGAGGTCGATCCGAACGCGCCGTTCGATCCGCACATCTGGAACGACCTGAAGGGCTGGTCGGTCTGCGTCGAGGCGCTCGCCGCGCACCTCGGAACGGTCTTCCCCGACGAAGCCGCGAGCTTTGCCGAGAACGGCGCCGCGTACGTCGCAAAGGTCCGTGAGGCCGACGCGTGGGCGAGCGAACTCCTGTCGAAGCTACCGAAGGAGCGTCGCTTCCTCGTCAGCGGCCACGACGCGTTCAGCTACTTCGCGCGCAGCTACGACATGGAGACGATGGCGGTTCTCGGCGTCGGGAACGACCCGGAGGCCGACCTGCGGACCATGCGCAACGTGGCCGAGGCCGTGTCAGAGCGGCAGGTGCCGGTCATCTTCCTGGAGTCGATCACCAACCCGAAGCTGACCGAGGCTCTCCAGGAGGCGTGCGAGGCGCGCGGCTGGCAGGTGAAGATCGCGGACACGCCGCTGTACTCGGACGATCTCGGGGACACGGCGCCCGTGGACACGTTCCTCGGCGCCTTCCGGTCGAACGTCGAGACGATCGTCGCGGCGCTCGAGGTCTGAGTTGGCCGCCGGCGCCGATCTACCCCTCGACGTCGTCGGGCTGACCGTCGCCTACGACGCGGTCCCTGTCGTCTGGGACGCGTCGCTCCGGCTCGAGCGGGGGCGGCTCCTCGCGATCGTCGGTCCGAACGGCGCCGGCAAGAGCTCGCTCATCAAGGCGGTGCTGGGCATGGTGCCGCGCGTCGCAGGGCGCGTGCGCTCGTTCGGGCTCGATCCCGGCCGCGATCGCTCCAGGGTCGCCTACGTCCCGCAGCGAACGTCGGTCGATTGGGACTTCCCCGCGAGCGTCCTCGACGTCGTCGTGATGGGGACCTACGGCAAGCTGGGCTGGTTCCGGCGGCCGCGACGCGCCGAGCGTGAGGCGGCCCGGGAGGCGCTGGCGACGGTCGAGATGGAGGACTTCGAGGGCCGCCAGATCTCGGAGCTGTCGGGCGGTCAGCAGCAGCGCGTGTTCCTCGCGCGCGCCCTCGTCCAGAAGGCCGACCTCTACCTCATGGACGAGCCGTTCGCTGGCGTCGACGCCGTCACCGAGCGCGCGATCGTGACGATACTCCAGCGCTTACGCGACGAGGGGACGACGATCGTGTGCGTCCATCACGACCTGACGACGGTCGCGGAGACCTTCGACGACGTCGCGCTCCTGAACCGCGAGATTGTCGCGTTCGGGCCGGTGGAGGAGGCGTTCACGCGCGAGAACGTCGAGGCGACCTACGGCGGGCGCGTCGCGACCGCGTTCGACCGCATGCGGCCCGCGGCCGCGCCGGCGGAGTAGCCGGAGCGTCCGCCGAGATCGGGACCGAGCCTCGCGGCGGTGGACTTCCGCGTCGATCGCGGGTCTCCTTCCCTCCGACCATGTCCCTCTGTGCCGTCCTCGCCGCTTCGTCCCTCCCGGGGCGGCCGATCCTCGGGATCGACCCGACGCTGCTCACCGTCGCGACCGGCGCGGCGGCGGTCGGCGCGGTCAGCGGCGCGCTCGGCTGCTTCGCCTACCTGCGTCGTCAAGGGCTCGTCGGCGACGTCGTCTCGCACTCGGCGCTGCTCGGCGTCGTCGCTGCATTCGTCGGTGCGTGGCTCGTCACGGGCGAGGCGAGCAAGTCGCTCGCCCTGCTGATCCCGGGCGCGATCCTGTCGGGAAGCGCCGCGCTGCTGCTCGCCCGTTCGGTGAGTCGCCGCACGCGCCTGCGGGAGGACGCGAGCCTCGGCGTGATGCTCGCGATCTTCTTCGGCGGCGGGCTGCTCCTCCTCCGCTGGGTCCAGCGCCGCACGCCGTCGATCCGCGGGCACGCGGGGCTGGAGGACTACATCTTCGGGATGGCCGCGGCGATGACGCGCGCGGACGTCCTGATGATCGCGATCCTCGGAGCGCTCGCGGCGGTCGTGCTGCTTCTGTGCTGGAAGGAGTTCGAGGCGTACACGTTCGATCCCGAGTTCGCCCGGAGCATCGGTC
The DNA here is from genome assembly GCA_038757895.1 of Planctomycetota bacterium. GTDB lineage: Bacteria > Planctomycetota > UBA1135 > UBA1135 > Saltatorellus. Next base: position 23,105 of record JBCDGE010000061.1, on the reverse strand, counting down.
TTCCCGGCGGCTTCGTGGACACGCTGCTGCTCGTCACGCTCGTGCTCGGCGTCGTGATCGGGATCCAGTCGGTCGGCGTGATCCTGATGATCGCGTTGCTCGTGACGCCCGCGAGCGCGGCGCGCCAGTGGACCGAGCGGCTGGGGACCATGGTGGTGCTGGCGGCGGTCTTCGGGGCCGTGTCTGGCGTCGTGGGGGCGGTCGTCAGCGCATCCGAGGCGGGGCTGCCGACGGGGCCCGTCATCGTCCTCGTCGTCAGCGCGATCTTCGTCGTGTCGCTGCTGTTCGCGCCGAAGCGCGGTGTCCTCGCGCGGGCGCGCGTGCGGCGCCGAGCGCGGCGCGAGGCGAGCGCGAGCCTCGCGACCGGGGGAGGGGAGGCGTCGTGATCGAGGCCTGGACGCTGGCGATCGCGGCGGTCACGGCCGTTGCCTGCGCGCTCTCGGGGTCGTTCCTCGTACTGAAGCGCGAGGCCCTGGTCTCGGAGGGGCTCGCGCACGCGGTCCTCCCCGGGATCGTCGTGGCATTCGTCATCACGCGCGACCGCACGTCGCCCCTGCTGATCGTCGGCGCCGCCGCGATGGGGCTGCTCATGGTGCTGCTCGTCCAGCTCGTGCGCCGGACGCGCGTCGTGGACGACACAGCCTCGCTCGGCGTCGTGTTCCCGGCGCTGTTCAGCATCGGCATCCTGCTGGCGAGCGCAGAGCTCGCGAACACGCACTTCCACGCGGACTGCATCATCGACGGCAACCTAGCGCTCGCGCCGCTGGACCGGCTCGTGCTCGGCGGCGTCGACGTCGGGCCGAAGGCGTTCTGGGCGGTGACGTCGGTGCTGCTGCTCGTGGTCGGGTTCCTGGCGCTCCTCTTCAAGGAGATGACGCTGATGTCGTTCGACGACGAGCTCGCGTCCAGCCTGGGTCTGCGCCCCGTCCTGCTCCACGTCGCGTGGCTCGCCCTCGTCTCGCTGACGACCGTCGCGGCGTTCGAAGCGGCGGGCTCGATCCTGGTCGTCGCGCTGATGATCGCGCCGGCCGCAGCCGCGAGCCTCTGGACCGACGACGTGCGGCGCCTGCTGGCGCTGGCGTGCGCGATCGGGCTCGCGAGCGCGGGCGCGGGCTACGCGATCGCCTTCGGACTCGACCTCGCGCCGAACGGCCCGATGGCGACTTCGGCGGGCGCGCTGTTCCTCGTGTCGTTCGTGGTCGCTCCGGGCGGGCTGCTCGCGCGACGGCGTCGCGTTGCGTGCGCGCGCCTCGCGATGGAGTCCGATCTCCTGCTTGCGCGGCTTGCGGGAGCGACCGCCCGGGGCCGCGATGAGGTCGCCGCCGAGCTCGGATGGTCGGAGCGTCGCTTCGTGTCCGCGCTGGAGCGCGCGGCCGTCGGCGGCGCGGTGCGCCTGGACGGCGATCGGTTGATCGCGTCCCGATCCTCCCGGAACGAATGAGAGAGCGACGCAAGCGCCGCTCTCTCGGCGCTGGCTTTCGCCAGCGTGTCAAGCTCACAGTCTTTTTGGAACGGTGAGACTTCGGGCGCCCCGGCGTCGCTAGGGCGTGAAGGTGATCGCGATGGCGTCCGAGAAGTTGGACGTCAGGGTCGGGTTGGCGTCACGGAACCAGGCCTGGAATCGCCAGGTCTCGCCGGCGGCGGCTGCCACCGAACCGGTCGGCTGCGGCAGCGAACCAACATCGATCGTCAGGGAGACCTCTCCACCGGAACCCGAGTTCAGGATGTTCCCGGCGTAGCGCCCGATGGCGCCCGAGACGCACAGGTTGCCCTGGCTGCCGCCCGGGTTGACGATGAGGCCGGGCGTCCTGCTCGTCAGGAAGTACGCGGCCGCATTCGTCGGGAGTCCGGTCGCGCTCACGGTCACGGACTGCGCCGCGATGCTCGTCGAGCCGCTCGCGGAGGCCGCCGCGGGTCCGCCGCTGGAGTTCGCGACGGCGGGACCGCACTCGTTCGTTCCGATCGGGATGTTCTCCAGCAGGACGATCCCCTTGGGCGAACCGAAGTTCGTCGGTGAGACGGTCTCGTCGTAGATCGTGATCTCCTCGCCGGGTCCGTCGAACAGTCCGTCGCCGTTGAGGTCGATCAAGCGCAGCAGACGGTCAGGATTCTGGTCCTCGGCCACGTAGAGCGACCCGTCCGATGCGGGCGTGACCTCCCAGATCAGGCTGCTGCCCGGGGCGGTGTAGATCACCTCGGCCTCCGTCGCCTCGTCGACCGTCCCGTCGCCGTTCACGTCGGAGAAGCGCCAGAGGACGTCGTTCCCCGTGTCGTTCATGTAGAAGCGACCGTCGTCGTCGATGCCCAGGTCCCAATGGAAGGGAGAGCCGCCGAGGCTCGTCGGCAGGAAGAACGGCGTGTTCTCGTTCGGCTGGTCGATCGTGCCGGAGCCGTCGAGGTCCTCCAGACGGTAGACGCCCTTCGCGATGACGCCCGACGAGCCCGTGTCGACGTAGTACAGCGCGCCGTCCGTCCCGCGCGCCACCGCGACCGGGATCGAGTCGCCGACGGTTCCTCCAGCGGCGAACACCGCGAACTCGAGCTGTTCGCCCGCATCGTTCGCGTCGCCGTCGCCGTTGACGTCCTCCAGTCGAACGATCGCGTCCACGCCGCCACCGCCGGTGTTCGCCGACGCGACCCAGTGGACGCCGTCGTCGTCCCGCCACTGTCCGCGGCCCGAGGTCAGCTCGACGCCGCTGGGGTTGCCGGCCGTGCCGTCGAACCAGACGACCGCCTCGCCGAGTCCCTCGGCGTTCCCGTCACCGTCGATGTCGAACAGGCGAAGGACGAAGTCCTCGCTCGTATCGGTGATCCAGATCGCTCCGTCGTCGGAGAGCAGGATCGCCGCATTGTTGGTCAGCGCGACCGGGCCGAGGGTGTCCGTGTAGAACGGCGTGACCTCACCGGCGCCGTTGTAGTCGCCGTTCTGGTCGAGGTCGGTGCAGGCCCAGATCGTGTCGCCGGCCGTGTCGGTGACCAGGGAGGGCGCGAGGCCCTGGGCGCTCGCGAAGGGAGAGACGACGAAGGCGCCTGCCAGAGCTGCGGCTCCGGCGACGAAGGAAGCGGAACGATGCATCGGTGTGCGCCGACATCGGGGACCGGCGCGAGTGCGGGGTGGAGAGTGGGAGAGCGATCCGAGAGCGAGCGTGGCGCCGCTCCGGATGTTCAGCTGTTGGTGCGGGGTCTCGGCGAGTTGTACGGAGCGCTGCCGTAGTCGCGAATGCCGCGGACGAACACCTCGGTCATGAGCTGTGTGCCGAGGGCGTGCGCCTTGTCGCGCGGATCCGTGAGGAGCGCCCAGAGGAGCCCGCGCGCGTGTCCCGGATCGGCGACCGCGTCGGCAGCCGCGACGCTGAGCGCATCGATGCCCGCCGAGCGCACGGCCAGGATCTGGTCGACGTAGCGCAGGTCGAGGAGGTCGGTCACGGTGCGGGCGGCGTGCTCGTTGCACTGCACCGCGACGTGCAGGTGGCTGCGGCACCAGGCTGTTGGCGTGAGGCCCTGGCGCATCTCGGAGTCCCAGATGCCGAGGCCGACGAGGTCGGTGTCGGTCAGCAGGAACGCCGTGAGGAAGTGCAGGGTGGGGCAGCCCAGCTCGTTCAGGGGTCGGGAAGAGAGCGATTGCATGGTTGGAGTCGTGCGCGAGCGAGAGGCTCGACGCGCGTACCATACCGCGTTGCGAATGAGATGCATTCTCAATCTCAAATCAACGCGCTGCGTCCCGGATCGCGACGACCCGATTGGCCCGGCGCACCCTGGTCCGCGCCCCGACGGGTCCCTATGCTCCCGCGCCCATGGCCTCCACCAGCGCTGAATACCTCGACCGCACCAAGGAGCTCCGCGGCAGGCTGAGCCTGCTGACGGAGAGTCTTTGACTACCCCACCAAGCTGACGCGCTTCCAGGAGATCGAGGAGCTCCAGGCGAGCCCCGACTTCTGGAACGACCAGGAGACCAGCCAGAAGCTCGTCCAGGAGCTGAAGGGGCTTCGGCTCATCGTCGCGCCCATCCGCGCGCTCGAGACCGGCTTCGAGGAGATCGACCTCCTGCTGGAGATGGTCGCGGAGGGCGGTGATCTGGACGAGGTCGCCGGTGAGATCGACGGGACGCTCGAGACGGCCCAGAAGAACCTCGACGACCTCGAGTTCAAGGTCATGCTCGGCGGACCGAACGACGCGCGCGGCGCGTACGTCCAGGTCAGCGCGGGCGCCGGCGGCATCGACGCGGCGGACTTCGCCCGTCTGCTCACGCGCATGTACACGCGCTGGGCCGAGCGGCACGAGTTCGACATCGAGGAGGTCGAGCTGACCCCCGACGAGCAGGGGGGCGTGCGCGGCGCGACGCTCAAGATCGAGGGACCGTACGCGTTCGGCTACCTCAAGGCCGAGACCGGCGTACACCGGCTCGTGCGGATCAGCCCGTTCGACGCCCAGGCGCGCCGCCAGACCGCGTTCGCGTCGATCGACGTCACGCCGGCGATCGACGACTCGATCGACATCGAGATCAACGAGTCGGACGTCAAGGTCGACACGATGCGCGCCGGCGGCGCGGGCGGCCAGCACGTCAACAAGACGGAGTCCGCGGTTCGCCTGACCCACATCCCGACCGGGGTCGTCGTGCGCTGCCAGAACGAGCGCAGCCAGCACAAGAACCGCGCGACGGCCTGGAGCCTCCTGAAGGCCAAGCTGGTCGCGATGGAGGAGGCCAAGCGCGACGCCGAGATGTCGAAGATGTACGGCGCGAAGGGCGAGATCGCGTGGGGCAATCAGATCCGCTCTTACGTCCTCAACCCGTACCAGATGGTCAAGGACCACCGGACGAACGAGGAGGAGGGCAACGTCATGAAGGTCCTCGACGGCGAGATCGACGCCTTCATGGAGGCGTACCTGAAGTCGCGGAAGGCCTGACCGAGGCCCTCCCACCCGCACCAGGGTGGGAATCGACCGGGCGGGGTGGCGCGTCGGCGCGGGCGTCCTACCTTGCCCGCATGACGACCTCCAGCCACCCGCACTTCGACGATCGCGGGACCCTCACCTGGTACACCTCGATGGCGGACGCGAAGGCCGCCGCGGCCTCCGAGGGAAAGAAGATCTTCATCGAGTTCGGCCGCGAGTTGTGAGGCCAGTGCCGCAGCCTGGTGCAGGCTGTCCTTCCCCGCCCCGACGTCGCCCCGCTCATGCGGGAGCACTTCGTCGGAGTCGCCTCCGACGCCGATGATCCCGAGGACGAGGTGCTCGACCTCGCGCGCAGGATCGAGGGCGCGATGATGCTCCCGTTCGTGATCTTCGCGGACGCGGAGGGCAACTACCTCGACGGCTACTCGGGCGTCGTCACGCCGCCCTACCTCCTCAAGAAGCTCGGCGAGCTCACCGCGTCGTGAACGCCGCGTCCGCCCTCGCCCTCGTCATGGGAATGGTCCAGTCCACCGACGGACAGCACGGCGAGGGCGCGACGCGCGCGCCGCTCCCGAGCGCCGAGGTCATCGCGCAGCTCCCGGCGGACGGCGGCGACGAGTTCAACCGGCTCGTCTTCTCGAAGAGCCCGTACCTGCTCCAGCACGCGCGCAACCCCGTCGACTGGCACGAGTGGGGGCCCGAGGCGTTCCAGCTCGCGAAGGAGCGCAACGTGCCGGTCTTCCTGTCGATCGGCTACTCGACGTGCCACTGGTGCCACGTCATGGAGCACCAGAGCTTCGAGGACGACGACGTCGCGAAGCTCATGAACGAGGCGTTCGTGTGCATCAAGGTCGACCGCGAGGAGCGGCCCGACATCGACCAGCTCTACATGACGGTCACGCAGACGCTGACCGGCGGCGGTGGCTGGCCGATGACGGTCGTCATGACCCCGGACAAGCGGCCCTTCTTCGCGGGCACGTACTTCCCGCGCGAGTCGATCGGGCAGCGCTTCGGGATGATGCAGCTCGTGCCCGCGCTCTCGCAGGCGTGGACCGATCGTCGCGAAGAGCTCGTCTCGGCGGCGGACTCGATCACCGCGGAGCTGGAGAAGCGCTCGGGCGGCTCGCCCGGCGAGATGCTCGGCGCGAGCCACCTGGCCGAGGCCGAGCGCCAGCTCGCGGCGCGCTTCGACAGCCAGCACGGCGGCTTCGGCTCGTCGCGCAAGTTCCCGGTGCCGCACGAGGTGCAGCTCCTGCTGCGCCGCCACGCGTCGGTCGGCAGCAAGGAGGCGCTCCAGATGGCGGTCGCGACGCTGAACGCGTGGCGGCTCGGCGGCGTGTACGACCAGGTCGGGCTCGGAATGCACCGCTACTCGACCGACCGCGAGTGGCTGCTGCCGCACTTCGAGAAGATGCTGTACGACCAGGCGCTGTGCGCGCTGGCGTACGTCGACGGCTACCTCGCGACGGGGTATCCCGACTTCGAGCGCACGGCGCGCGAGATCCTCGCCTACGTGCAGCGCGACATGACCTCGCCCGAGGGCGCGTTCTACTCGGCCGAGGACGCGGACAGCGAGGGCGAGGAGGGGCTGTTCTACCTCTGGAAGCGCGCCGAGATCGTCGAGGTCCTCGGCGAGAACGATGCGGCGTTCGTGATCGAGCGCTTCGGCGTCACCGACGAGGGCAACTACCTCGACGAGGCGACGCGCGAGCGCACCGGGCGCAACGTGCTGCACCTCGACACGCCGCTCTCCGCCGAAGAGCGCGCGCGGTGGGAGCCGCTGCGCCAGAAGCTCTTCACGTTGCGCGAGGCCCGCATCCATCCGCTCAAGGACGACAAGGTCCTGACCGACTGGAACGGGCTGATGATCGCCGCGTTCGCGCGGGCGGGGCGCGCGTTCGGCGACGACGAGCTGATCGCGGCGGCGCAGCGCGCGGCCGCGTTCCTGCGCGACGAGCTGCGGGCCGAGGACGGCCGGTTGCTCAAGCGCTGGCGCGCCGGCTCGGCGGGCCTGCAGGGGATGCTGGAGGATCACGCCTTCGCGGCGTGCGGCCTCCTCGCGCTCTACGAGGCGGACCACGACGTCCAGCACCTGAAGCTCGCGCGCGAGATCGTCGACCTCGCGGTCGAGCACTTCTGGGACGAGGAGGAGGGCGGCTTCTTCCTCTCGCCGGATGACGGCGAAGCGCTCATCGTGCGCGCCAAGGAGGTCTACGACGGCGCGCGTCCTTCGGGCAACTCGGTGATGGCGTGCGTGCTGCTGCGGCTCTCGCGTCTGACGGGCGAGATGGCCTACGAGGAGCGCGCCGCCGCCACGATCCGCGCGTTCAGCGGCGAGGTCGCGCAGAGCCCGAGCACGTCGACCCAGATGATGGCGGCGGTCGACTTCCTGTCCGGCACCACGCGTGAGATCGTCGTCGTGGGGGATCCCGCGGCCGAGGACACGCAGGCGATGCTGCGCCTGCTCGCGACGCGCCACGACCCGAACGACGTCGTCGTGCTGCGGCCGCCGGGCGAGGCCGGCGCCGCCGTCGCGGAGGCGATCCCCTACACCGCCTCGCACGTCCAGATCGACGGCCGCGCGACCGTCTACGTGTGCTCGGGCTTCACCTGCAAGGCGCCGACGAACTCGCTGCAGCAGCTCGGCGCCCTGCTGGCGGAGACGGACGGGAAGTAGCCGGAACGCGTCGTCGGGCACCCCGAACGGGCCTCGGCAGCGGCCCTCCCCGGCGGCGCCCGGCGAGTTCGGCGGAATCGAGTGATACTGCGAGATGACGTGACGGCCGGGAGGACCCTCCATGGTGGAACCCCAGGCCCTACGCCGAGGCCCTTTCCCACGGTCCCATGCTCGCAATTCCTCTGGCGCTCGCCCTCGCCCCCACGCTTCCTCAGTCGTTCGAACCCGAGCAGATCCTGACCTCGGTCAACGCGTTCCGGCGAGAGGTCGTCGCCGTCGACCTCGACGAGGACGGGGACGTGGATCTCCTGACGTTCTCGACCGGCGGTGGCCAGGTGGCCTGGCTCGAGAACACCGGCGACGGCCGGTTCCAGGTGCTCCGGGGGATCGACGAGTCGCTGCCGGAGGGCCGCGTGCCCGTCTCGGGCGCCGCGGGCGACCTCGACGGCGATGGGCGCGTCGACGTCGTCACCGCGGCGGGCGACTTCGGTCCCGGCGACTCGCTCGCCTGGTTCCGCGGTCTCGGTGGCGGCGAGTTCGGACCTCCGACCGGCCTGCCGGCCCAGGGTCGCCTGGGTTCGCTCCAGGTCGCCGACCTCGACGGGGACGGCGACCAGGATCTGGCGTACATCGAACGCGACGTCGGCGCGTTCTGGCTGGAGAACACGGGAGCGGCCTCATTTGCCGCCGCCGTGATGCTCGGGCCCGCGGGCTTCGGATCCGACGGCCTCCGGGTGACGGACCTCGACGGCGACGGCTCGAACGACGTGGTCTGGTGCGACCGCGGCGCACGGAGCGTCTGGTGGGCCGAGAACCTCGGCGGGGGCGCGTTCGCAGCGGCCGTCGCGATCGGCGGCGAGATCCTCCAGCCGCGCTCCATCGCGGCGGAGGACTTCGACCAGGACGGCGACCGGGACCTGATCGTGGGGGCGGGGAACCAGATCTTCCGGATCGAGAACGTCGGGGGCGGGCAGTTCCTCCAGCGCGTCCTCCTGGAAGCGGTGCCGGGCAACGGTCTGACGCTGCTCGTCGCCGACGACGCGGACGGCGACCTCGACATCGACTTCTTCTCGGTGGGGCTCGTCTCGACCGAGGTCGACTACCACGAGAACCAGGGCGGCGGCGTCTTCGCTCCCGCGGAGGCGATCGGCGAGGTCGACAGGGACACGGTCGCGTTCCTCGTAGCCGATCTCGACGGGGACGGCGACGACGATGCCGTCCAGGCGACGGAGGAGATCGCCTGGTTCAGGAATCGGGGCGGGGGCACGTTCGATCCGCCTGTGGCTGCCACCCGCACGTCTCCGGCCGTCCCCTTCGACTTCGACGGGGATGGCGACCTCGATCTCCTGGGCACTCGGCTCGACTCCGTCGTGGCTTCGGGGAACCTGGGCGACGGGACCTTCGGCCGCCCGGTCACCCTCGTGGACGGCATCCCGGGAGCGGCAGGAGTGGTCGCTCTGGACGTCGGCCAGGACGGCGACGTGGACCTCGTCGTGGCGTCGAACCCCACCCTCCTCTCGGTGACCGTCCATCTGGTCGAGAGGACGCCCGCGGGCTTCCTACCGCCGCTCGAGCTCTTCCAGGCGCCGTCGTTGAGCGGCGTCCAGGTTCGGGTCGAGGAGCGGGACCAGGGCGGCGTGCCGGACGTGGTCGTGCAGTACAGGACCCGGACCAACCCGCCCGAGGAGAGGATCCTGTGGCTGGACAACGCGCCCGGCGTGGGGCTCGTCCTGACGACGCCCCAGTTCTCGACGGGCTACGGCATCAACGCCTGGGCGGATGTCGACGGCGACGGGGACAGCGACTACCTGACTCTCGCGGCCGTCCCCAACTCGCACCTGCGGCTCTACAGGAACCGGGACGACGGGTTCCTCGCACCGCCCGTGGTCCTCGGCGGGTTCGGCCCCGCGGACGCGCGACCGTTCGTGACGGGGGACGTGGACGGGGACGGCGACCAGGACGTCGTCTTCCATCGCGTCTCGAACCTCTCGCTCAACTGGTTCGAGAACCTCGGCGCGGGGACCTTCGCGCCGCAGGTCTTCCTGCGGTCGATGCCCACTGGCGCGGATGACATGGTCGCCACCGACGTCGACCTCGACGGGGACGACGACATTCTCTACTGGGGGGACGGCACCGCGCACCTGATCGAGAGCCTCGGCGGCGCCTCCTTCGGTCCGACGCTCGAGCTGCCGAACGCACCCTGGTGTTCGTCGTTCCGAACCGCCGTTGCCGCCGATCTCGACGGGGACGGGGATCCGGACGTCGTCCGCGAGGCGCCGAACGCCGACAGCACGTGCGTCCAGTTCAACGAGCACGCGTTCGGGACGAACTACTGCGACCCCGCCGTTCCCAACTCGACGGGCCAGGCCGCGTCGATCGGCGCGACCGGGAGCGCCTCGATCGAGACCAACGACATGGCGCTGACCGCGGTCTCGCTCCCGCCAGGCTCCGCGGGCCACTTCCTGGTCGCGGACGGGACGGGGCTCGTCTCGATGCCCGGCGGCTCGCAGGGCACGCTCTGCCTGGGCGGCGCGATCGGCCGCCTCAACCGAGGGCCGGACGAGATCTTCCTGGCCGGCGCCAGCGGGAGCGTGCAGGTCGCCCTCGACCTCACGGACCTGCCCGGACCCATGGGCTCCTCGTCGGCGCTGCCCGGGGAGACGCGCTTCTTCCAGGCGTGGTACCGCGACCTGAACCCGACGCCGACGTCGAACTTCACGAACGGGCTGCGGGTGCGGTTCCGGCTTCGCTGAGGGATCCTGCGGAATCCACCGAACAACGTGCGCAGGTGGACACTGGACGGGTGCGCGGGCGCCGCTGCTCGCGCCACCCACCGATGATCCCTCCCGACGCCGAGACCGTCCTCGTCCAGGACGACTGGCTCCGCCGCATGGCGCGCCAGCTCGTCCGCGACCCCGAGCTGGCCGACGACCTCGTCCAGGACGCGTGGGTCGCGGGCCTGGAGCGCCGCCGGACGCAGCGCTCCGAGCGGCCTTGGCTGGCCGGCGTGCTGCGCAACCGGGGTCGCGCGTTCTTCCGCGCGCGGACGCGCCGCCTGGCCCGTGAGGCTCGGGTCGCACCGACGGACGACGCGCCGCCGACCGACGACGTCGTCGCCCAGCTCCAGCTCCGCGAGCGCGCGTCGCACGCGATGCTCGAGCTCGACGAGCCGTACCGCACCGCGGTGTACCTGACGTTCGTGCAGGGGCTCGGCGTCCGCGAGGCAGCGAAGCACGAGGGCGTCGCGCCCTCGACGATGAGCGAGCGCGTGCGCGAAGGCATCGCGCGGCTGCGCCGGCGGATCGATGACGCCTACGACGGCGATCGACGGGCCTGGGTGACCGCCCTCGTTCCCCTGGCGCGCCCCAAGGGGCTCGCCGCCCTCGGCGCCGGAGGTGCCGTCATGCTCGCATCCGCTGTTCTCGTCACGGGTCTCGTCGCCGGCGGGCTCACGCTCGCGCTGGAAGGAAACGGGCCGGGTCCGGTCGAGGCCCCCGCCTCGACGGTGGGCGGTGTACGCCGGGCATCAGCTGAACTGGAGAGCGACCCGCGTCTCGCGGGCGTGACGCTGCGGGATGCGCCGCGAGAGTCGCTCGCTGCGGCGGAGCCCGCGCCTTCCGGGATGACGTCCGCTGCGAGCACGGCGGCGCAGGAGCCGGAGGCCGGGGTCTCAGGTCGCTTCCTCCTACCCGACGGCGCGCCCGCTGCTGGCGCAACCTGGCGTTTGCGTGGCCATGCGGCCAACGACGATCGCAAGAAGGAGCACGGGCTGCCCGACGACTGGAGCGACCCGACGGGTACGCTCGACGCGGACGGACGCATCGATCTGCGCTTCGACCCGCCCCAGGCGTACCAGTTCATCCTCTCCGTCGAGTTCGAGGATCACGTCGCCGAGCGCTGGCGGTGGGGTCGAATCCTGCCCGCGGAGATCAAGGACATCGGAACGGCCGAGCTGCGTCCCTGCGGCGAGGTCACGGGACGAGTCGTCGACGCACAAGGGGAACCGCTCGTCGGCACGAGCTGGTCCGTGTACGCCAAGGAGATCGACAGGAAGGACCCGTCCGGTCGGCAGCCAGCGGGCGTCAGGACGGAGACTGACCTCTCCGATGCGACGTTCACCGTTGGTCCGCTCCCGGAGGGGGTGGTCAGGATCAAGGTCTACGATCGCGCGTTCGGATGGTCCCGGGAGCACTCCGTGGTCGTGGTCGCGGGGCAGAGCGTGGCGCGAGACATCGTGCTCGAGGAGGCAGCCGCCGCCGCGAACGCGATCACCGTCGGCCTGCAGGTCGAGACCTACGACAGCCTCTTCGGCTCGTCGCCCGTGACCGTCTCGCTCATCGCCGAAGACGGAACTCGTCGAACTGCGACTCAAGCACCGGGTTGGGTCGGCACCGTCGTCTTCGACGACGTGGGGCCCGGAGCCTTTCGCGTCGAACTCGTCGATCCCCGACTCGAGCCCTGGTCCCGGGACGGCGTCGTGGCCGGAGAGCGGATCGGCGTTCGCTTGCGCGGAACGTCCGGCCTGCTGCTCGACGTTCGAGACGAGAGCGGATCGGCCGTCGATGTGTATTCGGTCGAGCTGGAGTTCGAGGGCGCGCTGCGGATGCCCAGGCGATTCCACCCGGTCGATGGAACGACGCCTCTGCCAGAGGGGAGGCTCATGGGGCTCGTGCCTGCGGACTACCTGGTCACCGTCCGGTCGAGCGACGGCGCCGCGTCGACGCGAGTCCCGGGACTCGCTGCCGGAGAGACACGACCCGTGTCCCTGACGGTGCGGTCGTCGACGATCGCTCGCGGCGTCGTTCGGCATCACGATGGTTCGCCTGCGTCCGGCGTGACCGTTCGGCTCGTCGAGCCGGCGGAGGTGGACGACGGTCCGAACGCCTTCGTGCTGAACCCGCAGTCGAGCACGAGCGAGCCCGAGCGCGTCCGCGTGGAACTTGCGCAGTCCACCACTGCGCTCGACGGAACGTTCGAGCTTCCCATGGAGATCCGTGGAGTCGCGCTCGTGATGGTCGGGGTTGGCTCGGAGCCGCGATCGGAGAGCGGCCGCTTCGACACGACCGTCGGTTCTGCCCCGATCGATCTCGAGCTGATCGTCGAGCGCGGCAGTCGGCTCGAAGGACGGGTCCTGGCGCCAGACGGCGTCGAGCTCGTCGGGAAGTCCGTCCTGCTCTGGCGCCCCGGTCAGCACGGCTCGAACCCCGCCAAGGGGGAGATCGATGCCGACGGGCGGTTCGAGCTCGGGCCGGTCGCGTCGGGCCACGCCAGAGTCGTCGTCCTGCACGGCGGAGGATGGGGCATGACGTCGAGCGGCGAGCTCTTGGGCGGCGTCGAGGTCGGTGGGATCCAGCTCGTCGACGGAGAGACGATCACCGCGACGTTCGACTACCCGGCGCAGGCCCCGGCGACGATCCAGATCGACCTCGCGCCCAGTGAACTCGGGTCGGAGCCCGTGACCGCGGTGCTCCAGCGGCGTGCAGGCGGGTCGCCGAGGATCGTCGCCGGACCCGCGGACGATCTCGATCCCGTGACGCTGGAGCCCGACAGGTACGAACTCTGGTTCGGCGGCGACGGGTGGATCGCGCACGCGCCCGCCGTCGACCCCGAAGCGGGCCAGGCGCTCGACCTCGCGCTGGACCTCGACCTGACGTCACGACTTGTGCGGTTCATCATCGACGGAGAGCCGATCGCGAAGAAGCGAATCCGCATCGCTTCGGCACCTCGGGAGATCCGACTCTCCGATCCCGCGACCGACGTCGACGGTTGGCTCGACCTTCGCCTGGGTCGTGGAACGTACTCCTTTTGGATCGCGGACCCGGATGACCTGGCCCGGGCAACCCGCAACGCGACCGTCACCTGGCCGCTCCCCGACGGAGTCGAGGACATCGTCTTCGACTGACCCTCCGCTACCGGCTCCACGCCCACGCGACCGCCGCGACGCCGGCGATCGCGAGGAGCGGGTGCAGGTAGCGGAACACCGGCTTCAGCGTCTTGTGGCGCAGCGTGCGCATCGCCGTCACCGCGCCGACTCCGCCGCCGACGAGCGAGAGCAGGTGGAGCGTCCACTCCGGCACGCGGAACGCCTGGCGGCGCGCGCGGCGCTTGTCGATCCACCACACGACGAACGTCACCAGGTTGATCGACAGCCACCAGCTCATCGGGAGCAGCAGCGAGAGCTGGCTCTGGATCGCCCACGCGCCCGCGGCCGCCACGCCGAGCGCCGGCAGCAGCGTGAACCGGACCGGGTTCGCGCGGACGCTCAAGAGGCGGCGCCCCAGTGCCGGTCCGCCAGGAACCGGCGCCAGGCCTCGCGCTTGTGCGAGTTCGCGACCTCGAAGATCGGCGACCACTGCGGCGCGCGCGGCTCGCGGATCAGGCGCATGCCGACCTCGTGGGCCAGCTTGTTGCCCTTGCGGCGGTTGCAGCGCACGCACGCCAGCACGCAGTTCTCCCACGACGTTCCGCCGCCGGCGGAGCGCGGGATCACGTGGTCGATCGACAGGTCCGCGTTGCCCGGGCGACAGCCGCAGTACTGGCACTTCGAACCGTCGCGGCGCACGAGGTTGCGGCGCGTGAACGGGAGCGTCTGGCGCGGGACCCCGCTGAAGCGCTGGAGGACGATCACCTCGGGTACGCGGAGCTCCATGTCCACGGTCGCGATCGAGTCCTCTCCGTCGGGCACGTCCAGCTCCACCCAGGTGTCGAAGGCGTGGACCTCGAAGGTCTCCGGCTGGATGGCGCTGGCGGCTCCCGTGAAGACGAGCGTGAGCGCGTGGCGCACTGGCGTCGTCGCGATGGCGAGCCACGATCGGTTGAGTACGAGCGTGTCCCGCGAGAGCACCGACACCGTCATGACGGCCTCGGGCCCCCTCGCCCTGGTTGCTGCAGCCGGCCTGGACCCTGTGGGCCTGGACCTGGCCGACCCAGCGTGCTGGTTCGCGCGCGCCCCATCGGTGCCACAACATAGTTGACGAACGGCGAGGGTCCACACTTTCGGCGGGGGTCTCGATGCGTGCCACGTTCCCTTGACCGAAGACTCATCTGTGGCGGGGCCGCGCACCCTCGATTTGGGAACGTCGCGACGCGCGCGGGGCCGCGGTCCTGCATCCTCTTCGTGCCGTGAGCGCCCCGACCGCCGACGACCGCCCGCCCTATGACGCCGAGGGGCCGACCAGCGAGTGGAAGGAACGCATGCCCCGCTCCGAACGCATCGCGCGCACCTTCTCGGCCTTTGCGAACGGCGTCGGCGGCAGCCTCTGGGTCGGCGTGCGCGACGATGGCGCTACGGTCGGCGTCGAAGCGACCGGCGAGGTGGTCGCCGAGCTCCGACGCATCGCCGAGTCCCTCGTGACTCCGCCCGTCCGCGTCGAGGTGAGCGTCGTGCCGTTCCGCGATCGGCGCCTCGTGCACTGCCGCGTCGCCGCGGCCGAAGGCGGCGATCGCCCCGTGCTAGCGCCGGGTCGCGACGGCGTCGCTACCGCGTACGTGCGCGACGGAGCGTCGACGCGCCGCGCGGGCCGCGCGACGCTGCGCACGTGGGAGCGCGGGAGCGTGCGGCGCCAGCTCGACACGAAGACCAGGCGCGTCCTTCGGGAGCTCGCGACGCTGCTGCGCGGCGGGCACTCGGGCCCGACGCTCGGTGACCTCGCCCGCGCCGCACGCATGGGGCAGCGCGCGGCCCGCCGCGCGATCGTCGAGCTCGTCGGCGCCGGCCTGGCGACCGAACGGAGCGAGGGTCGCTACGGCCTCACGCCCGAAGGGCACGAGCGCGCCCGGCGCCGGTGAGCGGTCAGTCGCCGTCCTCGGACCCGGCGATCGGCGTCCACGCCTCGACGACCGCGGCCGCGAACGCCGCGCCATCGATCCTCCCTGCGCGGAACTCGACCCAGAGCGGCCGCGCGGTCGACGCGAGCCGCCCGGCGCGCCGGTAGACGCCCGCGCTCTCGCCGTAGTCGACGTGCTCGGGGTCGACGTGGGTCCGGACGAGGTCGCCCGCCGCCAGGAAGTACAGCGTGTGCACGGCGTTGGTCCGCCACCGTTCGTCCCCGATCTCTCCAGCTCGCAGGCCCGCCGACACGGCGCGAAACAGGTCGCGGGGCCTGGACTGACGCGCGACGAGCGCGTGGAGCAGCTCGTGCAGCACGACCTCTGTCGCCAGCGTCGGCGTCCGGTCGGTGAGCCGAACGACGCATCGAGGCTCGCCGCCCGCGGTCCGCAGCGTCACGCCGCCGGGCGGCGGCATGCGCGTGACCCCGTGCATCCGGACGGGTGCGGAGGAAGGGGCCAACCCGAGCGTGCGCTCGATGTCGTCGCGCACGGCGGGGACGAGCTCCGCGGGCAGCTCCTCGGCGATCGCCGTGCGGGCCTCCTCGAGCGCGCGGGCGCGCGCGGGCCACTCGGACTCCTCGAAGGCCGGCAGCAGCGCGTCGATCTCCGCGGCGGCCGCCCGCGCCGCGGCGAGGACCTCGTCGGCGCTGGAGCCGGGCGCGATCGCGCGCGGCGGGAGGCGTAGCGGTGCTTCGAACGCGTTCGCGAGCGGCGCGTGCGCCGGCGCGGACAGGGCGATGCCGTCGAGCAGGCTGACGAAGCGGGGCGTCGCGACCGTCCGGCCGACCTCGCGGAGCGCCTCGACGGCGGCCGAGTACGTCGCCGGCGCTGACGTCTCTCGATCGAGCGCGTGGGCGCGCACCTCGAACCAGAGATCGACCCGCGCGTCGACCTCCAGAACGAACAGCGGCGCCGGCTGGACCGACTCCTGCGTCGGGCCTGCCAGCGCCGCCAGCGCTGCGAGGGCGAGCGCCGCCGTCACTCGCGGAACTTCACGTACCGGTCGGCCGGGAACGGTCCGCGGCGCATCACCTGGCCGTTCGGCCAGCGCACCTCGATCTCCTGGACCGTCGACGCGTCGCCGAGGCCGAAGTGCATCGTCTTCGGCGTGCCGACGCGGTAGCTGTGGCCGGCCATGAGCGCGCGCATCTGCTCGGTCCCTTCGGGCGTGCGGACGATCACCTGCGCTCCGATCGCGTCGCGGTTCGACGTCGTCCCCTCCAGCTCGACGACGAGCCAGTGGTTCACCGCCGACGACGTGTTCAGGTACATGCGAGGCGTGAAGTCGTCGTTGTTCCCGAGGAACAGCAGGTCCTGGTCGCCGTCACGGTCGAGGTCGAAGTCGATGATCGCGTAGCCCCGCAGCTCGATCCCCGTCGCCGCCGTCACCTTGACGAAGTGCCCGGTCCCGTCGTTGCGCCACACGTGGCCGGCGCCGGGACCCGCGGGGACCATCGTCAGGTCCAGGTCGCGGTCGTTGTCGAGGTCGACGAAGTTCGTCCCCCAGCCGATCGTCGTGGTGAGGCCGTTGAAGCTGCGGCACCCGCGCGCCGCGGACTGCTCGGTGAACGTCGCGGTCCCGTCGTTCACGTACAGGATCCCGTAGTTGATGTTCGTCGAGTAGATGTCGAGGTCGAGGTCGTTGTCGATGTCCCCGATCGCGAGGCCCATGTCGGCACCCAGATTCGTCGTCCCCGCCGCGAGCGTGACGTCGAGGAAGGAACCGCCGCCCATGTTCTTGGCGTGCAGGTCGCTGTAGAAGTCGACCGCGCCGTGCAGGTCCGGAAGCATGTCCCCGTCGAAGTCGGCGAACGATGCCGTGAGCAGACGCGGGATCGAGGCGAGCGGCAGCCCGAAGGTGTCCGAGGCGTCGACGAGGTTCGGCAGCCCGTCGTTGCGGACGTAGAAACACCTCGAATCGGAGAAGTCGCCGTTCACGCCGCCGTAGCCGATGAACGCGTCGAGGTCCGAGTCGCCGTCCTGGTCGACGAGCGCGAGCGTGCTGACGCGCGCCGGCGAGTAGGCCACGCGGAGCGGGCTCGTCCCCATCTCGAACCGGCCGGTCGTGTCGATCCGGTTCTCGTAGTACGCGATGGCGCCGGTCGCCTCGTCCGGCCCCCCGAGCACGGGGCTGTACGCCCGGCGGACGACGACGATGTCCTGGTCCCCGTCGTTGTCCATGTCCGCGAACGCGCCGAGCGAGGTCGCGAAGTCGTTCGGCGGGAAGTACTGCGCCGTCACGTCCCGGAACCACGGGACGTCGTTGCCGGCGCGGATCAGCGCGCCCTGGTTGCGGTAGAGGATCGGCGTTTCGTCGTTCGCGCCGAAGATCGCCACGTCCTGACAGCCGTCATCGTCGAAGTCGCCGATGGCGATCCCCATGCGACCCGTCGAGTCGTCGAAGTCGATGCCGCAACGGCCGGTCACATCGACGAGATCGAACTGCTGGCCGGAAGCGAGGGCACAGAACAGAGAGCCGGCCACGAGGCCGGCGGGCAGCGTACGCATGGTGGGCGGTGGGCGGGAAGGAGCCTGGAGAAGGAGCCGTGCGCGCGGAGCGGAGGCGGCCAACGCGCGCTTTTCCGACAATATCGGGGTCGCTCGAGATCGCTACGAGATTTCATAAGACCGTCGCTACGGCACGCTCGTCCCCCCCTGCGAGTGCCCCGGAAGCCCCCCCAGGAAGCTCCCAGGGGGTCCGATTCCATCCGTGAGGGGTACGATGGGACCTTCCCCCCTTCCCCCGCAAACCCCTTCTCCAGGCCCGGGTGGGCCGGAGTCCCATGGCACGTCCGATTCACCGCGCACTGATCTCCGTCTCCGACAAGACGGGGCTCGAGGGCTTCGCGCGTCAGCTCCACGACTACGGCGTGGAGATCCTCTCCACCGGCGGCACCTACCGCGCGCTGGAGGACGCCGGCATCCCCGTCGTCGAGGTCAGCGCCCATACCGGCTTCCCCGAGATGATGGATGGGCGCATCAAAACGCTCCACCCCATGATCCACGGGGGCATCCTCGCCGTCCGCGACAACGTCGACCACGCGGCCGCGATGGACGAGCACACGATCAGCCCGATCGATCTCGTCGTCGTCAACCTCTACCCCTTCGAGTCGACGATCGCGAAGGCCGACGCGACGCGCGACGAATGCGTCGAGCAGATCGACATCGGCGGTCCGTCGATGGTCCGGTCTGCGGCCAAGAACCACCGCTTCGTCGCGGTCGTCACCGAGCCGTCCCAGTACGGCGAGGTCCTCGACGAGCTGCAGACGAGCGACGGCGGTCTGTCGGGCGGGTTCCGACGATCGCTCGCCCAGCGCGCCTTCGCGCGGACCGCGGCGTACGACGCCGCGATCTCGTCGTGGATGTTCGAGACCGACGCCGCCGACGGAGACGACGCGGCGGAGGGCGAGGCGCGGTTCCCCGACACCTACACCCTCACCGGCGCGAAGGTCCTCGACCTGCGCTACGGCGAGAACCCGCACCAGAATGCCGCCTTCTACCGGACGGAGCCCGTCCCCGAGCCGTGCGCCGCGCACGCGGAGGTGCTGAACGGCAAGGCGCTCTCGTACAACAACCTCGTCGACCTCGACGCGGCGCAGGCGCTGGCGTACGAGTTCGACGAGCCGTTCGTGTCCGTCATCAAGCACACGAACCCGTGCGGCGCCGCGACGGGAGACTCGATCGCCCAGGCGCTGGAGCGGGCCTGGTCGGGCGACCCGCTGAGCGCGTTCGGGTCCGTCCTGGCGTTCACGCGCCCGGTCGATCTCGCCAGCGCGACCTTCCTCGTCGAGGGCAACCGATTCGTCGAGGCGATCATCGCGCCCGACTTCGACGACGACGCCTTCGAGCTCCTGACGCGCAAGCCGCGGTGGGGGAAGAGCGTTCGTCTGCTCGCGTGCGGTGCCTTCGGGCCCGGGAGCCGGTCGCAGGGCCAGCTCGACGTCAAGAAGCTCGCCGGCGGCTTCCTCGTCCAGGACCGCGACCTCGACGCCGAGGTCGAGTTCGAGGTCGCCAGCGAGGCGCAGCCGACGCCCGGACAGCTCACCGAGCTCGCGTTCGCCAACCGGATCGCCAAGCACGTCAAGTCGAACGCGATCG
The DNA here is from genome assembly GCA_038757895.1 of Planctomycetota bacterium. Classification (GTDB taxonomy): domain Bacteria; phylum Planctomycetota; class UBA1135; order UBA1135; genus Saltatorellus. The sequence goes on along the minus strand of JBCDGE010000061.1, from coordinate 3,607 downwards.
TGCTGACCCAGGACTCGACCGTCGTCGGCGTCGGCGCCGGCCAGATGAGCCGGGTCGACTCGGTCCGCATCGCCGCGCACAAGGCGGGCGACCGCGCGTCGGGCTCCGTCCTGGCGAGCGATGCGTTCTTCCCCTTCCCGGACGGCGTCGAGGCGGCGATGGACGCGGGCGTCGTCGCGATCATTCAGCCGGGCGGGTCGGTGCGCGACGAGGAGGTCGTCGCGGCCGCCAACGCCAGGACCGTGCCGATGCTCTTCTCGGGCGCGCGGCACTTCCGGCATTGATCGTTCAGGTCGCGGCGGCGGCGCGGTTCGCGGGCCTCGGGGACGTCACCGACGACGCGCCGCCGCCCAACGTCCTCTTCATCGCCATCGACGACCTGCGGCCGGACCTCGGCTGCTACGGCGTCCCGCACGCGCGGAGCCCGCGGCTCGACGCGTTCGCGGACACGGCGATGGTGTTCGAACAGCACTACGTCCAGGCGCCGTCGTGCGGCCCCTCGCGGGCGGCGCTCCTGACGGGCCGCGACCCGGCCCGGTCGGGCCGGCTCGGCAACGCGAGCCTCTACGGCGGGAAGCGCGCGCTCTCGAGGGAGGCGCTGGACGGCGCGCAGACGATGCCCGAGCTGTTCCGCCGGAACGGGTACCGCACCGTCTGCATCGGCAAGATCTCGCACACACCCGACGGCCGCGTGTTCGCGTACGACGGTTCCGGGGACGGCCGCGACGAACTGCCGAACGCCTGGGACGTGCTCGCGACGCCGTTCGGCCCGTGGGAGCGCGGCTGGGGTGCGTTCTTCGCGTACGCCGGCGGCCGACACCGCGAGGACGGAACGGGCGCGCGCAGCGTGTTTGAGTTCATCGCCGAGACGGACGACGCGCTGCCCGACGGCCTGATGGCGCGCGCTGCTACCGAGCAGCTCAAGGACCTGGCCGAGCGCGACGGGCCGTTCTTCCTCGGCGTCGGCTTCTTCAAGCCGCACCTGCCGTTCGTCGCGACCCGCGCGGATCGCGCGGCGCTCGAGGGCGTCGAGGTGCCGCCGCCGCCCTGGCCAGAGCCGCTCGAGGGCCCGTACGACTCGCGGAGCGGCGAGTTCATGGGATACCGCGGCGCCGGCGAGGACGCCGTCGAGGCTCGCCGGGCCTATCTCGCGTGCGTGCGCTACGTCGACCGACAGGTGGGCGTCGTGCTCGGTGCGCTGGAAGAGACGGGCCTCGCGAAGAACACCATCGTCGTCGTCTGGGGCGACCACGGCTGGCACCTCGGCGACTCGGGGATCTGGGGCAAGCACACGCTGCTCGATCGCTCGCTCCGGAGCGTGCTGATGGTGCGCGCGCCCGGCGTGACGCGCGCCGGGTCGCGCACCGCGTCGCTCGTCGCCACGCTCGACCTCTATCCGACGCTCGTCGACCTCTGCGGCCTGGAGGACCGACGGACCTCGCACGAACTCGACGGCGTGTCGCTGCGGCCGCTCCTCGACGGCACGGCGCCGTCCGTGCGCGACGCCGTCACCGCGCGCTGGGGGAAGGCGGCCACGGTGCGCACCGGGACGCATCGGCTCCTGGCGCGCCGGCGCGACGGAGAGTGGCGCGACGTGCGGCTCTACCTCACCGCGGACGGGCCCGACCCGATCACGGACCGATCGAACGCCGAGCCGAAAACGGTCGAAGCGCTGCTCGAGCGGCTGGAGCGCTGACTACCGCAGCCAGAGGAGGGTCGTGCCGATGATGTGGTTCATGCCGTCCTCGCCGTCCTCGCGGCGGAGGAACTGGTTCAGGTAGCCGACCTCCAGCACGAGGTTCGTGTCGGGGTCGGGCTGCCATCCGAGGCCGGCGAAGAAGCGATTCTGGCTCAGCCCCGGGTCCTGGCCCCAGTCGGTCTGGTTCAGGTCGAAGAAGAACTCGTTCCAGACGCGGAGGCTCCAGGACCTGGTGCTCGGGAGGTACTTGGTCCAGCGCAGGAACTGGCGCAGCCGCCAGCCGACCTCGCCGCCGCGGTCGTCGAAGCGCTGCTCCAGGCGCGTCCGCGCGAAGAGGCTCCCGACGTCCGACTTCTCGCCCCACGTGTACTGCTGCCAGATCCGGTGCTCGTCGAACGCGGCCACGTCCCTCGGATCGGACCGAATCCACGCGTAGCCCGCCCAGAGCGTCGAGCCTCCGCCGAGGTGGTAGCCGACGCCGGGCCTGACGATGCTGGTGTCGAAGGCGCTGCGCTCGAAGAAGCGCGCGTGGACGTCGAGCCACCAGCGCCAGGGACTCGCGCGCCTGGGGTAGTCGAAGCTCCCGGCGCCTGCGAACGCGAACCACGCGCCGCCCTGCTGATCCTGGGCCGAGAGGGGACGTTCGAGCGCGAGGCCAAGGATCGCAAGGACGACGAGACCGCGCGCGCAGCGGAGGGGACTGCGCAGCATCCGACCAGACTACTCGGGTGCGCGGGGCTCAACGAGTCCAGAGCAGCGTCGTCCCGATGATGTGGTTCATTCCGTCGTCCGTGTCCTCGCGGCGCAGCAGCTGGTTCACGTAGCCGATCTCGAGCGTCAGGTCGTTCTCGGGATCCGGGTGGAACCCGAACCCGGCGAAGAAGCGGTTCTCGCTCAGCCCCGGGTCCTGCCCCCAGTCGGTCTCGTTGAGATCGAAGAAGAGCTCGTTCCAGACGCGGAGGCTCCAGTTCTGGTTCCAGGGCTGGTCGCCGACGATCGGAGTCGTCCAGCGGAAGAACTGCCTGAAGCGCCAGCCGACGTCGTCACCCCTGTCGTCGAAACGCTGCTCGAGCCGGGACTGGGCGAACAGGGTCTTGAAGCCGTTCCGCTCTTCCCACGTGTACTGCTGCCAGAACCGGTGCTCGTTGAACGGACCGGCCTGCTGCGGAAAGCTGCGGAGCAGCGCGTACCCCATCCAGACCGTGGACCTGTCGCTGAGCGTGTATCCGATCCCCGGGCGCACGACGCCCACGTTGTCCGCGTTGCGCTCGAAGAAGCGCCCTTGCGTGTCGAACCACCACTTCCAGCGCCTCTTGAGCTGTTCGGACGATCCCGGGTTCCCGTAGGCCTGGAACGCGAACCACGTCCCACCCTCCTGGTCCTGCGCCATGGCGGGTCGCTGGAGAACGAGGACGAGGAGGCTGACCAGCGCAGCGCCACGAAGTACGAGTCGGCAGGCTCGGGGCATCTCCCCAGCGTACGTCGAGGACCCGCGCCGGGGGTGATCAGTGCGCGAGCACCGCCGCGTAGCCCTCGCGGAACGAGGGGTACGTGTGCACGAATCCGCTCGCCACGAGCGCGTCGGAACGGACGCGCTTGTCGCCGACGCCCATGCGCTGCGCGCCGCCGGTCGCGGGCTGAGGAGGCGGTGCGTCGAGGCGCTCCGCGAGCCACTCCAGCACGACGCGACGCTCGGTCGGCTCGCGATCGACGACGCAGAGCGCCGGCGGCGGCTCGTCGATCTGGAGAACGTGGAGCATCGCGCGCGCCGCGTCGTCGCGGTGGATACGGTTGGTCCACGCCGGGGCGTCCGTCGGGTAGGTCGCCCTGCCGCCACGCACGGAGTCGATCAGGAACGTCCTGCCTGGCCCGTAGATGCCGCCGAGCCGCAGGGTCGTGCCGCGCACC
>JBCDGE010000060.1:0-48149 GCA_038757895.1 Planctomycetota bacterium | reverse complement strand
CGACGGCGCTCGCGCTCGCCGGGGCCGCGGTGCTCGCCGCCGTGCCGGCGCGCCGGGGCGCGCTCATCGCCGCCGCCGTCCTCGCGGTCGCCGCGGGCCCGTTCGTCGACGCGCGCTTCCCGGTGCCGAGCAAGACCGAGCTGCAGCTCACCGAGGAGTCGGTCTTCCTCGCCGGGCGGGAGCGCATCGCGTCGCGCTGGAGCGCGCTCAGCCGCGTCGACGTCGACGCCGTCGCGCCGGACGATCGCAACCTGTTCCTGCGCCCGCCGAACGTCCCGATGCCGCGCCCCGAGGACCAGGCGTTCATCATGCAGGACGGCTCGGCAGGGACGTACGTGCACGACTACACGGGCACCCCGGAGGCGCTGGAGGGCCTCCAGCTCAGCCTCTACGCGCTCGCCTCGCGCGTCATTCGCCCGGAGGAGGTCTTCATCATCGGCGCGGGCGGGGGCGACGACCTGTGGGCCGCCAAGGCCGTCGGTGCGAAGCGGATCCGGGCGATCGAGCTGAACCGCGCGATCATCGATCTGCACACGGGCCTGTTCGCCGACTGGTCGCGCGGGCTGCTGGACGATCCCGGGGTCGAGATCGTGCACACCGAGGGGCGCGCCGCGCTCCTGCGCGAGGCGAGCACGTACGACCTCGTCCAGATGTCGGCGATCGACACGTGGACGGCGCTGCAGAGCGGCGCCTACATGCTCGCCGAGAACTTCCTGTACACCCGCGACGCGGTGCGTGACATGGTCGCGCTGGTCGAGCCCGACGGCGCGCTGCAGATCACGAGGTTCAGCGGGGACGTCGAGGGCCTGCGCCTGCTCGCGACGCTGCGCTCGGTGCACGCCGAGCTCGGCGCGGGCCGGTTCGACGAGTGCGTGGCGTGCGTGCCCGCCGGCGCGTACATGGCGATGCTGATGAAGCGCTCGCCGTTCACGGACGAAGAGGTCGCGAGGCTCGACGCGTTCCTCGACGAGTCGGGCGCGCCGATCGCGGTCCATCCGCGCCGCGCGGTCGGCGGCCCGCTGCAGGCGTTCGTGCGCAGCGACGACCCCGACGCGATTCTCGCGGCCGCGCCGTTCGACCTCTTCCCCGTCAGCGACGACCGGCCGTACTTCTTCCACTTCCACCGCTGGAACGACCTGGGCCGCGCGCGCGCCGACCTCGACACGCCGATGGTCGTGACCCAGGGCAACCCGCTGTTCCTGCTGGGCCAGCTGGTGCTCGGCGTCGCCCTCGCGCTGCTGCTGCTCGTCCCGACGCTCCGCTTCGCGTCGCGCGCCGAGAGCGGCGCCCGCCGCCGCGCGCTGCCCGCCTTCGGCTACTTCGGGTCGATCGGCGCGGGCTACATCGTTCTGCAGGTGGCGCTGCTGCAGAAGCTCGTGCTGCTGCTCGGCCACCCGCTGCACTCGCTCACGGTGACGCTCTTCGTGATGCTGCTCGCCACGGGCGCCGGCGCGTTCCTGTCGCGGGGCGCGTTCTCGGCCGACGCGCCCGCGCGCAGGCTGTGGTGGATCCCGCTGGGGCTCGCGGTCTGGCTCGGCGCGTTCGCGTTCGCGTCGGAGGACCTGACGCGCTGGGCGGTGCCGCTGCCGGCGCTCGCGCGCTTCGCAGTCGCGGGAGCGGTCGTGGCGCCGGTCGGGCTGCTGCTGGGCGTCCCGTTCGCGCACGGGATCGCGTCGCTGGAGCGCCGCTGGCCCGCGATCGTCCCGTGGGCGTGGGCGGCCAACGCGGCGACGACCGTCGTCGGGTCGATCGTCGCGGTGATCGTGTCGATCAACTTCGGCTTCGAGGCGGTGTTCGCGGTGGGCGTGGCGCTCTACGCGCTCGCGGCCTCGTCGGTGAAGGGCCTCACCGAGGACTGAGCTCGACGCGCGTCCGGCCGCCGCCTTCGAGCGTGACCTCGCCCTCGAAGACGCGGCGATCGTCCGAGGACGCGCCGAAGACGGCGTCGTCGGGGTCCCCGATCCGGCTCGGCGCAATCCGCTCGCCGAAGAGCGTCGCGACGATCCTCCAGTCGCCGGGCGCGATGCGGTCGAGGGTCCAGCTCCGCGCGCTCGCGTCGTGCTGCGCGCCGAACGCCTCGTCGACGTCACCGCCGTCGAAGCCGATCGTGATCGACGATCGGATGCGCTCGTCCTCGCGGGAGACGAACGCGATGCGGAGGCTCCCGTCCTCTGGGAGCGCCACGTCGTCCGGCAGGACCACGGTCGCCGAAGCGGTCTCGAACGCGACGCGCTCGTCGATCGGCTGGCCGAGCCCGAAGTCGAGGCGCGCCGTCGGGTGCGCGATCACGGACCAGGTGTCGATGTGCAGCACGGGGATCCGCCGACCCGTCGCCCGGCCGTAAGCGGAGAGCCGGCCCTCCGCGTCCGTCCGCCCGACGTACGCCTCGACCTCCTCGGTGAAGTCGGGGATGCGCCGGTCCGGCCAGAAGTCCTCGTCGACCAGTCGGACCTCGATGCCAGGGACCGGCTCACCGTCGAGCTCGATCTGCAGGGAGACGGGGACGATGCGGTACGTCGTGAGATCGAGCGTCACCTGGACCTCGCCGCCGGCGGGGACGTTGACCTCGGTGTCACCGCCCATCATGAAGTCCTGCCGCAGCGCGCCCTGGCGGATCGTCCGCAGGCCCGCCGGGACGCCCTCGATGCGGAACGAGAGGTCCTCCTGGAGCCGCGCGGGCTCGATCCCGACGACGTCGGCGACCTCGATCGTGAGGCCCTTCGGATCGACCTCGACCGGGAGCAGCACCGTGCCCACGATCGCGCCGCTGGCCGCGAGCTCCAGGTCGCCGAGGTCGGTCGTCTCCCCCATCTCGACCTCGACGGAGGCGACCGACACGGAGCCGCCCTCCGCCGCCGAGTAGAGGCGATACGTGCCCGCGGTGAGCCCCTCGAACGCGAACCCGCCGGTGTCGGCGTCGGACTCGACCGTGACGCGGCGCTGCCGGCCGCGGATCTGCACGAAGAGGTTGTCCGCGTCCGGGGCGCGGCGCAGCGACACCTCGGCGGACACGGGAGCGCCGCCCGCGAGCAGTCGGCCCTGGACGGACCCGCCGCGCGACATCTCGATCGTCTGGACGATCGCCTCCGCGCCCGGTGCCTTCGAGAGCGCGGGGCTGACCTCCGGTCGCGTGTACCCGTCGACCCAGGTCGCGCCCGCCAGGTCGGCGAAGCAGTCCGAGTAGCCGTCCGCCGCGACGATCAGGAGATCGCGCCCCGCCCGTCCGAAAACCTCCTCGTACCCGCTGCGGACCTTCTTGATCCTCGGCTTCGCCCTGCGCGCGTACTCGGGGTTCGCGGCCTTCGACCCGCCGTCGGCGACCTTCAGGACGCCGAAGCGCTCGAGCGGCTCGCCGGTCTCCGCGTCGACCGCCGTGACGTGGACGCGAGCGAGCGGCTTCAGCACGAGCGTGACGCCCTCCTGGGCGCCGGACAGGCGCAGTGGCGACGAGGCCGGGCGATGCTCCGGATGAGCGCACGAGACGTCGAACTCGCCGAGCGAGGGGAGCACGAGCTCGAAGGCTCCGTCCCCGTCGGTCTTCGTGCGGGCCGACTTGTTGCCCCGCGCGCCCGGCGCGACGTTCGCGGTCACGACGGCGTCCTCGACGGGCGACTGGTCGGGCGTGACGACGCGGCCGGTGACGACGGGGGCCAGAGCGACCTCGAGCCGTACGTCGGTCAGGTCTGCCCCGGCGACGATCTCTGCCTCCACCGGCAGCGAGTCCAGCATCCCGGGCGCGGTCGCGTGAACGCTCCACGTGCCCGGCGCCAGGTGAGCGCGATCGAACAGACCGTCGGCATCGGCGTCGAGTCGGCGGGTCTCGCCGCTCGCCGGGGCAAGGTTCACGCGCGCCTCCTCCACCGGCTCCCCGCTCGCCGTCACGACGACGCCCGAGACCGCGCCGCATTCCGTGAGGCTCAGGTCGTCGACCTCGCGCAGCCCCTCGGCCAGCGGCTCGAGCCGCCCCCGCCCCTTGCCGAACTCCAGCGACACGACGCTGAGGAAGCGCCCTCCGTCGACGAACAGCTCGACCCAGCGCGCGGTCGGCACGGGCACGTCGAGGAGGAAGCGTCCGTTCGCGTCGGTGGCCGACTCGTAGCCGACCCAGTTCGGCACTCCCGCGATGCCGAACGCATCGAACTCGACGGGCTCGCTGCCCTTCCGCCAGCGCTTCTTCGCGCCGACGCGGCACAGCACACCCTCCAGCGGCGCGCCGTCGGGACCGCGCACCAGGCCGGTGAGGACGCAGCGCCCCTCCGCGACGTCGTCCGGGACCTCGTGGAGGACGGCGGTGCGCTCGGGCGCTGGCGCCTCGGACGGGGCGAGCGCGACCGGCTCGGAAGGGGCCTCCTCGGGCGACGGTTCGGCCGCAGGCTCGACCGCAGGCCCGTCGGCGACGGCGGGGGGAGTGTCGGGCACATGGCCCGGGTCGTCCTCGCTGCCGCCGGTGCGGAGGTAGAGGGGGACGGCCGCGATCAGCGCGACCAGGACGACCAGGGCAAGCAGGCGGGCGAGCGTGGATCCCATGGCGCGAGTCTAGGCGTCCTCCGTGAGAGGGATCCGAACCGTGCATGGCGCATGCAGAGCCGGAACGCAGTCCGTACGAGCCGGCACCGACGAGCGCGTCAGCGCGCGCGGACGAGCGGGACGACCACCTCCCTCCGCTCGCCCTTGACGAAGTCGACCTCGACGAGCTGACCGGGGAGGAAGCCCGCCACGTCCGGGATTGCGAGCCGGTAGCGTCCGGGCTCGTCGACCTCCACCCATCGTCGGCCCCGAGTTCGACCGCTCGACCGCGCCTCACCCGTCCCATCGACCGGACGGACGCTGACGTCGACGTTCTCGGGCCACGGGATCGTGACCTGACCGTCCCGGAGCTCGACCGTCGCGCTGGCGACCGCGCGCGTCTCGACGGTCAGCTGCGTGCCCTCGCGCACGGCGAACGTCTCCAGGACTCTCGAGTGCGTCGGATCGTTGACCCAGAGCTGGATCGAACCCTCCGGGACCCGCAGGTGGAAGCGGTCGCTCCCCGGTTCGCGCTCGACGACGTGGAGGCGACCGCTACTGGTGCCTTCCGGCGGGGCGGGCATCCAGGTGACGCGGGACACGTCGGCGACGCGGCCCGTCTCGACGTCGAGGACGGAGACCTGGACGTCGACGGGAGGTGGCACCTCGATCCTCAGATCGTCGCGCCCCTCCGGACCGAGGTCGAAGGCCGCCGCGAACCAGAGCTCGCCGAGCATCATGGAGTAGCGACCGGTCTGGAGCGGGCCGACCTCGAAGGCGTAGGTGTCGTCCGCGCCATCGACGAGCCGCACGTCTTCGGGGAGGACGAGAGCGCGCCGCGGCGGCCCCTCGCGCTCAGGACCGAGCAGGCGGAAGGAGACGCGCGGACGGTCGATCCCCCACGCGGGCGGGAGCACGAGCACGCCCGAAGCCGACGCACTGGCTGCGTCCTTCGCCTCGTTGGCGGTGAGCGTGATCCGCGCCGTCTCGCCGGCGACGAGGTCGACCGTGCCGCTCGCGAGGACGATCGAATTCGTGGCCCAGCGTCCGATCTCGAGAGAGACGTCGTAGGCGCCCGGCGCGAGATAGCGGTACTGGACCCAGCGCTTCTTGAAGTGGCGCCGGTCGCTGACAGGCGCCGCCTGCCCCCCTTCTCGAAGCCGCAGCCTGGCGTCGGCGGCGGGCTTGCCGAGGATCTCGACCTCCAGGTCGGCCGCCGGACCGAGCTCGATCGTCCGCTCGCCGCCGTGCGTGACGTCGAGCCGAATCCGCGTCCACGCGTGCCCGGCGCTTCGCACGAGACAGGTGATCTCGTCGTGGCCCGCGATCCGGCTCGCACTCGGGATCCGGATCGACACGGGGCTCGTACCGCCGAGCACCAGGCTCGTCGTCGCCTCGCCGGCGGGATGGCGCGCCTTCGTGGCGAGCCCCTGGTCGAACGCGAGGACCTCGACGCCGTCGAGGTGGAGACCGGTCGCAGCGTCGACGACGTTCAAGAGCACCTCGGGGAGCTGCCGCACCTCGACGACAACGTCCGTCGCGCCAAAGGCGTGGCTCTCCTTCAGTACCTGCCTCGCCGCCTCGGACCGCGCGGAGCGAACCGCGCCCACCCCCTGGAGCCTCGGGAAGCCGAGCTTCGTCGTGATCGCGCCCGCGCCTGCCGGGAACCGGAAGCGACCGTCGAGCGTTCGGTGACCGCCACCCTCGATCGCCTCCAGCTCCAGCGCGAAGCGGCCCGCCTCGATCGGAATCGTCAGAAGACGCCCGCTCTCCCCCTGCCAGACCGAGACGCGGATGGTGCCTGCTCCTGCTGCGCGCGCCACGCCGTCGGCACCGCGCACGACGACCGAACCCTCGATCGCGGCGACGCGCCGCGGCCCGCTGACGGCCGCCGTCCGCGTCGGGACGGTGAACGGTGCGCGGCTCGACTCCGCTTCCTCCTGCTCCGGCTCGGCCAGGTCGACCTGAACGTGCAGCGGCGGCTGCTCGGTCGGACCCGCGGGCTCGAGCGGAGGCCGCTGGAGCTCACGGCCCAGGAGCGAGCCGATCCACGAGACCGCGATCAGTGCGGCGAGCGCGGCGAGGACCAGGGCAGCGGGGGAGGTGAGGCGAGCGCGCCGCATTCCCCCATGGTGTCGTACCCGGCCGCGACCCGTCGAGGGGTCAGGCCGGCCGGAACGGGCGCCCGATCACAGGTCGTAGACGAACGTCGGCGCGTCACCGCCCGACGTGAGCGCGATCGCGGTCGCGACGGCGACGGCGGAGACCACCAGGAACGGAACGACGATCCAGGGCCAGTCCTCGCGCAGGTGGCTGAACATGCGCCCGACGCTATCGTCCTGGGCCACGTGGTCCAGACGGAATCGGCCCGAAGGCGACCCGCGGCGGTCGAGGTCCGTACTCTTTCGCGGAAATGGGACTGACACCTCAACGACGCAGGCTCGCGCTCGCCACGCTCTCGACGCTGGTGACGGCCGCCGTCGCCGCGCCGCTCGTCCGCTCGTACGTCCGCTCGTCGGAGGAGGAGCCGGTCCTGGTGGTCGATACGACCAAGGAGCTCTCGAAGCTGCTCGCCGAGGAGGCCTCCGGCCAGGGAAAGGACGGCGTCGCGTCGGGGGGCGCGAGCGCCGCCCCCGAGCTGATCCTGCGGCCGATGGACGAGGAGACCGCCAAGCGGTTCTTCCCGGGGATCGGCCGGGGTACCTCGGAGTACGACGAACTCGCGTACATGGTCCGCACCCCGAACTGGGACTCGATGCGCAAGTGGGCCGAGCACCCCGAAGGCAAGTACCGCGTGAAGACGAACTCCTCGGGCTTCTACGAGGACGAGGACGTGAAGACGACCGGCGTCGACGTGCGGATCGTCGTGCTGGGCGACTCGCACACGGACGGCGTCGTCTCGAACCCCGAGTCGTTCGCCAACCGCCTGGAGGCGCAGCTCGGAGAGGCGCTCTCTCCGCGCGCGGTGGACGTCATCAACGCCGGCGTGGGCGGGACGACGTTCTACAACTACCTGGGGATGCTCGAGCTCACGGCCGAACTCTCCCCGGACCTCTACGTCGTCGCCGTCTACGGAGGGAACGACTTCGCGGCCGCCGTGAAGTTGCGGCGCTACTTCGAGAAGGCCGGTCCGTTCAAATCACCGGGTCGGATCGACCCGAAGAAGAAGGACGCGTGGGAGCGGAGCGGGCAGACCCGCCCCCAGGAGACCCAGCAGATCCGTTTCTTCGAGGCCAACCCGGACCTCGTCGAGTACGCGATCGGTGCGGGCAACGCGGTCCTGGCGCGGATGGACGAGCGCGCCCGAGAGCTGGGAGGCCAGCTCGTGGTCGCCTACCTGCCCCCGGCGCTCGCGGCGCAGCCCGTGCAGTACGAGCGCTACCGGGCCGCGGCCGACGAGGTCCTCGAGGGAGAGGAGTTCGGCATCGACCTCAGCGACCGGCTCGGCGACGCGATGCTGGCGTTCTGCGCCGCCCAGGGGATCACGTGCGTCGACCTGAGGCCGTCGTTCCGGAGCGCCGAGAAGCCGCTGTACTGGTACAAGGACCTGCACATCAACGTCGACGGGCATCAGCAGGTCGCGGATGACCTGATGCCCGTCGTGCTGCCGCTCGTCGAGTGATCTCCGCTCACAGGGCGCGGACGACCGCGCGCAGGAGCCGGGCGAAGTCGTCGGCGATCTTCGCGCCCGCCTCGACGACCTCGGCGTGATCGAGCGGCGCGGCGGCGATCCCTGCGCCCGGATTCGTGATGCACGAGATCGCGCCGACGCGGACGCCCGCGGCGGCGGCCGCCATCGCCTCCAGGACCGTGCTCATCCCGACGGCGTGCGCGGGCAGCGCGGCGAGCATCCTGATCTCGGACGGGGTCTCGTAGCTCGGACCGGGGAGACCCGCGTAGACGCCGGCGCGGAGGTCCACGCCGGCCTCGCGCGCCGCGGCTTCGATCGCCTCGCCGACCGATGCGTCGTACACGCGGGCGGCGCGGCCCTCTCCGCTCGCGAGCGGGGTCGCGCCCTGCATGTTCACGTGGTCCGTGATGCGCATCAGGCACGGCACGGGCCAGTCCGCGACGAGCCCGCCCGCCGCGTTCGTCAGGACGAGCGCCCGCGCGCCGAGCGCCGCGAACGACCGCGCGGCGCGCGTGACGACCTCGGCGGTATGGCCCTCGTAGAGGTGCACGCGGCCCTGCTGGCAGAGGACCGGAACGCCGTCGATGCGCCCGAGGACGAACCGTCCGGCGTGCCCCGGCACGGTGCTGCGCGGCATCGACGGAAGCTCGTCGAAGCCGATCGCCACGCCGCCGTCGACCGAATCGGCGAACGCGCCGAGGCCGGAGCCTAGGACGAGCGCGACCTCGGGCCTCGCCGCCCCGCGCGCGTCGATCGCCGCACCGAGCTCGGTCGCGAGGTCGCGCCAGGTCGCCGTCAGGGCCGACCCCGTCACAGGAACATCCCCGCGATCGTCGCGGTCATCCACGACGCGAACGCGCCGCCGAGCATCGCGCGCAGCGCGAGCCGGCTCAGGTCCGCGCGCCGCCCCTCGGCGAGAGCGCCGATGCCGCCGATCTGGATGCCGACCGACGCGAAGTTCGCGAAACCGCAGAGCGCATACGCCGCCATCGTGTAGCTGCGCGGCGACAGCGTCCCCTCCAGCGCCTGCATCTCGCTGAACGCGATGAACTCGTTCACGGCGACCTTGGTGCCGAGCAGCGTCCCGAAGTTCATGCAGTCGCCCCACTCGACGCCCATCATCCACGCGACGGGCGCGAAGACGTAGCCGAAGAGCCGCTGCAGCGTCAGGGGGTCGTCACCGCCTCCCGAGAGCACGCCGAGGCCGGCGTTGATCAGACCGACGATCGCGACGAACGCGACGAGCATCGCGACGACGTTCAGGTACAGCTTGAGGCCGTCCGACGTCCCCGCGGCGGCGGCGTCGAGGACGTTCGCGGGGCGCTCCTCCTCGACCTCGGCCTGGGCGGCGCCGCCCGAGGTCAGCGGCGTCTCGGTCTCCGGCACCATGATCTTCGCCAGCACGAACGCCGCGGGCGCCGACATGAAGCTCGCCGCCAGGAGGTGGCCGGCGTACTCCTCACCGAGCAGGCCGACGTACACCGCGAGCACGGAGCCCGCGATCGTCGCGAAGCCACCCGTCATGAGCGCCATGAGCTCGGACCGCGTCATCTTCGAGATGTACGGCCGGACGACGAGCGGCGCCTCGGTCTGACCGACGAAGACGTTCGCGGCCATCGCGAGCGACTCCGCGCCCGACACGCGCAGCGTCGCGCGCATGAGGTTCGCGAGGATGCGGACGAAGAACTGGACGATCCCCAGGTGGTAGAGGATCGCCATCAGCGCGGAGAAGTAGATGATCGTCGTCAGCGCGCCGAACGCGAACGAGACCGGCGCCGCGTACTGCTGGACCTCGGGCGGGAGGTGCCCCGGGAAGTCTGCGTAGAACTCCATCGACCCGGGCTCCGCCGTCGGATCGGGCCCGACGCCGAAGCCGGTCAGGAGCGTCCCGAACACCATGCGCGCGCCGTCCTGGCCGAAGCCGAGCACGGTCGTCGCGAAGGTCGAGAGCGCGTTCAGCGCCTGGCGCCCGGGCCCGGTCTGGAGGATGAGGAGCGCCAGCAGGATCTGGAGCCCGATCCCTCCGAGCACGATGCGCGGCCGCACGCGCTTGCGATCCGAGGACAGCAGCCACGCGATGGCGCAGAAGAACGCGAGGCCCAGGAGGGCGCGGAGGATCGTCATGAACGCGTGGGGCCTACCGGGGGGATGAGCTCGAGCAGCAGCGGCGGCTCGCGCGGCGGCGACTCTGAGGAATGGGACTCGTCGCGGTGGAGCGAGCGCTCCAGGCGCGCGAGGGCCTCTTCGAGGCCGCGCCCGCCCCGATGGTGCACTTCGGCGAGCACGTCCCCGGCGTCGACGTGCTCACCGGCGACGCGGCGCCAGACGAGCCCGACCGCAGGGTCGATCGTATCCGCTGCGGCCGCGCGACCGCCGCCGAGTGCCCGGACGGCGAGGCCGACCTCCCGCACGTCGTCGAAGGCCAGCGTGCCGGAGGCCGGCGCGCGCAGCTCGGCGACGTCCGGGGCGGCCGGGAGCGCCTCGCCGTTCCCGCCCTGGGCGCGGAGCATGCGCTCGAAGCGCTCCAGCCCCTCGCCGGACGCGAGGACGTCCGCCACGGCCGACGGGTCGCGCTCACCGCCGCGCGCGAGCGCCACGAGGTCCGCCCCGAAGGCGCAGGTGATCTCGACGAGGTCGGCGGGCCCCTCGCCGCGCAGCGTCGCGCGCGTTTCCTCGATCTCCAGCGCGTGCCCGACGGCGCGCCCGAGCGGACGCCCCATCCAGGTGATGCGCGCGGACGTCCTGACGCCGAGCGCCCCGGCGAGATCGACCATCGTGCGCGCGAGGACCCGCCCGCGATCGGGGTCGACGAGGAACGCGCCGCTGCCCGCCTTGACGTCGAGCACGAGCGCGTCGATGCCCTCGGCGGCCTTCTTGGACACGATCGAGCTCGCGATGAGGGGGATCGACTCGACGAGCTCCACGCGATCGCGCAGCGCGTACAGGCGTCGGTCGGCGGGCGCGATCTCGCGCGTCTGGGCGCAGATCACGCAGCCCGCCTCGCGCAGAACGCGCTGGATCTCGTCCTCGGAGAGCCCCGTCCGCACGCCGGGCACGGCCTCCAGCTTGTCGAGCGTCCCCCCCGTGTGGCCGAGGCCGCGCCCCGAGATCATCGGCACGACGCAGTCCATCGCCGCGAGCGCCGGAGCGAGCGGCAGCGAGACCTTGTCCCCGACGCCGCCGGTCGAGTGCTTGTCGACGCACGGAGCATCGAACCCGGACAGGTCGAGCGTCGCGCCGGTGTCGACCATCGAGCGCGTCCACGCGGCGAGCTCGTCCGGCTCCATCCCGCGGAACCAGATCGACGCCAGCAGCGCCGCCTGCGAGGCGTCGTCGATCGAGTCCGACGCGACGCGCTCCAGGAACCACTCGCACTCCTCGGCCGACAGCGGGCCTCCGTCGCGCTTCGTGCGCAAGAGCTCGCGGAGGATGGTGCCGTCGTCGGTCAAGGCCGGTGACCCTCAGGCGACGACGTCGGCGAGGAACGACGTCCCCGCGCCGTCGTAGGCGACGCCGAAGACGTCGGCGACCGTCGCGCCGATGTCGGCGAACGTCGACCGCGTTCCGAGCGCCACGCCTCCGGTGAGCTGGGTGCCGTACACGATCAGCGGCACGTACTCGCGCGTGTGATCGGTGTGCTCGGACTTCGTGGGATCGTTCCCGTGGTCTGCGGTGAGGATGAAGATGTCGTCGTCGCGCCGGTCGTGCTCCAGCTCGCCGAGCGCGCGGTCGAACTCCTCGATCGCCGTCCGGTAGCCCGCCGGGTCGCGGCGATGGCCGTAGAGCATGTCGAAGTCGACGAGGTTGACGAAGACGAGCCCGCCCGCGAGGTCCTTCACGCTGCGGCGCGTGTGCGCCATGCCGTGGGCGTTGCCCTCCGTGTGGATCGCGCGCGTCAGTCCGAGCCCGGCGAAGATGTCCTCGATCTTGCCGATCCCGACGACGGGGACGCCGGCCTCCTTGAGCGCGTCGAGGACCGTCGGACGCGGCGGCGTGAGCGAGTAGTCGCGGCGGTTGTACGTGCGTGCGAAGCGCGTGCGGGCGCCTGGCTCTGCCCCTTGCTCGGAATCGACGAACGGGCGCGCGATGACCCGTGCGAGGCCCATCTCGACCGTGAGCTCGCGCGCGACCTCGCAGACCTCGTAGAGGCGCTGGAGGCCGAAGTGCTCCTCGTGCGCGGCGACCTGGAAGACCGAGTCCGCGCTCGTGTAGACGATCGGTCTCCCGGTGGCGACGCTCTCGGGGCCGAGCCGCTCGATCACCTCGGTGCCGGACGCGGGCTCGTTGCACAGCCACCCGTCGAGGCCGCAGCGCTCCGCGATCTCGCCGAGGAGCGCGTCGTCGAAGCCGTCGGGGAACGTCGGGAAAGCACGGTCGAGCGGAACGCCCGCCATCTCCCAGTGCCCGGTCGTCGTGTCCTTGCCGGCGCTGGCCTCGGACATCCGGCCGAAGGCGGCCTCGGGCACGACGGCGGCGGGGAACCGGTCGACGCCCTCGATGTTCCCGAGCCCGAGCGACAGCAGGCGCGGCGCGTCCGGCGCGCCGGCGGCCTCGCAGATGTGGTCCAGCGTGTGCGCGCCCGCGTCACCGAACGCGTCCGCGTCCGGCATCGCGCCGACGCCGAGCGAATCGAGGACGATCAGGAAGACCCTTCGGAACCGCCGGTCGACGCCGCCGCCAGCGAGGTCCTCGGCCGCGGAATCACGCAGCGACTCGGGGTCCTTCACTCTTCCTCTTCGGCGTCGTCGCTCTCGACGCCCTTCTCGATGAGGCGCTCGATCTCCGTCTCGAGGTCCTCGACCCACTCCTCACCGAAGTCGCGCTCCAGGAGGTCGCGCTCGCTGAACTCCCAGCGCCCGGTGCGCGGGTCGAAGTCGAACTGGTAGTCGTGCTCGCTCCCGTCGTCCTCCGTGACGACGACCTGGACGATGTTGCTGCCGGAGTCGAGCTCCGCTTCGAACGAGGCCATGGGGGTGGGGCTCTCCCGGTCGGGGGCCGGTGCGATTCGTGAGACGTGTGCGGGGATCGGACGCGTCCGCCGGGGGTAGCGGACGCACGTCGGGCAACGCGAAGGATAGGGCGCCCCCCGGGGTCCGCAACGGCCGGCCGGTCGAAGACCGACGGACGCCCGGTGAAGATCCTCAGCGGCCGCCAGCCGGATCCTCGCCAATGAGCGGATTGGGCGCGGGCATGGTCGCATCGACGCTCTCCCGCCAGGCGGCCAGGTCGCGACGCATGCGCGCAGCGCGCTCCGGCTCGTCCGCGGCGAGGTCGCGCGCCTCGCCTGGATCGTCGCCGAGCCGGTAGAGCTCGCCAGGCGCGCCCTCTCCGAAGAACTCGATCCACTTCCAGCCGCCGTCCAGGATCGCGCCGCCCGGCGAGCCGCCCTGGTTCCCGTGGTGCGGGTAGTGCCAGTGGAGCGCGCGCGCGGGGAGGTCGCCCGCGCCCGCCAGGACCGGGAGGATGTCGACGCCGTCGACCGGCCGGTCGGGGTCCAACCGCGCGCCGGTCGCCGTTGCGAGCGTCGGCAGGAAATCGATCGACTGGATCGGGACGTCGCAGCTCGTCCCTGCCTCGACCCGCCCGGGCCAGCGCACGGCGCAGGGCTCCCGCACGCCGCCCTCGTAGAGCCAGCCCTTGCCGGCACGCAGCGGCAGGTTGCTCGTGGGGTGCCCCTCGCTCGTCGACAGCCCGCCGTTGTCCGAGAAGAACACGACGATCGTGTCGTCCGCGAGGCCGAGCCGGTCGAGCGCGCCGAGCACCTCGCCGACGGCCTCGTCCATGGCGGCGACCATCGCGGCGTACACCGCGTGTTCCTGAACCAGCCGCACCTTGCGCGGCCCTTCCTTGCCCCACTGCGCCTCCAGTCCGAGGCCCTGGCGCTTCCTTTCGTACTTCTCCACGAGGTCGTCGCGCCCCATGAGCGGCGTGTGGACCGAGTAGAAGCTCAGGTAGCACAGCCACGGCTCGTCCGCGTGGCTCTCGATGAACGCGCACGCCTCCTCGGCGAGCCGGGCGGGGAGGTGGTCGCCCTCCTCGGAGTCCAGGCCCGGCATGTCGAACGGGTGGAAGTACTTCCCTCGGCCGTACGGTCCGCCGCGGTGGTGGCCGGCGACGTTGACGTCGAAACCCTGCGTCGTCGGATCGAAGCCCTCGCCGCCCAGGTGCCACTTGCCCGCGAAGAACGTCGCGTAGCCGCGCTCGCGCAGGACCTCGGCGAGCGTGACCTCCTCGTGCACGAGCCGATCGACGTACGGAGCGGGGAGGAGCGGGTGGCGCTGGAAGCGACCGAGGCGCTTCTTGCCCGCGCGTGCGGCCGCGAGGATCGAGTCGGGCTGCGGCGCGCCGAAGTAGTCGGTCGTGTGCAGCCGCGCGGGGTGGCGGCCGGTCATGATGCTCGCGCGCGTCGGGCTGCACACCGGGCACGCGGCGTACGCGGCCGTGAAGCGCATGCCCTCGGCGGCGATCCGGTCGATCGACGGCGTGTCGTAGAACGTGTGCGGGTTGTTGAACCCGACGTCCATCCAGCCGAGGTCGTCCGCAAGGACGAACAGCACGTTGGGCCGATCGGGACCGGACTCCTGGTCCTGCTCCTGGGCTTGGACGAGGGGCAGGGCGCACGCGGCGAGGAGGACTCGAAGCATGCACGCATGCTACGGGGTCCCAGCGCGGACGCGCCCGTCGCTCAGGCGGCGCGCTCGGACACGGCCGCGTCGTCGTCCGCCGGGACGCCCAGCACGTCCCGCAGGAGGGTCTCGATCGTCGGCCCGTCGCGGCGCGGGCCGCGGTGCCGGAAGACGTCCTGGCTTCGGCCGTCGACGACGACCTCGAACGTGTGCCGGAGGATCGGCTCGTCGTTCACCGTCATCCCGGTCCCGGCCGTGTGGATCTGGAGACCCTCGATGGCGTCGAGGCGCTCGCCCAGCTCGTCGGCGGGGTAGGAGAACAGGCCGCGGCGCCGGTCGACGAACAGGAAGTTCTCCGGCGACCGTCCGCGGGAGCGGTGCCAGAGCGCCATCCAGAGCGACGCGGAGACGAGGACCACCCCCACCGGAAGGACGAGGAACGAGGAGCCGGCCATCCCGTACCCGAACGCGAGCGCGAAGATCGACACGAAGCTCGTGACCAGCAGCGTGCCGAGGAACACCGACAGCGCGCTCGCCCGCGGACGCTTCATGACGAAGCGCGCGTCGTCGTCGACGTGGACGAAGCGGTCCCGCGCGGTCTCCTCCGGCGTCCAGCGGCGCCGACGGAAGCTGTGGACGAACGCGCCGAGGAGGAAGATCCCGACGCAGTGGAACGGCGTCAGGAACAGGAGGATCAGCTTCGGGAATGCGTCCCCCGACACGTCGAGGACGGCCTCGGTCGGGTCGTTCGGGTCGACGTGGGCGGTCGCTGCCGAGCCCGTCGGATGCTCGTCGACGATGCCGCTGGCAGCGTCGCGATCCGACGTGCTCCAGAGCGTGTAGGCGTACTGGTCGCTGGTGTAGGTCTGCCCCGCGACGCGGTACTCGTAGGTGACGCGCGGCATGTAGCTCGTGCCACCCTCGCTGTCGGTACTGGACGTCACGCTCGACGAGAGGATCCTCGCAGGGACCTCCTCGAAGTGGGTCCGGGCGCGGTACTCGGCGAACTTCTGGCGCACGATGACGACGTCGAAGACGCCGATGATGCTGCACCAGAACAGCGCGAACAGGAGGATGCCGAAGGGGGCGGCAGAGGACGTGGTCTTGGGCATGGGGGCGGCTCCTTCGGCACCATCGACGCCCCGTCCCGGGCGCGCGGAGGGCATCCTGGCGAAGCGCCGCCCCGTCGCGGAACGAGCCACCAATGCAAGGTGGTAGGCTGCCCCTCTCGCACGTGATGCGCCGTCCTTCCCGCCGCGCCCTGCTCGCTCTGCTCGCCTCGCTCTCGCTCGTCGGCGCCTGGCTGTTCGTTGGACTCGCGACGGATCGAGCGACTCCAGGGGCGGCCGCACCTACCGCACGGGCGGTTCCCAGCTCGGAAGAGCAGAAGGCCGCGCTCGCGCACGTGCCCACCCATCCTTCAGAGAACGCAGTCGCCCTCTCGCCAGCGGCCCAAGATCTCGGGCGCGTCGGCTTGGCCGAGGAGCGCCCCTCACGCCTGAAGGTCCGGGTCAGGTTCGCTCGCCGGCCAGTCGCAGGAGCCCTCGTGCGTGTCCTCGAACCGCGCGGAGGAGAGAGCGATCCGATCGTCGCAACGACGAGTCGAATGGGGCTGGCACGGATCGACGTGCCGGCCGATCGTGCGGTGGTCGTCGAGATCGAGGACCCGAAGGACGGCCTCGTCTTGCGCCAGCAAGTCGTCACACCGCCAGAGGGTGCACGCGAGACGCTGACCTTCGACTTCGGCCGCGTGCAATTCGCGCGCTCGCTCACGTTCGAGGTCGTCTCGATCCCGCCGGGAGGACGGCTCTTCGCTCTTGCCGACGCTCGCAGCGGTCGAGGGCGGCTCATGGCACGCGGCCGGTCGGACGAAGCGGGCTTCATCACCCTCCCCTGGCAGACCGGTGGGAGCAAGTACTCGTTCCAAGCTCCTGGCTACTGCGGGTGGTCGCGCTCGTTCCCCGAACGACCTCCCGGCGACCCGGTGATCCGCGTCGAGATGGTGCAGCACGCGAGCGTGCTCGGTGTCCTCTCGCCTGGCCGCGCGAAGCCTACGCGCCCCGGTTCGGTAGGACCGACCATTCGGCTCCGCCGCAAGGACGCTCCCCCGGTGCTCGACCCATGGTTCGAGCCGGCAGAGCCGGACCAGCCGGGAACGTGGCAGATCGAGATCACGGACTTCGAGACGGCGAACCATGTCCTGCACGGGGTCTCGGTACTGGTCGACCACGGCACGACTTCGCGGGTTCTCGCGACGGGCCTGACGATCCACCCCGGCGACAGGATCGAGGTCGTCGACCCATTCGAAGGCGCACCCGGATTCGAGCTCGTCGTGCTCGGCAAGGACTCCCGTCGCTGGACGACGCGGCTCGACCTCAGCTTCGTCCCGAGCGGTGCCCCGGACGACGACCCCTGGCTCCGGTCGGTCGTCCAGGACGACGGTGAGGTCGATGTCCACAGACTCCCGCTCGGTACCTGGGACGTCTACGCGGGACGATGGACGGAGCGGAAGGTCGCGATCCCGCTGGCGACGATCAAGCACGACGGAACAGCGGTCCAGAGGCTCGACCTGGCGAATTACGTCCCGGTCTTCGGCCGGGTGGACCGCTCCGACGGCACCCCGATGAAGGCAGCCAGGCTCGTCCTGCGGACCGGAACGGAGACCCGCACGACCCTCGCCGGGAACGACGGCACGTTCGACCTCTCGGTCGTGAAGGCAGGCACGAGCAGTTCGATCGAGGTCTCGCACCCACTGGGCGAGGTCTCGCGGAAGCAGATCGAATCCGACCCGGAGTGGGCTCTTCAGCAGCGGAAGGGTGGGCTCACGCTGCGCGTCGAACTCATCGCAACCGGGGACTCGATCACGATCGCGCCCTGGTAGCTTACGCGTGGTCGACATCCCATGCGCCGTCCTTCCCGCCGCGCCCTGCTCGCCTCTCTCGCCCTGCTGATCCTGATCGGCGGAGCGCTGTTCGTGCTCTTCGCGAAGGGTGGGTCCGCGCCCGACGGGGTGACGCGCGCCGCGACGGAGACGACGGAGTCGCCCCGGGAGGCCGCCGAGCTGGAGCGCGTCGTGGACGACACCTCCGAAGCGAGCGTCCCACTCGCGCCCGCGGCGGTCACGTCGGAGCGAGCCGCGGCGAACGACGGAGCCACTGCGCGGCTGAGCGTCCGGGTGAAGGTCGGGCGGCAGCCCGTGTCGGGCGCGACCGTGCGAGCCGTGGGCGAGGCGGAGTCCGCCGACCAGGCGGTGTGCGTGTCGACGAACGCGAAGGGACGCGCGCGGTTGGACGTGCGCGCGGACCGCGACCTGGCCGTCGAGGTCGAGCTTCCCGGCGACGGCGTCGTCCTTCGGCGCGACATCGTCGCGCCTCCCGCCGGGACGTCGAAGACGGTCGTGTTCGACCTCGGCAGGGTGGCGACGTCGCGATCGCTGACGTTCGAGGTCGTGTCGATGCCTTCGGGCGCACCGCTCGATGCGAACGTGACCGCCAGGGGTCCGAGCGAACGGGGCCGGCGACGGGGGCTCGGAAGCGGACGCGCCGACGACCGCGGGCGGATCATCCTCCCCTGGGGCGGCGCGGGCAGCCTCTACCGCGCGGAAGCGAGCCATCACTCGGCCTGGGAGCAGTCCATTCCCGAGCGACCGGAGGACGGCGCGCCGATCCGCATCGATCTGGTCCAGCACTCGAGCCTGTTTGGAACCCTCGCACCGCGCAGGGCGACCGACCCGCTGCGGAGAGCGAGACGCCGGTTCGTCCGTATCGAGCGCGCAGGCATCGTCGGGAATGGCGACCGGAGGATCGTGCCCAACGCGGCCGGAGAGTGGGGACGCGGGGGGCTCCAGTTCCGACGCGCAACGGACGCCTACACCGGCGCGAGGGTTCTCGTCGACGACGGCAGGACGACGCGCATCGTCGCCAGGGACCTGACGGTCTTTCCGGGCGAGACGGTCGAGGTCGCCGATCTCTTCGATGGCGCGCCAGGGTTCGAGCTCGAGGTCCTGAAGCGAGCGAACGTGCGCTGGACGAAGAAGCTATCGCTCGCGTTCGTTCCGAGCGGCGCGCAGGAGTACTCGCCCTGGCTGTCGACGACGGTCGAGGGGGCTGGTGAGGTCGAGATCGACCGCCTCCCGAAGGGCCGCTGGGACGTCTACAGCGGCACGCTGGACGCCCGCTACGTGAGAGACCCACTGGCGGCGATCGAGCACGACGGCTCTGCCGAGCAGTCGATCGTGCTGTCGGGCTTCGTCCCGGTCGAGGGCAAGGTCCTCTGGCCGGACGGAACGCCGGCGCGCTACCTCGACCTGACGCTGCAGTCGGGGGAGGACAGCCTCGAGGGCGCGACGCGAAGCGACGGCACGTTCGCGCTCTCGATCGTCGAAGAGGGGACCGCGTGCGCGATCGAGGTGACCGACCCGCGGGACAGGGCCGAGATCGTCGAGGCTCGCGAGTCGAGCGGCGCCGTCGTGGTGATCGGAGACGGAGCCAGGCCAGAATCCGAGGGGCCCCTCGAAGTCCGCGTCGAGTTCATCGCGAACGGCGATCCGATCACGATTCGGCTCTGACGCGCACACATATGCCCCGCCCACTCCCCAGCGCCCTGCTCGCCGCGCTGGCCCTCGTCGGCGCCGCGGTGCTCGTCCTCATCTCGCTCGATGCGTCCAGTCCTTCGATCGTGGAGCGAGTGATGCACGGCGCGACCGATCCGGCGGGCGACGTCATCCACCAGGAAGACCCCGCGCCGTTCGACTCCGGCGAGCCGGCGCGCCTCGTTCCTGCGCAGGTCGCATCGGAGCGCGTCGAGGTCGCGAGCGACGCGACGGCGCAGCTGGCCGTCCGCGTGAAGCTCGCGCGGCGGCCGGTGGTGGGCGCGATCGTTCGACTCGTCGACGGCCGCGAGCCGGCGGACCGGCCGGCGGGAGGTTCGACCGATCGAGCGGGCCGGCGTCGACTCGACGTTCCCGCCGACCGGACGGTGGTCGTCGAGGTCGCTCTTCCGGAGCGCGACGTGGTCGTCCGCAAGGAGGTCGCTACGCCTCCCGCGGGTCTGTCCAAGACCGTCATATTCGACCTCGGAAGGCTCCCGACGCCGATGTCGCTGACGTTCGAGGTCGTCTCGATGCCTGCGGGCACGCCGCTGACGGCGTCCGTCGCTGCGTTCCGCGAGCGCAACGGCGTTCAGCCGCGCTTGCTGGGTCGAGGGCGAGCGGACGAACGAGGCCGGATCGCGCTCCCCTGGGAGGGTGAGGGCAGCCGTTACGAGGCGCATGCGTCCGGCCACGCCGCCTGGTCGAGCGCGATCCCGGAACGCCCCGAGGGAGACGGGGTGATCCGCGTGGAGCTGGTCGAGACCGCGCGGCTGTTCGGGACGCTGACGCCGCATCGGTCGCGCCGCCAGTCCCGGATGCTGCAGCGCTTCGTACGGCTCGATGGAGTGAGCTTCCGGCGGTACGACGACCAGTGGAACCAGAAGGCCGTGGTGGAGGCGACGGGAGAGTGGACGCTGAGCGGACTGCAGCTCGGGAGCGCCACGGACCTCCGGGAAGCGGCGCGCGTCGTCACCGACTTCCGCGGGACGACCCGGATCGTCGCGATGGGCCTCACGATCCGGCCCGGCGATGACATCGAGGTCGCGGACGTCTTCGAGGGCGCGCCGGGCTTCCGCCTCGAGGTCCTGCAGCGAGCGAACGTGCCCTGGACGAACAGGCTGAACCTCGCCTTCGTCCCGAACGGTACGCCGGACTACGAGCCCTGGCTGAAAACCTTCGTCGAGGCCAGCGGAGTGGTCGAGATCGATCGCCTCCCCGAAGGCCGCTGGGACGTGTACGCGGGCACGATGGAGTCGCGCCAGCTGCTGGAGCCCCTGGCCACGATCGACCACGACGGGCACACCGACCACACGATCACGCTGACGGGCTTCGTCCCGGTGCAAGGGAAGGTCGTCCAGGCGGACGGGACGCCCGCGCGCTACGCCTTGTTGTCGCTGCACGTCGGAACGGAGCGGCGCCGCCGCTCGACGGGGCGTCGCGGCACCTTCACGTTTCCGATCGTCGAGGAGGGCACCGCCTGCACGATCGAGGTCTTCGAGGCGACGGACGGGCTGCACGTCGAGGGCTACACGGAGGACGAGGATGCGCCGACCCTGATTCGCGCGAGAGCCGGCCGCCCGTCCGACAGAACGCCCGACGCTCGCGTCGACTTCATCGCGAACGGCGACCCGATCACGATCCAGCTCTGACCCGGTCAGTCGTGGTGGAACACCTCCTCCGCGGCAAGCCACTGCTCGCCCTCGGACGTTCCCGGCAGGCGGATCTGGCACGGGTCGGTCTCCTTCCACCAGCGGCGCGTCTCCTCGTCCGCTCCGATCGCGGCGAGGTCCGCGTCGAGGTCGTCGCCGACGTAGACGAAGTGGCTGAACAGGTAGAGCCCGTCCGGCAGTCGAGCGAGGTAGATCGTGTAGTCGCGGATGCCGGAGCGCGTGATGCGCTCCAGCACGCCGCGCCAGGGGTCGGCGTGGCGCGCGCGGTAGCGCCCCTCAATCTCCGGGCGCAGGCCGACGACGAGCCCGATACGCTGGCCGCCGGCGGCGGGTCTCGGGTCGCTCATGCCGCCGACGATACGCGCCGGCGCGTTGACACGCCGTTGACGGGGTCCGCCGCGGCGTGGGCTACGCTCGGAGGATGACCCGCCCGTCGCGCGCCCCCGCCGCCGCGCGCCTCGTCCTGCTCCTCGGCTGCGGCGCGGCCGCGGGGCTCCTCGCCCTGTCGTTCGTCGACCTCGGCGACCCGGGCGCGACCGCGCGCGCGCGGATGACGGCCGAGGCGAACGCGGAGGGTCAGCTCGTCCGTACGCGGTGGCTGGAGCTCCTCGCGCGGTCGGAGCCCCTCGCCCCGGCCGTCGGGCTGATGGAGCTCGAGGCAGGCGCCCTCCCTGTGATGGCGGCCCCGATGGCAGCGGCCGACGGCGAGGACGAGGAGACGAGCGAGGACGATCGGCGCCTGCTCGCGGCCCGAATCGCCGCCGCGCGGTCGAACGCGGACGAGCTCGCCCGGCTGACCGAGCCGGTCGTCCGGCGCGGCGGTCCGCGGAGCGGAGAGGCGCTCCTGGCGCTGGTCCGCGGTCTGCGGCGCGCGGGGGAACCTGAGCGCGCGGCAGCGGCCCACGCCGACCTCGCCGCGTTCGTCCCCTGGCACGCCGCGGTCGACGGAACGTCCGGCCGCCTGCTCGCGCTCCTCAGCGCGGCGGGCGCGCTCGACGCCGCGACGCGCCGGTCCGAGGCCGAGGCCTTCGCAAGCGCGCTGCGCGCCGGAGAGGTCGCGCTCCCGACGCCCGCCGACCGCGCCACGCCGACGGCGAAGGGCTGGCGGGTGGACGCCGACCCGTGGTGGAGCGCGATCCGGCGCGAGGCTGAAGCGCGCCTCGGGGATGACGGCTTCGACTGGATCGCCGCGATGCTCGTCCATGAGCGCGCGCGGGCGGCGATCGCGGAGGCCGCGCCCGTCGGCTCCGGATCCGCGTGGCGCCTCCGGCCGATCGCGGCCGAGGCGTCGCAGGAGGGGGCGACGCGGGCGTGGGTCGCCGCGCGGCGCGACGGCGACACGCTCCACGTCGCGATCCACACGAGCGAGGCGCTCGATGCCGCGATCGCCTCCCTGGCGCTCGATTCGGAGGATCTCGTCGCGTCGGCGTTCGTCGAGCGCGCGGACCTGCCCGTCGTCGCCGAGGCCGGCGTCCTCGAGGGAGTCGACCTCGCGCTCCACGTCCACCACCCCGACCCCGACGCGGTGGTCCGCGACGAACGGCGGCGCCTCGCGTGGCTCCGCGGCGGACTGGCGGCGCTCGCGCTGCTCGTGCTCGTCGCGACCGCTGCCGCCGCGCGCTTCATCGCGCGCACGCGTGCGCTCCAGGAGCTCCGCTCGACGTTCGTCGCAAGCGTGTCGCACGACCTGCGCACGCCGCTGGCCTCGATCTCGCTCATGGCCGAGAACCTCGCCAGTGGCTACGCGCGCGGCAACGAGGAGCGGTACGTCGACTCGATCCGCCGCGAGACATCGCGCCTCGGCCGGCTCGTCGACGACCTGCTCGACTTCGGCCGGATCGAGCGCGGGCTGCGGCCGCGCGTGACGCGCGCCGAGGTCGACGTCCACGCGTGGCTCGACGCCTTCGAGGCGTCCGAACGCGCGCGCTGCACCGCGGCGGACTGCGCGCTCTCGGTGGAGCGACTCGACGTTCCCGAGCGCGCAACGCTGGACGCGGCGGCTCTGGAGCGCGCGCTCGGCAACCTCGTCGGGAACGCGCTGCAGCACGCCGAAGCGGACGCGATCCGCCTGCGCGTGCGCGGCGACGTCCACGGGCTGCTGACGTTCGAGGTCGAGGACGCCGGCCAGGGCCTGCCGCGCGGCGTCGTGCACGAGCACCTGTTCGAGCCCTTCCGGCGGGCGGGCGAGCACGGCGGGACCGGCCTCGGGCTCGCGATCGTCCGCGCGATCGCGGAGGCGCACGGCGGGACCGCGACGCTCGCGCCCGGGCCGGACGGCTCGGGCACCGTCGCGACGCTGCGCGTACGCTCCGCAGAGGAGCCCGCCGCATGACCGCACGCATCCTGATCGTCGAGGACGAGCCGCCGATCCGCATGGCGGTGGCGGACGCGCTGCGCGCCGAGGGATTCGAGGTCCTGGAGGCCGCGGACGGCGAGGAGGGCGAGCGCACCGCGCTGCGCGAGGCGGTCGACCTCGTGCTGCTCGACGTGATGCTGCCGAAGCGCGACGGCTTCAGCGTCCTGCGCAGCCTGCGCGAGGACCGGCTCGCGGTGCCGATCATCGTCCTGACCGCGCGCGGCGAGGAGTTCGACCGCGTGCAGGGCTTCGAGTACGGCGCGGACGACTACGTCGTGAAGCCGTTCTCGATGAGCGAGCTCTTGCTGCGCATCCGCGCGCTCCTCGCGCGCTCGGAGGGCGGTGCGCCCGGCGTCGACGGCGTGGGCGACCGCGTGCGGTTCGGCGACACCGAGGTCGACTTCAGCGCGTTCTCCGTCACGTGCGACGGCCGCCAGGCCGGGCTGTCACGGCGCGAGCTGGAGCTGCTGCGCTACTTCCTGCGATTCGAGGGCGAGACGCTCGACCGGTACCGGCTCCTGTCCGACGTCTGGGGCCCGGACGACGACCCGACGACGCGGACGGTCGACCAGCACGTCCTGAAGCTGCGGAAGAAGATCGAGCCGGACCCGACCGCGCCGCGGCACATCGTGACCGTGCACGGGGTGGGGTATCGCTTCTCTCGTGCAGGTCTTTCATCGGACCTGTCACCGGGTGCGTGACCGGCCGTTGACCAGCCGTTGACGGGCGCGCTCTCGCTCGCTCGTACAACGACACGAAAGGGAAGAGGTCGACCATCCCGACCGCACCGAACGCTGGAGAGAGAGACGATGCGATACCACCTGAAGACAACGGTCGCGGCACTGGCACTGGCGATGCTCACCGCAGCGCAGGGCCAGGACCCGAACGTCAACGCGGCGCCCGCCGGCGTCCTGCGCGCCCTGATCGATCCGCCTGCGTCGGACGCGGCACCCGACGACGCCGAGCCCTCGATCGGCGAGATGAAGCGCGCGATCGACGCGCTCGTGTCGTCGGGGCAGCCGGAGCGGGTGAAGACGCTCGGCGAGAGCGCCGGCCCCGCGCTGCGCGCGATGGTCGAGGAGTCGCGGCTGGAAGCGCTCGCACAGGAGTGGGACGGGAACCCGCTGAAGCTCTTCGTGACCTACGCGCCGATGGAAGCGCTCCAGTTCTTCCAGAAGGCCGAGCAGGGGCAGCGCTACCGCTACGACGTCATCCTGCGCGGGCCCTACAGCATCGACTCGCTCATGTGGACCCCCGTGGCGCAGGGCGAATCGCGCGTGGCCCTGCAGGGGCTGCTCGATCGCGCGATGGCGTCGGAGACGCTCGACCTGGAGACCAAGATGCGGCTCGCGACGGGGGCGTTCCGCTACGACGTCGCGACGGACGCGTCCAACGGGTTCATCGAGAGCAACGCCGTCGAAGCGGTGCGCCAGAGTTCGCGCTGGGCACAGCGCGTCCACCGCATCCTCGTCCCGGAGGGCACCGCGCCGACCGCCGATCTGGAGCCGCGGATCGCCAAGGCGTTGCTCGACGTCAGGCCGGAGATCGAGAATCTCACGCCGCTGAGCAAATCACCGGACGCGGAGGTCCGAGCGAAGGTCGCGGAGCAGATTCGCGACCACTGGTCGGATGGACACCTCCCCCCCGGTCCGACCGTCGACATCGTCACACGCCTCGTGCGCGACGAATCGAACGAAGTCGTCTCCTGGGCGATCAACGCCGCGATGAGGATCGTCGACTCCAGCAGTACTTCGCTCTCGATCGAGGAGATGACGCGACTGACGGCGGCTGTGGCGGATCGGCCGACCGATCCGTACGGCCTGTCCTCGACCTTCGCGCAGGCGATCCACCAGGCCGCCGTCCGCACGCCGGAGTCCGAGGCCGCGAAGGTCGGAGAGCTCTACCGGACGGTGTTCGCGAGTCGCCTCAAGGACCTGCCCGCCCAGCTCCGCAACTACAACGGCACGGGTCGCGGCATGCCGCTGGCCAACGCCATCGCGTACTTCGACGCGACCGCGCCGCTCGCGGAGTCCTACCGCCAGGCCGCGATCGACATCGTCAGGGGTCAGATCTCGGGCCTCAAGGAGGGCTCGACGCGACGGGCGGACGCGACACTCGGCGTGCTCCTGAAGGACACGACCGGCGGAGACCTGTCCTCGCGCTTCCTCAAGTCGATCGAGATCGGCAGCAGTTCGAGCGATCGGCGGGACTCCCGCCACCGGTCCCTGTCGGCGATCTCCGCGGACCGCATCCCCGAGGCGCTGCGCTGGATCACGACGACGGAGAACCGCGTCACGGATCTCTACGAGATCGCGCTCAGCTCGTCCCGCGAGTGGCACCGCGCGGCGCCCGCGGTGCGCGAGATCGCCGACTCGCCGTCCGAAGCGACGCGGACCCGAGTCTTCGCGCACGGGATCCTGCTCAGATCGCCGGGCGCGACCCGCGCCGATGCCGACCGTGCGGCGGCGTACTTCGGTGAGTGCGCGGCGGACCCCGCGATGCTCGCGGAGGTCGACGCGTACCTCCTGCCGAAGCGCGAGGTCGACCTCGGCACGACGCCGCGGCTCTACATGCGCGTGACGCGCCGCTTGGTCGAGGACGAGAGGATCCCGAACAAGCTCGCGACCCGGCTCTGGCTGGTCGGCGCTCCAGAGACGCCCGAGGAGCGCGAGGACTTCGAGGCCGCGCTCGACGCCGCCGAGGCGCGCGCCGCCGCCGCGCCGGACGGCCTCGAGTTCGAGGGCATGTACTACTATGCGCTGAAGGAGATGGCGGTGGGCGACTCGCCCGTCCGCGAGTCGCTGCTGGCCGGCTGGCTGCTCCAGAAGCGCTATCCGCGGTCCGAGGCCATCACGGTCATCCTCGGGCTGGACGACAACGAGCAGTGGCTGGCCGTTGCGCTGGAAGACCTGCTCCTGAAGCTCCGCGCGGAGACGTCGCAGGCCCGCCAGAGGACTCTCGTCAACCAGATCCTGCGGCTCCCCGGCGACGAGCCCATGCAGCGCATGCTGGAGTACGTCATGCGCAGCGACTCGACGGAGCTCGTGAAGTACGTCGAGGGCGTGGTGAACGACCGGCTCAAGATCCGCGAGGCGTCGCTGCGCTGGTCGAAGCTCGCCAGCGGCGGCGGAAGCGTCGACTCCGCCAAGGTCCGCTTGATGCGCCTCCTGAAGGACGACGACCAGCGGGTCCGCGCCGCCGCGATCCGGGCGCTCGGCACGCTCGGCGCCGTCGAGGCGATCCCCGACCTCGTCGAGCTCGTGGGGAGCGACGAGGAGCCGATCCGTGCGGCCGCGACGGAGACGCTCGACCTGCTGTACCGCCAGGCGGCGGCGCGGGTGACCAGCGACGCGACTGCACCCAAATAGCGTCGCATTTCGAGTCTCCGCGGGCGGCGGACGGGATCTCCGGATTCCGTCCGCCGCCTTCGCGTGCCGCGTGTCCCTAGCATCGATGGAACCACCGGCGATGCTCCGACGCGATCCCAAGACGCCGCCCGAGGGCGGTCCCGGCACGACCCGGGTGCCCGACGAGCAGCTCTGGAGCTGGGTCGACCGCGACGCACCCGAGCTCGCGGAGCACCTGGAGCGTCACCCCGGGGATCGGCCGCGCGTCGACGAGCTGCGCCGCGCCATCCGGGCCGTCGCGGGCGAGGACCGGGACGAGCGCACGCCGGACCGGATCGGCGCGTACCCGATCCGGCGCCGGCTCGGCAGCGGCGGGATGGGCGTCGTCTTCGAGGCCGACCAGCTCCGCACCCAGCGGCGGGTCGCGATCAAGGTCATCCGGGGCGCGTGGCTCGACGACGAGAAGACCCACCGCCTGTTCCAGCGCGAGGCCGAGGTGCTCGGCCGGCTCGACCACCCCGGCATCGCGCGGATCTTCGACGCGGGCGAGACCAAGGAGGGCGCGCCGTACTTCGTGATGGAGCTCGTCGACGGGCTTCCGCTCGACGAGTGGTCCGCGGGCCGGCCGCTCGACGAGCGCCTGCGCGTCGCCATCGACGTCGCGCGCGCAGTGCATCACGCGCACGAGAAGGGCGTCATCCACCGCGACATCAAGCCGTCGAACGTGATGGTCACCGCCGACGGTCGCGTCAAGGTGCTCGACTTCGGCCTCGCGCGCATCGTCGACCCGAGCGCGAACGCGTCGCTGACCGCGGCGATGAGCGGCAAGGTCATCGGCACCGTGCGCTACATGAGCCCCGAGCAGGCGCGCGGCATGGCCTCGCGCGTGACGCCGGCGAGCGACGTGTACTCGATCGGCGTGCTGCTGTACGAGCTGTGCGCCGGCCGCCTCCCCCACGACTTCGAGGGCGCGGATCTCTTCGAGTGCGCGCGCAAGGTGGCCGAGGAGAAGGTGGTCCCGCCGTCCAAGCACGCCAAGAAGGTGTCGGCCGACCTCGACCGCGTCGTCCTGTGCGCGCTCGCGAAGGACCCGGAGCAGCGCTACGCCTCGGCCGAGGCGCTCGCGAGCGACCTGGAACGCGTCCTGCGCGGCGAGACCGTTGAGGCGTCGGAGGACGACGACGGCGACGTCGGTGCGCGCATCGAGCGCTGGGGCAGCGAGTTCGGCCAGGCGCTCGGCAAGATGACCGCGGACCTCGCGCGCGCGGCCGACGCCGCGCTGCACTCGGAGACGACCAGGGAGACGGTGCGGCGCTCGAAGGAGGCCGCGCGACGTTCGAAGGAGGCCGCCCGCACGGCCGTGGACAAGGCCCGCACGGCCGCGCGCGAGACCAAGGAAGCCGCGAAGCGGCGGCGGGAGAGCGGCGAGACGATCCACATCGACCTGAACCCGGCGCTCGACGTCGCGGGGCGGGCCGCGAAGGCGACGGGCCGCGCGGCAGGCGCGGTGCGGGATGGCGCCGGGAACGTCGCGACGCGGATCCGCAGCCGGATCCCCGGGGGTCTCAAGGGAGCCGCGGCCCTGCTCGTCCTGGGCTCGCTCCTGGCGCTCTTCGTGGCGACCGGCTTCGACATCGAGGAGTTCTTCGACGAGCTCGGCGATCTCGTCGATTGGATCGCCTGGAACCTGGGTGAGTTCTTCGACGAGTTCTTCGACGTGCTGTTCTGAGCATGCAACACATGACGACGAAAGGACCTGGCCGGCCCACGAGCCTGGTGGATCGCCTGCGCGCCGGCGACCCGGACGCAGCGCGCGAGCTGGAGTCGGACTACCGGCCGGCGCTCGTGCGCTACGCCTACGGGATCCTCGGCGACGCGGCGGCTGCGGAGGACGCGGCCCAAGAGGTGCTGGTCAAGGCGCTCGCGGCGACCGCCGTCCCTGAGTCGGTGCGGCCGTGGCTGTACCGCATCGCGCGGAACCACTGCCTCAACCTGCTGCGCTACGACCGCGTGCGCGGGGAGCAGGCTCTGCCCAGCCGCTCGCCCTTCGCGGACTCGCGGACGGGCCACCTCACGCGGCTCGTACGGGCCGAGAACGAGGAGGAGCTTCGCGAGCGCCTGGAACGCCTCACGCCGGAGCACCGCGAGGTCCTGGAGCTGCGCTACGGCGAGGACCTGGGTCGGGAAGAGATCGCCGTCGTGCTCGACCTCGCACCGTCGATCGTCAAGTCGCGTCTCTACGAGGCGATGAAGCGCCTCCGCCAGATGGCCTGACCGGGCCACGGAGACCGTCGCAGGATCGAGCCACGCGGGTAATCCCGTCGAAATCGTCGCATCAAATCGGGCGATCGGGTCGAAAACGCCGCCATGCGCACGCCGCCGTTCACCCTGCTGCTCGCCGCGATGGTGGGCGCGTTCGTGTCGGTCGTCGTCACCGTGATCGTGGGC
Organism: Planctomycetota bacterium; assembly: GCA_038757895.1. Lineage (GTDB taxonomy): Bacteria > Planctomycetota > UBA1135 > UBA1135 > Saltatorellus. Next base: position 18,974 of record JBCDGE010000060.1, on the reverse strand, counting down.
GCCTACGCCCTCGGCGGCCCTGGCGGCTACGTGACGGTGGTCCCCACCGACGATGTGCGCGGTAGGACGGCCCCCGTGCCGGCATCCGGGCTCGCTCCCGTGCGGCCCTCCCTGGAGGAGATCGCGGACACGACCGACCTCGACGAGGCCTCTGTCGGCGGCGTCAAGCAGGCCGTCCAGGCGCGCCTCACGGATCCGGAGTTCGTGTCCCACGTGCTGCGCGACGAGCCGAGCGCCCTCCGCTTCCTGTTCGAGACCTCCCTCGACCTGGAGCGCCCCGAGGAGGCCTGGGCCCTGCTGGAGCGGCACGGCGTCTTCGCCGCGCACCTCGAAGAGCGCGCGTGGCGCCGCATGGTCACGCAGCTCGAGGCCTCGGAGTCCGACTTCGTCGCCGCCGCCACCGAGTCGGCAACCACGCTCTTCGGAGAATGACGATGCCGGGCGCTCAGTACTCCAGCCAGTACGCCCAGAGCGTCTCCGCGTCGGGTGCCCCGGGCACGACCTCGGCCGTCTGCTCGTCGAGCGGCGTCGCCTCGTGCACGGTGACGGTCGTCACCACCTTCGGCCCGAACGGATCGGGGGTCAGCCTGCGGGTGAGCTCGATCGTCCTCGGGCGCCAGTCGGCTGCGCGGTACTCGAAGTAGTCCGAGTAGACCTCCTCGACCCACGCGGTCCCCGCTGCGTCGAGGAGCGTGCGGCGGATCGGGAGCGCACGGCCGTCCCGGACGAGCAGCTCGTAGCGCTCGCCGACGAACGAGTGGCCCTCGGTGTCCGTGTGGACCTGCTCCAGCAGCGTGAGCCCGCGCGGGTCGTCCTTCGACGTCTCGAACACGGCGCACCGGAACATCGACAGGTCCAACACGTCGGTCAGCCACCGATGCACGTGTGAGAGCCGCGCGAGGTAGTGCCGCGTGACCCAGTCGGGCGTCGACCCGCTCAGGGCGTGAGCGTTCCCCCACTCCGCATCGAGCTGGAGGTTGCGGAGCAGGTCGCCGTCGAACGTCGTCTGATGGGCCACGACGTCGCCCTCGCGGTCCGCAGGGATCCGGCGCGTTCGAACGACGTCGAAGCGGCCGTCGGCGGTCATGTGGCCCTCCAGCCGGATCTCGTCGTCGCCGACGGGCGCGAGCGCCGACGCCGCGTGATGACGGGTACGAACCGTCGCGCGGAACGCCATGCCCCGCGAGCCGAGCGACGCGCGGGCGAGCCACCCGAACTTGCCCGTGCTCTCCTCGGGCGGGAGGTCCTCGGCTGCGGCGAAGGCGTCGAGGAACGGCTGGAACGGCTCGCGCCCTCGCGGCCGCTCGAAGTCACGCGTGCCGAAGCGCGCGAGCGAACCGTCGCCGCTGGTCGGGACCCTGCGTTCGAGCCCGGCGTCCCAGGGACCCGCGGACAGCTCGGAGGTCACGATCGCCATCGGGGGGACGCAGGCGAGCGCGGACGCGAGGACCTTGGGGATGCGCCCGAGGTCCGCGGGGTCGTCGCCGAGGCCGCGGAGGTCGAAGGCGCCCAGGAACGGAGGCCTCGGGCACGTTCCATCCCGGTAGGTCGTCACCTCGCTCCGGAGGCCGGAGTCCAGGTGGCTTCGCTCCGTCGCCCCGAAGAGGACGGTCTCCGTCACGCGGAAGCCGATCGGGCAGACGCTCGGGCTCGACGTCTCGCCGAACCGCACGACGCCGCACGACGCCGCACGACGCCGCACGACGCCGCACGGTTCGACCACGCAACTCCCCATCCCGGTTCCCTGGAGCAAGATCACCTCCCCGTCCTGAGGAGGGGCGGCTGCGGTCAGGGGCGCGGCGACGATCGACAGGGCGAGCAGCATCATGGCGCGCTCGACGATAAGGGGCGCGGCCGCCGGATTCAGCGCCCCGCCGGATTCAAGCCTCGGGCGGCGCCGGTTCCGCGGGGGCGCTCGCGAGCCGCGCGAGAGCGACGTGCCCGGCCGCGCCCAGCAGCCCGACGCCGACGAGGTACAGCGTGTGGAAGGCGAGGCCCGTCGCCACGGCGTGGCTCTCCGGCACACCGACGGCCGCGAATCCCCACGCCCAGCCCACGTCGAGCATGCCGAACCCGAGGAAGCCTCCGATCGGCAGCAGGCTGCCGAGGATCGCAAGGCTGGAGCCGAACAGCAGGTCGAACGCGGTCAGGCCGGTGAGCCCGACGCCCGTCCCGAGCACGGCGTAGACGCCCAGCACCGCGGCCCACACCGGCAGGCTCAGCACCGCGGCGCTCGCCAGCGTGCCGCGCGGCACGGCGTGCAGCGCCTCCTCGACGCGCACGGCGAACGCCGACGCGCGCGTGCCGAGCTGCGTGCGCTCCAGGCCGATCCGCACCAGCAGCCGCCGCACGAGACCGACGACGTGGCCGCCGCGCAGGATCGCGACTGCGAGCACGAGCGCCAGCGCGAGCAGCGCCGCGCCGAGCGCGGTGAGCCACGGCATCCCGGCGCGCTCACCCCCGAGACCGAGCCCCAGGCACGTCACGCCGAGCACGGTGACGAGCGTGGCGAGGTCGAAGAGCCGCGAGAGCACGAGCCCGACGAGGCCGTGCTCCGCCCGCACGCCGACGCGCCGCAGGTGCAGGACGAGCGTCGCCTCCCCCACCTTGGCCGGCAGCACGTGGCTGTCGAGGATCCACGCCGCGGACGCGGACGTGAGCCCCGCGAGCGAAGTCTCCTCGCCGCCCGCGCCGCGCAATAGCACGCGCAGGCGCGCCGCGCGCAGGACGTAGATCGACGCCTGGATCCCGAGCGCGAGCGCGAAGGTCCCGGGCTCGATCGCGCGGATCGCAGAGGCGACGTCACCGAGGCTGACGTCGCCCCACAGGAGCAGCAGCGCGATCGCGAGGACCGCGACCGTGACCGAGGCGAGGACCTTCAACCTGGAGCGGCGGCTCGGGCGCCCGCCGCAGCCCTACTGGACCTCGACGTAGCTACCGCCGCTGTCCTCGGCCAGCCACTCCAGGATCTGGAGCGACCCGCCAACCGCGATGGAGTTGATCACGATGTTCCGCGTCTCGTTCATCAGCGCGACCTCGTCGCGGATGAGCTGCGGGTCGATGATGTCCCCGACCGAGGGCTCGCCGTCCGAGAGGACGAAGATCGTGTCGACGTCGGGGTCCTGGAAGCCGAACTCGATCGCGCCGAACAGGTTCGTGCCGCCATTCGCACCGAGGCGCTCGACGTAGATCGTCGCGTCCTCGCGCGTCATCTCGTCGGCGCTCGCGACGCCGTCCTCCAGCCAGCTCTCGACGCCGCCGGAGAACGGCGCGATGTTGAAGAGCGCGTTCGCCTCCAGCGCGTTGATCGCCTTCAGGAGCTCGTCCTTCGCGTAGTCGATCCGCGGCCGACCGCTCTCGCCGAGGTACTCGGCGCGCAGCGGCTCGTTCATCGAGCCCGACACGTCGAGGATGAAGAGCACGCGGTGCGAGTCGATCCGGATGCCGAAGAACATGGCGTTCGAGACCTGCTTCAGTCGCCGCTCCTCGGCGGCGGCGATGAGCTGCTCGACCTCGGACTCCGAGATGATCTCGGCGTCGTCGCCCTCTTCGGCGAGCCAGCGCTTCCACGTGCCCGCGCGCTTGCCGAAGGGCTGACCGGTGAGCCGGAACAGCGCCTCGCCGAATTCGATCTGCATCCGCCCCGTCTCGGCCTGCATCTGCTCGACGATCGGCTTCAGGTACTCGCCGCTGCGCTGGTCCTCCAGCGCCTTGAGCGCGATCAGGCGCGTCGACCAGTTGTCGTTCTTCAGCGCCTCCAGGAACAGGTCGGCGGTCGTGCGCCGCCCGAGCCGCGCGACCTCGAAGAGCGCGGCGTTGCGCATGTCGAGATCCTCGGCGTTCGTGTACTCGATGAGCCGGTCGACCCACTCGTTCTCGCCGTCGTAGACGGCGGAGAGAGTGCGGAGCGCGGCCGCGCGGACGTCGTCGACCTTGGTCTTGGCGAGGACCTTCTCCAGGTCCTCGACGGCCTCGCGGTCGCGCCGCGCGGCGACGGCGTCCATGGCGGCCATCGCCACCTTGGCGTCCTTGTCGCGGATGCTCTTGCGCACCTTCTTGATGAGCTTCTCGTCGCTCAGGTGCTGGGTCGCGCGGATCGCGAAGGTCTTCTGGGGCGTCTTGCCCTTGCCGACGAGCTTCGACGTCATCTTGTCGACGTCCTCGTCCTTCATCTCCGACAGGAGCTCGGCGATCCGCTGGCGCAGCACCTCGGGCGTGTTCGACTTCAGCGCGATGTCGATCAGGTCCGGGACGGCCTCGGCCCCCTGGTCCTCGATGAGGATCTCCGCAGCGAGCGCGCGGTCGGTCCCGCGGAAGTTGACGCTGACGATGATGTCGTCCGCGAACTCGGGCGCCTTGCGGTGGTTCCGACGGGCGAGCTCGGCCAGCGCCGTCCGCTTGATCGTCATGCTGCGGTCGTCGTCGAACGCCTTGACGAGCTCGCTGTCCTCCATCGTGTCGAGGATCGCCGCCATCGCGGTGCCGCGGATCTTGGCGGTCGGCCAGACGATCTCGACCTTGGCCTCCTCCTCCTCGCCCTTCTTCTTGCGCTTCTTCTTCTTGCGCCTGTCGCTGGCCTCCTTGATCTGCTTCTGGATGTCGCTCATCTTCCGCTCGTAGAGCGTGCGATAGAACGCGGCGTCCTCCGGACCACCGAGGCGCACGTGCAGCTCCATCGCGCGCTCGCGAATCGAGTCGTCCGCCGGCGAGTCGATGATGAGCGCCAGGAACGTCTGTCCGTTCTGGGTGCAGAGACCGAGTTCCTCCAGCGCGGCGACCTGGAGCTCCGGCGGGTTCTCGCCCACCGAGATCTGCATGAGCAGGTTCAGCGGCGGCTGGAACGCGTCCTCCAGCTCGTCGAAGCGCGCGAGTTCGCGCACGACCTCGCGCTTCATGTAGATGCTCGCGAACGAGTCGTAGACGCGCAGCAGCGACTCCATCGCCTCGCGCGTCTCCATCTCGGCGATCGCCCTGATCGCCTTCGGGCTGACCTCGTCCCGCTTGGACTTGATCTCGGACTCGAGGTCCTCGATGGACATGCCTTCGAAGGACTGCTCTTCCTCCTGGAGCGCCGCCGTGACGGAGCCGAGGAGGAGCGATGCCATGAGGAAGGGAAGCGCGACTTTCATCATCGGGAGGGGGGGCCGAGCCGGGACTTCTTGTCGATGAGATCGGCGACGAGGCCGAGGGAGAGCGTCTGGAAGAAGGCGACGAAGAGCAGCACCGTCTTGTCGCCCAGGTTCGCTCCGGTCTCGACGAGGAAGACGTCGTAGAACAGCGACGCGAGGAAGAGGAGAGCCAGGAGACCGCCGAGGGGATAGAAGACCTTCAGCGGGTTGAAATAGACGACCGTGCGGACGATCAGCGCGAGGAAGCCGAGGGTGTCCCGGATCGGGCGGATCTTCGAGGAGCCCGCGCGCGGCGCGTAGTCGATGGATACGTAGTCGACCCGGTGACCGTTGGTGAGCGATGCCAGCGTGATCGTCGTCGTGAAGCTGAACCCGTCGGGGAAGATCGACTCGTAGCGCAGGCACAGGTCGCGCCGGATCGCGCGCAGGCCCGAGTTAAGGTCCGGGATGGCCTGCCCGGCCAGGTACGACGCGATCCACCGCAGCGCCGCCTTCGCGGGCCTTCGCTGCCAGGGGATGTGGACGTCCTCGCCCGTGCGTGCTCCGACCGCCATCTCCGCCCCGTCGTCGACGCGGGCCAGGAGATCGACGATCCGATCCTCCGGATAGGTTCCGTCCGCATCGGTGATCACGATGACGGGGTGCGCCGCGGCGCGGATTCCGGTCTTCAGGGCCGCGCCGTAGCCCATGTTGCGAGGGTGGCGCAGGACGGTCAGGCCGTCGTGGCTGGAGCGGAGCTGCTCCAGGATGCGCCCGGTGTCGTCCTTCGAGCCGTCGTCGACGACGACCAGCTCCAGCGGACGCCCCAGATCGAGGCGCGCGAGTCGCTCGACGACGCCGGTGATCCCGCCCTCCTCGTCGTAGGCCGGGACGACGACGGTGACGCCGCTCGGAGCGGTCTCCTGGGTCGATTCCTCGCGTCTCTCGGACATGGCGGCCCGCAAGGCTAACCGTGCCCCCCGCGGGGGTCTCCGATCCGTGCGACGATTCGGTCGCCGGCCCGTCGGTCCATCCGTCGGCCGGCCCGCCGGCTGGCCCGTCAGCCGGCGCCGAAGAGGGTGCCGCCCTCGGGAGAGAGTCGCCGCGCGACCTTGCGCGCCATCCCGGTGAGCGCGAGCTCGGGCGCCTCGTCCGGCCGGAACCAGGCGAGCGCGCCGGCCGCGACGTCCGAGCCGTCGGGGACGCGGGCGACCCGCACGCGCGCGCGGATCCGGTGGTGCGTGATCCCGTGCGAGATCTCCAGCAGGTCGTGCTCGGGCTCGAGCACCCACGCCAGCGGCCCGGGGGGCTCGTCCGGGAACAGGCCCGTGCGCGTCGTCTCGACCGTCGGGAACTGCCACATGCCGGCCATCAGCCCGCCCTCGGGGCGCTGCTCCAGGAGCCAGCGCCCGCCGCTCTCGACGACGTAGATCTCCAGCGAGACGTCGACCGGCGCGCGACGCGTCCTGGCCCGCGGGAGCTCGTCGGCGGTCCCGTCGCGGCGCGCGACGCACGCCGAAGCGACGGGGCAGATCGCGCACGACGGGTTCTTCGGCGTGCAAACGAGTGCCCCGAGCTCCATCAGCGCCTGGTTCCACGCGCTCGGCGGGATCCCGTCGGACGCCCTGTCGACGAAGAACCGCGCCGCGTCCCAGCACGCGCGCACGAGGGGACCGGACGTCCGAACCCCGTCGAGCCCGAACAGCCTCGCGAACACCCGCTCGACGTTCCCGTCCACCAGCGGGGCGGGTTCGTCGAAGGCGATCGAGACGACGGCGCCGGCGGTGTAAGGGCCGACGCCGGGGAGGGCGAGCGCCGCGTCGAGATCGCGCGGGAACTCGCCGCCGTGCTCCGAGGCGATCACGCGCGCGGCGGCCTGGAGCGCGCGCGCCCGGCGGTAGTACCCGAGGCCCGACCAGGCCTCGAGCACCGCCTCCTCGTCCGCCTTCGCGAGAGCGACCGCCGTCGGAAACCGCTCCAGGAACCGCGGCCAGTAGTCTCGGACGACCTCGACGCGCGTTTGCTGGAGCATCGCCTCGCTGACCCAGATCGCGTACGGATCGCGCGTTCGGCGCCAGGGGAGGTCGCGCTTCTCGGCGGCGAACCAGAGCGCGAGCTCGCGCCGGATCGTGCGCGCCGTGCTCTCGTCGGGCGCCTCGAACCGCAGCTCGGTCGCCTTCGCCATCTAGAACAGCACCCTGGCCCGGAGCGTGCCGGGGAGCGCCCGCAGCTCCCCCGTGAGCGCCTGCGCCGTGTCGCGCTGCGCCGCCACGTCGGTCACGACGTACCCGACGTCGTCGAGCGTGCGCAGGAACTGCGCGTCGATGTTCGCCTCGCTGCGCCCGATCACCTCGTTGATCGCGCTCAGCATTCCCGGCCGGTTCTCGTGCACGTGCAGGATCCGCGCGTCGCCGGTGTGCGCCGGCAGCGCGACTTCCGGGAAATCGACCGCCGACAGGGTCGAGCCGTCGTCGCTGTAGCGCAGGAGCTTCCCCGCGACCTCGCGGCCGATGCCGTCCTGGGCCTCGAGCGTGCTCCCGCCGATGTGCGGCGTCAGCAGGGCGCTGTCGAGGCCGACGAGCGGAGACTCGAAGGAGGCGCCGCTGCCCTTCGGCTCCGACGGAAAGACGTCGACCGCCGCGCCGGCGAGCCGCTCGGACTCGAGCGCCTCCCGCAGCGCGCCAAGGTCGACGACGTCCCCGCGCGACGCGTTGATGAGCACCGCGCCCTCGCGCATCAGCCCGATCTCGCGCGCGCCGATGAGCCCAACGGTCTCGGGGAGCTGCGGCACGTGCAGCGTGACCGCGTCGGACCGGCGGAGCAGATCGTCGAGCCCCGCCGCGGCCTCGGCGTTCCCGAGCGTCAGCTTGGGCTCGACGTCGTGGTAGAGCACGCGCATGCCGAGCATCTCCGCCAGCACGCCGACCTGGCTGCCGATGTGCCCGTAGCCGACGACGCCGATCGTCTTGCCGCGCGCCTCGTGGCTGCCCGCGGCGGACTTGAGCCAGTCGCCGCGGTGGCACGCCATGTTCTTCTGGGGCACGCGCCGCAGCAGCAGGATCGCCTCGGCGATCACGAGCTCGGCGACGCTGCGCGTGTTCGAGTAAGGCGCGTTGAACACGGGCACGCCGCGCCGCCGCGCGAACCCGGTGTCGACTTGGTTCGTGCCGATGCAGAAGCACCCGATCGCGACGAGCTTGCGCGCGCCCTCCAGGGCCTCGGCGTCGAGCTGGGTCCGCGAGCGGATCCCGACGAAGTGGACGTCGCGCAGCGCGTCGGCGAGCTCCTCACCGACCAGCGCGGTCGGACGCGCGTCGACCCGTGTGTAGCCAGCGTCGCGGAAGAGGTCGGCGGCGGTCGGGCTGATCCCCTCCAGAAGGAGCACGCGGATCTCCCCGCGCGGGAACGAGGTCTCTCTGGCGGTCGTGTCGGTCACCGCGCGCGAGCATGCCGCGGGCCCCGCCCGATGTCGCCCGTCGGGGGGTGAATCCGACCCGCGGACGGGCGGCCGGTCCGTGGTTCCGCGGACCGTCGCGGGTAGCCTCTCCCGGATGGAGGGCGTCGAAGGGGCACCGGAGCGCGAGAGCGAGGGCGCGGCGGATGGACGCCGCGTCGGCGTCGCGTCGCTCGCCCTCGGTCTCGGGATCGGCGGTCTCCTGGCCCGCTGCCACGGACCGCTCTTCCCGGGCCCGCTGGACCTCGCCGGCGCCGATCCGTACGAGGCCGCGCTGGTGCGCGCGTCCGCGCTCGTCCTCGCCGCGCTCCTCGTCCTGTGCGGCGGTCGGACCGCCCGAGACGCGCCCGCGATCCTCCTCGCTGGCGTCGCGCTCGGCGTCGGCTCGCGCTGCCTCGATCCCGTCGACGGGAGCCTGCTGACCGGCTCGGCGCCGCCGTGGGTCGCGGTCCTGCCATGGCTCGCCCTCGCGGTCGTCGGCGCGACGCTCGGGCGCGGCGCGCGCTCCGAGGCCGTCGGGAGCACGTCCGAGCGCGTCGCGCTCCTCGGCGGTCTCGCCTTCGGCGCGGCCGGGGTCGCCGTCCAGGTCGAGGGGATCGCGCGCATCGCCCGTCGACTGGGACTCGGGACAGAGGGCGACGACGCCGTGTTCGCGACGGTCTTCGCCGCGCTCGTCGCCGTCGGCGGCGCCGCGTTCGGACGCAGCGTCCCACGCGCAGGTCGCGCGCACGCGGCATGGGCGCTGGCGATCGCGTCCGTCGCGTCGGTGGCCGCGCTCTCGATCGTCGCAGCGATCGCCAGGCCGCTGGGCTTCAAGGCGCTGTGTGCGCGCTTCGGCGCGGACGCGTCGCTCGCCGGCACGCCGGGCGTCGACCTCTCCGTCGCTCTGACCGCGTTCGTGCTGCCGGCGCTCGCGGTCGGCGCCGCGCTACACCTCGCGCGCAGTCCCGCGCGGCTCGCGGCGCTGCTCGTCGGTGCGGCCGTCGGAACCGTCGCGGCGACGACGATCCTGACCATTGATCCGGGCGCGGACCTCCCATCGCTCGACGGGCTTGGATCCGCTGGCCTCGTGCGCCGCGGCGCACTCGTGGCGGGCCTCGGGCTCGTCGTCGCCGCGGCCAATGGGGTCGCGGCGGATTCGCGGGTCCGGCTGGGCGCCACGGGCCTCGCGCTCGCGATCGTCGGGGTCGCGCTCCCGGTCACTCGTGTTCCCGTGCTCGATCCGTGGGAGCGCTTCCCCGTGACGCCGCGCGCGATCTTCGAGACTGCCGCCGGGCAGTTCACGGTCGAGCCGGCGGGGGGAGACCTGGAGCGCGTGACGCTCGACCAGCGCCCGCTGAGTCCGAAGGCGGACGGGCTCCGCGCGGACTCGATGAGGATCGTGCGGGCGATCGCGGCGGCCCGGCAGAAGGACGGCCGCCTGCCCACCCGCGTCCTCGTGGTCGGCCTGCTGACGCCGGAGCGCGCGGAGACACTCCAGGCGCTCGGCGTCGAGACGATCGACCGGACCGCGGGCTGGTGGCGCGCCATGCGCGCGCTGGAGCAGCGCCTCTTCTCCGGTCGGACCCCGCCACAGGGCGCGGTGGTCTCACCCCACCACGCCGACGTCGAGGCATCGTCGGGGGCGTACGACCTCGTGCTCGTGCTCCCTTCCGGTGGACGAAGCGCGGGGTCGCTCGACCTCGGCCCCGCGGACGATCCGATCGACGTCGTCCACTGGCTGGATTCGACCCGCCCCGTCGCGCACCTCGCGCTGGGTGGATCGGCCCTGCTCTCCACCGACGGCGTCGAGTCGTTCTCGCTCGCCCGAATCCGCGCGCGCGACGCGGGCCACGCCGGTCGGGTCGACGTCGGGCCGCCGCGCTCCTCCCCCACCCTCGTCGGCTGGATGAGCGTCCGTCCCGACGAACGACCCCGCCGCGCGTGGAGGGAGACGGCGGCGCGCCTCGCTGCAGCGCCCGGCGCGGGCGCGTTCGAGCGCGCGCTCGCGCTGCACGCCGCGGCGCAGCGCGTGAGCTCACCGTTCGCGACGCCCGCCGAGCGCGTCGAGCTCGACCCCGAAGCGCTCGAGCTCTGGCGCGACGACGCCGTTGCGCGCGAGGCGCTCTCTCCCCTCCGGCGCGAGGTCGTCGAGGGTCTCGCGCACGTGCTGGAGGGCCAGCGTGACGTCGCGCGGACCTTCGACACGATCGAGCCGATCGCCGCGGCCCACGCGCCGTGGCCCGCGCTGGAGCGAACGCTCGCGTGGGCAGAGGGCGAAGAGCTGGAGTTCGAGGCCGCCGCGGCCCGGATGGCGCCGCTGTGGCGCGCCGAGCCCGGGGACGTCGCGACCGCCCGCGCCTACGCCCACGCCCTGGTCGAGGCCGGCGAGCCGACGGACGCCGTGGACGTCCTCCGCCCGCTGTCGGAGGCCGCGCCGGAGGACCGCCCCCTCCGCACCCAGCTGGCCGACGCGCTGGTGGCCGCGGACGACCCCGAGGGCCGCCGGATCGCGCGGGAGCTCCTCCGCGACGACCCCTCGAACCCGCTCCTGTTCGGGCTCGCACGGGGGGTGCGCGGAATGGAGGCGCTCTCGGCTGAATCTGAGCCCCCCGATGACCGATGATGGCGGTATGCGCCCCCCCGCACGCCGCGCCGCCCTTCCCACCGCTCTCGCCGCCCTCGCCGCGGCGCTGTGCGTGGGCGCCCGTGACGTCCAGTCGTTCACGCTCCGCCAGATGATCGACGCCAGCGACGGCGGGGTCGTCGGGCGGATCGGGAGCCGGTCGGTCCAGGAGGTCGATCCGGGCGACGGCGCGCCGCTGTACATCACGACGCTCCGGGTGGCGGGCACGGATCTTGCCACCGGGGCGGCGGAGACGATCGACGTGATGTTCCTCGGCGGAGTCATCGACGAGCGACGCGGCAGCTTCAACGCGTCGATGCCGGCCGCCCACGAGACGCGCGTGGGTCGCGGGGTCGTCGTCTTCCACGACCACGCGGACGACATCGTCGGCGGGCTGGAGGGCGAGCTGCTCCTCGGCGGTCGCGCCTCGCTCTTCACCACGTTCGAGAGCCGGCGCGGCGCGACGATCGTCCAGGGTCGCGGACGCGGCTACGCGGTGACGAAGAACGTGAGACTGACCGATCTCCAGGCTCGTGTGCGCGAGCTCCACAGCGCGAAGCGCGACACACGCTGAATCGAAGGACGAGCGATCTTGGTCGACCCCACCGCGAGCCCCCCCACGCCCGGTTCTCCGACGCCCGGTTCCTCCACGCAGGGTTCTCCCCTGCAGGGTTCTGGCACGCCGGGCCCGCCCCCCGGACCTCCCGCCGGACGCCGCTCCAGCGCGCGCATCCCGGAGGATCCCGCGGACCCCCTGAAGGACGGCGGCGACGCGCCCGCGCTGCGCCTGGTCCTGACGGTCCTTCTGATGCTCATCACGGCGGGACTCTTCACGCCGGGGCTCGAGGGCTCGTTCGTGTACGACGACCGCGAGCTCGTCCAGCGCGCTCCCGCGACCCAGTCGGTCGGCGACGCGCTGGAGAGCTGGATGGACCCGTACTGGGAGTTCGGCGCGAAGGACAGCGCGACGCAGCGGGGGCTCTGGCGCCCGCTCACCTCGTTCGCGCTCGCCGTCGGCCGCGCCGTCGGCGGCGGCCGACCGCTGGGCTACCACCTGGTCTCGCTGCTGCTGCACCTGGCCGCCGTGTGGGCGGCGTTCCGGCTCGCGGCGCTCCTCCTGCGGCCGCGGCTGCACTCCGCCGTGCGCACCGAGTGCGCCGCCGGGTTCGTTGCGCTCCTGTTCGCGGTCCACCCCGCCCAGGTCGAGGCGGTGTCGTGGATCTCGGCGGTGAACGACCCGCTGTGGGGCTTCCTCGCGCTGCTCACGATGGTCTGCTACGAGCTCTCGTACCGAAAGCGCGCGTTCATCCCGGCGGCGGTGATCCTCTTCGCGCTCGCGCTCCAGGCCAAGGAGCAGGCGGTCGTCGTGCTGCCGCTCGCGCTGCTGCTCGACCTCGCGTCGCGCCGGCGGCCCGGCTGGGCGCGCTTCGCGGCGATGGTCGCGCCCGTGGTGGCGTGGTACGTCGCGCGGACGATCGTGTTCGACAGCGCGGACGCGGGCATCTTCCGCAAGCACGGCGACTTCGGCCTGACGGCGATGCGCGAGATCACGCTGCGCGTCGAGCTCGCCGGAGGCTTCCTGATCCAGACGTTCTGGCCCGTCGAGCCTGCGGTCTTCCGGCCCGTCCATCCGGTGCCGCCCGAGGGTTCGACCGCGGTCCTGGTCGGCGGGATCGCGCTGGCGGCCGCGCTGGCGACGGCGGGGCTGTCGTGGTGGGCGGATCGCCGGATGACGGCGTTCGGGCTCCTGATGCTGCTCCTCGTGGTGGCGCCGGTGCTGGTCGCGCCGGCGAGCGCCGGGCTCTACCCGCTGTCGGACCGCTACCTGTACCTGGGGATCTTCGGCGCGGGCCTGTTCCTGACGGCGTGGCTCGGCCAGGCGGCGACGATGCTGCCGCTCCTGACGTTCGGGATGCTGGCGCCGGGCGCGCTGCTCGCGATCACCTACAACGCGCAGTCGAGGTTCAGCGACGAGCTCGCGTTCTGGTACGCGGCCGTCGAGCAGGCGCCGAACAGCCCGAACGTGCGCTGGGGCGCCGGGCGCGCTTACCTCGACGCCTTCGAGCGGACGAACGACCAGAACATGCTCTGGACGTCGTACCTGCACTACCTGCACTCGCTCAAGGCCGTGACGATCTACGGCGACGGCTCGTTCGTCGACGACACGTCGCTGTCGATGCGCGACCGCGCGGCGCGGCTGGAGCAGCTGATCCTCGCGACGCCGCCGGAGGAGCGCCGCCTCGACCCGTCGGTGTTCGCGTCGATGGACGATCGACTGCAGGCGACGCTCGGGCAGATCGCGATCAACCTGCGCATCGCCGAGCTCTCGACGAAGGCCGACCTCGACTACCCGCTCGACCTCGCGAAGGGCGCCCGGGAGATCTGGCCGGACGAGCCTGCGCTCGACACGATGCTGGCCGAGATCCACGTCGCGCGCGGCGAGTACGCCGAGGCGAAGGAGGCGCTGGGTCAGGCGATCCGGCGCGCGCCGGGCGGCGCGGCCGCGTATGTGATGCTCGCCGACATCCTCGGTCGGGAGGGCGACTGGAACGGCGCGCGCGGTGCGCTCCAGCGCGCGGTCGAGCTGGAGCCCGCGAACGACGACCTGCGGCTGGAGCTCGCGTTCGCAGCGCTGGAGAGCGGGCAGCTCGACGTCGCCGTGGCGGAGCTCGATGTCGTCCTGGGCCGCACGAACCGCAGGAGCGTCCGGGCGCTCGTCCTGCGCGCGGGCGTGGAGAACATGCGCGACCGGCCGTCGGACGCGCTGCGCTTCCTGGACGAGGCGATCGCGCTCGACGCGGAGAACGGGTATGCGCACAAGGAGCGCGGCCGCACGTTCGCCAAGCTCGGCGACGTCGACAGCACGATCGCGAGCTTCGCCAAGGCCTGCGAATCGCTGCCGGACGACTTCGAGTCCCACTACAACTTCGCGGCGCTCATGCTCGGCCAGGCGCCGGGCGACGGCGCGACGGAAGCGGACCTCGCGGCCTGGGAGCGCGTGGTGTCGGACGCCCTCGTCCGCGCCTACGTGCTGTCCCCGAAGACGGGCGACGAGCAGCTCCTCCTCCAGCAGCGCATCGAGCCGTTCCTGCGCGGCAGCCCCGACCGCGCGTTCCAGCTCGCGATGGTGCTCGTGAAGCAGGACCGCGAGGTGCTGTCGCTGTACTGGCTGCAGCGCGCGATCGAGTGGCGCGATCGGTGGCCACCGGCGGACCGAGCGGAGAACCTCGTCGAGGCGTTCGTGACGGCGGGTCGGCTCTATCTCGTGGCGGGACAGCCCGACGCGGCGCTCGACTCGTTCCGCAACGGCGTCCTCACGAACCCGAATCACTTCGGCGCCAGGTTCGAGCTCGGTGAGCTCCTGTACGTGCAGGGAGCTCTCCAGGAGGCGAAACCGCACCTGGAGAAGGCGCTGGAGCTGTTCTCCGAAGCGGGCATCGCGCCCGAGATGCAAGGCGCCGTCCGCGGCACGATCGAGCGGCGCCTGGAGAGGATCGAGAGCGAGGGCGCGACCGCGCCGTCCGGCGCCGCGAAAGGCGAGGGCGGCGACTGAGGGAAGGGTGGCCGGAACGGGCGGCGGCATGGCACGCTGGACGCCGCGGACGACGTCGTCCGCGCCTCTCTCCCGTTCCTCCCTCCCTTCCCATGGACCGCAAGCTCACTCTCCTCTCCGCCGCGCTCTGCGCCTCCGCCCCCGCCTTCGGCCAGGGCTCCGACGACTGCGCCTCCGCGCAGGCCATCAGCGGCAGCGGGCCTTTCGCGTACGACACCGCCGGCGCGACGACCGACGGACTCCCCGACCCGCTCTGCTCGTTCTTCAGCAACGACGACATCTTCGACGACGTCTGGTTCTCGTGGACGGCGGCTGACAGCGGAGACCACATCCTGTCGCTGTGCAGCAACACGACGGGCGACTCGAAGATCGCCGTGTACGCGGGCGCCTGCGGATCGGCGCCGATCGCGTGCAACGACGACTCCTGCAGCCTCGTCTCGGAGCTCACCTTCACCGCGACGAGCGGCCAGATGTACCTCTTCCGGATCGGCAACTTCGCCGCGGGCGGCGGGTCGTTCGGAGACCTCACGGTGCGGCTCGACGCGCCGATCCTGAACCCGAACAACGGCCACTTCTACCGCCTAGTGAACGAGCAGTGGTCGTGGACGGACGCGCGCGACCAGGCCGAGGCCCGGCTCTGGCAGGGCCAGCCGGGTCACCTCGTGACGTTCGAGAACCAGGCCGAGATCGACTGGGTCATCCAGAACATCGCGCCGGCGCGCCCGTGGATCGGGCTCTTCCAGAACACCGCGTCGCCCTCGTACGCCGAGCCGGCAGGCGGCTGGGAGTGGGTCACGGGTGAGCCCGCGACCTTCTTCAACTGGTCCAGCGGTGAGCCGAACGACACGAGCGCGTCGGGCGGTCCCGAGGACTACGCGGAGATGTTCGCGTCGGGCGTCTGGAACGACGCCGAGCTCAACCACGCCCAGACGTTCCAGTACCTGGTCGAGTGGGACGGCGGCAGCCTCGGCACGAACTACTGCATGGCGAACCCGAACTCGACGGGCAACGCGGGGACGATCGGCGCGATGGGCTCGCTGCTCATCGCCGACAACGACCTGACGCTGATGGGCTCCGACCTGCCGAACCAGGCGTTCGGCTTCTTCCTGGCGAGCCGCCTGCAGGGATTCGTCCCGAACCCGGGCGGCAGCGCGGGCAACCTCTGCCTCGGCGGCGCGATCGGCCGCTACGTCGGCCCCGGCCAGATTCAGAACACGGGCCTGACCGGCGAGATCTCCCTCGCGATCGACCTGACGCAGATCCCGCAACCGACCGGACCGGTCACCGCGCTGCCCGGCGAGTCGTGGAACTTCACGGCGTGGCACCGCGACACGTCGGGCATGGGAGCGATGTCGAACTTCACCGACGGTCTGGCGGTGACGTTCCAGTGATGTGAGCGGCTTGGGGCCCGTCGTACAGCGACGGGCCCGGCTTCACCGATCGTCGACGAAGCGCGATTCTGCTCAGCGGAACTCCACCAAGCGCGCCGACGTGAAGTTGGACGTCGGTCCCGGGTTCGCGTCCCGGTACCACGCCTGGAAGGTCAGTGAGTCTCCGGGCAGCAGCGGTATCTCGCCCGCGTTCGGCGTCGGGATCGCGTCAACGTCGAGCTGCGCGCTGTAGGCGCCAGTGACATCGGCTGCCCCTGCGAGCGTCACGAAGCGCGAGACCGGGCCGCTCACGCAGAGGTTGCCCTGCGAGCCACCAGGGTTCTGCGTGAAGCCCGCCGCCGGCGCGGCGAGGAACAGCGTCAGCGCGCCCGGCGGGAGGTCGCTCGCCGTGAGGAGCAAGCGGCCGATCGAGACGCGGCGGTCGCCCGTGACGTCCAGGGTGGCGGCGGTGCCGGTCGAGTTCACCACGCCATCGCAGACGAGCTCGCCGAAGGGGAGTTCGAAGAGGAACGCTCCTCCGATGTTGTTGATTCCCTTGAAGGGGAACGACGGGGCACCGACCATCACCGCGTCACCGTCGATGTCGATCGCTCGGCCGTAGCGACTCGAGACCGCCGCGTCGGAGCTGTGGAGCTGAAACGTCTCCGTCCAGGCTCCGCCGACCTGCTCGAAGACATAGGCAGCGCCAAGGCGTTCGCTGCCATCGATCACGGATACGCCCCGACTGGCCCCGGACGCGCCGACGGCGATCCGCCCCTCGTCGATCGCGACCCTCCAACCGAAGTCGTCGTTCACGACACCTGTGCCGAAGTTCGTCACGTAGCCGTCCGAGGCAAGGAGGGTCTCCTCCAGGTCCCAGCTCCCTTGATCGAGCCGGTATACGGAGACGGCCCCGGGCAGGCCGGCCCCGAAGTCGCCAGGATCGCCGACCGCCATCAGATCGCCCTCGATCGCAACGTCGAAGCCGAAGGCGTCCCGCGAGTAGGCTCGAGGATCCAGCAGGAGCTGGTGGTAGACGAATCGACCGTCGGGCTCCCGCCGATAGACGTGCGCCCGTCTCCCCTGCTCACCCGACACCAGGTACCCGTTGTCATAGTCGAGCGAGAACCCGTTGCTCGTAAAGACCACGGTCCCGACCGGCGGGAAGACCTTCTGTGAGTCGGTCCATCCGGTCGGAGTTCGCCGAAAGACGTGGAGGGAGCCGCTACTGCTCCCACCCATGATGTCACCGAACCGGCCGACCACGACCGTGTCGCGGTCGACGACCGCGATCGAGCCTCCGAAGGCCGAGACCGGGCTCGCATCACGCGCGTCGAGGAAGCCGCTCAGGACGTAGTCATCGCCGACGATGTCCCAGACGTAACCGCGGCCGATGTTCGTGGAGGGTCCGGGCCACCCCATGGAACTCGCGACGAGAATCCCGTCGCGCTGATCGAGATCCGACGCCAGCAAGAGGCTCTGGATCGCCTCAGCGCCGAAGGCCCCGGTCTGCACCAAGCCGCTCGGACCGCGATCGTGCTCGTAGATCGCTCCGCTGTTCCCAGCGAGAAGATCATCCGTGAACACATTGACGAGTGCCGTCTTTCCATCGAGGAGAACGTGCTCGCCGAAGCGCGAGAGTCGGATTGTGTCCGGCTCGAGCTGCTGAGCATCGCGCAGGATCCGCCCGCTGCTCTGCGCGTGCGAAGCTGGAAGGAGACCGACCCCGAGGAATACGACTGGGGCTGCAACTCGTAGCTGGCGGAAGGAGAGGAGGACTCGCATCGGTCTCGTGGATTGGGTTCTTCTAGGTAGGAGCATGAGGGGCCGGGACCTCACCGCGGCCCCTCATGCAGATTCGTCAGAGGCTCGTCACGCGGAACTCAGAACAGCTCGTGCGCTCCCATGTCGACCAGACCACAGGTCGTGGTTCCCTGACCGCACGTGCCCGGCCCGTTACCCAGGAAGTCGTTGATCCGACCGTCCGTGATCACGAAGGCCCGCGGGGTCGGCTCGACGTCGTTGTCGTTCTCGTCGAGGTCGGCGTGGTCGGGGAGCAGCAGGGTGTCGAGGCCCGTGTCGACCGACGGCGAACCCGGCTGCAGCCGGACATCGTCCATCGCCAGGGCGACGAACTGCGGGTTCGCATTGATGTTGCCCGTACCCGGCCAGACGGCGGGGAGTCCACCGGGTAGCGTGCCCACGCGAGCGACGTTGCTGTAGGTCATGTCGAGGCGCGGAACACCCGGGCCCTCGACGCTCCGGAAGTTGACCACATCCTGGTTGGACTGGATGATCGTGTTCCGAATCGTGGGCGGCGGGTCCATGGTTCCGGCTTGGCCTCCCGCGTAGTACAGGATTCCGCCACTGCCGTTGGGGTCCGCGGTCTCGATCACGAAGTTGTTCGCGATCGTGTCGTTGCAGATGTCCACCTGCAGCTCGTTGGTCCTATCAATGTAGTAGGCCGCGCCGAAGCCGCGCACGGCATTCCGCAGCGCCACGTTGTTCGCGACGGCCACGGGAAGTGCGATGGGAAGCACCGGGACCATCGGGTTGGACCCCCGCTCACCGAACCAGACGGCACCGCCGCCTTGATCCGGAAGCGAGGGACCGGTCTCTCCGGCGATGTTGGAGACGAAGGTGCAGTTGTAGACCCACGCGGCCGCGGGGGGCATCGAGGTGATGCGGTGACCCGGACGCGAGAGGAACGCGGCGCCGCCGCGGCGCCCTGACCGGCCCCGGGAACCTGGTCCAGGCGCTATGAAAGTCCGAGGGGTTGGGAAGCCTGCGACCTGCGCGGCCGGAGGCGGAGCGAAGCGGAGCCGGAGGCCGCGCAGGTCGCCGCGAATTCCGCGGGGGTCCTGTAGCCCAGGCTGCTGTGCGG
>JBCDGE010000059.1:0-48257 GCA_038757895.1 Planctomycetota bacterium | reverse complement strand
GGACGACGTCCTTGACGCGGCGCACCTCGGTCATGACCGCCTTGATGCGCTCCTCGAACTGGCCGCGGTACTTCGTGCCGGCGACCATCAGCGCGAGGTCGAGCACGACGATCCGCTTGCCGCGCAGGATCTCCGGGACGGTGCCGTCGACGATCTGCTGGGCGAGGCCCTCGACGATCGCCGTCTTGCCGACGCCCGGCTCGCCGAGGAGCACGGGGTTGTTCTTGGTGCGGCGCGAGAGGATCTGGACGACCCGCTCGATCTCGTGCTCGCGGCCGATCACGACGTCGAGCTTGCCCTCGCTGGCGAGCTCGGTGAGGTCGCGGCCGAAGCTGTCGAGCGCGGGGGTCTTCGACTTGGACCCGCTGGCCTGACCGCCGGGGCCCTCCTCGCCGACGCCGGTGTCCTCGTCCTCCTCGTCGCTCGTGTCGGCGCCGAGGAAGTCGAGGACCTCCTCGCGCACGTCCTCCAGCTTGACGCCGAGGTTCAGGAGGACCTGGGCGGCGATGCCCTCGTTCTCCTTGATGAGGCCGAGCAGCAGGTGCTCGGTCCCGATGTAGTTGTGGCCGAGGTTGCCGGCCTCCTCCATCGAGAGCTCCAGCACCTTCTTCGCGCGCGGCGTGAAGGGGAGCTGGCCCATCGTCACCATCGACGGGCCGGTCTTGACGATCTTCTCGACCTCCATGCGGATCTTGTTCAGATCGATCCCCATGTTCTTGAGGACGTTGGCGGCGACGCCGCTGCCCTCCTGGACGAGGCCGAGCAGGATGTGCTCGGTACCGAGGTACTCGTGGTTGAACCGCTGCGCCTCCTGGCGAGCGAGGTTCATCACCTTCTTGGCGCGATCTGTGAAGCGATCGAACATGGACTTGTGTCTTGCGGAAATCCGGCGGGCGGAGACGCGGCGCGCGCGTGGGTGCGGTCGAGAAGGGCGTCGGGGCGGTGCGGTCGGGCGATCTGGCGGTAGCGGAGTGTTGTGGTTCCTTTTCTTCGGCCTTCAAGGGCGCGGAGTTGACCGGCGCGTGCCGGCAGCGTGCGTCTGGACGCCCCCTCCGGGCATCTCCTCACCCCCGTCCTGAGGTTCCGCGCCGCGGGCTCGCCCGGGAACGGGATTCGGGCCGAATTTCGGTGCGCAACCGTCCTGGCGGGTCGGGCGACGGCCGATGGGCCCCCTCGGGGGGCTGGCGGGACGGACGAACCCAGTCCACGGGTCCACCTGGAGAGCCCCGGAAGGAGCCCGGAAGGAGCCCCAGCAGGAACCCGTCAGGGGGTCGCGGAATCCTCGATCCCTGCGCCCGCGCCCTCGTCCTCGTGGCCCTCGTCCTCGAGTCTCCGGAGTTCGTCCCGGAGCTCGGCGGCGCGCTCGAAGTCCTCGGCGCCGATGGCACGCTCCAGCTCGGCGCGTGCGCCCTGGATGGCCTGCCGGCGGCGGTTGGCCTCCAGATCCACGCCCGGGATGCGCCCGGAGTGCTCCGTCGAGCCGTGCATCCGCTCCAGCAGATCGTCGAGGTAGTCGGAGAAGGTGTCGTAGCAGTCCTGACAGCCGACCCGCCCCTTGCGCTTGAGCTGGTCGTGCGACATGCCGCACGTCGGACAGGTCCGGACCTGTCGGGGAGCCTTGTGAGCTTTCAGCGCCGCGTTCTGGAGCAGCTTCCAGACTTCGTCCATCGACTTCTTCGGAACCCCGAGGTTGGGGAGGTCCGTCTCCTGCGCGCACGCTTCGCAGAGATGATGCTCGTCCACCTCGTTGGAGGCGGCGCCGGGGCCGTTGAAGGACTTGACCTCGTCGATATGGACGGTGGCCTGCGCCTTCTGGCATCGCTGACACATCATGATCGAGCGGAAGGGGCCCCCTGGGGGGCGTCCCATGGTCTTAGGCGGGCGTCGGAGTTCGGTCAATAGACCGACTCAGTTCGTTCGGTCGAGCCGGCTTTGCCCGGCGAGCGTCTGGACGGCCTCGCGGAAGGCCAGCGCGCGGGCCTCGAAATTCGGATAACGGTCGAAGCTGGCGCACGCGGGTGAGAACAGCACCAGCGACGCCTCGGAGCGCTCCGCGGCCCGCAGGGCGGCTTCAGCCGCCTCTTCGACGGTCCTCGGCCATCCGTCCGCCCCCTGCGGGACCACCGCAGCGCCGCGTTCCATGGCGCGGCGGGCCAGCGCATCGGCCGCGTCGCCAAACGGGACGAGCGTCCAGCCGGTCTGCGCGATCCGCGCCGCGAGAGCGCCGTCGTCCTGGCCGCCCTTCGCCCGCCCGCCTGCGACGAGCAGTCCACCCGCCGAGGCCGCCGGGCCCTCCGCGACGGCGTCGAGCGCTGCGAGCGTCGACTCCGGCGTCGTCGACACGCCGTTGTCGACGACCTCGATGGGATGGCCCACGCGCGGGAGGTGGAACACGCCGAGCGACTCCAGTCGGTGGGGGAGGCCGCGCAGCGTCGAGATCGCGGCCGCGGCCTGATCGAGGTCGCCGCCGAGTGCGCGCACTGCCGCCAGGGCCACGGCCAGGTTGTCGCGCTGGAACGCGCCGGGGACGAGGAGCGCCGTCGCGTCCCCGAGGTCGACGGGAGAGCCCGAACGCGCGTCGCCGAGCACGTGCCCGTCGGAGCCTTGAGAGACGTCGCCGCCGTCGCCGTGGGCGATGCAGCGCCGCCCGAGCCGCGCTTTCGCGCGCTCCTCCAGGTCACCGGCGGGCACGATCGCGGTCCCGCCGTCGCGCGCCACCAGGTCGAGGATCGACAGCTTCGCGTCGCGGTAGGCCTCGACGGTCCCGTGCCGTTCGAGGTGATCGATGCCGACGTTGGTGATCGCCACGACGTCGGCGCGCACGGCGCCGCGCGAGGCCGTCGCCGCGAGGTGCTCCAGCTGGTACGACGAGAGCTCCAGCACGACGACGTCGTCCGGACCGAGGTCCTCGGCGCCGTCCAGCAGCGACCCGCCGATGTTGCCGCCGAGCTCGACGCGCGCGCCGTCCCCGAGCGACGCGGCGACGAGGTCGCGCGTGAACCGCGCGGTCGACGACTTGCCGTTCGTGCCCGTGATCGCCACCACGCGCGCGCACAGCGTCTCCAGCAGGAGGCGCGTCGCCGTCGTGACCTCGGCCCCCGCGCCGCGCGCGACCTGGAGCCAGTGCGCGTCGGGCCGCACGCCGGGATTCGCGACGACGACGTCCGCGCCGGCGAAGTCCTCCTCGACATGGCCCCCGAGCGCGAAGCGCAGCCGCTCGGCCCCTGGCGACGTCCGGAGTGCCTCCACCGAATCGCGCAGCACCTCCATCTCGCGCAGGTCGGTCACCGTGACCTCCGCACCCCGCGCCAGGGCCCAGCGCGCGGCGCCTGCGCCGCCGCCGAACAGGCCGAGGCCCATGACCGTCACCCGCCGGCCCGTCCACGACGCGTCGCTCACGCGTCGTCGTTCTGGCTCCCGATGACCGGCACGTCCTCCAGCGACTCCCCCGAGCGCGCCCGGAGCGCGTGGTCGACGAACTCGTCGGTCGCGGGCTCGGCCTCCGCGCCGCTGTCCGGCGCGAGTGAGATGTCGAGCTTGCGCACGTCGTCGAAGCCGAACGGGAGGAGGAGCTCGGACACGACGTCGAGCGGGAAGCGCTTCCACCAGCGCGGATCCAGCTTCAGCGCCTGGGTGTGCGTCCGGTAGCCCGGCCGGTAGAGCGAGAGCCGGCGCCGGCCGTAGTCCTTGAACGGGATGTCGATCGGGGTACGCCCCACGACGGTGTCGTCGAGCCGCACCGTGGCGCCGGCCGGGGTCGACCGTACGCGCAGGATCCGTGAGCCGCGGCAGCCGACCAGCAGGACCACCGTCAGGGCGACGAGGAGCGCCAGCGACCCGCGGCGGCGGGTCGGTACGTCCAGGGAGCGGTCGGGGCGGGGCTGTCGCGGCACGCGCGTCAGGATGGCGGAGCCCCGGCGCGATCCGCGCGCCGAACCCGGAAAACGGAGCGCGCCGCAGGCGTCAGGCCACGCGCGGCGCGCGCCGGGCGTCGGCAGCGACACGCCGCTCCAGCACCGCGGTGACCATCATGTGCGGCGGTGTCAGCGCTGCGAGCGCGATGAAGAGGGTCCGCGTCGCCGACGCCATCGCGCCCCCCGCGCCCTGGACCGCCGCGCCGTCGCCCGCCGCGTGAGCGCCCAGGACGAGGAGTCCCGTGGCCGCGAGGACCGCCAGGCCGACCACGGCCGCCCGGGCGCGCAGGCCGCGACCGAGCACGGTGTCCACGGCGATCAGGTGGCGCGCGGAGTGCCAGACGCAGAAGTAGACGCTGAACGAGAGCAGCGGCGGCAGCACCGCGAAGGCGATCGCCAGGAGCCCGAGCTCCAGCGCGCCGCTCCGCGCCTCTGTATCCGGAACGCGGCTCCGCCGCAGCGCGGGCGCGTAGGCGGCGAGTGCAGCGAGCGCCCACGCGCCGACGAGGATCGGCGCCAGGTTGGTCAGCCAGGCCGTCACCGCGGCCTCGGGCGCGCCGAGGAGCCACCCGAACACGAGGCCGACGCCGCCGGGGTGCAGCGCGGAGGGGAGGACGATCGGGGCGGACCCGTGCGCCAGCACGCGCAGCGAACGCGTCCTGCGGGAGGTCGCGTCCGTGGCGGGCGGCACGTCTCCGAGTCCGAAGTGGACGGCGGAGGTCGCGAGGAAGAGCGCGAGCCCCGCGATCGGAGACACGAGCCACAGCGCGACGACGGCACCCGCCGCCGCCAGGTAGGCGACCAGGAACGCCGCGGTGCCGGCGAGTCCGCCCTCGCCCGCACGCGGCCGCAGCGCAGCGATGAGCGGGTCCAGTGCGCCGTGGGGGAACCCGAGGATCGCCACCGCGACGAGGGTCACCACGACCTGGAACGTGAGTCCTGGCGCGGGCAGCGCGAGCCCGAGGGCGCACGCGGCCGCCGTCAGCCCCGCCGCCCACCGGGCGTGCCCGGCGCGGCGCTGGCCGAGCGTCTGGGCGATGCTCGCGGCGGTCATGCCACCGAGGACCGCAGGGCCTCTCTCATGAACGGCGTCTTCGGCATCGCGGTCACGAACTGCAGGCGGTCCGTCGTGGTCGGGACCTCCATCATGAACCGGACGATCGTGTCGGAGTCGACGGAGCGGAAGAGCCGCAGGAACACCTCGGCGCCTCGCTCCGGGTTGTGCTGCAGGAAGGAGAGGAAGACCCCGTCCATCCAGGCGTCGAGTCGCGAGCGCGCCGCGACCGACCCACTGGCCGTGCCGGCGAGGAGCCGGGTCGCGAGCTCTGCCGTCGTGCGCTGGATGGCGTGGAACGCGTAGCCGCTGCTGGCTTTGACCGCTCCTCCGGCCGTCCCCGCGCGCGGGCCGCGGGCGTCCGGCGGCATGGCGTCGGTCGTCATCGGGATCGCGCCCGCCTCGACGTAGCCGATCTCCTGGATCCGCGTGCCGAAGCGGCGCGCGACGTACTCCTCGATCCTGGCCTCGTACTCGGCCTCCGGCAGGAGGTCGGGCGAGAGGACGGTCGACTCGACGAGCGCGCGCGTGGGCGAGAACGGCAGCACGTAGAGGAAGTGCACCGCGCCGTCGTCCTGGACGACGTCGAAGTCCATGAGCGTCACCGTCTCCGGGTCGAAGACCGGCGCCGCCGTGGTGACCTCCCAGCCGCGGAAGTGCTGGAGGAGCCCGCTGCTGACGCGACGAGGCGACGACGAGCGCGCGTCGACGATCGTCTCGGCGACGACGTCCCCCGACGAGGTCCGGATCCGGTGCGAGCCCCCGAGGTCGTGGACGCCGTGAACGTCCACCCCCGTTCGGAGCGCGGCGCCACTCGAGGCGGCGATCCGCTCCTGGGCACTCGCGTAGAAGCGATCGGCGGGGATGTGCTCGTAGCGGTAGCGCGCGGACGAATGGGTGTAGCACTCGCCCGATCCGCGGACCTGCCAGCGCGACCACGCGTGGTCGACGCAGTCCTGGAACGCGTGGGGGACCACGGACCAGCCGCACCACGTGCGGTCGCGGACGTACTCCGGCCGCTGTTCCAGGACGACGACGCGCACGCCGTCGAGCCCGCGCGCGACGAGCTGGACCGCGAGGCTCAGCCCCGCGCATCCGCCGCCCAGGATGGCGATGTCGGCGCGCTCGTCGCTCATGCGGGGACGTCGCAGCCGGGGAGTCCGGCGAGCGCGACGTGGAGGTGGGCGCCGTGGTGGCGCGGGGAACGGAACGGGCGCGCCGCGGCGATGCCGCCGGCGGTGGCGAGCGCGCGCGTCAGGTGGAAGAGCTTGCCGGCCGTGCCGACGTGGGCGCGGCGGGGCAGCCCCGGCGCGGGGTGGGCGAGGATCCTCGGACCGATCGCCTCGTAGCAGCGCGAGGCCGTGAGGACCGCCGGCCGCGCCCGGCGCGGGAGGAACGCGATCCCCTCGTCCGCGCTGCGGTAGTAGCTCGTCGCGAGGCCGAGGAGCCGCTCGACCGCGCGCCGCGCGCGCGCGACCGTCTCGGCGTCGCGTGCCACGAGGTCCGCCGCGTCGAGCGGGCCACCGGACGACTCGTGCGGCACGTACACGCGCCCGCGCTCCGCGTCCTCCAGGACGTCGCGGCAGATGTTCGTGAGCTGCATCCCGATGCCGAGGTCGACCGCGAACGCCCTCGCGCGCGGCTCGTCGACGTCGAACAGCGAGCACATGAGCAGTCCGACCGTGCCCGCGACGCGGTAGCAGTACCGCAGCAGCTCGGCCTCCGTCGTGTACTCGTGCAGGTCGAGGTCCTGCTCGACGCCCTGCAGAAACGCCTCGGTCACCCTCGGGTCGACGGTGTGCGTATCGCAGAACGCGAGGTAGCCGGCGAGGCTCGGCTCGTCGCTCGCGCCCGCCTCCAGATCCGTCCGGATCCGCGCGAGCGCGACGCGCGCCTCGTCGATCGGACGCTCGTCGCATTCGTCGTCGACGAAGCGGCAGAAGCCGTAGAGGAGGTGGACGTCCGCCGCGGCGCGCTCGCCGAGGAGGAGGTGCGCGAGATGGAACGTCCGGCCGTGCGTCCGGAGGGACGAACGGCCGCTCTCGCCGGCGCTCGCTGCAGCCGACCCGCTCAACTCAGAGGCCCGCGGGCTCGGGGACGACGCGGTCGAGGATCTTGGCCGAGCAGAGCACGCCCGGCATCCCGGCGCCGGGGTGCGTTCCGGCGCCGACGAGGTAGAGGTCGTCGACGTCCTCCGACACGTTGTGGAAGCGGAACCACGCGGACTGCCGGAAGATCGGCTGGATCGAGAACCCGGAGCCTCGGTAGGAGAGGAAGCGGTCCTCGAACGTCTTCGGCGTGACGTAGAAGTCCTCGGTGATCGTCTCCCGCAGGCCGGGGAGGATGCGGTCGTCGAGGTAGTCGACGAGCCGATCGCGCAGCGCGGGGCCCGCGGTGTCCCAGTCGACGTTTCCCTGGAGGTTCGGCACCGGGACGAGCGCGTAGAAGCCGTCCTGGCCCTCCGGCGCGAGCGACGGGTCGGTCGCGGTGGGGCGGTGGAGGTAGACGCTGAAGTCGTCGGTGAGGACCTTCTTGTGGAAGATGTCCTTCAGCAGCCCCTCGAACCGCGGGCCGAGCACGATCGTGTGGTGCGGCACGTCGGGATACTGCTTGGTCGTCCCGAAGTAGAGGACGAAGAGCCCCATCGAGTACTTCATCCGGTCGACGCGGCGGTCCGTCCAGCGGCGCCGGTCCTTGGCGTCGACCATGTTCTTGTAGAGGAACGGCGGGTCGCCGTTCACGACGACGAGGTCGGCGCTCAACGTCTCACCGGACTCCAGCACGACGCCGCGCGCCGCGCCGCGCTCGACGACGAGCCGCTCGACCGTGCAGCCGCCGCGGAACTCGACGCCCTCCTCGTCCATGAGGCGCGCGAGCCCGTTCACGAGCGCCCCGGTGCCGCCCATGGGGAAGTGCACGCCCCAGCGCCGCTCCAGGAAGTGGATCAGCGAGTAGATCGACGTGGTGTCGTACGGGTTCCCGCCGACCAGCAGAGGGTGGATGCAGAACGCCTGCCGGAGCTGCTCGTTGCCGATGAAGCTCTTCACGAGCTGGCTGACGGTCTTGTAGCTCTTGAGGCGCAGGAGCGCGGGGACCGTCTTGAGCATCGTCGAGATGCGGTGGAACGGCTGGTCGGCGAGCTCGGTGAAGCCCTTGTCGAAGATCTTCTCCGACATGTCCACCAGGCGCCGATAGCCCTCCGCATCGGCCGGGTCGAAGCGCGCGATCTCGGCGAGCGTGTCGTCGAGCGAGCCCCCGTAGTCGAACGTCTTGCCGTCGGGGAACTGGTAGCGGTACCAGGGCTCGACGGGGACGAGATCGACGTAGTCGGAGAGCTGCTTCCCGAAGAGCTCGAACAGCTCCTCGAAGAGGAACGGCGCCGTCACGACGGTCGGGCCGGCGTCGTAGGTGAATCCGCCGCGGCGGTACACCTGGGCGCGACCGCCCGGGTGATCGACGCGGTCGACGACCGTGACGTCGTAACCCCGCGCGCGCAGCCGCAGCGAGGCAGCGATCCCGCCGAACCCCGCGCCGACGACGATCGCGCGCCGGCCGCGTCCCTCGCCGACGTCTCCCGTCCGGCGGGCGGTGGTCTCCGACGATCGGGACTTCGCGACCGTGGACGTGAAGAAGGGCATGGCGTGGGTCCTAGCGCTGGAGCTGCGGGAGGGGAACGCGGGCACGCGGGCTCGCGTGCTCTCGGGCGAGTCGATCGGTGGCGCGACGGACCTCGGCGCCAAGGTCGGCGAGCACCTCGGAGAGGCCGTCGGCGAGCGGGCGCGCGGCGTCGCCTGCGCGGCGCAGGACGTCTTCCTGGTGCCGGAGCGTGGCGGCGACGCCGGGGCCGGCGAGGATGTGGCGGGCCTGGTCCTCGACGGGGATGCGGTCGAACAGGTCGTCGATCGTCGTCGAGCGCGGGCGCGGGCCGAGGTCCGACTCCATCGCGATCCGGTGGTGCAGGACGACGGCGGAGAAGCGTCGGCAGCGCAGGTCGCTTCCGACGGCCCGGCCCTTGGTCCCGCAGACGTCCGCGAGGTCGTCGTAGATCTGGAAGGCGACCCCGAGGAGCCGGAAGGCCTCACCCGCCGCGTCGACGTCGATGGGGCGCGCATGCATGCACACGAGCTCGATCGGTAGCGCGAACAGAAGGCCGGTCTTGGCGCGTGCGAGCTCCTCGTACGCGTCGACGGTCCAGCGTGTCTCGCTGTCGCCGGCGCCGTCGGAGCACTGTCCTCTCGCGAGGCCCGTCACGCACTCTGCGAGAGCGCCGGTCAGACCCCCGAGGTGGGAGGTGTTCATCTTCGCGAGAGCCCCAAACGAGCGCGCGATCAGCGTATCACCCAGGAGGAGCGCGGTCGGCTTGTCGTACTTCGCCCAGACGGTGGGCGCGCCGCGGCGCTCGCGGTCGGCGTCCTGGAGGTCGTCGTGGACCAGCGAGGCGTTGTGCAGAAGCTCGACCGCGACGGCGATCGGGAGGACCTCCTGGAGACTGCGCTGAAGCCCGAGACCCGCTGCCATCGCGAGTCGACCGCGGAGGCGCTTACCGCCGGTGGCGACGTGGTCCAGGCCGGCGCGGCCCAGGCGGTCCTTGCCCTCGACCGCAGCGCGCAGCTCGGAGTCGAGCGCGTCCAGGCCGCGGACAGCATCGGACCAGTGCTCACGTCGCGTCGCGCGGCTCGAGGTGCCGCCGGTGAAGGTGCGCTCGTGGACTCGCATGGGTGGACGTGGGCTGGGTGTTCGTCGGGACGGAGAGACCGGGAAGAGAACGCGGGGTGGCACCGCCGACAGCGGCCCCACCCCGCGTCGGAGAGATCAGACGGGCTGGGCCGCGGCGTCCGCCGCGATGCCACCCTCGGCGTCCGTGCGTGCCACGGCGACCTTGTAGATCACGAGACCGAAGCCGGCCTTCGACGTGATGTCCGCGATCGTGTAGCCGACCTGGAGGGCGACCTCACCGCTCGCGCCGCCGAGCCCGAGGACCGGCGCCAGGAACGAGATCGGGTAGAACAGCCACGTCACGACGAGCACGTTCCGCGCCAGCGTGAGGAGGTTGCCGACCTCGCCGGGGTTCGCGTCGATGACGGGCTTCATCTTGCTGAAGAGCGCCGCGTAGATGTAGAGGAACGGGACCATGGCCGCCGCCCACCAGATAAACTTGACGCTCGTCGCTTCGCTGACCTCGCCGGGGTAGCCGAACGAGATCATGAGGATCGAGGCGATGACGAGCTTGGTGAGGAGCGGGCGCGCCTCGGCCTTCGCGAGGCCCATGACGGCCACGAGCTCGACGAGGAGCAGCGGGACCGTGATCAGCCAGTCGGCGTAGCGGTAGGCGTCGTTGAAGAACTTCCCACTGGCGACGTAGTTGCCGTCCGCGCCGACGGCGTACGCGGCGTCCCAGCTGAGGAAGATGCGGAAGTAGTGGTACCCCGCGATCCAGACGACGAGCGCCGAGACGAGGAGCGCCGGGCGGTACTTGTGCAGCACCTGCTGGCGGGAACCGAAGAAGTACAGCCCCGCGCCGAACATCGTCGCGATGGTCAGCGAGAGGAGGTTGTAGACCAGCTGGAACTGGCCGGGCGTGAGTTCGGGCATCGGGTTAGAGGCGTAGTGGAGTGGGGTGAAACTGTCGAAACTGTCACCGTTGGCGGGCGATTCGTCGCGCGATGCGGCGTGGTGGCGCGAAAACCTGGTTTTGGTGGTGGTTTCCTGCTCGGCAAACTTCCGAAACTGTCAGGGGTGTCCCCTATATGGGAGAGCCCGAGCCCCTTCCCTCCAGGCCGATGAAAGACCTGTGCTCCACCGGTGATGCCGCCCGCGCCCTCGGCGTGAGCGAGTCGTCCGTCCGCCGCTGGGTGGACGGCGGCGCGCTGAAGAGTGAACGCACTGCCGGCGGGCATCGTCGAGTCCTCGTCGCCGACCTCGTGCGCTACGCGCGGGCGAAGGAGCTGGAGTGGCGACGACCGGAACTCCTGGAGCTGGAGGTGTCGGTCACCAGCGACTGCTCCGAGGTCGAGCTTCTGTTCGAGGCGCTGCGCACGGCTGACCTCCCGCGCGCGAGTCGGCTCGTCGTCGGCCCCTTCGTCGACGGTCGCGCCCTCGACGAGCTCTTCGACGACCTCGTCGCGCCGGCGATGGCCCAGGTCGGAGAGCTGTGGCGAGGCGGCGTCGAGGGAATCCTCGCCGAGCACCGCGCGACGTCCATCGGGATCGGCCTCATCCGACGTCTGCGTGAGCTGCTGCCGACGCCGAAGGGACTCGCTGCGATCGGGGGCGCCATCGAGGGAGATCCCTACTCGATGCCCTCCCAGATGGCGGAGACGCTGCTCCGCGCGAACGGCTTCGATGCGTTCGACCTCGGACCGAACACGCCCATCCCCGTGATCGCCGCGGCGGCACGCGAACGCGGTGCGCGTCTCGCCTGGGTGTCGGCGAACGCGGTCAGCGACACGGTGCTCAAGCGTCAGCAGATCCTCGACGCTGTCGAGGAGTGCGGTCCGCGGGGCGTGACGTTCGTCCTGGGCGGGCGGAAGAGCGCCGAACTCCAGCTCCCGCTCGACGCCGGCGTGCGCCAGGTCGCGAGCATGCGCGGCCTGCAGCGCATCGCGGCAGAGATCGTCGGCGCGCCGGACTGACGACGCGGCTCGCCGCGGGCGTCAGCGCCCCTCGGCGATCGGGAGGAGCATCTCGATCGCCTCGACGACCGGGCTCTTCGCCCACTCGTCCTCGTGCCCCGCGAAGAGGTCATCGCGGGCGTGGAGCGCGAGCTTCAGCTCCTTGTCGGCGCGCACGTCGTCACCCAGCAGCCGGTGGGCGGCGGCGAAGAGGAGCCTGACGTCCATGCGCTGGACCATGTCGTACAGATCCGTCAGTCCTTCGAGCCGCTCGGTGGCTGCGAGAGCCTTCTCGCCGTCACCGAGCAGCACGTACGAGGTCGCCGCGACGAGCCAGACGACATAGCTGTCGAGGTCGCGCTCCAGGAGCGGGCGGACGAGCTCCAACGCGCGCTCGGGGTCGACCCGCCCGACCGAGCGGGCGGAGAGGAGCGAGAGTCCGGGGCCCGCGAGCGCCTCGGGGTAGTTGGCGCTCTGCTTGCGCGCCAGCTCGATGGACTCCTCGATGGTCAGATCGCCGTTGTTGACGCGCGCGCGGTACAGGGCGGATTCCTGCCAGTGCTCGAGCGTGCCGGTCGCCTCGTCTCGCTCGGCGAGCGCCTGGGCCTCGATGTCGTTCCCGAGCATGTACTCGTTGAAGCCGGCCGTGCCCCAGTTCCACTGCAGGTCCGTCGTGAGGCGCACCGCCTCACGCGTGGCGCGCCGCGCGAGGACGTACTGGCCGCGCGAGCGGTAGTAGTCGCCGAGCAGTAGGTGGGGCGTCGGCTGCTCCGGACGCAGCGCGACCGCCGCCCGCAGGTAGCTCCCTCCGATCGTCCAGCTCTGCGTGTCGAGCTTCTGGTTCCAGGGGTTCTTGTCGAAAAGGAGCGTCCCGGCCCAGAACTGCAGGAGGAACTCCGACGGGTGACGGTCTGCGCCCTGGGCCGCCATCCACCGTGCTCGGTCGAGTTCGCCGTGACCGAGGAGCGCGAAGACGAGCAGCGTGAAGGACTCTGGCTGCATGTCGTCGAGCGGCGCCGCGAGCGCGATCTCCCGGATCGCCTCGACGTCGTTCTCCCCGACCGCGAGACGCATGCGCGCGCGCAGCGGATCGGGGTCGAGGTCGAGGGCGATCGACGTGAGGACGTCGATCTGGTCCTCGCGGCCGAGCGGAGCCTCGCGCAGGACGTTCGCCCAGCCGTCCACGCCCCGCGCGACGTCGAGTGCGCGCGGCGTGTCCCGCAGAACCTCGATGCGGTCGGCGAGCGACGGATCGTCGAGGTCGAGCCCGTACGCGGTGAACGCGGCGCGGTACTCCTCGTCCATCGCGTCGCGCCGTTTCAGGAGGCGCACGTCGACGGTCCGCAGCGCCGCGTCCTCCAGGAACGCCAGGAACGCGCGCTCGCGCTCTGCCTCCGCCGCCTCTGCTGCAGCGCGCAAGCGCTCGGCCTCCGTGTCGGCGACCAGCGCGCGGGCACGCTCGAGCAGCGCGGTGTCCGCATCTCCCGCTTCCAGCAGCGTGAGGCCGGTGCGTGCCGCGTCCATCGCCTGCTCGTACGACCCTTCGCGCGTCCGCTCCAGCGCGAGCTCGCGCGCGTCCGCGAAGCCGCGCTCCAGCTCGGCCATCCGCTTCACGCGCTGCGACTGCGTCCAGAAGAACCCGCCCGCGACGACGACGAGGACCGCCGCCGCCGACGCGGCCAGCTGCAGCCTGCGCCGCGATCGCTCGGCCGCCACGCGCTGCTCCGCGGCGGCGAGCTGGGCCTCGTGCGCCGACGTCTCCAGCCCGTCCAGGTGCGCATGGATTGCGGCCGCCACGCGCTCGGCGCTGGCGGGCCGGGCGGAGCGCGAGGGCATCAGGCACTTGTGGCACAGCTTCTTCAGGGCGTCAGCGGCGCCCGTCGCGTCGATCCGCTCGCGCGCGCCGTCGAGCTCGGCCATCGCGGCCTGCTCGACGAGCGACTCGTCCTTCGACTCGATGTACGGCGCCGCGCCCGTCAGGATCTCGCACAGGATCGCGCCCAGAGCGAACACGTCCGTGCGCTCGTCGAGCCCGTCGATCTCGCCGCGCGCCTGCTCGGGCGACATGTAGTCGGGCGTACCGAGGACGTTCCCGACCATCGATCCCGAGCCCGTCTCCGGCCCGCTCCGCACCGTCTCGATCATGCTGAGCGCGCTGTCGCGCCGCCGGCGTTCGTCGGCGCTCCCGCCGCGCCGCAGCACCTTCGACAGGCCCCAGTCGACGACCTGGACCTCGCCGAAGCTGCCGACCATCACGTTGGCCGGCTTCAGGTCGCGGTGCACGACGCCCTTCGAGTGCGCGTAGGCGACCGTCTGGCAGACGGCCTCGAAGATCTTCAGGAACCGGACGCGGTCCTCGTCGACCGATTCGCGGTGGCTCAGGAGCTTCGCGAGCGTGTGCCCCTTCACGAGCTTCATCGTGAAGTAGGGGCGGTCGTCGGCGAGCAGCCCGAGCTCGTAGACCGGAACGATGCCCGGGTGCTGGAGCTGGCCGCCGATCTGCGCCTCTTCGACGAAGCGCTCCAGCACCTCCGGCCGATCGGCGAGCTGCTCGTGGACGACCTTCATCGCGACGTCGCGGCCGAGCTCGGTGTCGTGGCCGCGCAGGACGACGCCCATGCCGCCGGACGCGATCTCGCCGACGACGTTGTACTTCGCGCGATCGGCGCGACGGAGGTGCTCCTGGTAGCCGGCGGCGCGTGGATCGTGGACCGGGGTCGTGTCCTCGGCGTCGCTGTCGTGCAGGGACGTGCGAATCGTTCGACCGGCGCGCTTGCCGATCTCGTCGAGGATGGAGTGTCCGGAGCCGGGGGCGGGGGTCGTCTCGTCCCCGGAGGGCGGCTCGTGCGTGTCGGTCATGTCGGCGGCTGCGCGGCGTCGGTCGGAAGCGGTCGATGGTAGTCGAGTGGTCCCCGGGCAACGGCTAGCATCCCCGCTCGGCGCGCTCTGTCACGCCGCCCCGTGTCTTCTCCCGGATCCCTCACGTCCCCGAACGCCCCGGACGCCCAAGACGACTCGACCGGCGGGCTGCGACGCGCTGCGCAGCGCTGGTCGGACGTTGCCAAGACGCGCTTCCTGTCGCGATCGAGGCCGCCGCAGCCGTCGTCGACCCGGCGCTTCTGGGGCGTCGTCTCGACCGAGCCGATCGTGCTCTACCACCTCGGGACCGACGTCTCGGTCTTCCAGGCGCTGCACGAGTCCCTGGAGCGCGCGTTCGGCGATCGGGACGTCTGGATCCTGCGCGCTCCCGACTGGGCGGAGGAGAAGCCGAAGGTCGCTCGGCGCTGGGCTCGCCATGCGCGGCAGATGGGGGAGCGCTGGCCGCACCACCACTACGTCTTCCTGTGCGCGACGCAGACGTCGACCGACCGGTTCCTGAGGGCTCGGGCGGGCGCGTTCGCGCTCTTCAGCCCGCACAACGCGCTGCTCGACGAGCGGTTCTTCCGCGTGGACGACGCGGCGGAGAAGACGCTCGACGCGGTCTACACGGCGCAGATGACCGGGTGGAAGCGCATCGAGCTGGCCGAGCGCGTCGAGCGGCTCGCGATCGCGACCTACAACCTCGACCTGGAGCCGGGTCGACTCGAATCGCTCTGGGATCGATTCGACGAGGCGGCCTGGGTCAACTTCAGGGACCGCGAATGGAGGCGGCTCTCGGCCGAGGAGATGCAGGCGCTCTACGCGAGCGCGTACGCGGGGCTGATGCTCTCCGCCTGTGAGGGCGGGAACTACGCGAGCTGTGAGTACTTCCTGTCCGGCCTTCCGCTCGTCACGACGCCGAGCATCGGAGGCCGCCACGTCTTCTACGACGACCGGTTCGTGAAAGTCGTCGAGCCCGACCCGGAGGCGATCGCCGCGGCGGTGCGCGCGTTCGTCGCCGATCCGCCGGACCCGCATCTGGTTCGGAGCGCGACGATCGAGCGGATGGAGGCCTTCCGCGACGCGTTCCGTGACCTGCTCGGCCAGATCGCGGACGAGGCCGGCGTCCCGGTGACCGGCCGCGAGATCTGGGACCGCGGGTACCACAACAAGCTCTGCAGCTGGCGATCGGTCGACGACCTCGTCGCGCTGATCGAGGAGAGGTCAGCGGAGGGCTGAGCATGGCGGCTCGCAAGCTCCGGACCGGGATCCTCGCCTCGGCGGCGACGCTGGTCGTCTGTCTCCTCGCGGCGGAGGGGCTGCTCCGCGTCGGGGTCATTCGCAACGATCGGCACGAGGCGAACGGTGCGCGCGCGGCATGGGAGGGCGCCGAGCGGCGCGTCGCCCTCTTCGGCGATTCGTTCCTGGCCTCCCCGCTCGGGCCGATGCTGACGGACGACCTCGGGCGCGAGGGCGTCGCCGTCGTCAACCTCGCCGAGCAGGGCACGGGCCCGGCCGTCTACCACGCGCGGCTGCGGCACCGGCGGCTGGACCCGGAGCCCGACCTCGTGCTCGTCGGCTACTACGTGGGCAACGACCTGACCGACACGCGGTTCCGCGATCCGGTCGAGCAGGCGAACAGCGGCCCGCGGGGTCCCGTGTACGAGCGGCGCGCCTGGACGTCTCCGTACCTCGTCGACTACGTCCGCCAGAAGACGCGTCCGCGGCAGCGCTGGGAGTTCGACTGGGACTACTTCGAGGAGATGGGGAGGCCCACCGACCTGATCGAGCTCGCTCGCTCCGGTCGGATGAACCCCTGGCTGCTCGACCTGGCGAGCAAGCGACCTTCGCACCTGCTGGACAACGTCCTGATCGACGGCGAGGACAACGAGGAGGCCTGGGAACGCGTCGCCGATGAGTTCCGGGCGATGAAGGCCCTGTGCGACGAGCGGGGCGTGCCGATGGTCGTCGTCGTGTTCCCGCGCTCGGTCCAGATCGCGAGGTGGCGCTTCGAGTTCTTCGATCGACTCGGGTTCGAACTCGACGAGCGGACCCTGGAGACGACGCGGCCGCAGGACCTGATGAAAGCGCTGTGCGCGGAGGAGGGCATCCCGGTGCTCGACGTCCTGCCGCACCTCCGGGCGAACGCCACCGAGGACCAGTTCATCGAGAACGACGACCACTTCAACGAGATCGGCAACCGGCTCGTGGCGGATGTCCTCGGGCCGTTCTTGCTGGAGCAGCTCGTCGAGAGGAAGTAGCGGCGCAGAGGGCCCGTAGGGGCACCGCGCATCGTGGTGGAGCTCGTTCTGGCAGCGGTCGCGCTCCAGCGGGTTACCCTCGCCTCGAGTCCCGACGGTCGCTCTCGCTCGTACACCCGCCC
This sequence comes from Planctomycetota bacterium, assembly GCA_038757895.1. Taxonomy (GTDB): domain Bacteria; phylum Planctomycetota; class UBA1135; order UBA1135; genus Saltatorellus. The sequence continues at coordinate 31,436 of JBCDGE010000059.1, read as the reverse complement.
GGATCCCGCCATGGTCCTCCGCTCGCTCCTGCTCCTCGCCCTTCCGCTCACCGCGTGCTCCATCTCCAGCCCGTACCGCGCGTACGGAGCCGACCTGGAGTCCCGCGAGAGCGCGCGCACCCTCCTGTGGCCGACGGATGCCGAGGGGGCCCGCTTCTGCTACGTCGTCGAGCGGGCGGACGTCGCGGCGCAAGAAGTGGAGCGCTACCGCCCTGGCGGCGGTTTGCCGGCGGACCTCGCGGCGGAGGACCTGGCTGGCGCGACCGTCCTACTGCCTCCCGACGCGAGCGACGCGCTCCGTGCCACGGCACACTCCGTCCTCGACGACCTGGAGGCGGAGCACCCGACCCTCAGCCGCCACCTCGTCGTGACCGAGGTGTCGTGGCAGGACGTCCGCGGCCTCGACGACCTGCTCGACCGGCTGCGAGAGGCGGCGAACGCCGCGCACGGGCGCGCGGAGACCCCGCAGTCGATCGGCGAGTTCTACCGCGCCCTCTCGGTCGACCTGTTGATCGCCCCGCGCTCGGGGTCCGACGACTTCCTCGTGGCGAGGGTGACGCGGCGTCCGTCGCTCTTCGCCGCCGGCGCGGACAAGTACGAGTACTCCGTCGCGTCGGCCGAAGCGGCGGTCGCGCTTCTCGCCGACGAGCCGACCTACGAGCCGCCGGGCCGCCTCCGCTGGGCCGTCCTCATGGTCCCGCACGATGCCGACGAGGCCGCGCGCGAGCGCTGCGACGCCCTCGCCCTCGACGCCTACCGAAGCGCCCACGAGAGGTGGGCGGTGCTGCGCAGGACGACGCGCGTCGCATCCGCGGAGGAGCTCGTGGACGTCACCGCCCTGGAGTCGATGCACCGCTGGTTCCACCGCGAGGCCGTGCCGTACCGGAACGAGCGGCCCGAGGTCGCCCAGCAGCCCTGATCCGTCTCGGCGACGGCGCGCGTCAGCGCCACTCGATCGTGATGGGGCGAGAGCGGTGCAGGACCCCCCAGGCGAAGATCGGACCGCGGATCAGGCCCGCCGAGTCCGGCTCGAGCAGGACGCGCAGCATGTACGTTCCCTCGAACGTCGGCCGCGTGAGGCTTCCGACGTCGATCTGGATCGGCCACACCTCGTCGCGCGGGTGGGGGAGGAACTGCCGCCGGAACCGCTCGTGCCCATCCTTCGCGAGGATGCCGTCGAAGCTCGGGCGTGCCCCGAGGAGGACCCCTGGCTCGAGGGGGTCCAGGTACGTGCAGTGGCTGTACGTCCCGAGATGTGCTTCGTACCTCGGGAGCGGCGCGGGATGCCCCTGCGCGTCGAGCAGTTCCACGTGCCAGGAGAATGGGCTCTCGACCACGCGATCGCGCGCGCTCCCCGAGACGCGCGTCGCCTCCGTCTCCTCCTCGTGCAGGCGCAGCCAGACCGCCAGCCTGGGCGTGTGGTCCTCCCGGTACGGCCCGCGCGTCAGCTCCTGGACGTCGAGTACGAGCGGGTCCGGGCGGCCCTGGAGCCGCCGGAGGATCGTGAGGTTGTCGAGGTCCATCGGCCGCAGCTCGTCCGGCAGGGGATCGAACGGCCCCAGGCTCGCGAGGAGGTTCGACCAGCGCGGTGGGAGGTGGGCGCACACGCACTCCCTCTCGAAGGCCGTGAGCTCGTTCACCCGGCAGCCCGCGGCTCGGATCGCCTGACGCAGCGCCTTGCGCAGCTCGGCGTTCCGCTGCCAGGGCTCGACCGTGGCCGGTTCGCTCGCGCGCGGCTCCGCGACCGACTCGAGGACCTGGTCCCGGGCGCACGCGAGCGACGCGGCACCGAGGACCAGGGCCGCGACGATGGTCGGCGGATCGGAGGGCGACCGTTTCACCGCTGCCAGATCACCCTGCGCGCCACGGGATCGAACCGCGTCAGACCCTCGTCGAGGAGCAGCAGGATGTCCTGCGAGTTCATCAGCTCGAAGCCGCGCGCGCGAAAGCCGGGCCCCGTCTCGATCGACTCGTTCGTCCCTCCGATCCGGATCATCGACTCGACGTGAAACCCCGGCAGGAAGAGCGTGTCGCTCGCCCAGCCCACCGCAAAGGTCTCGGCCATGCGACCCGCGACGATGTCGACGCGGGCGAGGACCGACCCGTCTTTGGCCGAAGCGACGCCCGGCTGGTGCCCGGTCCCGTTGCTGAATGCGAGGCGCCGGCCGTCGGGGCTCCAGCTCAGGCGGTGGAGCCAGGTGCCCGCGAGGCCCGACCGGTCCGACACGTTCGCGTCGACCAGGATCGCGCCCGTCGTCTCGTCGAGGATGCGCAGCTGGGCGCCGCCGGAGAACGACGGGATCGGCGGGTCCTGGACGGATCCGGACTCGATGCGGGCGCCCGTGCCTCCGACCGCGAGGCGCTCGCCGGACGGGTCGAATTCGATCGCCCCGAAGGCGCCGGGTACGTCGAACGACTCGAAGCCGTCGCCGGGCCAACCGACGTGGACCTCGTTCGCGCGAACGAACGCGAGCTGGTCTCGGGCAGGGTGGACCGTGACGTCGCACGTCAGCGGCCCGGTCCAGACGAGCGTTCCTGTTGCCGTCCACACCCGGGGTCGCGCCGCCGGGTCCCCGTGAGCGTTCTGCTCGCCCCAGGTCACGAGATGATCGCCGCCGGCCGTCCACCGCAGCGCAGGAGCGTGACCCGAAGGCGTCACCGGCACGTCGAAGGTCGCGGTAGCTCGCGGAGCGGCTCGCTCGACCGGCGCCGGATCCGCCGATCCATCGAGCGCGAGCGGAAGGACCTGCACGCGGCCGTTCGCGTCGAGGAGTGCGACCCGCTCGAGGCCCGGTGAGACCGCGACGCTCACGGTCGGCGGGTCTCCGTTCCTCCAGCCGTCGCCGCGCCGCGTGGCGCGCGGCGCACCGGTGTCCGGGTCGAGCGACTCGATACGACCGCTCCGGAAGACGGCAAGGAGAGTGCCGTCCGGGCGCTGGATCGCGTCGAGGGCGGGACCGCGAGCGATCCGTTCGAGTGTCGGTATCTCGTCCCGGGTCCGGGCGACCCACGACCGCGGGACGCGGCGGCGGGAGCGATCGGAGTCCTCGAACGCGGTCCGCAGGTGCAGCGGATCGAGGAGCCACGGCGCGAGCGCCGAGCATCGGACCGGCGCGACCGACCCGGCGACGGAGAGGCCTGGATCGCCTTCGGGCACGCGATCGAACGTCCCGTCGACACCGACGCGATCCCGCCGCGGCGCGGCGGCTCCAGGCCGACCGAGAGCACCTCGGAGAAGTCCCGCCCGTCGAGCAGTACGAGCGGACGAGACCTCTTCGGGCGCAGTCCGATCACGACGCGGTCGTCGCTCGTTCCGTCGATCGAGAGAAAGCCCGCAGCGCCGGCGTCGAACAGGCGCGAACCCGTCCGGAGGTCGTACGCGGCGCACAGGTGCTCGTTGATGCGCGTCGAGTCGCTCGCGTACAGGCGACCCTCGCTGGGCATTCGGAGCACGCAGCGGCCCGACGTTCCGCGAGAGACGCGACTCCCGATGCTCCAACGGAGCGACCAGTCGTCGGTGTCGAAGACCTCGATCGGTGCGCCGAACTCGCCGGAGACCGCGAGCGTGTCCCCCGACGGCGAGAAGGTCGGCGGCCAGAGGGTCATCGGTCCGATCAGCGCGCCGTGGTCGACTCCGAGTCGGGCGACGACGCGCGTTCCCGTTGCGTCGACGACGGTCAGGAGGTCCTCCGCGGTGGCCTCCGTCTCCTCCAGCGGGCTGAGGAACTGGAACAACAGCAGGTGCCGCCCGTCCGTCGCCCAGAGGACCGGGTCCGGGTCGAGGGTGCCGCGGATCCCGACCAGGTCGAGGGTCCTCGCGCGCAGCGAGGCGTCCGTCGGAACGTCGAGCGGAGGGACGCTCCACTCGCGCAGCGCCGCGCGGCGGCCGCCGACTGTCCCACCCTCCGCTGGTGCTTCGATCCGACAGGTCGCGGGATCCCAGCGGTGCCAGGAGTCGCCGACGAGGACGAGCAGCGCGTCGTCCTCCGTGCGGACGCGCACGGGGCCGATCGTGTTGCTCCGCTTCGTCTCCGTGAACGTCGGACCGAACGCTTCGACCTCGATCCACGGGCCCGCGACCTCGGGAGCAGCAGCGACGAGCGGCGCCCACGAGGGGTCGATCGCGAGAGCGTCGGAGGGGGGGTAGCCCAGCTCCAGCGCCTCGCGCACGAGCGCACGTCCCGCCTCGGCGTCTCCCGCGAGGGTGAGCGCCCGCGCCGCGTGGATCCGCCAGACCGGTGCGTCGGGAGCGAGCTCGCCCGCCGCCTCGAAGCCCGCGACCGCGCGGTCGAACGAGCCGAGGTCGAAGTGCAGCATCGCGCGCCCGAAGCGGGAGGCGTACTCCTCCGAGGGCGCGTGGCTCGCGGCCGAGGCCACCGTTCCGAGCAGCGCCAGGCAGAGCGTCGCCGTCCGACACGTCCGAACGGTCATCGCTTCCACACCACCTTGCGCGTCGCGGGATCAAAGCGCGCGAGCCCGTCGTCGAGGAGCAGCAGGATGTCGGTCGAGCCGCGCAGCGCGACCCCCGTCGCGCCGCCGCAGAGGAACCCCTCGATCCGCTCCTCCGGCGCGTCGACCGGAACGAGTCCTTCGAGCCAAGCGCCCGGGAGGAACAGGTCGCTGCCCGCCCAGCCGACGGGAAACGTCTTCCACATCTGTCCGTACACGCATTCGACGCGCAGCACGACCGAACCGTCCTTCGACGAGACGACGCCTGGCTTGTGGCCCTTCCCCGCGCTGATCCCGATGTGGCGACCATCCGGGCTCCAGCTGAGCCGGTGCAGCCAGGACGTGAGCCCCGGGATGTCGACCTCGCTCACGTCCACGTCGAGCGTGACTCGCCCCGTCTCGCCGTCGAGGACCCGAAGCTGCGGGGCACCCGTGAACCGGTCCTTGAGCCCGAGGCCTCTCTCCTGGTCGATCCTCATGTTGCGACCGCCCACGGCCAGGCGTTCTCCGCACGGGTCGTACTCGATCGTGCCGAACGCCCCCGGCACGTCGACGGTCTCGAAGCCGGTCACGGGCCACCCGAGGCTCACCTCGTTGACGCGGACGAACGCGAGCCGATTCACCTCGGGGTGCAACGCCGCATCGCACGCCTTCGGTCCGGTCCACACGAGCTCTCCGCCCGCCGTCCAGACCTGCGGCGGCGTCGTGGGTTCCTGGTGGTACGACTGCTCTCCCCAGATCACCAGGTGCTCACCATCCCCCGTCCACTGCAGCACGCTCGGACTCCAGCGGTCGCTCCGATGCGCGACGAACGCCACGTCGGGGCGTCGTTCCGTCCAGTCGATCCCCGCCGGATCCGTCGTCTCGTCGAGTCCGAGCGGCAGGATCCGCACGTTGTCCTCGGCGTCGCGCAGCGCGATCCGTGAGAAGTCGCGCGCGACCGCGATACCGCCGTGGGCCGCGCCGTCGGGGCGTAGCGTCGCGAGCGATGCACCGGACGCCGCGTCGAGGAACTCCACACGGCCGGTCGCGAGCAGGACCAGCAGGTCGCCGCGCGGCGTCTGGACGGCGCTCCGCGCGGGCCCGAGCGGCTCGGGCCCGGCGGAGGGAGGAACGCGCACGGCGTCCTGCGCCGTGCCGGGCGCTCCGAGGAGCACCGCCAGCAGGAGCCCTTCTCCGACGGCTCTTGGTGCCCGCTCGATCATCGTTCTGCGCTCGTGGCGAGGTGCGAGAGGGTCCGCCACGACGTCAGGTCGAGGAGGTACGCCGTCGAGCCGAAGTGCAGCAGCTCGGGGTAGCTGGGCGGCGGGGCCATCGTGAGCAGGAGCCGTCCGGTGGCGTCCACCGAAGGGCTCGCACCGAACGTCTCGAATCCGCCCGTCGACCGGGTCGACAGTCGACGCCCGGTCTCCGTCGAGAGGACGTGGAGCGAGTACCTCGCGAACAGACTCGGCGCGCTGACGACCAGGTCCGGGATCGTGTCCTCGTCCCGGTCGGCGACGAAGGTGACCGTCTCCGCGAAGTCGTAGCCCGTGATCCCCCGGTTGTCGGGGCCGGGAACGCCGAGGTCCTCGGGTGACATGCCCTCGGGAAACGTCTCGTGCAGGAGACGCACGCCCTCACCGTCGAACGCGAGAGAGACGACGCGGCCGATGCCCCGGCAGCTCGTCGAGGAGGCCTGGAACCCCTGGCTGTCGCCCGGAAGCCCCACCGCGACGCGTCGGCGCCGCCCGTCGGTCCAGGCGGCGAGCCGCAGGACGCCGGGCCGAACGCGTCGCAGCGACAGGCTCCCGCTCTTCGACGCTCCGTCCTCCAGATCGACGCGGTGGAAGGAGAGCGCGCGATCGCGCCACGACACGACGATCGCCTCGTCGCCCGTCGCGGAGCCCGCGTCGAGGTCGACCGGGAAACAGGCCTGGACGTGCGGTCCTTCGAACCGCGTCAACGCGCGGCGCCGGCGCACCGTTCGGCGCTCGTCGATCTCGAGCAACTCGACGCGCCCTCCGCCCGCGACCAGGATGCGCGTCCTCGCGCCGTCGACGCGACAGTCGAGCAGTCGATCGACGCCGTCGACGGTCAGCGGCGTCTCCTTCGCGTTCGAGTCGACGACGTGGAGGCGTTCCTTCCGTCGCTCGTGGGCGACGTAGCGCCATCGCTCGCCGGCGCGGACGACGGTCCACGGCGGCTCGCTATGCCACGTCCAGCTCATCCCGTCCAGAGGCTCCGACGACTCGAAGAGGTCGAAGTCGAAGAGGACCGAGTCCCGCGGTTCTCCGAGGAGACGCGGGTCGACCTCGTCTCCCAGCGCGATCCGGTGGATCCCCACGCGGCTCGTTCGGGAGGCGAGCCTGCTCGAGGTCGCGAACACGAGGTGCTGCCCCTCCTTCGCCTCCAGCAGCACGGCGTGCCGCAGATGCCCGACCTCGTCGGGCGTCTTCACCTCGCTCGCCCCGGGGGCGGACGCGGCGAAGACGCAGAGTGCGGCGGAGAGGAGCATGCGCGGGCGGACGCCAGGGCGGCGGGAGGCTTCCCGCAGATCCAGGGAAACTCTACGATGCAGAGTCAGTCTGGGGCGGCTTCGAGCGAGCGGTCGCCGTCATCGCGCCCATCGCAGCTCCCCCGTGCTGCCGCTCCGCGCGAGCACGCCCTCCTTCGTCACGCCCACCGTGAGCCCGGTCCATCCCGCGTCGAGCGGAGGGCCCGCCATGAGCTCGATCACGAGCGGGCTGCGCTTCCGGTCGCTCTCGTCGCCCAGGACGACTCGCACGACCTCAGCCGCGCCCGAGAGGTAGGCGTAGTAGAAGCAACCGCTGTCTCGCGACCAGGTGATCGGAGCGGGCTCGCCCATTCGTCCGCCGCGGAACTCGCCTATCCACTGCCTCTCTCCTGTCCGCGCGTCGAGCAGGAGCGCGTGGATCCCGGGCGTCGTCGTCGCCGCGACCCAGGCGCCGTCCGGGGAGACCGCGACGTCGCCGAGCCCGATCCAGTACCCGTTGTCGTCGTGCAGCCCCCAGAACGGATCGCGGTGCTCGTGGTCCCAGACGATCTCGCCGCTCTCGACGTCCCAGCGCACGACGTGTCCGCGGAACGTCCCCGCGATCAGCGAACGACCGTCGGGGCCGAAGGCGAGGGTAAGGACCGACTCGTCGTGCTGGCTCAGCTCGACGTCCAGCGGCGCTCCCGTCGTCGCGTCGTGGAAGGCCGGTCTTCCCTCCGTGACCAGGGCGAACGATCCTCCGGTCGGATCCCAGGCGACGGCGTCGCGGAATCCGGAGGCCATGACGGGGCGCCATCCGTCCTCGTCGTCCACCTCGATGGTGTGGCGCTGCCGCGGGATCGCCGCGACGACGTTTCCCTCGCGGTCGAGGAGCAGGCGGTCGCTGCTGTCGTGCGAGAGCAGGATGCGGTGGCCGCTCGGCGAGAACGAGACGTGCCCGCCGAAGCGCGAGTTGGCCCAGGCTGCTTGACCTTCGAGCTGGCCGATGGGCTTCGGCTGCTCCTGGTCGCGCCAGGGCCACAGGTAGATCCGGCCGTCCCGCGTGAGCAGTGCGACGAGCTCGCCGTCGGGCGAGACGTCGAGCGCCCAGCCCCTCGCCCGCCACCCCATCGCCTCCGCGAGCAGCTCGCCGTCCTCGGCGTTCAGGACGCGCAGCGCACCGCCGCGGCCGAGTACGACCACCGCGGGCGCGTCCTCGGCGAGGACGACCGCATCGGGCTTCTCGAACGTGACCTGGGCCACGCGCGCGATCTTCTTCGTGTCGACGTGTCTCGAGCTCCGGTCCGCGTCGTCGCGGAGGCTACGCACGTGGAGCGGATCCCACAGCCAAGGAGCGACGTCCGCGGCCGGCTGAAGACCGTGGCCGACGAGGAGGACCTCGGTCCGGCCGAGCTGTTCCACCGGTACGTCGAACGTCCCGTCGGTCGCGACTGCGCACACGCGGGCGGGCCCGCCGTCGTTCTCCTCGAGCCATAGCTCGACGAACGGCTCGAAGGTGATCGGGTCGAGCACGTGCAGCGCGCCAGACGCGCTCGCTGCGATCCAGCGCCCGTCGTCCGATCCGTCGATCGCCGTGAAGTGGGTGCTGGACCCGTCGAAGATCGACTTGCCGCTCTCGACCTCGTGGACGTCGGTGTGGCTCGGACTCGTCGCGTACGAATACACGCGATCGCCTCGCACGCGGATACGTCGCCGGAACCCGCTGTTCGATGACCACGGCTCGCGCCACACGACCTCCCAGGTGCGCGTGGAGATCGCTTCGAGTGTCGAGCCGCTCCCGTTCGAGAGCAGCAGCAGCGCGTGCTCGGGCACGTGGACGATGGGACCGAGGCTGTAGCTGAACCACGCGTCCGGGGCGACCTTCGGGCGCGCGACCACGGAGCCGTCCGCAGGGTCGAGGACGAGCATCGGATCCTCGTGTCCGTCCCCGTTCCGCGTGACGACGAGCTCGTCGACGCCTTCGAAGCGGTGGACGCGGTCGGACGTCCCGAGGGGGGCGCCGAGCCGATCGGCAACGTGTTCGAGCGTCTCCGCGTCCCGAACCAGCGACTTCGACTCGACGGGGGCGACGTCGACGACCTCGACCTCCAGCCGCGCGAGGTCGAGGACGGGCACCCGCTCGGTGCCCACCTGGTCCCACCGCGGGCGGCTCTCCTCGAGCGCGAGACGCGCTCCGTCGAGGAAGACCGGGCGTCCGAGGGTTCGCGACGCCTCGCACCACAGTCCGGATCGAAGCCCGCGTCGTACGGCGTCCATGGAGAAGCTGGCGACACGCTCATCGCTCACCGTCGCGTGTCCCCGCGACGCCTTGGCCCGCGTGAACGGGTCCTCGAGGACCGAACCATCGACGTGGTCCCAGCGCGGGTTCCGCCGCAGTTCGTGCACGGGCTCCCTGCGGCCGTCGGGGTGGATCCGATGGGCGACGATCTCGCGGTCCCTGCGCCGCTGCGTCGCTTCGAGCTCGCCGGTGACGAGACTCCAAGCGCGCCCGTGCCACACCGCGAGGTCGTTCTCGACCCTGCAGTCACCCCATCCCGGACCGGCGTCGACCCCCAGCCTGAGAACGGCTGCGTTCCGCTCCGGTGCGAGGTCGGCTTCGACCGGGTCGGAAGGCAGTAGCAGGGAGTCGATCGCGCGCAGGTCGCTGACGGGGTATCCGCGGCGCAGCGCCTCGACCGCCTCCTCGCGCGCCCCGTCGAGGTCGCCGCTCCGCTCGAGCGCGATGGCCCGGTGCACGCGCCAGACCGGAGCACTCCATGCGAGCTTGCCGGCGAGCTCGAACGCGGCCGCGGCGTCCTCGTACGCGCCACGATCGAACGCCGCGAGTGCGCGTTCGAAGCGCGCGACGTAGTCGTCCTCGGGGGCCGCGTCCTGGGCGAAGGCCACCGTGCTCACGATCGCGGCGACGATCGGGCGGAGGGTCGGTCCCATACGGGACCGGACGACGCTCCCGCGGCCCTATTCCCGACGGAGCGGAGTGGCGGAGAGGGTGGGATTCGAACCCACGGAACCCTTGCGGGCTCACCGCCTTAGCAAGGCGGCGCATTCGGCCACTCTGCCACCTCTCCGCGCGGGGCGAGAAGGGTAGCGGGTGGGGGATACGGTCGCAAGGGACGGTGGGCCGGGGGGCGGTGTCTCCGACCGGGTCCGCGTGGGACGTCGCCGGCTGGCCTTGCGGCCGCGTGATACCGTCCGAGGGCTTCCTCCCGAGGCCTCGAATCATGCTCGACACTCGCTCGTCCTTCCTCGTCGTCGCCGCCAGCGGCGCCCTCGCGCTCGGTCTCCTCGCGCCCCCCGCCGCTGGTCAGGCGTGCGGCGTCCTCGAGGCGATCGCCAACGGCGGCGATGCCAACGGCGTGTCCGCGGATGGCTCTGTCGTCGTCGGCCGCGCCTTCATCGGCAGCGACTTCAGCGCGTTTCGTTGGACAGCGGCCACGGGGGCGCAGGCCATCGCATCGCCTGGCGGTGCTGGCGCCGTGTCGGCGGACGGCAGTGTCGTGGTCGGCGTCAGCGGCGACCTCTTCATGGGGAACCAGCGCGCCTTTCGCTGGACGGCCGCAACCGGCGCCGTCGACCTCGGCACGCTCGGTGGGGGGCAGTCGTTCGCCAGCGACGTCTCGGCCGACGGGAGCGTCGTGGTCGGGGCAGCCCAGGACGCTGCGAACCGGTATCGCGCATTCCGGTGGACCGCCACGACCGGCATGCAGGACCTCGGCGCTCTCGCATGGGGGACCTCCGAGGCCGCCGGCGTTTCGGCGGACGGCACGACTGTCGTCGGCGCAGCACGGGACGGGGCCTTCCGGTATCGCGCGTTCCGCTGGACCGCGGCGACGGGTCTGCAGCCGATTGGCGTCCTCGGCCCGAACGGGTACTCGTACGCCAACGCCGTGTCCGCGAACGGTAGCGTGATCGTGGGCTCATCGACCTCGGTCGGAAACGGCACCGAGTCCGCGTTTCGCTGGACGCAGGCGACCGGGATGGAGGATCTTGGTTCCGTCCGCAGCTCTCCGACCTTCGCCGAGGACGTGTCCGACGACGGCCGGACGATCGTCGGGAGGACCCTCACGTTCCCCGAGGTCTTCAATTCGTTCCGCTGGACCCAGGACACTGGGCCGGTCGAGCTCTACGCATTGAACGGCGATCCGTTCCTCGTCAACGCTTGCACCCCGGACGCACGCGTACTCGTGGGCCGGGGGGAGGTCGCCGGGCTCACCGGTTCGACCCGCCTGCCGCTCTGCTGGATCGGCGCTGGCTACTGCGGCCCCGCCGTCGTGAACAGCACCGAGCGGAACGGCTTCATCCGCGCGTCGGGCTCGGATGTCGTCGCGGCGAACGCGCTCGAGATCTCGGCCTACGCGCTCCCCGACAACGCGAACGGCTACTTCCTCGCGTCGCGCCAGCGCGGCTTCGTCTTCCCCGTCTCGATGAGCCAGGGCGCGCTCTGCCTCGGCGGCGCGATCGGGCGTTTCGTCGGGGCGGGGCAGGTCCAGAACTCGGGTTCCACTGGCTCGTTCACGCTCGCCGTCGACCTGACCGCGATGCCCACGCCGACCGGCCTCGTCGCGGCCCAGCCCGGCGAGACCTGGCACTTCCAGGCCTGGCACCGTGACGTCAACCCGATGTCGACGTCGAACTTCACCGACGGCGTGAGCGTGACGCTGCGCTGATCGTCGGACGGGAGCGAGTCTGCCCGTGGAAATCCCCGGCGCACGACTCACATGATGGAGGAGCGGCTCCGCCAGGATGTCGCTTCGCGACCCCATGGCGCCCTTCGACGATCGATCTCGACGCTCTGCGCCTTCCCGGAGAGACCTCGGCCACGGCTTCCTCCGGCTCTGGCTCGTCAACGTCTTCGTCGGTTGCCTGATCGGCTCGCTCTGGTTCTTCGACGCGCCGCCCGATCGGGCTCCCTGGATCCGCGCGTGGTCGGCCCTCGGCCTCGTGTCCTCCGTCGCGCTGCTCGCGCTCGTTCCTGGCGCGCTGTTCGCCGCGATCGCGCGCTGGGTGCCGGGGACGCGCCGTCGGTGGAGGCTCGCGTGCTGGATGTCCGCGCTCGTCGGCGCCACGTTCCTCGTCGTGCTCTACACGGACACGATCGTGTACCGGCTCCTGCGCTACCACTTCTTCGACAGCGCGGTGCTCAACGTGGCGCTGACCGAGGGGAGCGGCGACGCGATCGTCCTGCGCGCGTACGTGTGGACGACGGCGATCGTGGTCCTCGGCGCGCTCACCCTCGCTGAGCTCGCGTGCGCGGTGTTCTTCACGCGGCGCGTTCAGGCGCTTCGCGCGCGGGGTGACAGGGCGCACCTCCTGCTCCGTCCGCGCACCGTCCTCCTCGCCGGCTTTCTCCCGACGCTCGCGTTCAGTCAGTCCGTCGGCACGGCCGTCGACGCGGCGCGCAACCGCGAGGCGCGGCGCGCGGTGCAGCCGCTGCCCATCGCCCCGTCGGTCCCCATGGCGCGGGTCCTCGATCCGCTCCTGGAGGCCGAGCCCGTGCCGGCGCTCGACCTGCTCCCCGAGGACGCGCGCCTCGCATGGCCAGCCGCCGCGCCGTCGCTGCCGCCGGGCGCCGAGCGGCACTCCGTGTGCCTCGTGGTGCTCGACTCGTGGCGACGGGACATGCGGGACGCCGAGCTGACTCCTCGGATCGCGGCGTTCGCCCGGGACGGCGCGCGCGATTTCATCGACCACGTGTCCGGAGGGAACGGCACGCGCCACGGGCTCTTCTCGATGCTGTACGGCCTCCACGGGTCGTACTGGTTCCCCGTCCTGGAGGCCCGGCGTTCGCCCGTCCTGATCGACGCGCTCCAGGAGGCCGGCTACGACGTGCGCGTGTTCTCCAGCGCGTCGATGAGCTTCCCCGAGCTTCGGCCCACCGCGTGGTCGCGCGTCCGCGAGAACGCCATCCTCGACGCGTTCCCGCCCGGGCTCGTGTCATGGCAGAAGGACGAGCTCGTCGCCGACGCGTTCGAGGCGTGGATGGAGCTGCGGCGCATGAAGGGCGACGCGCGCCCGTACTTCGCCTTCGTCCTCCTCGACGCGCCGCACCAGCCCTACGACAACCCCGGCGGCCCGTACGCGCCGGCGATCGAGGACCTCGACTACATCGAGCTCGGCCGGACGACCGAAGGCCCCGAGCTCTCCGCGCTGCAGGTCCGCGTCCGCAACGCGTACCGGAACTCGGTCCACCATGCCGACGCCACGACCGGGCGGATCCTCGACGCGGTCTCCGAGTTCTCGGACCCCGAGCGCACGATCACGATCGTCACCGGCGACCACGGGGAGGAGTTCTTCGAGTGCGGGTTCTGGGGGCACACCTCCAGTTTCTCGCCCGAGCAGATCGAGGTGCCCTTCCTCCTGCGCGGGCCGGGGATCGAGCCCGGCGTCGAGGAGCGGCCGACGTCGCACCTCGACGTCTCGTGCACCCTCCTGGAGCTCCTCGGCGTCGACCCCGCCCTGCGCCCGGAGTACAGCCTCGGCGCCAGCCTGCTCGACCCCCCGGTCGGGCGCGCGCGCGTCGCCGCCGGCTGGAGCGAGGTCGGACTCCTGACGCCTTCGGGTATCTTCGTCGCCCCGCTCACCGCTCCGCGCCTCGACGGGCCCTCCCTGGCCCTGGAGTGCTTCGACCGCCGCTGGCGCCCGCTGCCCGACGTCGCGCAGCGCTGCCAGGACGAATCGACCGCTCTCGAGGGGCTCGCGCGCGACTGCGCCCGCTTCCTCGTCGTCGACTCGTCCCGCTGATGTCCTGGCCCCTCCGCGCCGCCGTCCTGGCGCTCGCGTGCGTCTGCGCGCTCTTCGCCCTCTGGGTCCGCGCCGAGAACGCGATCGGGGTGACGTACGACCTTCACGTCTCCCCCGGCGCGGCCGCGCCCGGGGAGACCTGGGGGTCCTACGACCACGACACGCTCTACCACGCGCGGCGGGTCGAGCGCGCCGTGCGGAACGGCGGCTGGGTCACCGCGTACGACCGACTGATCGATCACCCGCACGAGGAGGGGAGCCTCGGCGCGCCGATCCCCTGGCCGCCCGCGTACGACCTGCTCCTCGCCGGGCTCGCGCGCGGCGGAGTGCCCGACGTGAGCGTTCTTTTCGAGGGGCCGCCCGAGGGCTCGGAAGCGGACTCCGACGAGCGCTTGCCGCTCGTCGAGCGCGCGCGGATCGAGCGGCTCGTCGCGACCGTGCCGATCGTGTGCGGCACGCTCGCGGCGCTGCTGGCCGCGCTCCTGGCCGCCGGGCTCGCGCGCCGGCTGCTGGATCCCGAGGACGAGGGCGCCGTCGGCCTCGCCGCGTGCGGCGCGGCGCTGGTCGCCGGCCTCACCGTCGCGGCGACCTTCGGGCACGTCCGGTACTCGCACCTCGGCAACGGGGACCACCACGCGTTCGTCACGCTCCTGCACCTCGCGCTGATCGGGATCACGTCCGCCTCGCTCACGCGCGAGCGGATCCAGCAGCCCGTCAGGAGCGCCACGCGCGGCGCCGTCGCCGGGGTCATCGCCGGCGTCCTGCTGACGAGCTGGACCGCGTCGATCCTCTGGGTCGCCCTCGTCGAGCTCGCCCTCGTCGCCCGGCTCCTGGCGCCGTTCCCGCGCCTCGACGGCAGGCCGGGCCGCGAGGCCGCGCGGGGCCTCCCGCTCTTCGCGACCTCGTTCCACAAGACGGCGATCCTCGTCGTCGTGCCAGGCGTGATCGAGAGCCCGTACGCCTCGCTGGAACCGCTCGGACTGACCGAGCTGTCCTGGTTCCACCTGATCTGGCTCGCCGCGCTCTGGCTCGTGTTCGCGCCGTACGCGCTCGCCCCCCGGATCGCGGTGCGGCGTCCGCTCGTGATGGCGCTGCCGGCGCTGGCGCTCGTTGCGCTCTTCCTCGTCACGACCGACCTCGCGCTGCACCTCGCCGAGGCGTTCTCGTGGGCGGGGGCGACCAACGTCTTCATGGCGTCGATCAATGAGTCGCGGCCGCTGCTGGGCGAGAGCGGCTCGGTGCTGGCGCTCGTCAAGTGGACGGGCGCGGGCATCGTGCTCGCGCCGGTCATGCTGCTCGCGGCCCTGCGCCTCGTCCCGCGCCGCCCCGAGCTGCTGCCCTGGGTCACGACCCTTCCGGTCGTGCTCGTCCTCGCCGTGCTCCAGCGCCGGTTCGCCGAGGCCGCCACCGGTCCGCTCGCCGTGCTGCTCGCCGCGCTGCTCGCGTCCTGGGTCGCCGCACGCATCACCGCGGCGCGTCAGCCGGGCCGCGCCGTGGGGGCGGCGGTCCTCCTGGGCCTCGCCATCCTCGCCCTCGCGGCGCATCCATGGACGCTGCGCAACACCTGGTCGCGGATGCAGATCCGGACCGAGACCGGCGAGCGCTTCGTCACCGCGACGCCGATGGCTCGTCGCGAGCGCGCGTTCGCGGAGCTCCTGCACGATCTGGGCCGCGACCCGGGCGCGCGCGGCGCCGTGCTCGCCGAGTGGGACCTCGGTCACGCGATCGAGTGGCGCGCAGGCCGGCCGACCATCGCGACGAACTTCGGTCTGTACGTCGGCCTCGACTCCTTCCTGGAGCCGTGGCGCGTGCTCGCCGAGACCGACCCGGGCCGCGCCGAGCAGCGCCTCGTCGCCCGCGACGTCGGGACGATCCTCGTCGACGGCTCGACCGCCGCGCGGCAGGCGACCATCGCGGCCGCCCTCGATGCGCCCGAGCTGCTCGGCCCGGCGTGGACGGAGACGCTGGCGGCGCGCCTCACCGGCGCGGCGGGCGCGGAGCCGACGCCCGGATTCCTGCGACTCGATCGGCAGGTCCCGGACCCGGGACGGCCGGGCTCCACGATCCGTGCCTTTGACATCGTCGAAGGCGCCCGCCTGACGGCGACCGGTCGGGTCCTGTCCGTCGTGGTGACGCTGGAGCCCGACCCGGGCGTCGATTCCGACGCGGCGCCCATCGTCTGGCGCTCGACCGTGCGAGCGTCCTCGGGAGCACCGGAGACCCTCGTCCTACGCTGTCCGTACGCAACGCCGGTCACGGGGACGACTAGTGCACGAACGAAGCGGGGAGCGGTCCGCACGGCTTCCCTGGAGGCGTTCTTGGACGGTGCGGCCATCCCGCTGGAGTTCCCCGGCGAAGCAGTCGATCAAGGGGCTGCCGTTCAGGTGATCCCTTGAGCGGCAGCCGCAGCTCGCCGCCCTCGCTCGGATCGCCAGGACGCTTTTCCTTGTCGTTACAGGGAATCCTCCGGTTGGCGCGTTAGTAGGGGTGGCCCCAGCTCGACTGTCGCACCCCCTGGGATCCCTTCCCATCCACTGCCCGCGACTCGACTCGCACCCCATGCCGATGTTCGCCGCTCTTAAGCAGTCTCGTACCCGCCTGGTCGGCACCGCCGGCCTCGCGCTCGCATTCGCCCTCTCCACGGCCACGTCGGCCACCGCCGCCGACCTCGACGACCTGGAGATCGACCACGTCGGCCTCGCGCGCACCGTGCTGGATCGCGCCGGGCTGTCGGACGTGCCGCCCGAGGAGGTCTCCATGGAGACGCTCCTGGCGGAGTCCTTCTACACCCTCCGCCTGGGCCTGTACGACCTCGCGATCAGCGCCCACGAGACGGACGACAAGCACAACGGCAACGACTTCGCGCTCCTCGGCGTCGCCCTGATCGACGTCCAGGCGGCCTTCCTGGAGTGGGTCGGGCCCAAGGCGCCCGATCTCAAGCAGGCCGAGAAGGACATCAAGACGCTGCGATCCTGGGTCAAGGGGCTGCGCGGCGACATCATCGAGAACCTCGACCACTCCGAGATGGGGGACCTCGCGACCCTCCTCGGCGCGCCGAAGAAGGTCCTGGAGGCCCAGGAGCGGTTCGGCAAGTACATGGCCAAGGGCACCCCGCTCGGCCTCGACCGCGAGGACGAGCTGGTGGACCCGTTCATCGTCGCGCCCGACCGCCGGGCGTTCCTGGAGCTGCTCAGCACCTTCGGGATGATCAGCCCGCAGAACCAGGAGATCTACTGGAAGCCCGAGGTCGCGGAGTGGACCAACACGTACTTCAACGACGTGTCGGTCGTCGCGCTCCAGTTCGCGGACGTCGGCAGCACGACGATGGGTGCCTTCGGCGGCATCAGCATGAACTCGCGGACGCCGACCGGGATGCAGCAGCAGATCGCCCAGCTCGCCGGCAACGCGCTCGTCGACAACCTGTACGGGTCGAAGATCCCGCCGTCGCTCGCGGGTGCCTTGGCCGTGAACCTCGTCATCGACATCTACGGCGAGTGCAACACGCGCGTCGACGGCGACCTGCGCGCGCGCCGAACGGAGGCGCGCGAGGTCTTCGTCCCCGGCGGTCAGTCCGAGGGCGGCGTCCTGCCGCCGAACCTCGCCGACAGCCGCTGGCGCGGTGAGCAGGGCAAGGACCGCTTCCTCGTCGCGCTACTCGGCGCGCAGAAGGCGGGCGAGAGCAAGGTGCGAAAGCGCAGCGAGCGCACCTGCTGCTTCGAGCTCCGCGACGACCGGGAAGCCCAGCGGATCGTCGTCCGCGCTCCGTTCCTCGGAACGCCGGCGGTCGGCAAGGACGAGCTGCCAGAGTCGTTCTACGGCGACAGGCTGGAGTTCTTCCGCTCGTACCGCACCGGGTTCGTGTTCTGGCTCCAGACCCAGGGCCTCCGCTCGAAGAGCAAGGCCAGGGCCGCGTTCGCCGACTTCCTGCGTCAGCTCGCGCAGGCGGACGACAACGCCGAAAGCCTCGAGACCGTCATCCAGGAGGTCTACGGCTCGCCGCTCAGCGCCGACCAGACGTCGAAGGACGACCTGGAGGGCCAGTTCCTCAAGTGGCTCTCGAAGCAGTGATCCCAGGTCGGTAGCTTCGGCCCCCATGTGGGCTGGGGCGACGAACGGGGGGGCTGGGGCGACGAACGGGGGGGCCGGCGCGACGGACGGAGGAGGACCCGAGTTCCTCGGTTGGCACGGCCCGCTCCTGGAGCGGGCCGCTGCTCGTCTGGTCGAGGGCATGGACGCGCCCGCGGACCTCGGCGACCTGCTCGTCGCCGTGCCCGGGGCGCGCGCCGGCAGGATCCTGCTGGCGCGCCTCGCCGACGCCGTGCGGGAGCGCGGCTGGTCGGGGTTCTTCCCGCCAAGGGTCCTGACCCAGGGGCGGCTCGTCGACGAGCTGCTCGCGCTCGACCGCCCCTCGGCCGACCGGGCGACGCGGACGTTCGCGTGGGAGCGCGCGCTGCGCGCGGCACCGGCCGACGTCGTCGCGCGGCTCGTCGCCCGCGCGCCCGCGCCCGCCGATCGCGCCGCCTGGTGGCCGATCGCCGAGTCGCTTCGCTCGCTGCACGCCGTTCTGGCGCCGTACGGCCTCGACTTCGCCGACGTCCGTGAGCGGCTCGGCGGCGAGGCCGGCGCGCCCGCGTCCGAGCTCCGCCGCTGGGACGCCCTCGCGGCCGTCCAGCGCGAGTGGCGCTCGCGCGTCGACGCGCTCGGACTCGCCGACCCGCACGAGGGACGCCGACGCGCGCTCGACGGAGGCCAGGTGCGCCGCGAAGCGCGCGTCGTGCTCGTCGGCGTCGTCGACATGAACGACCTCCTGCGGCGCGCCCTCCGCGCGCTCGACGAGGCGCCGCGCGTGCTGACGTTCGCGCCGCCCGAGGCCGCCGACGGCTTCGACGCGCTCGGCTGCCTCGTGCCGGCGCGCTGGGCGGAGGTCGAGGTCGACCTGCCGCTCGACCGCTGGCACGTCGTCGACACCCCGGACGAGCAGGCGCGGATGGCGGTCGCACTGGCCGCGCGCGAGGGGGGAGCGACGCACGCTGGCGACCTCTCGATCGGCGTGCCGGACGATGAAGTGCTGCCGTTCCTCGTCCGCCGGCTGTCGGCCTCTGGCGTCCGCGCGCGTGACGCCGCGGGCGCGCTCTTCGAGAGGACGGCTCCCGCCCGCCTGCTGGACGCCGTGCGGTCGTTCGTCGAGAGCGGCTCCGCGTCCGACCTCGCGGCGCTGGTCCGGCACCCCGACGTCGAGCGCGCGACGGGCGACGACGGCGCTTCCGTCCGGCGCCTGGACGCGTTCCGGCCGGAGTGCCTGCCGCGCCGCTTCGACCTCGCGGCCGCGCGTGTGCCGGACGAGGCCGCGCGGCGCGGCCTCGATCTTGCCCCGCACCTCCGCGCGCTCGGGCAGCTCCTCGGCCCGCTCGCCTCCGACGCGCCGCGCCCGCTCGCGGCGGTCGCCACGGACGTGCGCGAGCTGCTCGCGCGGGTCTACGACGGGCACCCGGCGCTCGCCGCCGCGCCCCCCGGAGAGGAGAAGCGGCGCGACTCCGGGCGAGCTCTCGCGACGGCGCTGGAGCTCGCCTCCGACGCGCTCGACGCCCTCGCCGGTGTCCCGCCCGCGATGGGCGGCGAGGTCACGCCCGCCGCCGGGATCGGGCTCGCGCTCCGCACCGCCGGCGCGCTCGGCTCGATCGCGTCACCGCCGGCCGGGGACGACGAGCCGGTCGTCGAGCTCCTCGGGTGGCTCGAGCTGCTCCTCGACGACGCGCCGCACCTCGTCGTGACCGGGTTCAACGAGGCGCGCGTGCCCGAGAGCACCGACGGCGACCCGTTCCTGCCCGATCGCGTGCGCACGCTGCTCGGGATCGAGGACGAGGCGCGCCGCGTCGCGCGCGACGCGTACACGACCCAGGCGCTGCTCGCTTCCCGTGAGCGCGTCGACTTCGTCTCCGGGCGCCGGACCCGCGACGGCGATCCGCTCTTCCCCAGCCGCCTCGCGTTCTTCCAGTCGAGCGACGCGGTCGTCGAGCGCATCGACCACGCGGTCGAGCCGCTCTCGTTCGCGCCCGTCGAGCGCGAGGAGCGCGTCGCGTTCGGCGACGTGCCGCCGATCGACACCGACCCGGTCGCGCCGGAGACGTTCAGCGTCACGTCGTTCCGGCAGTACCTGGAGTCGCCGCTGCTGTTCCACCTGCGGCGCGTGCGGCGCCTCGAGCCGGTCGACGATCGGGCCGGCGAGCTCGACGCGGCGCGCTTCGGAACGCTGACCCACGCGGTCCTGGAGGCGTTCGGGAAGAGCGCGCTGTGCGACTCGACCGACGCGGGCGAGATCCGCTCGTTCGTCCTCGACCGGCTGCGCCGCGAGCGCCAGAAGCGCTTCGCGGACGAGCCGATGCCCGCCCTCTCGCTGCAGCTCCGCCAGCTGGAGCTGCGGCTCTCCAGCTTCGCGGACTGGCAGGCCGAGCGCGCGGCGGAGGGCTGGCGCATCAAGGAGGTCGAGTGGGAGCCGCAGAGCGACGCCACCGGCGCGCCGCGCGGCTGCGCCGAGCTCTCGATGCCCGGTGAAGAACCGCCGGCGTGGATCCGGGGCACGATCGACCGCATCGAGCAGAACGTCGAGACCGGTCGCTGGGCCGTCCTCGACTACAAGACGAGCCGCGTCGCGAAGGACCCCGAGAAGGTCCACCGCAGGGTCACGAAGACGGAGGTCGTCTGGAAGGACCTGCAGCTCCCGCTGTACTCGTTCATGGCGGAGCCGCTCGTCGGCAAGGGGGTCGTGCCCGACCTCGGCTACGTGGCGCTGACCGGCGACGGAACGGGCGTCCGCTGTCGGCTCGTCGGTCCGCCTTCGGACGACGGCGTCGGGACCGGCTGGGACCTCGCGACGGTCGAGGACGCGCTCGAGCGCGCGCGCCAGATCGTGCGCGACGTACGTGCGGGGCGCGTGACCGAGGCGAAGAGCCTGCGGTACCTCGCTCCGATCGAGGAGGAGCTGCTGGGCGTCGGTCTCGTGCGCGCGCCCGAGCGTCCGAGCGAGGACGACGGTGAGGGCAGCGGAGACGACGGGGGTGCCGCGTGAGCCAGGCGGGTCTCTTCGACGACGTCGCAAGATCCGTCGTGCCGCACCGGCTCGTCCTCGCGTCGGCCGGCACGGGCAAGACGTTCGAGCTGTCGCTGCACTACGCGGCGCTGCTGCTCGTCGGCGTCGAGGCGCGCCGCATCCTGGCGACGACGTTCACGCGCAAGGCCGCGGGCGAGATCTTCGACCGCGTGCTGCTCCGCCTGCGCGAGGGCGGCGCCGAGACCGAGGACGGCGCGGCGAAGCGCGCGCTGCTCCTGGAGGCGGTCCGGCGCTTCGATCCGACGCGCGCGTCGGTCGAGGCCGCCGAGTGCCGCGCCGTGCTCATGCGCCTCGCCCGGCGCCTCGACGCGGTCCAGGTCCGCACGCTCGACGCGTTCTTCGTCCGCCTCGCGCGCCTGTTCGCGATGGAGCTGGAGATCGCGCCCGAGTGGAGCGTTGCCGACGAGGTCGAAGAGACCGCGCTCGTCGCCGAGGGCGTCGCGCGCGTCCTGGAGCACGCCGAGGACGAGGAGCGGCTGGAGCTCGTGCGCGGGCTGACGCGCGCCGCGGCGCTCGGCGCGCAGTCGGGGCTGCAGGCGATGGTGTCCAAGGCCGACGCGATCGCGCGCGAGGCGCTGGACGGTGCGTGGGGGCAGATCGAGCCGCTCGACCCGACACCCGATGCGGACGTCGCGGCCGCATGTGCGGTCGTCCTCGGCGTCGAGACGCCCAAGACCAAGAAGGGGACCGAGAACAAGAACTGGGCGAAGCAGCTCGCCCGCCTCCGTGCTCTCTGCGACGTCCCCGACGGCGAGCGGTTCGTCGCTCCTTCGGACTTCTCGAAGGAGGGACTCGTCGAGAAGGTCCTCGACGGCGAGACGAAGTACTCCAGGGTCGATATCCCCGGTCCGTTCGCCGACGCGCTCCGTCTCCTCGCGGAGACGGTGCTGGAGACCGAGGTGGGCGCGATCGTCGAGCGCAACGCGGCGACCGAGCGCTTCCTCGCGCGCTACGAAGCGGCCGACGTGGCGCTGCGGGCCGAGCGCGGCGCGTATCGCTTCGCGGACTTCCCGCGCGCGCTCGAGCGCGGGCCCGCGCGCCGCGGCCGGAATGAGTGGACGACCGAGCTCGGCTACCGCCTCGACGGGAGGATCGACCACCTCCTGCTCGACGAGTTCCAGGACACCGCGCCGCTCCAGTGGCGGCTGCTGCTGCCTCTCGTCGAGGAGGTGCTGGGCGACGGGACGGGCGAGCGGAGCTTCTTCTGCGTCGGCGACGTCAAGCAATCGATCTACGGCTGGCGTGGGGGTGAGCCGCGGCTGCTGTCGAGGATGGCCGACAGGCACCCCGTGCTCGCGGGCCGGACCGAGTCGCGCGCCGCGAGCTTCCGCTCCTCTCAGGTGGTCCTCGACGCCGTGAACCAGGTGTTCGACGGGCTCGCCCAGCGAAGTGCGTTCCAGCGACCGAGCCACGCCGCGGCGCTCGTCGCCGCGGAGGAGTGGGTGGGCGGCTTCGAGCCCCACCGCGCCGTCCGGGAGGATCTCCTCGGCGAGGTGCGCATGTGGCAGGTGCGGCCGGCGGACCCGAAGAAGAGCGAGTCGCCCATCGAGCCGTCGATCGAGCTCGCGATCGAGCGCGTCGCCGCGCTCCACGCGGAGCGGCCGGGCGCCTCGATCGCGATCCTCGTCCGCGCGCGCAGCGAGGTGCCGCGCCTTCGGTTCCTGCTCGGCCAGCTCGGGATCGAGGCCAGCGACGAGGGCGGCAACCCGCTGACGGACGCGCTCGCGGTCCGCTGGATCCTCGGCCTCCTGCACCTCGCCGATCACCCGGGCGACGGCGTCGCGGCGCTGCAGGTCGCGCGCTCGCCGTTCGCCGAGCGGCTGGGGCTCGCTCCCAGCGACGTGGGGACGAAGGAGGGCAAGGTGGCCGCGTCCGAGATCGCACGCAGCACGCGCGAGGCGCTCGTGGAGAGCGGCTACGGGCCCACGTGCGAGCACCTCGCGCGCGAGCTCATGGCCGAGGCGCCGCCCTGGGACGCGCGCCGGCTGGAGCAGCTCGTCGACCTCGCGTACGCGTTCGACGAGCGCGCGGGGCTCCGTCCGATCGACTTCGTCGACCTCGTCCGTGGCCAGCGCGTCGCCGACCCCGCCGCGTCCCGCGTCAAGGTCATGACGATCCACGCGTCGAAGGGCCTGGAGTTCGACGTCGTCGTGCTGCCCGAGCTCGCGCGCCGGATCAACCTGCAGCCCGACGAGTACATCGCCCAGCGCGAGTCCGAGGTCGACGCGCCGTTCCTCGCGACGGCCCGCCCCAGCCGCCGCGTGGCCGACGCGCACCCAAGGCTCGCCGCCGTCTACGCCGACGAGCAGCGTCGCAGCACGGTCGACGCGCTCTCCTCGCTCTACGTCGCGATGACGCGCGCGAAGCACTGCCTGGAGATGATCGTCGGGGCGCCGTCCAGGAAGGAGGTCGGGCTCAGTCACGGGACGATCGCCGGCGAGGCGTTCGGGGCGCAGCTCGTGGGGGAGTGGCAGCACGAGGAGAGCTCGGTCCTCGTCTGGGAGCACGAGGCGTCGACCTCGGAGTGGGCCGACGCGTCCGCCGAGGACGACGCTACGGAGCACGTCGTCGAGGCGCCGCTCGTCCTCGCGCCGGGCCGCGCGCAGGAGCGCGCGTCTGTCGCCGCCCGGCGGCCGAGCGGGGCCGGCGAGCGCGTCCACGGCGCCGCCGAGCTGCTCGCCGAGCAGGCACGCGGCGGATCGCGCCTGGGCACGCTCGTGCACGCGCTCTTCGAGGGGTTCACGTGGATCGAGGACGACGCACGGACGGGCGACGACCTGCGGGCCGAACTCCTGCGCCGCGCGCCCGAAGTGCCCGGCCTCGTCGACGCCGCGGTCGATCGGTTCCGCGCCGCGCTGGCCGCGCCCGGGCTGGAGCCGCTCCTGCGCCGGCCCGAGGGAACGACGCGGGTCCTTCACGAGCGGACCCTCGACGTCGACGTGACCGACACCGACGGCGTCGCGGTGCGCTGGCGCGGGGCGATCGACCGGCTCGTGCTGACGCTGGACGAGGGCCGCGTCGTGCGCGCCTCGATCGTCGACTTCAAGACCGACGCGAGGGCGTCGGCGGACGACGTCGTGCGGGCGCACGGCGCGCAGCTCCGCGCCTACCGCGACGCGGTCGTGTCGCTGTTCTCCCTCCCGGCGCACGCGGTCGACTGCACGATCGCGTGGCTCGGCGCCGCCGAGGGACAGGGCGGCGTCGCGCTGACGGTCGACGACGCGCGGGACTGACCCGCGCGCCGTCGACCGCGACGGTCATTCGACCCGTCGCGAGAACGCGATCTCACGCGCGCCCGCGCCGCCGGCGGACTGCGTGCCGATCTCCCTGGCCTCGCCGGAGGCGCCCGACAGGAAGAAGCTCTGGATCTCGTCCTCCAGCGTGACGGTCAGCAGGAGGCCCGAGGCGTCGATCGACACGCTGCCCGGGTTCGGGCCCGTGGCGACGACGTTACTCTCGGTGAGTTCGCCCGTCTCGGTGTCGATGTCGAACCGCGCGAGCTGGTCGAGGCCCGCGTACGTGACGTACAGGCTGGTGCCGTTCGGCCGGATCGCGATCGATGCGGGCTCGGACAGCGCCGGCGTCACGATCGAGCCCGATCCGATCGGGTTCAGCGCACCCGTTCCCGAGAGAACCTCGAACATCGACAGCGAGCCCGAGTCGTTCGACGTGTAGAGGAACCGCCCGCTGGGATGCACCGCGAGGTCGGTGGGCGTGCCGGCCACGGCAAACGGGCTGCCTGGCACGAACGACAGGCCGCCGCTGTCGCGCACGATCTTGTACGCGTCGATCTGCGCGTTCAGGTTCGACACCGAGTAGACGGTCTGGCCCTGCGGGTCGACCTCGACGGCGCGGCTGTCCAGGCCGATCGTGAACCCGTCCAGGAACGCCATCGGGCTGGAGTCCTTGTCGAGCACGACCGGGCGGAGGACGCCGAGGCCGCTCTCGACCACGTAGGCGAATCGGCCCGACGACTCGATCGCGACGTCGACGGCGCGCTGGAACAGGCCCGTGGGCGCGCCGATCGAGGTCAGTGCGCCAGACGCGGGATCGCGGCCGAAATCGACCAGGTTCCCCGCAGGACTCCCGAACTCGTTGACCGCGACGACGTAGTCCTGGTCGGGGTGGACGGCGAGAGCGGCCGTCACGAGCCCCGCCTCGACGGTCGCCGGCGTCAGCGCCTCGAAAGTCACCGACTCTGCGCCGGCGTCGACGAGGACGCCGAACTGTGCGATGCTTCCGTCGCCCTCGAGCGCCACGTAGGCGGTGTCGGTGCGGACCTGGAGCGGCGGGGCACTGGGTGCGATCCCGACCGCGATCGCGCCGTCGCGCGTGCGGGCGACGAGCGCAGGAACGAGCGTCCCGTCGTCGTTGACGCCTAGGATCTCGATCCTGTCCCCGGTCGTGGTGACCACGACGCCGGTGCCGTCGGAGGTGAACTCGATCGACGTGGCCGTCCTGCCGATCTCCACGCTCGCCGGCACGAGCGGCTCTAGGAGGCCGTTCGCTTCGATCGAGTACTGCAGGATCGACGCGCCGGAGACAGCGACGTAGAGAAACTCACCGTCCGGCGAGGCCACGAGATCGCTGGGGGAGCTATTGGCCGGCGTCGAGACCGTAGGCGGGAACAGCGGTGTCAGCGCATCGCCCGATTCCGGGATCGAGAACATGCTGATTGCGTCGCCGTTGCCGCACGCGACGTAGGCCAGCTCGTCCGTGCCCAGCGGGCGTGTGACGATCTCGACGTCGCCGGGTCCCGAGGCCGTCGACTCGAAGTCGACCGCGGCAGCGACCAGGCTGCCGTCGGCCTCCACCGTGTACTGCGCGACGACGTCGTCCGATGAGATCACCGCGAGGAGCACCTCTCCCTCGCCGACCGTGCCGACATCGATCGAGCTTGGCCCGTTGAACGCCGTGGACACGGTCGTCGCTGGCGAAAGCACGCCGCCCGCTCCCACCGAGTGCCAGCTGAGAGTGTTGTCCTCGAAGGAGCACGAGTAGAGCGTGCCTCCGGATCCACCCAGGGCGAGCGACAGGGGCCTCAGATTGGTCGGCGTCGAGCCGATCTCCGTCAGTGTCGCCGTACGCGGGTCGACGGCGTAGGTCACGATCGATCCCGGTCCGGACAGGGACGCGAAGGCGAGTTCGCCGTCCGCGGAGATCACGAGGTCGGTCGGTGCGCTCATGCTGGGCATCAGCGTCACTCCGGTCGTCGTCAGTGCCTCTGCCGACACGTCCAGCTGGTAGCGGACGATCGTGCTGTCGCTGACGTTGGCGACGAGGAGGTACGGCGGGACGAGGAGCTCGTCGACGAGGATCTCGACCATCGCGTCGACGCTGCCCGCGGCGTTCGTCGCGGTCACCGTGTGGACCGCGTTCGCCGCGGCCACCGTCGGCGTCCCCGAGATCACGCCCGTGGAGGCGTCGATCGAGAGGCCGTCCGGCAGCAGGGGGTCGATCGTGTACGTCTCGACCTCACCCGTGACGGTCGGCACGTTGTTCTCGATCCGGACGAAGGTCTCGTACTCCCCGAGCGGCTCCGAGTAGGAGAGATCCGTCGGCGCCGTCAGCGCGTCGACGGTGATGTTGACCGTCGCGTCGGTGCTGCCGGCGACGTTGGTGCCCGTCACGACGAAATCGGCGGCTGCCGCGGCCGCAGCCGGGGCTCCCTGGATCACGCCGGTCGCCGGGTCCAGCTCCAGGCCCGCCGGGAGGGCGGGCGCGACGGACCACGACTCGACCTGGCCGGTCACCGTCGGCTCGTTCGGCGCGATCGCGATGCTCTCGACGTACGTGACCGGCGTCACGTACGAGAGCATCGTCGGCGGGTCGATCTCCTCGACCGTCACGTTCAGCATGACGGTCGTCGAGCCCATGGCGTTCGTCGCCGTCACCGTGTAGTCCGCCGCCGCGGCGACCGCGGTCGGCGTACCCGACAGGATCCCGGTCGCGGGGTCGATCGAGAGGCCGGCGGGGAGCGCCGGGCTCACCGCGTAGGACTCGACGATGCCGGTGACGGTGGGGGTGTTCGGCTCGATCTCCTCGGTCCGCGTGTACGTGGCCGGGTTCGACGAGTACGTGAGGTCGGACGGAGCCATGAACTCCTCGACGGTGATCTGGAGCGGGTTGTCCAGGGAGCCCGCCGGGTTCGACACCGTGACCGTGTAGTCCGTCTGCATCGACGTCACGGTCGGCGTGCCCGAGATCGTCCCGTTCCCCGTGTCGAACGTCAGGCCCGCCGGCAGCGCGGGCGTGATGCTCCAGTCCCTGACGACGCCGCGCGGGATCGGCACGTTCGGCGTGATCGTGAAGCCGCGGGTGTAGGTCACGGGGTTCGCGGGATACTTCGCCTCGCCGGGCGGATCCAGCTCGGTGATCTCCAGCGTGAGGAGGGCCGACGCGCTGCCGGCGCTGTTCATCGCCGTCACCGTGTAGACGGCGGCGGCGGAGGCCGTCGTCGGCGTGCCCGAGATCGTGCCCGTGGCGGCGTCGATCGTGAGGCCCGTCGGCAGCAGCGGCGACACGAAGAACGACGCGGCCGAACCGTCCGCCGACGCGGTGTTCGGCGCGATCTCGATGTCGGTGGGGTAGCTGGCAGGGTTCGCGTCGAACGTGATCGTGGTCGGCGCAACGACAGCCGGCGGAGTCGTTCCGCCGCCGCCGTCGTCGTCGTCGTTGCAGGCGGCGACCAGGGTCGCGACGGCCAGGGGAGCGAGGATGTGGAGGTGCTTCATGCGTCCGGAGGAAGGGGGAGCGCCAGGGAAGGGGCGGCGTCGCACGCCGCGGCCTCCATCCTCTCATTCGGAGGCTCGATCCGCAGTGGGCCTCTGCGCGAAGATCCCTGAGCCCGTCTTCACGCGAGCCAGTGGGTGGCGGAGGCGGAGGGATTCGAACCCCCGGTACCTTGCGGCACGTCGGTTTTCAAAACCGGTGCATTCAGCCAGACTCTGCCACGCCTCCGCGCGTGCCGAGGGGCCTGAGTCTATCGATCCGACGCCGCGGGGAGCGCGTAGAGCTGCAGCTTCGGTCCGGGGCGGCGCACGCGCCACAGGTCGCGCAGGGGGAACCGCAGCGCCGTCGGCAGATGCGCGTCCGGCGCCGTCCCGTCGACCGACGACGTCGGCTCGCTCCACGCCGGGTGGACCGTCCACACGTTGTTCTCGGGGAGCGCGAGGGGCGCGAGCTTCTGGACCGGGTCGCTGAACTGGTCGCCGTCGACGTAGGGCAGCGGCGGATCCGGGTCGAGGAGCGGCGGCGCCTGCCCGTCGTCGGGCGTCCGGTCCACCAGCAGCAGGTGCGTCACGCCGAGCGTTTCCAGCGCCTCCGAGCTCGACGCTCCGAGCCACTCGACGAGCGGCTCGCGGATCCACGTACCCTCGTGGCGGCGGTCGTACTCGAACACGTCCTCGATGCGGATGGCGTCGACACCGGGGGCCTGGGGGAGCTCGGCCTCCAGCATCGCGAGCCGGTGCTGCTCGCGACCGTACAGCGAAGAGCCGGCGAGCCGTCGCAGCTCGTCGGTGACGAGCAGGGCCTCCCGCGTTCGGGGCACGACGGGCCCGTACACGTCGATCGCAACGCGCGCGCCCTCCGCGAGGTCGGCGAGCAGTTCCTCGCCGATCGCGCGAGTGTCGTCCTGGCGCAGCACGTATCCGAGCCGCAGCGCCTGCGCCATCGGGACCGCGAGCAGGAGCGCGACCAGGGCCGCGCTGACCGGATGCCGCGCGAACCGCTCGGCCGCGAGCCCGGCCGGGATCGCCAGCAGCATCGCCATCGGCAAGAGGTACCGCATGTGCTCGTTCTGGTTCGTCATGAAGAACGCGCCCCAGACGAGGACGAACAGCATCGGCGGAAGCAGCGCGCGGCGACGGAGCGCGGCCCACAGCCCGGCCAGGCCGAGCACGAGCAGCACCGGGTCGTAGCCGACGAACGACCGCGTATAGCCGAC
Organism: Planctomycetota bacterium; assembly: GCA_038757895.1. Taxonomy (GTDB): domain Bacteria; phylum Planctomycetota; class UBA1135; order UBA1135; genus Saltatorellus. The sequence goes on along the minus strand of JBCDGE010000059.1, from coordinate 2,693 downwards.
GACGGTCTCCCAGCGCAGGGCCAGGATCATCTGCTGCCCGCCGAGCGTGAGCTGCGTCTGGCCCTCGCGAACGAGGTCGTCCGCGGCGACTTCGGCCGACAGCCCGTACCGCACCAGGTAGGGGTGCCCGAGCGCGAGCGAGACGGCGCCGAACTGCAGGACGCACGCGATGCCGTCGCGGATACGCAGCAGGAACGGCGGCGCGCCCTTCCCGGGCTCCACGCCCTCCCGCTTCGGCGTCGGCGCGACCGCCCACGCGATCCCCGCGATGGCCAGCGCCAGCCCGCCGGCCTGGTGCATCGAGAACGCGATCGCCGCCGCGAACCCGCACCACATCAGGGACCGTCGCGAGCCGGACCGCGCGTGCACGACGCCGGCCCACGCAGTCGCGGCGATCGCGGCCGTCATCGGTGCCCACGGGCGCTCCTGGACCGAGAGCTGGACGTGGAGCAGCGCGGTCGCCGCCAGGTACGCCGCGACCCACGCCCCGATCCCGAGCCCCGCTGCGCGCGCCGCGAGGAGCACGAACAGCGGCGCCGTCGCCGACAGCAGCGCGAGCACGATCCGCGCGAGCCGGTGCGCGCGCCATGGGTCTTCCATCAGCCGCACGCCGTACTCGCCCCCGTCCTTCCACTCGCCCTGCAGGCGCCCGACGACGTAGTCGTTCACGTACACCGGGATCAGCGCGTACGCGAGCAGGTAGGGATAGCTGGAGTACGCGCCCGCGGGCGGGATCGGGTCACGCGCGCTCGCGATGTGCAGCGCGTTGCGCACGACGTGCGTGTCGGGCACGTATTCGGGGCGCGGCGCTCCGTGGTCGATCGGCCACAGCCGCAGGAAGCACGACAGCGCCGCGATCGCCACGAGCCCGAGAGCGAGCCCCGCCTTGCGGGTGCGCGGACGTTGGGTCGACGGCTCGCTCACCCGACGTCGTCGTCGCCCTCGCCGCCGGCCTCGTCGTCGTCCTCGAGCTCGAAGCCCTCGAAGGCGTCCGGATCCGGCAGCAGGTCGGGGCCGCTGTCGGTCCGGACCTGCTGCAGGACGGACTCGGCGACGCGGATCTTGGCACCGGCGCGGAGCGCGAGAGCCAGCGCGTCACTCGGCCGCGCGTCGACGAGGATCTCGTCGGCGCCCTCGGGGTCCGAGCCGTTGGGCGGCGCGAGCCGGAGCTGCGCGTAGAAGGTGTTCGAGCGCAGGTCGACGATGTCGACGCCGACGAGCTCGCTGCCGAGCGCCTGGATCGCGCTGAGCGAGAGCTGGTGGGTCAGCGGTCTCGGCGTCGCGGACCCGGTGACGATTCGGTGGATCTCGCTCGCCTCGCTGCTGCCGATCACGATCGGGAACCCGCGCGGGCTCTCCGCGTCCGAGTCCTCCTCCAGGAAGATCCACTGCTCCGCGGAGCTCTCGCGGATCACCACCCGGACGAGCCGCAGGGGGACGAGAGGATGTGTCTCGGAGCTCGACATCGGTAGAGGGGGGCGATCCCTCCGGAGTCTCCCACGTTCGTTGCCGTGGGGACGCCCCGGACCGGGCGCGCCTTCACCTCTAAGATAGACGCCCGCCATGGCGAGCCCAAACCTGGACGCCCGGACGCCGCCGTCGCAGCGCTCCCACGACTATCCGGACGCCCCGGTCCTCGCGACCGTGTGGCGCGGCGGGCACGTGGAGTCGGTCCATCGCGGCGCCTGGTGCCTCGTCGACTCCTCCGGGACCATCGTCGAGGAGCACGGTCCTGTCCGGCATGCGTTCTTCACGCGGAGCTCGGTCAAGTGCCTGCAGGTGCTCCCGCTCCTGGAGACCGGCGCCGCGGACCGCGTCTCCCTGACCGAGGAGGAGCTCGCCCTCGCCGTCTCGTCGCACAACGCCGAGCCCGCGCACGTCGCGGTCGCTCGGGGGCTCCTGCGGCGGCTCGACCTGACCGAGGACGACCTCGGCTGCGGGCGGCAGCCCCCGGGCGACCCCGCCGCGCGAGCCGAGCTCTTCGAGCGCGGCGCCGAGCCGGGTCGGATCCACAACAACTGCTCGGGCAAGCACGCGGGTTTCCTCGCGCTGACCCGCCACGTCGGCGGCGAGGTCGCGGACTACCTGGACCCGGAGAGCCCTTCACAAGTGCTCGTCCGCGAGGCGGTCTCCGACCTCTGCGACGTGGCTCCGGCCGACCTCGGCGTCGCGATCGACGGGTGCAGCGCCCCGACCTTCCGCATGTCGCTGAAGGCTCTCGGCACCGCCTTCGCCCGCGTCACGACGCCGGACGGACTCGCCCCCGAGCGCCGCACTGCCTGCGAGCGCGTCCTCGCAGCCGTGTGCGCGCACCCCGTTCTCCTGGCGGGCCGGGTCAAGCGCCTCGACACCGCGATCGTGCGCGCGACCGGCGGCGCGCTGTTCCCGAAGATCGGTGCCGAGGCGATCTACGCCGTCGGCGTCCCGGGGCGCGACCTCGCCCTCGCCGTCAAGGTGGACGATGGCGGCCTGCGGGGCCTGCACGCGATCGTCGTCGGTCTTCTCCGTCGGCTCGGGCTCCTCGACGAGGCCGCCTCGCGTGCGCTGGAGTCCTTCGGACAGCGCACCCTGCGCAACTGGGACGGCATCGAGGTCGGACGGATCGACCTGGAGTAGCTCGTGTTGCCGCTCGGATCGATCATGGCGCTGGCGCTCGCCGCGACGCCGTCCACTCTTGGCGCCGGAGAGGTGGG
>JBCDGE010000058.1:0-50015 GCA_038757895.1 Planctomycetota bacterium | reverse complement strand
CGCGGACCGGACCGAGGTTGCCTGCCCCGTCGACCGTCTGATAGCGGACGTCGCCGTCGGTGCTGAAGTCGCGGATCCACGTCACCACGAACGCGACGTCGCCCGGCCACAGCGAACCGCCGCTGGCCACCTCCGGGTCGAGGTCGTCGTAGTTCCCCGTCGTCCCGATGGACTGCACAGGATCGAACGGGAAGCCGGGAGAGAGCTCCATGCGGCGCGACACGACCTCGCGGGTGTTCGTGTTCGGGTTGGTGTGTTCGGCGACGAACAGCGCGTGGTAGAGGTCGCACGCGACGGCCGGATCGATCCAGTTCTCGGTCCCGACCTCGACGTAGTTTCCGCCGGCGAAGGTGCCGTCCTCGTTCAGGATCGTCGTGTAGATGTCGACGTCGTTCCCGGCGAAGCTGTCCTCGTAGACGTAGACGAGGTAGTCGCCCGGACTGAAGTACTGGACCTTGTACGTGACGTCGACGTCCGTCTGGAAGCCCGAGACACTGTCGACGGTGAACGTCGAGATCAACGGGTCGACGACGATCGTCCCCTCGGCCTCGCGCAGGAAGTCGGCGGGGACGGTCAGCCGCAGGCGGTCTGCGCTCCACTCCGTCGTCATCGGCGCGGAGCGTCCCGCACCGTCGAGCACGGTCGCCTCGCCGTAGCGCACGCCGCCGAGGAGCTCACCGGTGTCGCTCCAGGCCTCGAAGCGGATCGCACCGGACGGCTCGGGGACGGCGAGCAGTTCGGTGGCGACGTCGAACTCCAGCACCAGATCGCCCGTCGCGCCGGCGGCCTCGAGGGCGACCGTCTGCTCGATGGTGTCCGCACCGCGGAGGTCGTAGCGCACCTCCAGCTCACCGCGCTCGATCGTGAAGCGATCCGCGGTCGGTTCGACGATGCGCGTCGCGCCGAGGTCGAGCGCGCCCCCCGCGAGCGTCGCGGCGGTCAGCGTCATCTCCAGCGGGTACGTCGTGGGGACGTCGGAACCGAGGAACGGGATGTAGGTGAAGCCGCCGTCCGCGACGCGGGCCTTGTACGTCGCGCCGCGCAGCCAGATCCCGTCGGCCTCGCGGAGCACGTGGACGCGGTCGCGATCGATCGAGAGGTCGAAGCGCGGGAGCGGGCCGGCCGGCCGCTCCTGGGGAGTTCGGATTTCGACCTGGCGGGGTGCGACGGGCGGGAGGGCGCGACCGGTCAGGGAACCGAGATCGACCCGCGGCGCAATGTCGTGGATCCCGTCCCGCCCGGGCGCCAGCCGGCTCCGCCGGGCCCGGCGCTCCGTGTCTTGCGCCTCGGCGCGCTGCAGCTCGAGCCCGCGAGGCCCGCCAGAGGGCCGGGACGATCGACCGCCGGCGACCTCGCCGTCGGTCTGGGGGAGGCTCGACCCGGCGAGCAGGCAGGAGCAGAACAGGAACGGATGCAGCATGGCGAAGGAGAGAAGAAGGGCAGGGGCCCGCGCGGGGCCGGTTCTCGTCCGCCTCGTCGTGTGCTGGCGGACCCCGCCGCGATTCCCGGCAAACTCCTCGTGCGAAGCGATACCTCGCTCGGATCGCGGCGGCGGGTCCCGGTTAGCCTCTCGCCATGCTCCTGACTCGCTCCGCCCTGCGCCTTCTCTCCGTCTCCCTGCTCACTGCGAGCGCTGCCGTCGCGTCCGGCACGAGCGACGTCGGCACCTTCAGCGTGACGCTCGACGCCGACGTCTTCGAGGAGCCGTTCTCGGGGGTGCTCTTCGTGGCGTTCGCGAAGGACGCGGAGCCGCGCTCCGCGATGCACGGGTGGTTCAACGCTCCCCCCGTGCTGCGATTCGAGGTGACCGACGCGAAGGGGAGCCTCGAGCTCTCGGCCGCGTCCGCCGCCGCGCAGTTCCCCGTCGACTGGACGGAGGTGGCAGCCGGCGAGGAGTGGAGCGTGCAGGCCGTCGCCCGGCGGAGCCGGACGGGACGCGAGGCGGGCCTGAGCCCCGGTGACGTGTACAGCGACGTCGCGCGGATCGTCTACGACGCGGGGGCGGACGGCTCGGTCGAGCTGCGCCTCGATCGCGTCGTCGAGCCGGAGGTGTTCGAGGGGACCGATCGGATCGAGCTCTTCGAGTTCGTCAGCCCCGCGCTCTCGAAGTTCCACGGCTTCGAGTACACGATGCGCGCCGGAGTGCGGCTTCCCCGATCGTTCGGCGAGCGCGAGCGCCACCCGGTCCTCTACAGCGTCACCGGCTTCGGCGGCACGTCGAGCAGCATCCTGAGCTGGGACCGTCGCATCGACGGCGAGAACGTGCTCGACGACTGCATCGTCGTCGTCCCCGACGCGAGCAACCTGTACGGCCACTCCGTCTTCTGCGACTCGCCGAGCATCGGGCCGTGGGGCGAGGCGCTCGTCCGCGAGCTGATCCCGGCGCTGGAGGCGAAGTACGGCGGCGCGGGCCCAGAGCACCGCTACGTGACCGGCGGGAGCTCGGGCGGCTGGTCCTCGCTCTGGCTACAGGTGACCTACCCGAAGGACTTCGCCGGGTGCTGGAGTCACGTCCCCGACCCGATCGACTTCCACGACTTCCAGCAGGTCAACCTCTACGAACCGCTCCCGGACGGGACGCCGCGGAACATGTATGTGGACGAGTCCGGCGAGCGTCGGCCGCTCGCGCGCCGCGACGGGGAGGTGATGCTGTACTACGAGGACTTCGTGCGGCGCGAGAACGTCCTGAACCCCGGCGGACAGATCCGCTCGTTCGAGGCGACGTTCAGCCCGCCGGGCGAGGACGGCGCGCCGCGGCGGGTCTTCGACGTCGAGACGGGCGTGATCGACCACGAGGCCGCGCGCGCGTGGCGCCCGTACGACATCTCGCACACGCTCCTGACGCGCTGGGACGCGCTGGAGCCGCACCTCGACGGCAAGGTCCGCGTCTACGCGGGCGAGGTCGACTCGTTCTACCTGGAGGGCGCGGTCGAGCGGTTCGAGGGCCTCGCGCGCGAGGCGGGGCTGCTCGAACACATGCACGTCGAGGTCGTGCCCGGCCTCCCGCACACCCTGCATCAGCCGGGGTACGAGGAGATGCTCCGAACGATCGCGCAGCGCTGGAGCGGCGGGAACTGAGCGCGTGGCTGTGGTTGTGCTCGCCGGCGACGAGCGGCGCCCTGACCGAACCCGACGAGTCTTGGCCGAAGCCCGTTCCCGTCACCTGCATCGAGGCGGCCAAGACCGCGGTGTGGGTCCCGAAGTCGACCGGTGAGGCGCGGAACGCACGGCCGAGGCCGTCAGTTCCGGCTCGCCTCGGACGTGAGCATTTCGCGCAGGCGCTCCTGGAAGCCGACGCCGAGACCGTCCTTCTCCAGACCGTCCTGGAACTCGGCCTGGTCGACGCCACCGGCCGCGATGTCCACGTAGTCGGGCCGGTCGGCCGCGGTCTCGTGGATGAACTGGCCCACGACGCGGCCCTGCGAGACCACGAATGCCCCGGGCATCTGAGCGGCGTCGCCGCGCAGCCAGCCGATGCCGTGTCCCTGCTTCACGCCGGCCTCCCAGCCACGCTTCCAGACGGACCAGCCCAGGAGCTGGGTCGGGCTCCCGCGGCGCAGGGCGAAGGCTCGATACAGCACGCGCTCCGGGTCGCTGATCGCGGTGACGTCGTCGAGGCCGCTGTTGTGGAACAGGTCGCGCGCCTCCTGCTCGGAGGACATGTGCACGACCACCAGGCGCGCGCCGGCGGCGCGCAGCTGGTCGCGGATCGCGGAGAGGTCTGAGATGGCCTCCCGACAGAACGTGCAGCCGAAGTGGCGCAGGAAGACGAGGAACTGCGGCTTCTGCCGCGACGCATCCAGGAGGTCGACGCCCTCGCGGTCCCGGTAGAGGGAGAGGGCGAGGTCGAGCGGGAGGACGGGGGGCGTGTCGTCCTCGCGGCGGGCTTGGGACGCGCTCCGCAGGATCAGCCCGAAGGGGACCCACCAGGCGGGACCGACTGCGAGAACCAACGGGCCGAGCGCCCAGGGCAACCCGCCGCCCGAAGCGGCGAGGACGAAGCCGAGAGTGACGAGGACCTTGCCGACGAGGCCGGCCAGGACCATCGCCGAGAGCCGGAACGGGTCCTTGGCGGCCAGGCCGAGGCCGACACCGCCGGCCACGAGGAACAGGCCCATCCCCTGCATGAGCGCGGGGTAGAGGGGCGCTTCCAACCCGGCCCACGAGAACGGGGCCGTGGGCGCCAGGACGGCGACGACGCCCACGAGGACGTCGAGGGCGGCCGCGATCCGAAGGGCGCGCGCCATCCAGCGGGGAGCGGAGACTTCCAAGGGCATACCCTGAGTTCGCGGGCGCCCACGGGGTGGATGCCGCGACTCCGGGAGGGCCTCCACTTCTGGCCACAGGTGCCGCCGGGTGGGCCACAGGAGCCCCTCGCCGGAGATGCGCGGCGAACTTCTGGCACCGAAATCACCTCGAACAGGCGGACCGATGGATCTCAGAGAAGCGGGGAGGCGCGCCTACGGGCGGGTCTCGATCCTGACCAGCGTGTTCGAGCTAGTGTCCGGAATGGGGCCGAGTCCTCGGCGAACGCGGCTGGGCCACGCGCGCGAACTAGCGCCGCACGAGCTCGAAGACCCGCTGCGTCACCTCGTCCTCGACGATCTCGAAGGGGACGTCCCTCTCCTCGTACTCGGGGTGCCGGAGTCGGACGGTGTAGGTGCCGACCGGCAGGTTGCCCATCAGCTCGCTCGGGCCCCGGTCGGTCCAGCCGCCGTAGCTGCCGGACGCGGTGTTCGTCTGGAACCACAGGTCGAGCGTCTCGCCGCTCGCGTCGACGACCTCGGCGTACCACTGCATCTCGACCAGGTGCCCTTCCGGCGCGCGCGCCTCGAACAGGACGTTGCCGCCGGGCGCGAGCTCCTGCCGCTCGACGTGCGTCTCGTTCGGCCCGAGGTCGAACTCGAACACGGCGTCGAGGCGGCGCGTGCTTCGCCAGCTCTGCGACGTTCCGGGATAGACGGACGCCGAGTAGGTGCCTGCGGGCAGGCGATCGATCGACGCGGAGCCGTCCTGCACCAGCGCGGTGCGGTGGATCGGATCGGCGTCCCCGGCCGTGAGCTCGAACTGCAGCCGCGTCTCGTCCGCGAGGACCTCGCCATCGACCAGCAGTTCGACCTGCAGCGCGCCGACGGCCTGCTCGCGCCGGACGGGGATCGTGAGCGAGAGCGTCTCCCCCACCGCGGCGGGAGCGCGGGCCGTGACTTCCGCAGCGGCGTACCCCTCGAACGTGGCGCGGATCGTCAGCGGGGCGTCCGGCGGCGCCGCGAAACGCCACGGCTCCTTCTGCAGGGACCACGCCGGAAGGCTTGCGTGGATCGTCTCGTCCTCTGCGAACGTCGCGACGACCTGGCCGTCCGCCGGTTCGCTCTCTCCGAAGTCGAAGGTCACGTCGAGGCGCGCCGCGTCGAGTTCGAGGTCGACGGCGCGCGGCGGCGTGAACGGCCCCCACCTGGCGGACCAGGAGCGGACGCGTCGGTCGGGAAGAGCGTTCAGCCGCAGGTGCACCGGGTCGCTGGCGAGACCGGAGATCCGGAAGCGTCCGTCCTCTTCCAGCAGGAGATCTCGACTACCGATCTCGAAACGATCGTTCGTCCAGCGAAGGTCGGCCATGAAGTCGACGACGCCGAACCCGAGAAACCTGGAGAACCCTTGGGACTCGTCGAAGAGGATGAGCCGAGACCCCGCGTCCACCGGCTCACCCGCCCAGGTCAAGCGCCCGGAAAGCGCGTTCCCGGTCGATACCTCGAGGACGCCGACGTCGTGCGTCGCTCCTAGGTCGAGCGAGACGAGCCGGGTCTCGGGCCGGTGGTCGCGCCCGATGGCGACGACGGCGACGGATCCCGACGTCGTCATGCGCAGTCGAAACCGGCCCTCGGAATCGACGGCCGACACTCCGAGCGTCCCGCCCTCGGCAGGAGCGCCGTCCTCCCCCATCGCGAACGCGACCACCGCGCTCGACGTCGCCCGCTCCGACTCCTCGAACGTCACGCGTCCGGTCACGACGGCTGAGCGCCGCAGCTCGATGGAGAGCGTCGGGCGCTCGTCCGGAACCGCGTCGCGCGACCCGTCCGAGACGATCGTCCCCTGCACGATCTGCGACGGGCAGTCGGGGTGCTCGACCCGGACCCGGAAGCCGGTCAACGCGTTCTTGCGCGCGAACCGCGCGTCCCAGGGCGCGAGCAGATCGCGCAGGTCGAACTCCGAGCGTCCGGGTGCGTCGACCGTCACGCGCAGGGCGTGCTCCTCGGGCCAGTGGTAACCGTGGATCCCTGTGATCACGAGCTCGGTCGGCTTCACGTCGACGCCGTCGCCCACGGCGTTCACGTCGACGATCCAGTGGGAGCGTTCGCGCTCGGCCGCTTCAGCCGCGAGGGCCGCCTCGGACGGCAAGGCAGGATCTTCTTCGACCGGCGCCGCCTCCCGCTCGTCCGTCGCCTCGTCGACGATCGCCAGCTCGACGGGTTGCACCGCGGGTGCTTCCTCCTGCACGACCCTGACGACAGGACCGCTCGGTCCCGATCGCCAGGCGAGCGTCGCACCGATCCCGACCACGGCCGCTGCGGCCGTCCACTTCATCATCGTCGCCATCGTGAAGACTCCAAGGCTCGCGGCCGCCGCGCCGGCGCTGGACAGCGCCGCCGTCTCGTTCCCGCCGAGGTCAGGGAGGAGCGCCACGGCCCACCGTCCGCGATCGCCCCCCGTGCTTCGGTCCATCTCGCTGCGCAGGCGCTCGAGGGCGCGCCGCAGGCGCGTGTGGATCGTGTGGACGGAGACCCTGAGCCTCCGCGCGATCTCGGCGGGCGCCTCGTCGTGGTGGTACCGGAGAACGACGGCCTCACGCTGCGCCGCCGGCAGCGATTGCACGAGCCGCACAAGGGTCGACTGGGCGTCGAGCTCGACGTCGATGCGGGCGAGGCCGTCGTCGACGATCTCGCTGCGCGCCACGACTCGCTCGCGGTCCCCGCGCCGCACGGCGGACCGTCGCCGCTTGCCGGCGAGGCGCCGCATGACGCGAGCGAGCCAAGCGCGCGTCGCATCGCCGTCGCGCGGCGGCGCCGCGAGGTACGCGGCATTCGCGTCCTGCACGAGGTCGAGGGCGGTCGGCTCGTCGGAGACGAGCGAACGCGCCAGGCGGTGCAGGAAGGCCTGGTGGCGAAGGAGCTCGGCGTCGGGTTCGGGGGGCATGGCGTCGGCGTCACCCGGACAGGTGCCCGGGCACGGTGCCGCTCGTTCAGCGAATCCCGGAATTGTGGACGATCCAGGTCCCGGTCGGCGTGCATCGGGACCTCGCGCCCTCTTGCCCCATGGAAGTTCGGACTCGCGCGACTAGGCTCGCGAACTTCGATGGCGCGAAGACGGAGGAGGAAGAACGCGACGCCGAGGCCGGCCCATGGGCCCGGTCTCGCCGCCGCTCGACGCGTCGCGCGCAAACGCTTCCGGATCCCGCGCCTGCACCCGCTCCAGGCGGACGCGATCCGGGCGGTGCTCGAGGGGCGCGACACGCTGGCCGTTCTGCCGACGGGCTACGGCAAGTCGCTGATCTACCAGGTGCCCGCGCTGCTCGTGGATCGACCGACGATCGTCGTATCGCCGCTGATCGCGCTCATGGCGGACCAGCAGCAGTCGTTGGAGCGACGCGACGCCCCGGTCGTTCGGATCGACAGTTCCGTCGGCGCCGCCGAGCGGCGCGAAGGACTCGCGAGGATCGCCGAAGGCGGTTCGCTCGTCGTGCTGACGACGCCGGAGACGCTGGAGTCCGAGGCCATGCGCGCTGCGACGGCGGACGGCGAGCCGTGGCTGCTCTGCGTCGACGAGGCGCACTGCATCTCCGAGTGGGGTCACGACTTCCGCCCGGCGTACCTGCGGCTCGGCGCCGAGCGAAAGGCGATGGGATCGCCGCAGGTGCTCGCGCTCACCGCGACGGCGACGCAGCGCGTCCAGGACGACATCGCGGAGCGCCTCGGGCTCGTCGACGCGGCCACGTTCAGCGCGCCGCCCGATCGGCCCAACCTCCGCCTGGAGGTCGAGGAGGTCTCGTCCGCGACGAAGGACGAGCGCGCGGGGCGGCTCATCCGGCGGCTCCCCCGTCCGGGCATCGTCTACTGCTCGACCACGGTCGCGGCGGAGGCGTTCGGCGGCGCGATGGGGCGCGCTCGCATCCCCAGCGCGCGCTACCACGGCAAGATGCTGAAGGGCGAGCGCGAGGCGGCGATGAAGCTCTTCATGCGCCCGTCGAAGCGACTCGTCATGAGCGCGACCTCCGCGTTCGGGATGGGGATCGACAAGCCGAACATCCGATTCGTGCTGCACTACCAGGCGCCCGGCTCGCTGGAGCAGTACGTCCAGGAGGCCGGTCGCGCCGGGCGGGACGGCAAGCCCTCGCGCTGCATCCTCCTGTACGACCCGGCCGACCTGGACATCCAGCGCCACCTCCAGAAGAAGGGGCGCGCGACGGCCGCCCAGATCCAGCGCGTCGCCGCGGCCCTCGCCGCCTGGGCCGGAGACGACCGCCCGGTCGACGCGAAGGAGCTCGCGCTGTCGGCGAACGCGCCGCAGACGATCACCCGCGCGACCTGCGCACAGCTCGAGGAGGTCGGCGCGCTGACCCGCGACGCGAAGAAGCGATTCCAGGTCGCGGTGACCAAGCGCGAGCTCACCCGGCGCGCAAAGGACCTCGCGCGGCGCGTCGAGACGCAGCAGCGCGAGGACGAGGAGAAGCTCCTCGCGCTCCACGAGTACGCCCGCACGACCGGCTGCCGCAGCGCATTCCTGCGCCGTTACTTCGGCGAGGAGGACCCGCCCGACTGCGGCCGCTGCGAACGGTGCGAGGCGCGCCCGCCGAAGCGCCAGAAGAAGGTGAAGAAGGTCCGGAAGAAGCGGATGAAGAAGGTGAAGAAAGCTGCGTCTCAGAAGAAGCGCAGCACCGCGGCCGCGGAGCCCGACGCGGCTCCGCGCAAGAAGCGTCGCCGCCGCCGCCGTCGTCGCCCCGGCTCGGCGGCACGTGGCGACGCGGGCGGTTCATGAGGATCGACGCGCGCACCGCTCGTCGCCTCGCCACAAACCGCACGGGAGCCGCGCGCGAAGCACGATCACGACCGCCGCGCGAGGTTGGCACGAGTCTTGTCAGCGGAGCGCCTCTCCCCGGCGCTCGCCCCCCCGTTCGCACGCCCCTCCCCCGGGGCGACCACCATGCTCGTCCTTTCGCTCGGCGCGACCTTCGCCCTCGCGCTCGCCCAACGCCCCCTCGCTGCCCAGGACCTCTCCGCCGTCGGCACCCAGCCGGACGCCCAGCAGGTCCACCTCGACCTCGAAACGCACGCCGGCCCGCTGCGGGCGACGGCGTTCGGACCCGGCGCCATCGCGCACCCACCGTCGTCGCCGGGCCCCGCCCAGCGCGGCCTCGGCAGCTTCTTTCCCCTCGGAGTCGGCGCGGAAGGAGATCAGCCTCTCGACGTCGAGTACGCGCTCGGCGGATCGGTCGTCGTCTCGTGCCTCAGGGATACGAATACGCTCGAGTTCCACGACGCGACCTCCGGGGCCCTGCTCGGGCGGCTCGACGTTCCCGCGGAGCCCACCGATCTCGACGTCGTCCCCGACGGGTCGTCGGTGCTCGTGGCAAGCCGCACGGCCGACCGCGTCACCGTCGTCGATGTCGCGACGCGCTCGATCGTCCGCGAGATCCCGGTGTCGACCGCGCCCTACCGCGTGGTGGCGCTGGGCGACGGCTTGCGCGCCGTCGTCGGCTGCGACCGCTCCACCGGCAGCGGCGCGTTCGACGTGATCGACTGGACGAGCGGCGCCGTGCTGCGAACGATCGGAACGCCGAGCCAGGGTCCGCTCGGGATCACCTACTCGCCCTGGTTCGGCGTGCAGCGGGAGATCCTCTCGGAGTTCGACGTGACGCCGGACGACGGACGCATCGTCTTCGCCAGTCGCGCCGCACAGAGCATCCTCGTGTACGACATCGCGACGGGCGCGACCGAGCACGTCGAGGGTCCGCTCGACACCGTGCCGAATCGACTCGCGATCGCGCCCTCCGGCTCCTTCTGCGTGGTGAGCGCGACGAACTTCTTCGCGCCGCAGAACGAGCTCACGCTGCTCGATCTCGGCTCGTACGCCGCGCGACCGCTGGCCGTCGGCGGCCAGTTCTTCCTCTCGGACATCCTCGTCCTCCCGGCCGAGCAGCGGCTCCTCGTCGGCGCGATCGGAGGCGCGATCGAGGTCGACGTGGCGTCCGGTCAGATCCTCCAGCAGCTCGCCGCGGGCGAGGCGATCGCGGACATCGAGCTGACCCACGACAGCGCGCACGCGCTCGTCTCCCGCGCCGGCTTCGCCGTCGTGGACGTCAGCACGCTGGCGATCGAGGCGGAGATCCCGGGCGATCTGTTCCCGCGGATCGCGGTCCACCCGAGCCAGAAGCGCGCCGCGACCGTGACGCCCAGCGGCGGCGAGTCGGTCAGCGCCGCGACCACGTCCGGCGCGACCGCGCAGCCGCTGTGGTCGACCGAGCTCGGCGACCCGGTCGAGATCGACGCGCCCTACGCGCTCGCGCTCACGCCGGATCAGGACACCGTCGTCGCGGCGTGTCCGGTCAGCCGCAACCTCACGATCGCCGACGTGTGGTCCGGAGCGCTGCAGGGAACGATCCCGCTCGGCGCGGCGTGCCACGCGCTCGCGGTGGCCGCGGACGGCCGCCAGGTGGTCTGCTCGCTGGACGAGTCCAACGAGGTCGTCGTCGCGGACCTCGCGCTCGGCCAGGTCGTGGCGCGCCTTCCGGTCGGCGGTACGCCCAACGACGTGTTCATCACCGCCGACGGCTCCACCGCGATCGTCCGCGCGCAGGTCGGGGCCGACGGCGTTCTCCTCGCCCTCGACCTCGCTGGAGCGGCGACGACGATCACCGGCTCGGTGACCGTCCCGGGTGCATTCTGGTTCGGCGCGGCGCTCTCTCCGAACGACTCGATCCTCGCGTGCGTCGGCGGCCTGGGCGTCACGCTGATCGACGTGCCGGCCCTCACGATCCGGGCCACCGTCCCCGGGAATCCGACCAGCGTTGCGGGCTTCTGGTCGAGCGACAGCACGAAGTTCGGGTGGCCCGCGGACCTCTTCCACATCGACGTCGCCACGATCGGTGCGGGCGGAGTCACGCTGCAGCGCGTCTCGCAGCCGACCGACCTCGTCCTGCGGGGTGCGTTCGACGAGTCGGCCGACTTCGTCTACATGCTCGTCGGCGGCCAGCGCCTCAAGGTGTTCGACCTGGCGAGCGGCAGCCAGGTCAGGAACATCGCGATCCCGGGGCTCCAGCCGGCCATCACCTACTACCCGACGTGGGCGACGCGCATCGGCGACCAGCTGCTCACCGCCCGCACCGAGTTCAACGCGGCGGTGACGCGATTCCGCATGGACGGGCCGAACACCGAGCTGATCGAGCACATCGCGCTCGAGGACGAGGGAACGTACGGCATCGCGTTCGCGCACGAGAGCGGCCGCGTGATCGTCCCGGCGTCGATCCGCGGCGACGGGCTGCGCGTTCTGGAGTACGGAGGCTCGCAGACGACTCGGTGCACGCCCGCCGCGCCGAACTCGACGGGCGTGCCGGGCGAGATCCGCGCCACCGGGCCGCTCGTGGCCGGCGACGTACCGGTCGGCCTGGAGGCGAGCTCGCTCCCGCCGTCCAGCTTCGGCTTCTTCCTCGTGTCGCGCACGCCGGGGATGTTCCAGCCCCCGAACGGCCAGGGGACGATCTGCCTCGGAGGGACGATCGGCAGGATCCTCGACAGCGCCGCGTCGACGGGGAGCGCGGGCTCGCTCCGCTACGAGCTCGACCTGGCGGACCTGCCGCTGCCGCCGCCCGTCATCGTGGCGCCCGGTGACTCGCTGTACTTCCAGGCGTGGCACCGGGACGCGAACCCGGGCGTGACCTCGAATCTCACCACGTCGGTCCAGGTCACGTTCCGGTGATCCCGAACCGCCGACCGGTCTCGAGCGTCACCGCAAGAAGACCTCGAGACCGGTCGCCGTGTTCGACATGGACGCGTTCAGCTCACGGGCAGAACGTCACCCGGACGGCGTCCGTCAGATCGAAGAGCGCGCCGCCGGCCGCGACGTCGCGGTACCACGCCTGGAACGCGTACGACCGGCCCGGCTCCAGGGGCGCCGCCGGTGAGGCCGTTCCCGGGTTGAACGGGACCTGGGCCACGCCGAATCCGTCGGCGAGGACCGCCGGGTCGAAGCGGACGAGCCCTCCGCCCAGCGGGTCGACGCAGAGCGTCCCGTTCCCGAGCGGCAGGACGCCCTCCCGGGGCCCGTAGACGAAGAGGACGAACGTCGACGACGGAAGGCCGCTCGCGACGATCGCGGCGTCCGCCGCTGCGACCGACCGACTCCCGGTCACGTCGATCACTCCGGGAAGGCCCGTCGAGTTCGCTCCGGCGTCACAGAAGCGCAGGTCAGGGACGGGCTCGACGTCGATCAGGTACGGGGCGTCGAAGCTCGTCCCGCCCGGAGGCGCGAACTGCCCCTCGACGAGGAAGCGCGACCCCGAGAGCGCTGTCGCCTGCCATCCAACGGCGGCCGGGAGCGTCGCGGGCCGCTCGTAGCGGGGCCCCGCGGTCCAGACACCCCCGAGCTCCTCGAACGTCGCGATCGCACCGCGCCCACTCGGCCCCTGGAACAGGAACTCGCTCGCAACGAGTCGCCCCTCTTCGAAGGAGACGTCCCACCCGAGGCGTCGCGCGTCCTGGGGAGCCTCGACGCGACCGGTCCGCGTCCACGTCGTCCCCGATCGGTCGTAGACATCGACCCGACCGTCGTTGCCCAGCCAGAGCGGCTGCCCAACGGCGATCCGATCCCCCGACACCGCGAGCGAGTGGCCGAACGACGGCGCGGAGCTCGGACCGTCGTCGAGAAGGCGCTGCTCGAACGTCCAGTCGGTCGGGTCCCGCCGCCAGATCTCGACGTGTCCGTCGAAGTTGGTCCAGGCGTCCCTGTGAACGAACAGTCGATCTCCGCCGAAGCGCAGCCGGCAGACGCCCGAGTAGTCGCCCACGCCACCGCGTCGGAGGACGTCGACGAGGGACCATGTCCCGTTGATCCGCTCGTACACGTCGATCTCGCCGGTGTTCGAACGCACGGCGAGCCGGTCGCCATCGATGGCGAGCGACGATCCGTAGGCGGAGGACGACGGAACGGGTGGGCGCAGGACCTGCTCGAACACCCAGCCCCCACCGCTGCGCACGTAGACGTAGACGCCGCGCATCGCCGCCGAGCTCGGCTCGCTCGCGATCGCGACCCTCGTCCCGTCCGTGGCCTGGAATCGCCCGAAGCCCTGGTTCTCCGACGGGTCGATGGAGACGAGTCGCGTGGGCGTCGAGAGCCCCTGCGGCCCGACGTCGTAGACGTACACGGCACCGGCGAACATGGCCCCCGCCTCGCTCTCCAGCGGCGAGCCGACGATGGCGACGTCGCCGTCCAGCGTGACGTCCACGCCGAACCAGTTCGGGGCGGGAAGCCCGAGGGGCAGGAGAGGGGAGAGGAAGCACTGCCCCTGGGCCGGAGCGACGAAGAGCGCGAGGGCGGCAGCGAGTAACGCGGTACGCATCAGGGGCAGAACCGTACTTCGACGGCCTCCGAGAGGTTCGAGCCGAGCGGGTTCGCGTCGCGGTACCAGCATTGGAACGTCCATGCCGAGTTGCCGACGATCGCCGTGGCGGGCGGTAGCCCGGCGAAGTCGATGTCCAGTCGCGCGCCGCCCGCCGGATCGATCGCGATCGGTGGGGTGAAGCGCGTGATGCCGGGCGGCGCCGTGTCGATGCAGAGCAGCCCGCCGCCGAGCGGGAAGGGGAAGCCGCGCTGCCCGTAGACACCGAGGCAGAAGCTCGGGGTCGGCAGGTCCGCGGCCTCGAACCAGGCGAGGTTGGTGGCGACCGAGGTCGAGCCTCGGAACGCGAGGGTGGCGGGGACCCCGGTCACGTTCGGGACGCCGGCGCACACGGTGGTCGAGCCGGACGCCGTGGGATCCAGGACGACCGCTCGCCCGATGTAGTCGCTCCCGACCACGGCCTGGGGCGCACCGAGCGCGACCCGGCCGTCGTCGGCCTCGAGGCTCCAGCCGACGAGGGCGTTGGGCTCTCCGTCGAGTCCGACCAGGACGTCGGTCATCCGCCAGCTCGAGGCCTGGCCGGAGACCTCGGGCTCGAACACGACCGCCCCGCCGGAGTTGGACCCCGATCCGAAGATCTGGAGGAAGGGCGCGCCCGCGACGATCCGCTCACCGCTGAAGTCGAGCGAGGCGCCGAGCCCCGCTGCTCCGATCGCGGCGCTCGGCGGAACGAGCGCCGACGCCGCGGCGGTCCAAACGCCCTGCGTCTCCACGAGCACGTCGACGCGCCCCAGGAACTGCGACGCGGCTTCCGCACCGACGGCGACCACCGTGGTGGTTCCGACGCGTCCGGTCGCGACGGCGCTTCCGATCGCCGTCTCGGAACCCGGTGCGCCCTCGAACGTCGAGACGTGCTGGTAGCCCGTCGGGGTGCGCTCGAAGAAAAACGCCGCCCCCGGCTCCGCGGACGTCCCGGTCCCGGACTGGCCGAACTCGGGGTCTCCGACGACGAGCAGGTCGCCGTCGAGCGCGATCGAGTGGCCGAAGTCGCGCGTACCGGCAACCGGTGGATCGACGCGGTCTTCGAGCGTCCACACTCCCATGCTCCGCACGAAGACGAACACGGCACCGAAGTCGGATCCCCCCAGGGGCAACAGGCGCGGAGCGCCGACCGCCACCCGTGTCCCGTCCCGCGCGATCGTCGCGCCGAACATCGCACCGGGTCGCGGAGCCGGGCAGTCGATCCGCTCGATGAACTGCCAGCTCCCTGACGTTCGCTCGAACCGCTCGACGTAACCGGACCGAAGGGAGCCGACGGCGGCGCGCGGCGCGCCGATCCACGCCTCGTCCCCTTCGAGCAGCACCGCGGCTCCGAACTACTCGACCGCCATGGGCGCGAGAGGCTGGAGACGATCCTCGAGCACCCAGTCACTGCCGCTCTTCGCGAAGACGACCGCGATGCCCTGCCTCGACGACCCATCGATCGGCGCTCCGACGAGCAGGCGAGGTCCGGAGAGCGACACGGACCATCCGAACCGGGCGTTGTCGGCGAGCGTCGGGTCGTCGACCGGCGACTCGCACTGCGGTAGAGGTAGCGGTGGAGAAGGCGGGGAAGCCGGCGAGAAAGACAGCGCGGCGGCGACCGCGAGCATCTGGGGAAGGGCGAGCATGCCACGAGGCTACTGCGAGCCTCGCGCGAGCAGTTGCACGGTCTCATGCTGCGCCCGCCGCGTCGCTTGAGGCGACGTGGCGCGACGGCCCACCGCCGGCCAGTGCTCGGTCGCTCATACCCGTCTCGAACGGCCGCGAGGCCCGCACGCGTTCACGATGTGCACATGCCCGCAGCACTCGTCCACGTCGCGCTCCTCGCCGCCGCACTCCAGTCCCCCGAGGACCTCGACCCCGTCCTCGGCGAGGCCATCGACGCCTGGGCCGCGCCGGCGGTCGAAGCCGGGCACCTCTCGGGATCTCTGCTCGTCGCGATCGGGCCGGACGTGCTCGTCGAGCGCCACTGGGGTCTCGCGAATCGCGAGCACCGGGTCCCGAACGGGCCGAAGACCCGCTACTGCATCGCCTCGATCAGCAAGCCGATGACGGGCGTCATCACCGCGCGGCTCATCGCGCGCGGGGACCTCGCCCTGACCTCCACGCTCGACTCCTTCGCGCCCGAGTTCCCGCGCGGCGACGAGATCACGGTCTCGATGCTGCTGAACCACACCGCCGGGATCCCCCACCGTCCGCTCGACGAGCCTCTGCGCTACGTCCCGCGCACGGCGGCGGAGGTGCTGGCCGCGGCGGCCGCGAAGCCGCTGCTGTTCGACCCCGGGACGCAAGAGAACTACAGCACCGGCGGGTACAGCGTCCTCGCGCGCGTCCTGGAGATCGCCGGCGGCGCCGACTACGCGACGCTCGTCCAGCGCGAGATCTGCGTGCCCGCGGGGATGGCGTCGACGTGCCACCCGAGCGATCGCCAGGTCGTTCCGAACCGCGCCACGTCCTACGTCTTCACACCGCGCGGCATGCAGCACGCGGCACTCCAGGACACGTCGTATCTGGTCGGCGGCGGGTCGCTCTACTCCTCGCCGGCGGACATCCACGTGTTCGCCCGCACACTCCTCGACGGCGGCTACGGGGACGCGGTGACCGCGGCCTACGCCCGGGAGGACGGCTACCGGTGGAACGGGATCACCGACGGGTTCCGCGCATTCGCCGACCACTATCCCGCGGAGGACGCGCACGTCGTCTGGTGCGGGAACGTGCACAGCGGCGCGACGGATGCCCTGCGCCTGGTCGTCCCCGCGATCCTCCGGGGTGAGGAAGTCCCTCCGGTGAGCGTGCCGACACCTGCGGCGACCCCCGTACCGGTCGAGACCCTGCGCCGCATCGAGGGCGTGTACGAGTTGCGGCCCGGCTCGGAGGTCTCCGTCCGCGCGTACGAAGGCGGCCTCGCGGTGAACGACTGGCTCCTGGTGCCCGAGTCGGAGTCCGCGTTCTTCTCGCCCCAGGACTACGGGCGCGTGACGCTGCGCGTGGACGACGAGGGATCCGTCGTCGGGCTGGACTGGGTGACGGGCGAGACGACGACGGTCATGCCGCGCGTTCGCGAACTCGACGCGCGCTGACCGCGGGCCGCCGGGTCTACGTGACCGCCAGGTCCGGGGCTGGCGCGCCGTCGCTCGGGATCCTCACCTCGACGATCGTGCCCGTCCCCTCGATCGATCGCATCGTGAAGTGGCCGCCGAGGAGCTGGGTTCGCTCGCGCATGCTCGCGATCCCGATGCCCTCACCGCTGGTGCCCTGCGGGTCGAAGCCGCACCCGTCGTCCTCGACGCGGATCGACAGCCACCCGTCGGCGTTGCACACCTCGACACCGACCTCGCGCGCCGCGGCGTGCCGCGCCACGTTGTGGAGCGCCTCCTGGACGACCCGGAGCGACGCGAGGGCGACCTCGGAAGACTCGGGCGCCGCCCCGCTCGTCTGCAGATCGATGCGGAGCCCGGAGATCCGGCCGCGCTTCGCGCACTCGGAGCTGAGGGCCTGGAAGAGTCCGAGGTCCTCGATGATCGTCGGATGGAGCCGCCGACTCAGGCCATGGACGTCCTCCAGGACGCTCTGTATCTCGGCGCTGACGCGCGAGAGCGCGGCGGACGGCGTCTCGTCCGTGATCCCCTAACGCACGGCCTCCACGTCCATGACCAGCGCGGCGAGGCGCTGGGACAGGTCGTCGTGGAGCTCGCGTGCGATCCGGCTGCGCTCGTTCTCCTGCGCGCGCGCGAGCGTCCGACGCAGGCGCCGGATCGCCGCCTCGTTCCGCTTGCGCTGCGCGACGTCACGGAGCACGACGTGCAGAAGAGGCGTATCGCCTGCGCGGACGACGGTGAGCTGCACCTCGCACAGGAGCGGCGCGCCGTCCGCGCAGGTGTGCATCCACTCGAACGTGTGATGCCCGCGCTGGAACGTGTACGCGAGGATCTCCTCCGCCTTCTCGATGGAGTCGCGCCCGTCCGGCTGCTTCGGAGGAGAGATGACCGCGGGGTGGGCGAGGTGCCCGCTGATGACGGGTGCGTCCTCGAAGAAGTCGAAGAGCGCCTTCCGGCTGGGGAACCGAAGCATGCGCAGCGCCGCCGGGTTGCAGTCGATGAACTGCCCCCCCTCCATGATCAGGATCCCGTCCGGCGACCGACGGAAGAGCTCCCGATAGCGGTCGTCGGCGGCCATGTCGTCGTGCATCGAGCGGCGCTCCTCGTCAGCCAGACGGTGGGGCGAGGGCCGACGACCGAGCGATCGTCCGTTCCCCGCGGACGTATCGGCAGTGTATTTCCACCGGTGGACGTCTTTCGACGATCTTGACGTACCTCGCGGCCAGGAGCGCTCGGCTACAAGTCGGACATGACCACGTCGAGTTCGACCGTGCTCCGCGGAGCGAGCACGACCTCGGCGTCCGCCGTCGTCTCGGACGGGCCAGCCCCCTCGCCCGCGGCCCCGAAGTCCGAGATCCGCAGGTGGACGTCGACTCGGCCGGGCGTGAGCCCCTGCATGCGCATCGTTCGCTCGCCGATGACCTGGAGGCCCCAGGAGCTGGCCTGGAGCCGCCCCTCGGCGAGTGCAAAGACGGCCGTCCCACCCGCCGAGGTGACCATTACGACCCCGTCGCCCTCGGGCAGCGCTCCGGGCGGGAGCGTCACGTCGAGCGTCGCCGCCTCGGAGCGATCGAGGTCGAGCGCGACGTCGCCGCCCGACGTGAGGCGCGCGCTGGCGGCGGGTAGCGCGATCGAACGCCCGGTCCCATGCACGAACCCGACATCGGCGCGCCCGATCGCACGCACGTAGGCGACCAGATCCGCGCCGCGCCAGTCGAGCGCATCGTAGAAGCGCGCGCGCAGGTCCTCGCGCTCGACGCGGAGTGGAAGCGCCTCGCCCTCCGGCACGAGAACGACGTGCCCCTTCGGCAGGGCGTCGTGCGCGAGCGGCGCGCGGAGCGTGAGTCGGCAGAGGCCGTGCGCGGCCGCATCGATCTCGACCACGCGCGACTCGCCCGGCAGGAGGTCGACGCGCACGCCCGCGCCGGCGTCGAGCCGGTCCGCGATCTCCGAGAGGAAGAGCGTGTGCGCGCCCGCGGGCATCGAGGGCAGTCGGACCAGACCGTTCGCGTCGGCCTGGAACCTCGCGAAGGCGCCGAGCGAGAGCGCCTCGCACTCGAACTCCCACCCGAGGAGCCCGGCGGGCGGCACCACGCGCACGGTCAGGTCGGCGTACGGGACGAGCTCCAGCGCACCGAGGTCGACGACGTCTTCCTTGACGCTCACGCCGCCGATGCGGACGTGATCCGTCTCGGTGCAGGCGACGACCTCGTAGCCCACGGAGCGGGTGTGGAGTTCCAGCGTGAACCGGCCCGCCTCGTCGGTGATCGCCCACGCGTGCCTGCCGCCGCCCCAGAGCTCGCGGGCTGCAGCGAGGTCGTCGTCGAAGGTGTCCGCGCCGAACCCGAGCGGTTCACGCGCCGCATCCCGGCCGCCGAGGGTGCGCGCGATGACGGCGACGCCCGGCACCCCCACGCCGTCGCGCGTCACGCGCCCGTTGACGACGGCGGGCGCCGCGAAGTCCTCCGCCATCGAGTCCTCCGACGCCTCCTCGAAGTCGAGGATCACGGGCTCCTCCTCCCCGAGGACGACCGTCAACGCCTGGGCGTCGACGACCTGACCGGGCACGACGTCGACCCGGGTCCGCGCCTGCACCTCGCCGTTGAGGTCGAACGCGATCACCTCGATCGTGCCGGGACGCAGCCGGCCGAAGCGCGCGGCGCCGAGCGCGTCGGTCTGCGCGCCACCCACGCGCCGTCCGGAGCCCGTCCTCGCCTCGACGGAGACACCCTCGAGCGGATCGCCGATCGGGTCGACGACGTGGACGCTGACGACGCCGCGTGGCGCAAGGACGACGTCGCCGAGGTCGCGAGTGCCGGCCTCCAGCGACCGCGCCGGACCGATCCCGTCCGCGTGGAAGACCACCCGCTGTCGCGGGCGCAGCTCGTCCGGCTCGAACGTCACGGTCGACATCGCCCACGCGTGCACCGGCAGCTCGGCGCGGAAGCGCCCGTCCGGTCCGGACACGACGTCGACGGCCGCCACGCGCCGGACGCGTACGTTCGCGCGGATCGCGACGCCCGCCAGAGGCCGATGCCGCTCGTCGACACAGCGTCCGACGACGACCGCGCGCGGCTCGATCGCGACGGTCGCCGGCGCCTCCTCGGGGAGCGCGACGGCGCCGCGGCGCTCCGGGGCCGAGGGCGCGGCGAGCTCTGCGGCCCCCTTGGCGCCGCCGTCGACGCTGGGGCGAACGACCGCGGTCTCGACGACGTCGCCGTCGGCCTGCACGCGCCCGACGAGGACGACGAGCGCCGTCGCGGCCGCGGCGGCGGCGACGCCGAGCGTCACGCGACCGACGCCCCATGCGGCGAGCGCGCCGCCTCCGACCTGCAGCGCGGGAGCACCGGCGAGCGCCAGCAGTCGAGGTCGATCGCCGCGCCCATCGAAGCGCGCCTTGAGGGCGTCGAGGCCGCGCTTGATCCGCGAACGGACCGTCCCCTCCGGCAGGTCCAGCGCGGCGGCGATGGCGACCGGGGACATCTCCTCGAAGTAGCGCATGAGGAGCACGTCGCGCGTCGGCGGCGGCAGCTCGAACACCGCGGCGGCGAGCGCCTGGCCCGTCTCGGCCGAGGCCAGGATCTCGTCGGGCGCGGGCGCGGTGCGCGCGACTCGGCTCGCGCGCTCACGGTCCGTGCGGTGGCGTTCACCCCGGGCGCGCTCCCGCACGAGGTTCCGCACGATGGCGCCGAGGAAGCCGCGCGTCGGCCGCACGTCGGGGTGCCGCGAGGCCCGCAGCCACGCGTCCTGGGTGACGTCGTCCGCGATGGCGGGATCGGTGACGAGGTGCCCTGCGAGTCGGCGGGTCCAGGCCCAGTGTTCGATGAGCTCCGCGGCGGAGCGTGTCGGAGAGTCGGTCATGGCACGGGCCGAGATGCAGTGTGCTGCGAGGCGTTGCATCCGACCGGAGAAATCCCGCGAGGCCCGGATGGGGGCACGCAGTGACGGGACTCGTACCAACGCCGACCAGGGCTCGGCGTAGCGGAGTCCCATGATCCGCCCACTCCTCGCGCTCGCTCTCGCCCTGTCGATCACCACGCGGACCGAGCACGTCGAAGGGCTTCAGCGCAACCTGGACGCGACGCTCTCGGAGGACTCCGCCCTCGACGCCGCGCTCGAGCGGGGACTCCTCTCCTTCCTCCAGGACGTCCGTTCGGGGCGCGCGGACGCACCGTCGTTCGCCGAAGGAGACGCCGAACGGCACCGGTTCTTCCACGACGCGCTCCGACGCCTGGTCCGCTCCGACGGCGGCGTCCAGCCGACGGTCCTCAAGTCGTTCCCACTCGAGGAAGGAGGCGCCCTCGTGACGCTCGCCTTCGCCGGCGTTCGCGACGAGCGCCCCGTCCTCGAGGCGATCGTCGAGCTCGAGGCGCGGCCGACCGACGAGGGATTCCGATTCGGCTCGCCCTTCGAGCGTCACACCAGCGACATGCATCGGACCGTGGTCGGAGACGTCACATTCGTCCACCGCGGGCGCCTGAAGCCCGAGAGCGGACTCGTGGACGCTCGAGACTTCGTCACGTTCCGATCCGCGTTCGGTCGCGACGCGGGCGTCGAGGGCGGACCGCTCACGTACTACCGATTCCGAAGCCTCGACGCGCTCCTGAAGGCCTACGGGCTCGTGTTCGACGCGCGTCGCTGCAACTCCCTCCGTTGCGATCTGGGGTTCCTCGACGCGGGAGGCCGTCGGTTCGTGACCGGCACGGGAGACGCGGCGCGGCGGTTCGAATACGTCCGCGAGATCCTTCGCCACGCGCCGGGCGCCGACGAGCTGTACACGCCCGCCGTCGTCGGACTCGCAACCTGCTACGGGGGCTACGGGCTCAGCGGGGACGACCTCGACGAGCTTCGAGAGCAGTTCAGGGGGTGGCTCGAGTCCGAGCCCGACGTCGACTTCCTCGCGGAGTTCAGGAAGGGCCGCGCCTCGTCGGTGCACCGCCACTTCAGCCACTTCGTCATGTGCGCGTTCCTGTGCGATCGGCTCCTGCAAGAGCACGGCGTCGAGGCCGCGCTCTCGCTCGCCCGATCCGGCGCGAACGGCGAGCGCTTCTTCGATCAAATCGACGAGTTGCTCGACGTCGACGAGGCGACGTTCCACGCGACGATCCTCGCGTTGATCGGCGAGCGACGCTGACCCGAGCGTGGGCAATCACTGCCAACGCTGTCAGAGGTACGTCCCGATCTCCAGCTCCTCCTGCTCGGCCCAGCGACGCAGCGTGTCCATCTCCTGGTCCGTGGGCAGTCGATTGTCCTTGCCGCGCGCCTGGACGACGACGCGCTGGCGCGACACCTCGATCGTCACCCTCTTCTCCCGACAGTCCGGGGTCTCCAGGTCGAGCGACCAGATCGAGCACTGTCCGCTGGCGCACGAGGTCGCGTAGGACACGACGCAGTGGCGCATGGCGCGGCCCTCCAGCTGAAGCGCCGTCCTCGACCGCAGCTCTCGGATCCTCCAGCAGCGCTTGATCCGGTCGCCGGTCTCCCACCGGAACTCGCCGATCCCGCTGCCCGCCCACGACGGGGGACCGACGTTCCGTCGTCGACCGAGGCCGGTATGCCACCGGTCCATCTGGCGCATGAGGGCCGCCGGCGTGCGCTTCGCCATCGAGAACCCGGGCTGCGGCGGAGGGTGGACCTCCACGCTGCCGTCGGGCCCGACGACCTCCGTCGAGCGGAACTTGACGTGCTCGATGAAGTCGATCAGCGGACCGATCTGCACGGGATCGAGCATCGGGTTCTGGACGAAGAACGCGATGACGGTCCGCCAGAAGTCCTCGTTCTCGAAGCCGCGCCCGAGCGGCGTCGCCGCGAGCGCCTCGGACAGCCGTGCGCCGCCGCCGAGCGCGTGGACCTGCCCCCAGCGGATCGCGCCTTCGATCGTGAAATGCTCGGGCGCCTGGAGGAACCAGTGCGAGACCTTCTTCGTCATCGGCACCGGCGTCTTCGCCGTCCGCGGATTGCCGCCGCGACCGACGTGGATGAAGAGGTCGCGGTACCGAGACGTCTGTGCGTCTCGACGGAGCCACGCCGCATCCAGGAACCCGGGCACGTAGTAGTCGGCCAGGAGGTGGCGCGCGAGTGACGCGAACTGCTTGCGGCGGTTGTGTGACCGCGGGCGCCACGCATCGAGGTCGCGCCGCCACTGCCCGCGGCGTTCGTTGAGCGTGACGAGGCCGCGCCAGTACGGGAGGCGCTCGCCCCCCACCGCTTCACGGTCGAGCAGGAACTTGCCGCGCTCCGAGACGACCGTCATGAGCTCCACGAGCCGGTCACGGTGCGGGCGCTTCGGGTCGAGGCCGGCGAGCGCCTTGCAGACGGCGCGCAGCTCACGCTGCTGGACGAGCTCCAGGTCGAGGGTGCCGTCGAGCGCGCTCCGCATCGCGTCGAGCGGGTCGCGGATCCGCTTGCGCTTCTCCGCGATGTCGCGCGCAGCGCGCACGCGCAGCTCTTCGATCTCGTTCTGCAGCGCGATCGGGGTCTTGTCGATCCTGGCGGAGAGGCCGCGCTCGCGGCACCAGGTGCGGTAGTCCGCGACCGACTCCAGATCGAGCAAGCGTATGTGCTCGGCGAGGTGGGGCGACGCCGTTTCGTCGCCCCCCTTACGCTTCTTCCGCTTCTTGGCCATCCGTGGTCTCCACCGCAGCCGCGTCTCGCGCGGCCGCGGTGGACGTCACGCACGCGGGTCGTCGTGGTCGTCGTCTTCGAACTCGTCCTCGTCGACTGGTGGGCGCGTCGTCCCCGCCCGTCGGCGGGCGCGCGAGGCCCGCGTCGGCCGCTCCTCGCCGGGCAGGAAGCGGCGCGCCGCGAAGTAGAGCCCCACGACGGCGAGGATGATGACCTTGCTGAACTTCGCGAGGACCGCGAGGAAGCCCGTCTTCGCCAGCACCTTGCCGGCGATGAGGCCTCCGATGCCGACCGCCGCGACGGTGTCGATCGAGGAGTCGAAGTCGGAGTAGCGGTGGCCCTCGGAGAAGCTGGTTCGCTCGAGGATGAGCTTCATCCCCTCGTTCACCTCGTCCGCCACGGCCATCGTCGCGACCGCCTGGAGCATGACGTAGCCCCGTCGGCCGAGGATCCGCACGTCGGAGTTGAGCGTGTGCTCGTCCTCTCCGCCGAAGCTGAGTTCCTTGGCCCAGTAGAGCTTCTTCTCCCCGGCGTCGTACCGCGGCGGCGACGCCCAGCCGATGATCTCCAGCGACTCGTAGCCGAGCCGCACGCGCTCGGGGTTCGCGGCGCGCGCGTCGTCCTGGAGCGTCGTGAGCAGCTCGTCGTAGTCGATGCCCGCCGCGTCATCGTCCTTGATGTGACCGCTCTGGTCGACGTAGACGATGATCCCGTAGTCCGCTTCGAGTCTGCCCACGGGCGACGGAGGATCGAGGAAGGCGACGACGTACGGGTCCTCCGGGTTGCCCCAGAGATCCTCGACGACGCGCTGAGCGTCGCCCGACTGGAGCAGACCCCAGCCCTCGGGGAGGTCGAAGCGCACCTTGCCGCCGTGGACGAACACCTCGCCGGTCTCGAAGGTGAGGGAGGACGCGAACTCGGCGAGCGACATCGACTCCCCGTCCTGGGGAGCGACGACGGCCGCAGACGCGAGCGCGAGCGCTTAAAGCATGGCAGACGGTGATCAGGGGTTGGCAGCGCGCCGCTCCGGACGAGCGGCGAGGCGAGGACGAGCGCATGGGGAGCGCTCTACAGGTCCAGACGATGCGGGATGAGACACCGACGGGGGCAGCGAACCGGGGAATCCGTGTCACAGCGGAGGGACCACGGCAAGCGAACGGCGGATGCGGAGGACGTCCCCCCGCGCCACGACATCGGTCCAAGCCAGACTCCCCCCCATGCCCCGACTCTCACTGCTCGCCCTCTGCCTCTCCGTCACCTCGTACGCCGCGTTCGCGCCCGCCGTGCCCGCGCAGGAGACCGTCCCCGCAGCGACGGACGCCACCGACCGCGCCGCCGCGCGCCTCGACGAGCTCGAAGCCGAGTTCTCGAGGATCCAGATGTCCCTCGTGGAGCGCCGCAACGCCGCTCGCACCGACGAGGAGCGCGCGCGCATCCCCGACTACAACCTCGCGCCCTGGGCGGAGGTCAAGCCGCGCGTCGTCCTCGCGTCCGAGGAGTTCGCCGGGACGCCGGGCGCCGTTCCGTTCCTCCTCTGGACGGTCGGCGCGAGCGTCCGCACGCGCGAGCACGACGAGGCGATCGCCGCGATGGACACGCTCCTCGTCGACCACGCCTCGGACGACCGGGTCGTCCGGGTCGCGAGCTCTCTCCCCCGGTACAGGCGTTCACTGGGCGTCGAGCAGGCGGTCGAGCTCGCCCGCGCGTTCGAGGAGGCCGTCGACGGCGACGAGACCCGGGCGGCGTTCGGCCTCGCGCGGATCCGGGCCCAGCGGCCGACCGGCGAGGCGCTGGGCGACGCCCTGGCGGCCCTCGTCGCGCGCTATCCCGGAACGAGGGGAGCGCGCCAGGCGGCGGGCTGGAAGTTCGAGAGCGAGCGGCTTCAGGTCGGCATGACCGTGCCGGAGCTGACCGGGACGACGCTCGACGGAGAGTCGTTCCGGCTCTCGGATCACCGCGGGAAGGTCGTCGTGGTCGAGTTCTGGGCCGTGAACTGCGGCCCGTGCCTCGCGAAGATGCCGCGGTCCGCCGAGCGCGTCCGTCGGCTCGCCGACGCCCCCTTCCTCCACGTCGGGATCCAGTCGTGCAGCGCGGCGCCGGAGGACGTGAGGAAGCGGACCGAGGAGCGCGGGGTGAACTGGCCGATCGTCACGGATCGCGCCGGCGACGGCGAGTCGTTCGGCCCGATCGGGACGCAGTGGAACCTGAGCGGCTGGCCGACGACGTTCCTGATCGACCACGAGGGCGTGATTCGCTCGAACTGGGCGACCGAGGACGTCCTGGAAGAGAGCCTGCCCGGCCTCATCGAGCAGGCGAGGAGTCGCTGACCTCGCCCACCGCGTGCTGCGCCGCACCGGTGCCCGCGAGGTAGCCGCTGGCGAACGCCCACTGCAGGTTGAAGCCGCCGCACGGCCCGTCGAGATCGAGCACCTCTCCGCACAGGTAGAGGCCCGGCTGGTGCTTGCTCTCGAGGGTCTCGGGACGGACGTCCTTGAGGCGCGCGCCGCCGCGCGTCACGAACGCCCCGTCGTAGCCGGTGTGCCCGGTGATCGTCAGCGGCGTCTTGACGAGCGTCCGGACGAGCGCGTCCTTCGGCTCCCCCTTGAGCGACTGGATCGGCTGGGCGCCGTCGACGCCCGCGATCTCGCACACGCACTCGGCGAGCTCCAGCGGCAGGTGCTCCTGGAGGCACTCGAGCGTCGGTCGCTGCGCCCCCGAGCGCCACGCCTTGAAGATCGACTGCCAGTCGTCCTGCGTCCTGCCCCGGCACAGATTCATCCAGATCGGTACCTCGTCGTATCGCTCCAAAAGGGGCGACATGTCCCGCGAGATGTCGAGCACGACGGGTCCGCGGATGCCCTGCCTGGTGAAGATGACGTCGCCGGTGCGCTGGACCTTCGCGTGCTTGGGGAGCGCGACCTGCAGGTGCGCCTTGCCGACCGTGTGCGCGGTGCAGCGTCCGGTCCAGGTCTCCTTGCTCACCAGCGGCACGCCGGCCGGATGCCGCGCCGTGATCTTGTGGCCGAAGCTCTCCGCGAACGCGTAGCCGCCGCCGGACGCGCCCGACTTGGGCAGCGCGAGCCCGCCCGTCGCGATGACCAGCTCACGCGCGCGGAACGCGCCGTCCGCGTGCTCGACGACGAACACGTCGTCCTCGAACGTCGTCGAGGTGACCTCGCAGTTCGTCACGACGGGAACCTGCAGCCGCTCCAGCTCGTCGACGAGCCCCGCGAGCACCGTTGACGACTTGCGCGTCGCCGGCCAGATGCGGAAGCCGTCGTGGCACACCGTCTCGACGCCGATCCCGTGGAAGAACTCGCGCAGGAGCGGCCCGCCGAGCCCGTCCAGCGCGGGCCCCATGAAGCGCCCGTCGCGGCCGACGCGCTCCATGAACCCGTCCTTGTCGAGCGTGTTCGAGAGGTTGCACCGCTGCCCGCCCGACGCGAGCAGCTTGCGCCCGAGGGACTTCGACTTCTCGACGAGCGTCACGCTCCGCCCGAGCCGCCCCGCGCGGATCGCCGCGACCATGCCGGACGCGCCGCCGCCGATGATGACGACGTCGAGGACGGGGGCGTCGGGCGCGTGCATGCGGACGGTATAGGGCGGAGTGCCGGATGCCGCCAGTGCGCGCCTCGCTCCCCGCGACGGCACTCGAACGGAGTGCTCGGTCTGCCCATCGGATGTACCGTGAAGCCGCCGCCGCCGGGACGGCCGCCCCCACGAGGAGCCACGCCCTTGAAGCCCAAGCCGAAGCACCTGGGACCCGAGTACGGCGCGCAGTTCGCAGACCCCTCGGTCGTCGAGGCCTACCGACTTCGCCCGCCGTATCCCGACGACACGTTCATGCTGCTCCTCGGACTGCTTGGCAGCGAACCACGTCGCGTCCTCGATGCAGGCTGCGGCCCGGGGGAGATCGCGCGGACGCTCGCTCCGGACGTGGACCGGATGGATGCAGTCGACGCGTCGCCCGGCATGATCGAGTACGGGATGTCGCTCGCCGGCGCGGACCACCCGAACCTCCGCTGGGCGTGCGCTCCGATGGAGCTGGCACGGCTCGACCCGCCGTACGGCTTGATCGTGGCGAGTCAGAGCCTGCACTGGATGGAGTGGGATGACGTCCTTCCCCGCTTCCGGGCCGCGCTCAGCCCCGAGGGGCACCTCGTCCTGCTGGACGCGATCGTCGCTGACCCGCCCTGGGCCAAGCTGCTGAAGGAGTTGATCGCGCGTTTCTCGACGAACCGCGACTTCGCGCCGTACGACCTCGTCGAGGAGCTGGAGAGCCGTGGCCTGTTCCGACTCGGCGGCGAAGCGCAGAGCTCCACGCGGTCGCTCGAGCGATCGGTGGACGAGTACGTGGAGTCGCTGCATTCCGCGAACGGGCTCTCGCTCGATCGCATGTCCCCCGACGCAGCGATGGAGTTCGACCGGCACGTCCGCGCGCTGGTGACACCCCATTGCGAGGACGGGATCATCCGGCTCGACGTCCGCGGGTGGCTTCGGTGGGGCCGCCCGCTCGATGGTTGGTAGCGCGAGTCAACGCCGGGGGCGTCACTCGCGGTCGCCCTCCGCGAGCTGGATGCGCTGCGTCGCGCCGGGTTCGAGGACGACGGCTCGGGACCACTTCTGCTGTCCCTCGTACTGGAACCCGTAGGAGCCGTCTGCGAGCTCGATCATGCGCGGCGAAGCGGAGCGCGATCGCACGATCACACGGGCGACGTACCGCCCTGGGGGAGCGGGGTCGATGGAGATCGTCCGATCGCTCCCCGCAGGGCCGCCCCCCGAACCTGCGGTGTCGAGGCGCCCACCGTCGAACAGGAGCGATCGCCCGGCGGCGGAACGGACCAGGTCCTCGTGATCGAGCCATAGACGGACGTCTGCGTCCTCGGGGAGAACCAGGTCGTCCGGGAGCCGGACCTCGAGGCGCGCCGCCTGCACCACGAACGACTCCTCGATCTCGCCGAGCGGAATCAGGTGCAGGCGAGGTTCGGGGAGCACGAAGCGTCCGTGATCGCTGAACGTGAGATCAACGAGCGCGACGCCGGTCGCGGGCTCGGTGAATTCGATCCGACCGTCGCGATCCAGGGTCCTCACCTCGCGCAGGATCGAGCGCGCGGGACCCGTACCCTGTCCCTCCGCGCCGACGACTCCGCCGTGCAGGATCTCGACGGACACGGTGCGCGGATCGACGCCGGGCGTGGCGATCGTGAGCGCGACCCGACAGAGGCCGCATGACGTGGCATTCACCCTCACCTTGGAGGTCTGGCCGGGCTCCACCTCGACGCGGACCTTCGCGGAGCTCGCGAGTTCGCCCGGGCGTCCAACGAGCGTAACCGTGTGACGCCCTGGCTCGACGTCCTCGAAGCGGAAGGTCCCCGTGGCTGAGACGGCGCCCCTGCGGTCGTCCTGCCAGTCGTCGAGGTGGACCGACAGCCCCTCGAGCGCGACGCCATCGGGCACGACGACGTGCCCCGCGATGGCTCCGGGACCGACGAGATCGATCGGCAGCGCGGACACCGTTTCGCCGGCGTGCGTCGTCACCTGGATCCGACCGCTCGAGGACCCGTCGTCGGCACCGGCCACGATCTCGATCGTCCCCGACGGGAGCCCTCGCAGCGTGTACCCGCCCTCGCTGTCCGTGACGGTCTCCTTGGGGCCGTCACGGCGGTCGTACCGCCTGGCGGCGAGCCAGCAGCGCACACCGGGGACGGGCTGGCCTCCGCGGAGCACGATCCCCCGGACGGTCGCGCCCCGGTCGAGTCGGATCGTCTGGATGGCCTCCGCGCTGCCGTCGTGTTCGACGTCGCCGCGAAACGCGCGGAAGCCGGGCGCCGTCACTTCGACGAGATCGACGCCAGGCCGTGCCCCCGCCTCCAGTCGCCCATCGGGGTAGTCACGGATGCGTCCGCCACCGCCCGTCCCGTGGATCCGCCGCTCGGCCTTGGATCCCCGCCGAAGGCCCACGCTCAGGCCGAAGCGACGCACCGGCTCTCCCGTCACGCCATCGACGACGAGGAACGTCGTCGTCGGCAGCCGCTCCAATCGGATCTCGATCGCCTCGCTGCCCGGCTCGAACACCGGACCCGGATCGCCGAGACCGCCGACGGTCAGGAAGTCGCGGCGCTCCACCTTCAGCTTGTGCGGCCCCGCCGTGACCAGATCGAGGTCGAACCGGCCGTCGTCGTCCGTCCGGCCCGTGACGGAGCGACCCGTGCGCGACGTGGGCCCCGCGAAGATCCACTGGCGCGGGACACCGATCCCCTGGTCGTCGACGACGCGGCCCCGCAGCCAGGGAGTCGGCAGCACGTCGAGGACGACGTCACCGAGCGCGACCCGTCGGCCGCGCTCGATCGCGACCGCAGGAAGGTGAAGCGACGCGTGGCCCCTGGCCTCGACCTTGATCCCGATCTCCCCGAGCGGAACGTGTCCGAGCACGAAGACCCCGTCCTCGCGCGACAGCGTCTCGGTGTTGGGCTGCAGCCCGTACGACGACGAGAGGGA
The DNA here is from genome assembly GCA_038757895.1 of Planctomycetota bacterium. Lineage (GTDB taxonomy): Bacteria > Planctomycetota > UBA1135 > UBA1135 > Saltatorellus. The sequence goes on along the minus strand of JBCDGE010000058.1, from coordinate 20,150 downwards.
CGGTCCCGTCGCGAGGACCGCACCGGGCACCGGCCGCCCCGTGTCGTCGATCACTCGCCCCTCGAGCGAGCCTGCAGGCTGCAGCACGACGTCGCCGAGCGCGCCCTCTGCCGCCGCGGCAGCCGTCAGTTCGTCGTAGGACAGGCTCTCCCGGTACAGCGTTCGGAACTCGCCGCCGCGGACGTCGATCGTCCCACCGATCCCCTCCGTCAGCGGGAACTCGATCGAGAAGGCGCCCGCCGCGTCCGCTCGCGCGCCATAGCCGAAGGCGCCGGGTCGGAGCTCGGCCATGCCTTCGATCCACGGCTTCCGGCGTTCGAGGCTCGCCCGCGCGTCCTCGACCGGGAGTCCGGACGTGTCGACGACGCGTCCGCGGAGAGTGACCGAGGACGCGGCCGTCGTCGCCGCGTCCCCGGGCGCGATCTCGGTCCGCTCGCCACGGGTCTCGACGTCGCGGACCTCGACCGCGGTCGTGGCTGCCCCGTGCTCGGTCAACGCGCCGACCTCCACGCTGTCCATCCGCGACGCGTCGGTGTCTCCGCCGCCCAAGGCCGTCAGTGTGACTGTGAGGACGACCGCAGCCACGGCGACGGGGAGGGCGACCTTCATGACCTCGACGGCGACCAGACCGCTCGCGGCAGCCGGAGGATTGGACGCACCGTCGACGAGCCCGGTCGCGAGCGGCAGGAGAGCGACCGACCAGTGCTGGTCGGGGCGGACACCGTCGCGCTCGAGGACGGCCCGAAGCGCAGCCCGGCCGCGAACGATCCGCGACTTGACGGTGTTGGCGGAGACGCCGTCCCGCTCGGCGATCGCGGCGACCGAGAGGCCGCCGAAGTAGTGATCCCGGAGCGCGGTGGCATGCTCGTCCGAGAGGGCATCGATCGCGGCGTGGATGCGGCGGACCTGCTCGGCGCGCTCAGCGATCTCGGCCGACGAAGGAGTCGCCTCCGGCCGCGCGGCATCCCGCTCTCGCGCCGTGCGCCGCGCGGATCCTCGCCGCTGGTTCGCCGCGAGCCGCCTGGCCGCGACGCGGAGCCATGCCATGCGCCCCTCGGCATCGCGCTCGACGCGCGCCTGGAGCATCCGGAGCACGGACTCCTGGGCGAGGTCTTCACCGCCGTGTTCGTCGGCGATCAGGTGGGCCGCCAGCGCGGCCACGCGCGAGCGCTCGGATGCGAGCGCGTTCAGATCGAGGGAGGATTCGAGCATGCCGGAGCGCGCCCCGGACCGGGCGCTACACACGACACACCGCGGACCCCGCGTCGGGCGCAGCGTTCTCGCGGAATGCCGGCGGCGAGCGGTTCACGCTGCGGGCGCAGTCACTCGGGGAACGACACCCGGATCGAATCGACGAGCGGGCCGTCGGGGCCCCATTCCACCGTCACCGGCTGGTCGCCCTCGCCCCCGGGGACTCCGGGGAAGAAGTCCGCCCCTCCGCCCTGGAACCGATGGGAGCCCACGGTGAGCGTCAGTTCCACCCAACCGTCGCCGTCCGTCTGGAGCGCCTTCCGTCCGTTGAGCCGGACCGTCCTGCTCGCCGCAGGCTCTCCCGTCAATGCGTCGAGGATCTGGAGCCGGCCGGCTCCGAGCTCGATGTCGCAGAGAAGCTCCAGGGTCGAGCCGGGGGTCACCTCGACGGGCACCTCCCGCTCCCAGGCCCACCCTCCCGCGAGCGGGCGGAGTGAGACCTTCCACTTCCCGGGGAAGAGCGGACCGAGCACGTGCGCGCCGTTCGCGTCGAGGACGCCACCAATCCACTCCCACTGCTCGTCGACCAACGTCATCCGGAGCACGAGCCCGGCTGCAGCCTCACCGTTGAGCCGCGCGCGTACGTCGACCGTGCCCGGCGTCAGTCCGGTGGCGTCAAAGGTCTCCCGCGTGACCTGGCCCTGGCGGATCGCGACGTCGCCGAGCTCGCGGAAGATCGGCTGGGTCGACGTGCCGCTGTTCGGAGACGTCGGCACGTCGCGCGAGGGAACGCAGAGGGAGACCGTGTGCGGAACGGCGGGCAGGTCGTTCAACGTGAACCGGCCATCGGACTCGAGCGCGACGAGGTTCGGACTGACGCCGCTCCACGGGATCTCGGGCCGCTCGGCTCCGGAGCGATGGACGAAGACGTGGAGGCCCGACGGGCGTGCATCGCCAGCGAGCTCCACCCGCCCCGCCAGGGAGCCGGCACCAGGGAGGTCGAGGACGACGTCGAGCTCGCCCTCTGCGGCCACCTGGATCTTCCCGCTGCGTTTGCGCAACGGCCCCTTGACCACCCAGGCCCCCCACTCGCCCGGCGTGACCGAGTCGAAGGAACATCGTCCGTCCGCCCCCGTCGTCTGCTCGCGCGTCGCGGTCCTGAACGCCTGCCGCGCCGACTGAGCGGTCGGCCCCGAGAAGACGTCGCTGGGGTCGTACCCCTCGAAGTAGGGGTGCAGCGTGACGACGGCGCCCGGGGCGGGCCGGCCTCCGGCCTGGCGTACGAGGAACCGGATCGTCGTGCCGCGGACGAGGTCGACGGTGACCGGCCGGGCGACGCTGCCCGGCACACCGATGGAGACCTCGGCCGGCGCGTACCCGGGCGCCTTCACGACCAGGGTCGTCGGGCGGGCGATCAGGCCCTCGAAGAGCCCCGCCTCGGGCGGCTCCTCCTCGGCGGACAGCAGCTGGAACTCGTTGGGCGAGGAGTTCGCCTCGTCGAAGCGCACCAGCAGGTCGTACCGATCCACCGGCTCGGACGTCGCCGCGTCGCGGACCGTGACCGCCGCGCGTCCCGTACCGACGAGACGTGCGCGCACGCTGTCCCCTGGCTGCACGCCCGACTGGCTCCACGGCGCGTGGACCTCGCTCTCGACCTCGACGGTGTAGGTCCCGGGCGCGACGCCGTCGATGCCGTACGACTGGGACGAGCCGGCGACCCTCTCGATCTCGCGCTCCTGGCCCGCGGCGTCCCGCAGGACGACGCGGCCGTTCACCGGTCTGCTGAAGACGTGGTAGGGGCGGCAGGACGTCGAGACCGAGATGCGCGTCGCGAGGTCCTCTCCCTCGTAGACGAGGAGCGCCTCGGTCTCCTGGCCGGCGCGCACGGTGACGGTCGGTCCGTCGATCCAGTTCGCGGCGCGGTGGTACGCCTGGAGTTCGCACGGCCCGGGCGGCAGGCCCTCGAGGCGGAAGGCGCCCGTCGTCCCGTCGGCGGGCGCGGAGACACTCGTCGGTTCGCTGTCGCTGCCCGCGGCGCGGACCGAGGACTCCGCATAGATCCGCCAGCCCCTCCCCGCGGGCGTACCGCCCTTCCGCTCGATCCTGCCGACGATGACGCCAGCGGCGGCAAAGGTCTGCGTCCCGACGTCGGTCGTCTCCCCGCGGGGCAGTGAACTCCAGCGCCAGCTCAGCTCCGCGTGGCCCGCCGTCGAGGCATCGAGCACGAACTGGAACGCGCGCGGGGCGTCGAACGCGAGGTCGAACCGACCGTCGTCGTCCGTCGTGCCGACCACGTCCGACCAGTCCTTCCGCCGTCCGTACTTCCGGATCCTCTCGTCGTTGGCGCCCCATCCGTGGACGAGGAGCGACGCTCCTGCCGCGGGCGACCCGCCGGGGAGCAGCAGTCGTCCCACCAGGTGCGTCGCCTCGTCCGCCGCGGCGTCCTCGGCCGATGCGGCGCTCTCTTGCTCGGCCATGGGCGCCGGTGGGGCGACCTCCTCGCGCGCCGACATCGTCTCGACGTCGGCGGTCCCCATGGGCTCGGCGAGCGTCCGGTCACCCGAGGATTCCGCGGGTGCGACGTCGTGCGCCCTCGACACGGCGTCCGCGGCCATGTCGTTCTCTCCGGCCCGCATGAGCAGGATCAGCCCGGCGAGCAGGAGCGCGACGAGGGCCAGGAGGGCCAAAAGTCTGAATACCTTCACCGCCGCAACCTAGCGGACTCCTCGGATGCGTGGACACAGTCTGCAGCGCTGTCGCACGACCTGTGACCAACTCGACTCCCTCGGCTATGACGGTGCTCCCACCCCTCCAGCGCTCCACCCGGGCCCGGCTCCACCATGCTTCCCCTGGCACTCCTGCTCGCCTCCGCCCCCCAGGTCACGAACATCCCCCTCGAGGTCGCCGTCGAGGAAGATGACCTTCCGCTGCTCTTCACCAGCGACTTCACGCCCGACGGCGCGACGTGCCTCATCCCCCACTTCGGGGGCTCGGTCGTGTCGTTCGACATCGCGACGTCGACGCCGGCCAGCTCTGTCCGCGTCGACAGGGATGTCCGCCGGATCGCGGTGTCTCCGGATGGATCGCGCGCCGTGTACGAGCGCCCCTTCCGGACGATCACGATCCACGATGTTCCGAGCCTCGCCGAGGTCGCCGCGCCTCTCGAGCTGGCGTCGGGCACCATCGACGACTTCGTGATGGATCGATCGGGGACGCGCTTTCTCTCCGTCGCAAGGTCAGGGGAAGTGGACGTCTTCGACCTCGCGACCGGGGCAAGGGAGCGCACGTTCCAGTCTCCCGAGGCGGTCGCGGAGTACGGCCTCATGACGAGGGGCGTTGCGTCGGACGACCGGACCTTCGTGACGGTCGGGAGGAGGCGGCTCCGCGTCTTCGACATCACGACGGGCCAGGAGACCGGGTTCTTCGTGCTCGGGACGAATCGCCGGGCGCAGCAGCTGTACGTGAACCCGGCCGGAACGCGCGCGTACGTCCTCGTGGAGGACACGTCGACGGGCACGAGCCGCGTCGACGTCGACGTGTTCGCGGTGCCGTCGCTCCAGCGCCTCGGCTCGATCCGGACGAGCATCGTCGGAGAGGACCTCTGGGCGCTCGTGAACTTCGCGGTGGACGAGGGCGGTCGCCGCGCGGTCGTCGCGGATCAGGTGGGACTGTTCACGATCGACCTGACGAACGGTGCCACGCGCACGCTGTCGGACTCCGTCGTTCTGCATGCCGCGCTGTCGGCTGACGGAACGACGGTCGCGGCGTGGATCGACGGCGCGCTCGTCCTCTTCGACGCGGGCACCGGAAACCCGATCGGTTCCAGGGTCGGGGAGTCGGGCGACGTGCAAGGGGACGCGATCCTCGCTCATCCGCGGCTGACGCGATTCTTCACCGAGGGCGGACAGGACCGCATCGAGATCGCGGAGCGGCTGCCCTCGGGCCAGGTTCGCTTCGACGACGTGAATTCGGGCGTGAGCCCGGAGCGGGATGGAGCCAGGAGGCCGCTGGAGCTCGCGGACGCGCGCCGCGTCGCGGTCCCCCACCAGGGGACCGACGAGGTCGTCCTGGTCGACGTCGAGTCGGAACAGGTGATTGCGTCGATCCCCGTCGAGCGTGCGCCGATCGCGATCGCGGAGGTCTCCGGTGGCCAGCTCGCCGTCGTCCATGGACGGGGGGCGAGCGTCGTCGTCGTCGACCCCGGCACGCTGTCCGTCGTCGATCGCGTCGATCTTGCGGGCCGCGCCGTCCTCGTCGAGCCCGACCCGGGCACGAACGGGATCTGGGTCGAGGTGTCCGAGCCCGGGCTCCGCGCGCTGCAGCTCGTCACGACGCAGCCCGCCGCGATCACCGCGACGATCCCTCTTCCGCCGCCGGTGCCGGACCCGACGAACTTCCAGCCGGACGTCGTCATCGACCCTGTCGCGGACCTCGCGACCGTCGTCGAGGCGGGGAACGGCGTCCTCACCGTCGTCCGGCTCTCGACCGGAGCCATCGTCGGCGCGGACACGTTCACGCCGGGCCGCGCGGCGCAGGCCCTCGTCGACCCGGCGGGAGCGCGCGTGACCGTGGTCTCGTCCCGCGCAGAGGTCCGGTCGTGGACCGTCGGGCCGGGCGGGCTCGCGCCCGACTGGACGTACACATGCACGCCCGATCCCGTGGACAGCGAGTCGAGCGCACCCGCCGTGCTCTGGCCCGACGGAAGCCGGCTCGTGGCCCAGATGCCGTCGACGTTCACGCCACCTCCGCCGGGGACCTGCCCGCGCGTCGTGACGCTGGACACGGCAACCGGAAACGTCGTGAACACGGCGATCGCCAACGCGTGGGTCCTCGCGGAGCTCCTGGACGGCGGGGTCGAGCTGATCGCGCCCTTCTCGAGCCGGCTCGTCCAGTACCGCTTCGCGACGAACGAGCTCGTCTCGATCGACGGTCCGTTCGGATCGATCCCGGGCTTCTTCCCCGGCTTCAACCGGGGCGCGGTCAGCGCTCGCACGTATGGACTGAGCCGTCTGACGGGCTCCTCCGTCGGATTCGTGACATCGCTCGCGGTCATCGACCAGCTCGCCGACCGTCGCACGACCACGTGCGATCCGGCGGTCCCGAACGCGACGGGCGCGCCAGCGACGCTGGAGGTCGAGGGCGGCGGCCTCGTGGGAGGTCGCCTCGCCGCGCGCGTCGGCGGCCTGCAGCCCGGCTCGATGTTCGGCTACCTCGCGGTCGCCGACACGCTGACCGCGCCGATGCCGGTCGCAGGCAGCCAGGGTTTCCTCTGCCTCGGCGGATCGACAGGTCGCTTCGTCGACCAGCTCCAACCCGCGAACGCCGCGGGCGAGCAGCGCTACGAGATCGACCTGAACGCGATCCCGCTCTCCTTCGGGACGGTGGCAGCCGCGCCCGGGAACCGGTGGGCGTTCCAGTCGTGGTATCGCGACCAGGGGCCGATGGGCCAGGCGACGTCGAACTTCAGTCCGGCGGTCTCCGTGGAGATCCGCTGACGAGCGGCGGCACGGCGTACGCGTCGCCTCGCCGCGTCAGGCCGTCTGCAGCGACCGATCCGCCGACGCGTCGGTCCGCTCGCCGGCGACGGCGAGCGCTCGCTCCAGCGTCGCCACGTCCTCGGCGACGACGGCGGGCGCCATGCGCGCGGCGTCGCGCGGACCGACCTCCGACGGGAGCTGGATGCGGCACGCGATGCTGCGGCCGACCTCCTGCCACTCGGAGGGCTGGATCGGCCCCTCCAGGAGCTGGACGTTGAGCTCCGCCTCCGCGCCGAGCACCCGGACGTGGCTCGCCTCGATCGCGTCGAGCGCGCCCTCGCGGTCGGGGTCGAGCTCGGGGTCGATGCGGAGGAACAGCAGCGCGTCGTCGCGCGCGCTCAGCGCACGGCCGAACGTGTCCATGAAGCGGTCGATCTCGGCCGCGTCGCGGTAGTCGGGCCAGGCGATGACCGCCTTCGCGTCCGGCGCCGGTCCTGCGGACGGCGCGGCGGCCTCCGCGTTGACACCCGCGACGGCGCCGACGATCCGCATGTCGCGGTCGTACTTGGCTGCCTTGCGCCAGGTCTGGGTGATCGGCGCCTCTTCGACGCGGTCGAACCCGGCCTCCTGCATCGCGGCCTTCAGGGTCTCCGGCGTCCAGCCCCACTTGTGGAGCTGCGGCTCGCCCTGCTCGTCGACCTCCGGCGGGAAGCCGAAGAGCGAGATCATCCCGAGGTCGTGGCCGCCCATGTCCGTCCCGATGAGCTCGATGCAGCGCGTGAGGTTCGGGAGCTCCAGCCGCAGCTCTCCGCCGGGAGCGAGGAGCCGCCGCCACTCGCGAAGCGCCGCGCGCGCCTGCTTGAGCGTGAAGTGCTCGAACAGGTGGTAGGCCTCGATCACCTCGCACGAGCCGTCCGCCAGCATCGGCAGGTCGTGCGCGCTCGACACGAGGTCAGGCTGGAACTGCGGGTTGACGTCGACGTTGACCCACCCCTCCTTGCGATCGGGACCGCAGCCGAGGTGGAGGCGGTGGAGCGGGGCGCCGTCGCCCTCGGGCAGAGCGCTGGCGCTGGCGTTCGATCGGGCTGCGTTGGACATGGCGTGGGTGTCACAGGTGGCGCGGAGCTCCGCGAGCTCCTGTGCGGTGAACGCCTCGGACCAGAGACGCTCGTGAGCGGAGAAGGTGTCGTGCTCGATCCCGTGCGGCCGCGCGGCGTCCCAGAACGCCTGCGCCCAGTTCGGACCGTAGACCGTGTGGAAGTACGTCAGCGCGAAGCGCTTCGCGCGGATCTGGTACTCCTCGCGAGAGATCGTGTTCGTTCCCTTCGCTCCGTAGGTCGAGCCCCCGAGGTGCTCGTACTCGACCGCGTCGGAGTAGCCGACCATCCAGCCGTTCCGGTACAGCAGGAACGAGAGCTCGTGGATCGCGCCCCAGCAGTACTTGAAGTCGGGATTCAGGAACCCGACCGTCTCGACCGCCTCGGCGCGCATCATGAACCCGAGGTAGTCGCAGGTCGTGACGGGGCGCCAGCCGCCACCCGCGCGCCGATCGCTCCCGGGGTACGCCCGGTCCTTGCACGTCGGCGAGAGGATCGCGAGGCGCGGCTCCGCCTCCATCTGATCGATGAGCAGCCGCGCGGCATCGACGCCCTCGTCGAAGACGACGTCGTTCATCAGGACCCAGTAGTAGTCGTACGGCGTCCCCTCCTTGCCGGCCTTCCGCGCGATCTCGAGCGCGATGTTGTGGGCGTAGCACTTGCCGCGGAACTCGCGGTCGTCGTAGACCGCCGTGGTGTGCTCCGTGAGCTTGTCGTCGTCGGTGCCCGCCTCGACCACGAACAGGTCGTGGTCGATCGACATGTTGCGGCGCAACGAATCGGCCATGCGCTCGACCAGGTCCGGGCGATTGCGGGAGACGACGAGGACGGCGACCTTCATCCCAGGCTCCTCTCTCGGTGGTGGACGCGGATCTCGAGGCCCTCGGCGCGAAGGCGCCGGGCGAGTTCCTCGGTGAGAATCGCGGAGCGATGGCGACCCGCTGAGCATCCGAGCGCGAGGCGCGCGTCGTCGTCGGCGTTCGCCAGGAAGAGCGCGAGCGGCACCATGCGCTCCAGGAACTCGACCGCCGCGGGCTGCTCGAGGACCCAGCGGCGCATCTCCTCGCCCGGCTCGGAGAAGAGCGTCCAGCCCTCCTGTCGGGCCGGGTTCTTCAGGAAGCTCACGTCGAAGTAGTGGTTCGCCGGCGGCTGGCCGTACTTGAACCCGAACGACACGAGCGTGAGCGAGAGCTGCTTCTCGCCCCGGGCGGGCGACGAGGGTTCGTCGACGAGGAGCGTGCGTCCCGCGGCGTCGGACGCGGGCGCTTCCTCGCCGAGCGAGGCGGGGCGGAGACCGGAGGACATGCCGAGGAATCGAGTTCCTCGGGCGAACCCTGAAGGATCTTCGGTGGGAATCCGGGCGCGAGGCTGCGGGGAAGCCCCCGGGAGGGGGTCCGCTGCAGGGTGTCAACCGGGGGGGGTCAACCGCGCGCCGTCACGGCCGCCCCGACCGCGACCGGTGACGCGAAGTCGTCCCAGAGCCCGGGATCGACCTCCGGGAGGAGCGCAGCGGTGCGCTCGACGTCGTCGCGGAACCAGTCCGCGATCCACTCCCTGTCCCCCCCGGAAGGACGCTCCACCACGTAGCGGTTCTTGTGCACGGGACGCGCCGCGTCCTGCGGCACCCAGCGATCGTCGAGCCCGAGGAACCTGAGCGTACGCGCGAACTCGGCGTGGGGCGACGCCTTCGCGCGCTCGTACTGGACGACGTGGATCTGCTCCCTCGGGAACAGCCGCAGCATACGCTCGACGCCCTCGGCGATCCTGGACTGGTGGGCCGCCTCGGGAAAGAGCGACCAGGTCTCGAGCACGGTACGTCCGCGGCCGGTTGCTCCGACGAGCTCGGCGCGGTGCAGCGTGAACTGGTTCAGCATGGACACGAAGCGATCGACGGGGTTGCGCACCGTCAGGATCAGCTTCGCGTCGGGCGCCGCAAGGGCGAGCGCGTCGAGCGCGAAGGGTGCGTACAGGTAGTTGGCGGTCCAGTCGCCGCAGAGGTGCCCCGGCGGGCGCGCGAAGACGCTGCGGTACAGCTCCAGGTCTGCGTCCGTCGGACGCCGCCATCCACCGTGCGAGAAGAACACCAGTTCCTTGAGCCCGAGCCTGTTCGGTACGACGGCGGGGTGCTGGCACAGGAGGTGATACCACCACGTGCTGCCTGCCTTGCCGCAGCCCACGCCGACGAAGTCGGGCGGCCCGACGCGCCAGCCTGCGGGGAGCGGTGCGAGGTCCTCCGAGGTGAAGCGGCGTGTGAAAGCGTCGATCGGGTCCATCCCCGGCTCATCGGCGCGATCCGGCGCGCACCTTAGCCAGCGCACGTGGGCACGATCCTGGAGGCCGCTCCGGTCGACCCGCGCAAGGTTACGCTGAGCGTCCTGCATCGATCCCCTCCCCTGCTGCCCACGCCCCCATGATTCGACTCATTCGCGCCTGCGCCCTCGCCCTCTTCCTCGCCTCGGCCGCCGCAGCGGCCCCCCAGTCCGCCCGGGACACCGACGGCGGGAACTACTTCGGGGTCAAGGCGGGCATCCTCAACATCAACCGCGACCTGCCGTACAACAACGGCGCCAACCTGGGGGCGCTGTTCGGCCACGACTTCCCGGGGAACGAGTTCTCCGTCGAGGTCGAGCTGACGGGGACCGTGTCGAGCGCCGACAGCAAGTCCGAGACCTTCGGCAAGCTCGACGTCGTCACGCTCGGCGCGTACGGCGTGTACAGGAGCACCGGCGACCTCTACTTCAAGGGCAAGGCGGGACTGCTGTACGAGTACCTGAACGTCCGAAACAGGTCCATCGGGCTGGAGGGCGACGCGATCGGCCTCTCGATCGGCGTCGGCGGCGGATACCGGATCACGGACGGCGCGTCGATCGAGCTGGAGTACACCGTGATCGAACAGGACATCGACTTTGCCTCGCTCGGCGTGAACTTCGCCCTCTGACCGGGCAAAGTACGCGAAGTACGACCAGCCCCGAATTCGTTCACGAGGAGAAGCGAGGACGTATGACCGAGTCACGCATTGCCCAGTTCCTGATGGCGGCCACCCTGTGCGCCACGTTCGTGGGTTGCCGAGCCCCTGGTGAGGTGGTCGGGGGTGGAACGGCACCCGTGGAGGCGGCCGAGGCAGGTGTACGCCTGCACTTCCTCGAGATCGTCACGCCGGAGGTCGACGCGACGTGCGGTTCGATCGAGGCGACCCACGGCGTGAGGTTCGGCGACCCCCAGGCCGACCTCGGTGGCGCGCGCACGGCGGCGCTCGCTTCAGGTGGGCTGATCAGCGTACGCGCGCCGATGAACCCGGCGGAGGACACGGTCGTGCGGCCCTACCTGCTCGTGGACGACATCGAGACGGCGCTCGCGAACGCGGCCGCCGCCGGCGCCGAGATCGCGATGCCGGCGACACCCCTCGAGGGACGCGGCACGTTCGCGATCTATTTCCTCGGCGGGATCGAGCACGGGCTCTGGCAGCTCTAGCTCGACGTCATGGCCTCGTTGACGGCGACGTAGTACCCGTCAGGATCACGGACGACGAAGGCGCGCTGGCGCGTCCCATTGTCCGTGTTCGGTTCCTCGTCGACGGTCGCGCCGATGTCGCGGGCCCGCGCCCACGCCGCGTCGAAGTCGTCGACGACGAACCAGAGCAGGATCCCGTTGCCGATGCCGCCCTCGAGCGGTGACCTCAGCGACGGCCACTCGTGGTCGCCGTTCGGACCGGACGGCCCCCAGCAGTGCAGGCAGAGCAGCACGGTCCCGTCCGCGTCGATCACCTGATCGAAGACGGTCGCGCCCGGGTGCGTCTGCGCGGCGTCGAGCAGCGCGACGTACCACGCCGCGCTCCGGGGGACGTCGGCAACGGCGAGGATGGGCCAGGTTCGCTTCATGGTGGGTCGGTCGTTGCGAGCGATCGGTCGCGCGCACGGCACCGTGCCCGCCTCAGTCGTCGATCGGAACCCCGTCTTTCGAGTAGCGCCGATTGGCGAAGCCGAGTCGACAGTCGCCGTCCGAAACCGACGCGAGGCGAGCGAGGAGGCGATAGGCGGGGTCCTTCGTCAGCTCGTCACTGCGCTCCGTCGTCCACCTGCGGATGTCCTCGTCCGTCGGGTGTGGGAGCGAGCCGCCGCGCAGGTCCTTGTTCCAGTGCGCTTCGCCGAGCGAGAGGAACACGGTCGAGATCCGCACGCGCCTCGTCGCGTTGAGCCGATCGAGCATCCCGACGAGCCCGCCCTCCGTCCGCCGCTCGCCCGCCGTGGGTCGGCCGTCGGAGAGGAGCACGACCTCGTCGACGTCCGGAAAGCGGAAGGCCGCTTCCAGAGCGGCCTCGTAGTCGGTCTTCCCCTCGCTCAGGGTGGCCCGGTAGTGCTCCAGCAGCTTGCGGCGATGGGCCGGAGACGCCGGCGTGAGCGCGGGGCGCGACGCGCGCGTCGCGACGAAGAGCGGCGCCTCGGCGTACGTGACGACCCCGACGAGGCGGTCGTCCGTGAAGCGGCCGAGCTCTCGTTCCAGCTCACGCGCGACGCCCTCCGCGAACCCCCAGCTCATGCTCTCCGACGCGTCGAGCAGGAACACCACGCGCCGGAGGTCCGTCGAGAGGACTCCGGGCGGTGCGATCGTCTCCCCCGCGACGCGGCCGTCGCTCATGTACGCCTGGGGCAGAGCCTCCGACGGCGGTACGCGCGTCGGACGCGGCGGGCGCCATCGGTGGAGCGGCGGGGCGGCCGGCTCCCATTCCTCGTCGCGGTCGTCGAGCCAGCTCCGATACGCCGCGACGCGCCCGCGCAGGTCGACGCCGAGAGCGTCTCCCAGCGCCCGCTCCGCGGCGATCCGGACGCGACCGTGCTGCTCCCACGCCCGCAGCTCGACGAGTTCCTCGACGGCCCAAGCATGCGGGACGGTCCCCAGGAGTTCGGCCCAGGCGAGTCGCACCTGCCAGACCGACTCGCGGTCCCAGGAGGCGGGCCGGGGGACCTCGATCGGGTTCGACGCAGCGCTCTCTCGAGGTCGAAACCCAGGGGAGGTGCGCGCCGCGAGGACCCGGAGCGCCGAGGACCGCGTCTCCCAGTCCTTGCGACGCGCACGCTCATAGGCCTGGAGCGCGAAGGCGTCGACGGCCGCGCCCCGCAGGCAGAGCCGGTCGATCGCGATCAGGCAGCGGAGTCGCTCGTTGACGTCCCGCCGGATCCACCGGCGGACGATGTCCTCCGCGCTCGTCTCCCCGACCGCGTGACGGAGCCACTCCTGGAGGACGTCGAGTTCGACCGACTCGCGCTTCGCATCCCCGAAACCCTCTGCCGCAGGCCGTTCGTCCCCCTCGTCCCTCTCGTCAGCGACATACGCCAGCAGCGCACGGAGTGCGGTGCGGACCGCGGCGCTCCCGACCTCGCTCTCGTCGGCGCCGCGGTCGAGCGGGAGAGGCGGTAGCACCGAGAGCGCATCGCGCGCCACGTAGGGCTCCAGCGCGACCTCGCCGCGACGGATCGCGCCGAACGCGAGCGACCAGGAGTCCTCGGCATGCGCCGCGGCCGCGGCCCAGCGCTCCGCGTCGTCGCCGGCCCAGCTGCCCGCGACCTCCCGCCCGCGGACGGACAGGAGGGACTCGCGGCCCGGTCCATACACGCCGAGCACGGCGCCACCGGGGCCCAGGAACCAGGTGCGGGATGCGCTGCCAGCGGTCAGGAGGTCTCGGACGTCGTGGTTGAGCGCCTCCGGTGCGTCGCTCGTCCAGACGAGGTTGGCACGGGGCGGCCACTCGAAGGTGGAGTTCGGCGCGGTCAGGACGAGCGCTCGGGCGCGCAGCGGATCCTCGGACGCCCTCTTCAATGCGCGGACATCGCGCACGAAACGCTCGATGGACGTCTGGAGCGTCGCGCCGCTGTCAGCCGCGATGGTCGACTCCACGAACACCCCGAGCACGTCGAAGCGGTCGTCGCCGAACGGACCGATCGAGCCGGTGGCCCGCTCGTCGTAGCGAAGCTCGATCGTCCCGTCGAGCCGCACCGGGAGGCCCTGCGCGGCAGGAGGCGCGGCCGGCGGCGCAGCGGACGCCGCAGCGACGACCGCAAGGGCCGCAACGAGCTGCGCCGGTACGGCCGCGTGCGGCATCAGTCGGCCTCCCGGAACAGACCGCCGTGCTTCTCGGCCATGCTCGCGAGGAGCTCGCTGCGGAAGCCGATCGAGATCGTGTGGATGATCGCGCGCCTCTTGCGGTTCCAGCGCTTGACCGACGCGAGGATCTCCTCCGGATCGTCGGTCGTCCCGCCCATTGGCGCGCCATCGGAGAGCACGTAGAGATTCGCGAGTGCGGGATCCTCGAAGACCTCCTCCAGGGCGTCGTAGAGCGCGGTCCCGCCGAGGTAGTCCTGGGCCTCGATGAACGCGATCGCCTCCTCGCGCGTCGCGTCGTCGAGGACCGCCATCTTGTCGCGCCATGCGCTCACGACCGTGCCGAAGAACACGACGTTGAAGGCCGTTCCGTCGGGCAGCCGCTCCAGCGCTCCGATCGTCTGCTGCTTCGCGATGTCGAGCCTCGTCTCCTCCCACTCGTTCATCTCCTCCATCGAGCCGCTCGCATCGAGGAGCAGACAGACACCGTCGCCCTTGACGGTGAGCCCGTAGAACTCCGTCCGACGCGCCCTGTTCTTGCTGCGCTCGCGTTCGTTGCGTCGTTCCTTCGCGACCTCGAACTCCGGCAGCGGCAGGTCCTTGCCCTCGTCCTCCCACCACTTCGTCCACCGGCCGGGCGAGCCGCCGTGGTCGACCCCGGTGAGGAGGATGAGCGCCATCTCGATCGCCTTGCGGACGTCGAGATCGTCGGTGTCCAGCGCCCCGATGAGTTCGGGCACGTGATCCGGAGAGCGATCGAGCTGGACGATCTCCAGCGCCGTATCCCGGACGTACGACACCGGATCGGTCAGCAGCATGCTCACGACCGCCATCGCTTCCGTTCGGAACGTCCCCAGCCTCCCGCGCTCGACGAGCTTCTTCACGCCAAGGATCGCGACGTGTCGACGGTCGTACCGCTCGTGCTTCGCCAGGGCGAAGAGGCGCTGAAGGACCTCGCTCCGCGCGTCCGCAAGCGCCGCGAGGCCGAGGTACGCCTCCGCGGCGATGTGAGAGTTCTTGGACGCCGCGAGAGCCTCCAGGTCGTCGGCGTGATCGCAATAGTCCGTCTCGGCGAGCCGCGCGATGATGTGCGCGGTGGGAGCGTGGTCCGGGTTCAGCATCCGCTCGTGGAGGACCGCCAGCTCGTCCTCGTCGTCGAGCGCGACGAGAACGTCCACGACGACGCGCTTCGTCTCAGCGGATCCCTCGCGGCGGTCGAAGCACGCGCGCATCGCCCGGCGCGCCTTCCTGCCCGTCTGCTCGGACAGGACCTCACGCAGACGGTCCGGCGACCCGTACTGCCTCGCGTCGTAGTGATCGATCACCATCTCCAGGTCCTTGTGGCGCCCCTCCGCCTCGAGACGATCGAGCACGCAGGGCACGACGATGCTCGGAACCCACTCGTCGTCCGAGGACCGACAGAGGCGCGCCGCCGGCGCTGCGGCGTGAAGACCGAGGCCCGGCATCGCCAGTGCGGCCGGGTAACGCGTCCGTGTGTGGTCCGACCGGCACCGATCCTCGAGCCAGTTCGCGGCGTCCTCGGCGAGCTTCGCCGTGTCGCTGAATCCGTGAAGGCTGAGGTAGAGCCGCTGGCGCGTCCACGCCGCGTCGACGAGGCGCTCGCACTTCTTCAGCACCTTGAGAGCGTCCTTCGAGCCGTGCCGCGCGATCTCGTCGAAGAGGTCGGGATGCGCCCGATTCCCCGCCTCCTTGATCTCGTTGAAGACGTCCGGGATGGGACGGGGCGGAGGCGGCGGGGGCGATGCCTCCTCCTCGGTCGGGGCTCCGGTGGACTCGAGAAGGATGGCGCAAACGAGCAGCAGACACCGGACGAGGCCGGCACCCGCTCGGGTCGATCTGTTCGTCATGGCAGGCTCCCGGCAGTGGAGACCCGTACGATCGCGAGGCGCCGCTGCGGCGCTCGCTCCCCTGTCGAAACGGAGCCCGCGATCGAACTGACCTGCAATCCCTGAGATTCTGATGACGAGGACCGCAGTCACCGCCGCGAGCGGCCAGCTCGGAGCCGCCATCGTGCGCGCGACGGTGGAGATTCTCGGAACCGAGAACGTGATCGGCCTGGCCCGCACGCCCGCGCGCGCAGCCGACCTCGGCGTCGAGGTCCGCCCGGGCGACTACGGCGCACCGGAGGACCTGGAGCGCTCGCTGGAGGGCGTCGAGGCGCTGCTCATCGTCTCCGGCATGGACGCGCCGGAGAAGCGCATCGTCCAGCACCGGAACGTGATCGAGGCCGCGAGGTCGGCGGGCGTGCGACGCCTCGTCTACACCAGCATCCAGGGCGCGGAGGAGGGCACCGCGTTCTCCCCCATCGTCGGGAGCAACCGCGCCACCGAGGCGGACGTCCGCGCCAGCGGCCTGGAGTGGTCGATCGGACTCAACGGGATCTACATCGAGCCCGACGTCGAGTACGCGCCGACCTACGCCGAGCGCGGGGAGATCGCGAACTGTGCCGGCGACGGCCGTTGCGGGTACACGACGCGACCGGAGCTCGCGTACGCCTACGCGCAGATGCTGACCGGCGACGGGCACGCGGGCGAGACCTACAACCTGCACGGCGAGGCGCTGACCCAGCAGCAGCTCGCGGACCACCTGAACGACGCGCTCGGCCTGGACCTGACCTACCGCGCGATGACGGTCGAGGAGTACCGCGCCGAGCGCGTCGCCGAGCTCGGCGACTTCCTGGGCACCGTGATCGCGGGGATCTACGAGGGCATCCAGAACGGCGCGGCCGACAACCCGAGCCACTACCGCGCTGCGGCCGGCCGCGACCACCAGAGCTGGGCCGCGTACTTCGATCAGCTGAAGGCCTCGCGGTCCTAGCGTCCTCAGCGTTCGCGGACGATCCGCTCCAGCGCGGCGAGCCGGCGGCGGAGCTCGTCGTTCTCCTCGCGAAGCTCCCGCAGCGCCTCGATCGCCACGCCCTCGAAGCCGCGGAAGGTGACCCGCTTGTAGCCGTCGGCTCCCTCGTCGACCCAGTCCGGGAACGACGCCTCGACCTCCTGTGCGATGACCCCGTTCCGCACGCCGTCGAGCTCGTCGATCGCCTCGGGGTCGATGTACTCGTAGGTCACGCCGCGGATCGCGAGCAGCCGGTCGAGCGCTCCGTCGATCGGCGCGACGTTCTTCTTCAGACGCTCGTCCGACGCGTTCGACCACGAGCCGCCGCCCGGCTTGCCCGCGTCGCCGTGGACGTGGAGCCGGTACTGCGGATGGTTGGTCCCGATCCCGACGTAGCCGTTCGTGTGCTCGACGACGAGGCGCGTCCCGTTCACCCAGAGCCGCCACTGGCGATCGATCGGCGTGTAGTAGTGCCGCGCCACGGTCCGCTCGGCGACGGCGTAGCCGTAGTAGGGCTGGCCGGTCACCTCGGTCGTGTTGATCGACATCCCGCCGTCGTTCCACGTCTGCGCGTCGATCGACAGGACGTCGCCATGGTCGATCTGGTAGTCGCGGTTGATGCCCACGCAGAGATCGGGGTAGACGACGAAGCGTCCGCCCGTGAACTTGCCGGAGTACCCGACGCGCGCGTTCGTGATGCCCTCGACGCCGATGGATCCGAGGTCGTTCTCGGTGAGCGAGACACCTCGGACGCCGACGCCGCGGTCCGCGATGCCCTCGATCGCGTGCGTGTCGCCCTCGCCGCGGACCGCCGGGTAGCCGAACTGGTACGCCCTCGCCCAGATCGCGGGCTTGAGAGAGAACTGATGGACTTCGATCGCCGCGCTCGAAGGGGTAAGACCCAGGGTCAGGTTGCCCAGGTCGTTGACGGTCAACACGGACTCGTTGCCCGCCGTTCCCACCGAGACGCGGTCGCTCGTCGTGAGAGTGTCGCCGAGATCCTGCCACTGGGCGACGGCGGGAGCGGAGAGGGCGACGAATGCGGGGAGCGTGAGGAGGCGTCGTTGCATGGTGGTGGAGGGGCTGGGAGTCCACTTCGGGCATCCAGCGGCGCGAGCGAGCGTCACGCTCTCATCGCCGTTTCCGACCGGGCCGAAAGGCGCGCGATCCGGTGAACTCCTGGCCGCGCCGGCCGTTCCGCGTCGCGATGCGACGTCCGATTCGCCCCGTCCTCGTCCTTGCCTATGTCACGGCAGCAGCGGCGGTCGTATTCGCGAGCTCGCGGCGCGCTCCGCAGCCGCCCGGGCCGGAACCGCTCGGGCCGGCGGGCGCGCTCTGCACGGAGGCTCTGGGGCGATTCACGCAGGACCTCCACCGCGCGCTCGTCGACGATTCGACGGACGCGAACGTCGTGGCCTCGCCGTGGTCCGTCTGGTCGTCCATGGCCTCGTTCGCGACGTTCTGCGACGGGTCGACCCGCGCGGAGATCGTGCGCGCTCTCGGCTTCGAGACCGACGACGTCACCGACGAGACGCTGCGGGCCGGTCGCGCGGAGCTGCTGGAGCGCATGCGGCGCGCTGATCGCCACGTGTCGCTCGATGCGTCTCAGGCGGTCTGGGTCGAGCGCAGCCTCGAGCTGGAGGCGGGCGCGGCCGCGTCGCTCCGCAGGGACTCCGCTGTCGATCTTCGGCGCGTCGACTTCCATCGCCGCCCTCCGCTGGTCGCCGAGGAGATCGCCGCGTGGATCCGCAGGTCGACGGGCGGCGGCGCGCGGGTCCCTGCCGCGGCGCTCCCTCCGGAGACGGAGCTGGTGCTGACGGACGCGATCTCGCTGCGTGCGCGATGGCGAGACCCCTTCGACGCGCGCAAGACACGGGACGGGACGTTCCGCCGGCTCGACGGCACCGAGGTGCTCGTGCCGATGATGTCGCACGACCTGAACCACGGTGCGGGCGGGAAGGAGGACCCGAGGTTCAGGGTCGTACGGATGTTCGAGAGCGACGAGCGCGCGGCGGCGACCGCGGTGGAGCTGCCCCACCGGGGGGAGCGAACCTCGCTGGTCGTCGTCGTCCCCGACCTCGTGGACGGGCTCGCCGACGTCGAGGCGCGACTCGACGTCTCGGCGCTCGGTACCGCGCTCGACGAGGCGGAGCCGAGGACCGTCAAGGTCGTCCTGCCGCGCCTCTCGCTCCGACGGAACGTCGACCTCGCTCCCGCGCTCCGCGCGCTCGGCGTCGAGTCGGCGTTCACGGACGCCGACCTCGGACGTCTGTTCGGTGGCCCGGACCGCGGGAGGCTCGTCGGGCGCGTCTCCCACGGCGCCGCGCTGGACGTCGACGAGCACGGCGTACGGAGCTGGGCGTTCACGGAGTGGGTCGTGTTCGCCGCGCTGCCCGAGGTCGTCGAGGCCGACCGTCCCTTCCTCGTGCTCGTGCGCGAGCGGACGAGCGGCGCGGTGCTGTTCCTGGCACGGATCCTCGATCCCTCCGCCTGACGCGCACGGCGAAGGCGGGTGGAATGGGCTCCGCCGAACTCCCAACCAGGGACGTCCTCGGCCCGTCCCACTGCCCCCTCCGTCTCCCCCTCGGCTCTCCCGGCTCGCATGCCCTGCTCCTGCGTCGCAGCACCCCTCCTCGTCGCCGTTCTCCCGCTCGCCGCCCGGGGCCAGGAGTCCCTACCGGAGGCACGCCGCGGCTTCGAGACCGCGCTCGTCGACCTGCGCAGCGTCGACAGCCCGCTCGTCGAGCCGCCCGCCGACCTCTTCACGCTGGTGGAGGTCGACGCTCCGCTCGGCAAGAACCTCGCCTACCTCAGCCGCGTCGAGCCGGGGGAGGAGCGCCTGCCCGCGATCGTCTGGATCACCGGCGGCTGGCCGACGGCGCGCGGCGGCAGCTACGTCTGGCGGCCCGGGCCGCTCGAGAACGACCAGTCGGCCAGCGCGTTCCGCGACGCCGGCGTCGTGATGCTGTTCCCGACCGTGCGCGGAACGGGGCCGAACCTCGGCTTCCAGGAGTTCTTCTACGGCGAGGTCGACGACGTGATCGCCGCCGGCGAGTTCCTGCGGCGGCACGAGCGCGTCGACCCCGAACGCATCTACCTCGGCGGCCACAGCACGGGCGGCAGCCTGGCGCTCCTCGTCGCGTGTTCGACCGACATGTTCCGCGGGGTGTTCTCGTTCGGTCCGGTGGCCGACATGACCGACTACGGCGAGCGCGAATGGCCGTTCGACGCGGACGATCCGGAGGAGCTGCGGCTGCGCTCTTCCCTCGCGTTCCTCCCGACCGTCACGACACCGACGTTCGTCTTCGAGGGCGTGAACGGGAACATCGAGGACCTGGAGAAGATCGCCGCGACGAACGAGAACCCCCTCGTGCGGACGCTCGCGCTGCCGCGAGCGGATCACTTCACGCCTCTCGCACCGATCAACCGCGTG
>JBCDGE010000057.1:0-50159 GCA_038757895.1 Planctomycetota bacterium | reverse complement strand
AGGCCGGACCTCAGAGCCTGGGCAGAAATCTCCGATTCTGCTGCCCAGGCTCTGAGCCGACCTTGCTGGCGCACCCGCTAGCGCGGGTGCGCTGTTCGCGTGAGCAATTGATGCCCACGCTCTCAGAGCGGCCGCTCGACCGGAGGCGTTCGTGATTGTTCCACGTGGAACAATCCGTGCGGTCAAGCGTCGACGAGAGTCGCCTTCCCGATCGTGATCAGCTCGACCGGCGTTTCCGGCTTGTCCTCGCGGATCTCACCGTTCGAGATCTCCTCGACGATCTCGAGGCCCTCCAGCACGACCCCGTAGACCACGTAGTTCGAGTCGAACTGATGCTGCGGCGAAGCCGTGATGTAGAACTGGCTGCCGGAGGAGTTCTTGTCGCCGCCCTTCTTGGCGGCGGCCAGCACGCCCGCGGTGTGGATCAGGCCCGTGTCCTCGGGCTCCACGGTTTCGTCGGGGCCGCCCATCCCCCAGCTCGTGGGATCGTCCTCGCGGCTGTTCGGGTCACCGCCCTGGATGAACCCGCCGGGCTGAATGCGGTGGAATCGTGTCCCGTCGTAGTAGCCCTCCTCCACGCGCGCGATGAAGTTCTTCACGTGCCCGGGCGCCTCCTCGACGTACAGCCCGAGCCGGATGGTCCCGAGGCTCGTCTGGAGCTCGACCTCGGGCGAGCCATCCGGCAGCTTTCGGTTCTCGAGGATGTACGGGTTCTTCTCTGCCCAGACCTTCTCCGACTCAATCCGTCCCTGGACGTGCTCCAGGAGCGTCTGCTCGGCGCCGTCCGGTCCGATGGGGAAGGTGACCCTCGTGAGAAGACTGGATCCGAACTCGGTGGTTTGCCCGAGCGCCTGCGCCGCATTGCCATACGCGCGATCATCGACGAGCGCCATCGCTTGACCGACCCGCGCCCACGCAGCGATGTCGGGCCGCTCGATGTCGGCCGCGGCCTGGCTCAGCGCCGCGACCACGTCGTCGGCGCCCCGGGCGTCATAGAGCTTCTGCCAGTCGGCGCGGTTCGTCTCGACCGCCATGTTGGTCGATCGCTGGCTCCAGAGGATGGCGCCGGCGATGACGACGAGGACGACCGCTCCGTGCCACTTGTAGCGGTCGACGAAGGTCGCGAACGCAGAGCGTTCTTCCTGGGCGATCGTGATCTGGGTCGCAGCTTTGTGCTTGGCCATCGCAGGGGGTGGGCCGAGGCGTGTGCCTGAAGCGCGAGGCATTTCAGGGTGGGCGGTCGGAGCCGAGGTCGAACGCGGACGCGTCTCCGGTCCGGTCTCGCTTGGAAAGGCCGGGCATTATAGGGGCCTGCACGTCCGAGCGGGCGATCCGCCTCTCGGCCCCCTGACGTACCGCACTCCCATGCTCAGCTCACTGCTCCTCGTCGCGGCGCCGCTCGCGTCCGCTCCCGTCGTTCCGCCGTCGTCCATTCCCGCTCCGATCGTCCGGAGCGCGGGCGTCGACGACTACAAGAAGCTCCTCAAGGACGCCGGCAAGGACCCGGAGAAGCTCTGGTCGCTCTACGAGTGGTCTCTCGAGGACGAGGAGCGGAAGAAGTACCGCAAGCGGATCCTCAACAAGATCGTCAAGGTCGCGCCCGATCACCGGCAGGCGCGCGAGGCGCTCGGCCACGTCGAGTTCGAGGGCAAGTGGTTCAAGACCGAGCGCGAGCGCGACAAGTACGTCTCGAAGATCGCGGAGGAGCGCGGCTACGTGAAGTACGACGGCAAGTGGGTCGATCCGGCCGACGTCGCGTACCTCGAGCGGGGCTGGGAGAAGGACGAGTACGGCAACTGGTTCGACCCCGTCGCGAAGAAGCGTCTCGCCGAGGGCTGGAAGCAGCAGGACCTCGTCTGGGTCGAGCCCGGTGAGGTCGAGAACATCGACAAGGGCCTCTGGAAGTGCGGCGACAAGTGGCTCCCGCTGGAGCAGGCGGACGACTGGCACGCCGAGTACGACTCGCCGTGGGTCATCCCCACGACGCGCGCCGTCATCTGGTCGACGGCGAACCGCGAAACGGCCATGAAAGCCGCGAAGGAGGCCGAAAACGCCTACTTCGACATGCGCAAGGTCTTCGGCTTCGGCGGCGAGGTCTCGGTCCCGTTCATGCTGCTCCGCAACCAGACGGACTACCTGCAGTTCATGGACGGCAGCGAGGACTACGACCTGCCGCAGCTCGACCCGCTGGCGATGAGCGCCTTCAACCGCGCGTCGTTCGCCGACCTCTGGTTCGACTTCGACGAGGAGGCGTACCGCGGGATGGGGGTCACCTACTGGGACGCCGACGATCCCAACGGCGACCTGTTCGGCAAGTACGACGCGCGCTTCGCCTACGGGCTGTCCTTCGTCGAGTCGATCGACCCGACGCCCCAGGCGGCCGACGACGTCCTGCGCGAGGGCGAGGTGAGCCCCGAGTTCGCCCAGGTGCGCATCGAGGACCAGAAGCTGCCGCGCTGGTTCCGGTGGGGGGCGGCCTGCTACGCGTCCCGCTGGTTCGTCGACAACACGATCAAGAAGGGCGGTGACCCGTACTACGCGCGCGCGTGGTCGGCCTCCAACCTGAACAAGGAGGGCGGCCTCCTCTCGTTCGACGACGTGTTCGAATTCGAGGCGAGCGGCGGGAACGAGAACACCTACCGCATGATCCTCCAGGCCGGCCTCCTGGTCGCCTTCCTGGTCGACGGCAAGGACCCCGAGCTCTCCCGCCTCCTCGGGGATCTCCAGAAGGCGATCGAAAAGAGGGAGGACACCCGGAAGATCTTCTCGTCCATCCGTAACGCCCTCGATTCGAAGGAAGAGCAGATCATCGCCTTCATGAATCAGTAGCCGGGCCTCCGCCCAGGCCCCTGAGACCGCCCCTCTCCCGCGACAGAATCGCACACATGCTGATCGCCCTCGCCGCGGCCGCCGCGCCGCTCGCCGCCCAGGAGCCCGCGACGCTCCACCCGTCGGACTCCGTCATCGTCCTCCAGATGGCGGACGTCCAGGCGCTGATCTCGGCGTATCCGACGACGGCCATGGCCCGGATGCTCTCCGACTCGGAGCTCCACGAGGCGATCGGAAGCGTCGTCGCCGCGGACGGGCCCCCGCTCGATCCTCTCGCCCTGGCGATGATGGAGTACGACGGGGCGGTCGAGAGCGGACAGATGCCGCCGATCTTCGACCTGCTCTCGGGGATCGCGTCGGTCTCGTACTCGACGTCGGTCGACGGTGGAGACCTCTTCGCCTTCATCGAGGCCGCCGACGACGCGCAGGACGAGGCGGAGTACATCGCGACCCACCTGGGCTCGCGGCTCGTGGTCGACTTCGTCGACGAGCCCGCCGCCGAGGAGGTGTTCGGGTTCCTGGCGACCTTCCTCGAGGAGGAGTCGCCGTCGAACGTCCAGGTGCGCACGCGCGCGATCACGGCTCCCGGTGGGGGCGGCGGCTTCGGCACCGACAAGCTCACGGTGCGCAGCTTCGCGCCCGCATCGCCCGACGCGAATCTCGACCCGTTCACGCCGACGGTGCGCATCGTGAGTGGCGGTCGCAGGCTCGCCGTCCTGTTCGGGAACGCCGAACTCGACGCGTCGCTCCAGCAGATGGTCGCCCCCTCGCCCGACACGTCGGCTGCCGCGCTGTTCCTCGACGGCCGCAGGCGCTTCGGCGATGGGAACGGGCTCGCGCTCATGGAGCTCTACATGTCTCCGTTCGTCGAGCGCGCGGTCGCCATGCAGGCGCCCCAGGCCCTGCCCGCTCTCGATCTCGCCGAGGGGCTGTTCGGCCCGTTCGCGTCGATGTTCATCCGCGGCGGGCACTGGCGGATCGGCCTGGAGGACGGCCAGTTCGTGACCCAGGGCCTGCACTCGCCGGGCGCGGCGGGGCCGATGACCGGCATGATCGGCTCGAGGCCGCTCGACCAGGCGGCGCTGTCGCTGGCACACCCCGACGCCCTCGTGACCTCGGTGACGAGCCTCGACCCCGACGTCCTGTCCCGCACGATCGAGATGCTCGCGTCCGAGCAGGGGGAGGGTGCCCTCGAGCAGCTCGAGCAGGCGTACGGCTTCCGCCCCGAGCGCGACATCGCCGGATCGCTCGGCGGCGCGATCTCCTACAGCCTCCCGTCGCTGAAGTCGCTCCTCGCCGCGCCCAACCTGATGGGCGCCGCGGCGCTCGACGACCGCGAGGGCTTCATCCGCGGCATGGACGGCCTCTTCGCGATGGCCGAGGACATGGGCGGCGACGTCCAGGTCCAGCGCAGCGAGTACCGGGGCTCGATGGTCTACACGCTCTCGTTCACCGGGGCGCTGGGCAGCCTCCCGCTCGGTGACCTCCCGATCGACCCGGCCAACTTCTTCCGCCCGACGATCACGGTGATGGAGGACCGGGTCCTCATCACGACGCTGCCGACGCACGCCAAGAAGGAGATCCGCCGCGTCGCCAAGGCCAAGAAGAAGGACGAGGCCCCCGGGATCCACGAGGGCATCGTGGCGATGGGCGTGCCTGAGGGCGCGACGACCGTGGGCTACGCGGACTGGCCGTCGTTCTTCGGGAACCTCTACACCCAGCTCAAGAGCCTCGCCCCGATGGCCGCCGGCATGGCGGGCGGCGAGCTCCCGTTCAACGTCGAGGCCCTCCCCGACGCCGCGCTTCTCACGCGCCATTTCCGTCCGAGCATGCGCTGGGTGAGCCGCGGCGACGGGCACGTCCAGCACTACGCGAAGTCGTCGATCGGACCCGAGACGCTCCTCCTGCCCGCGATGGGCGTTGGCGTCGCGATGCCCCGCGCGATGGCCGGCTCTGCGATGAGCGACGACGCGTGGGTCGAGGCCGAGCTCGTGGAAGAGGTCCCTGCCTCGACCGACGCCGAACTCGCGTCTGCGCGCACGCAGGAGACGCTCGTCGAGATCGCCGTGGCGATCCGCCTCTTCGAGCTGGACCACCAGGGCGCCGCGCCCGAGTCGCTCACCGCGCTGCTCCAGAAGACCCCGGCCTATCCGGGCGGGTACCTGGAGGGCGGGTCCGTGCCCCAGGACGCCTGGGGGCAGGCCTTCGTGTACGCGCTGTCGGACTCGGGCTACACGCTCTGGTCGATCGGCGCGAACGGCATCGACGACGGCGGTGCGGGCGACGACCTGACCGTCGACTGACCCTCGACCCGCCGGCGACCTGCCGGCGACCTGCCGGGGAACCGGCGCCGCCGGGGATGTGCGGTCCGCGGGGATCGGGCATCTTGCAGCCCCTCGCGGGGGGTGCGAGACGCCTGATCCCCGCGGACCGTATGTCTGTCTCCGAGGAGCCGAAACCCGCCGCCCGGCCCGATCCCGCATCGGAGCCCGATTCCGGCCAGGCATCCAGGGAGTGGCGCTATCGGCGCGAGGATCGCGCGCGTCGCAACGGCCCGATCCGTCGCCGCTTTCGAGACCTCCGGCGCCGCGTCACCGCCCCCCTGGTGCCGGTCCTCGTTCCGGCGTTCCTGAAGCTCCTCGCCCGGACCTGGCGCATCCGTATCACCAACCCGGAGCGCCGCCGAGAGGTGCTGGAGGCGCCCGACGGGTGCATCGCCGTCCTCTGGCACGGCCGGATGGCCACCGCCGCGCCGGTGTTCGCGGGCGTCAACACGGTCATCCTGGTGTCGATGTCGGGGGACGGGGAGCTCGCCGACTCGCTCCTGAAGCGGCTCGGCTACCGCACGCTGCGCGGCTCGACGAGCAAGTACGGCGTACGCGCCCTGAAGTCCATGCGCGACATGCTCCAGGGGGGCGGCGCCGTCGCGATCACGCCCGACGGGCCGCGCGGGCCCCGGCACCGGGTGAACCGCGGTGCGGCCTTCCTCGCGCGGGATTCGGGGCTGCCGATCCTGCCCTTCGGGTTCGCCGCATCCCGGGCCCTCCGGCTGAACTCCTGGGACCGCTTCCTGATCCCGCTCCCCTTCAGCCGCGTGCAGGTCGTGATGGGGGAGCCGATCCAGGTCGCGCCGGACGCGACCGACGCGGACCTCCGCGCGTGCTCGGAGTCGATCGGCGCCGCGCTGATCGGCGCCGAGACCGAGGCGTTCGCCGCGATCGGCGAGGAGGTCGACTGGTGATCCGCGTCGGTCCCGCCGGGTGGACGCACCCCGGGCTCGCGGCCCTGTGGCCCCCTGCGGGCAGCGACGCGAGCTTCGACTCGCTCGCGTTCCTCGCGCACTACTTCGACGTCGTCGAGGCCGACGCGACGGCGCACGCGATGCCGCGGGCCACGCACGTCGATCGGTGGCGCGTGGCGATCGCGGCGCGCGCCGGATCGCAGCTCCTCGTCCGCGTGCCGTCCGAGCTCGTGGACCTGGGCCGTCCCGCCGCCGAGAGGCTCGCGGGAGCGGGACGCTTCCGCGAGGCGCTCGCTCCGCTCACGCGCCGGCGGCGGCTCGGCGCGGCGGTCGCCGTCCTCGACCCGCGCGCGCTCTACGGGCCGGCGGAGGCGCGCGCGCTCGCCGACCTGGCGCGCGAGCTGGAGGGCGTCCCGCTCGTGCTCGAGGCCCCGCACCGCTCCTGGTACGCCTCGCGGGCGCTCGACGCGCTCTCCGGCGCCGGCTGGTCGCTCGCGCACGTCGTCGCGGACGAGCGCTGGGACGCGCCGCCGGAGCGCCACCGGCCGACCGGGCCGATCGGCATGCTGCGCGTCGTGCGCTCGGGCGGGATCGCGCCTCCCGGGATCGGCTGGCTGGCGCGCCGCGCGCGAGAGATCGCGATGGACGTCGACGACGTCTTCGTCGTGACCGACAATGGGGGGCGCGCGGGGACGGCGCCCGGCGCCAGCGTCGTCGCGGCGCTGGAGATCGCCTACGTCCTCGGCGGCGAGCGTCCCGTTCCCGCCTGGCAGCAGGTGCTCGACGCGCATCCGCACCTCGGGCAGGTCGTCCGGATCCAGGACCCCTCACTCCCAGGCGACACGAGAGACCCCGCCGCCCCGCGGCGCGATGCGCAGGCATGAACGACCAGACCGACTCCGTCCAGCTCGTCGAGCGAAGACTGTTCCTCGACGATCCCGACGAGCCGGGCCGGCGCGTCGGGCTGCGCGTCGAGAGCTTCGACGATCGCGAGGCGCCCGAGCCCGATCCGGCCTCGCGTCCGGTCGCGGTGCTGGTCCATGGCTTCAAGGGTTTCATGGACTGGGCGTTCTTCCCGTACCTCAGCCTGCGCTTCGCGGCCGCCGGCTTCGTCGCCGTCTCGATGAACTGCTCGGGATCCGGCGTCGGGGACGACCCGATGGAGCTCGACGACGAGGACGCGTTCTACCGCGACACGATCACGCGCCAGCTCGAGGACGTGGCCCGCGCGCGCGAGTACGCGCGCTCGCTGCCCGGCGTCGACCCGGACCGCGAGGTGCTCTTCGGACACAGTCGCGGCGGAGGGGTCGCGCTCGTCTCCGCGTCGGAGACCCCGCCCGCGGCGGTCGTGACCTGGTCCGCGGTCGACGACTTCGACCGCTTCAGCGACGCCGAGAAGGACGAGTGGCGCCGCGACGGCGTCCTCCTCGTCCCCAACGCGCGCACGGGGCAGATCCACCGGATGGGAGTCCAGGCGCTGGAGGACGTGGAGGCGCACCGCGAGCGCCTCGACGTCCTCGCCGCCGCGTCGCGGGTCCCGGTCCCCACGCTCGCCGTCCACGGCACGCAGGATCCCGTCGTCGATCCGATCGCGGCATCGAGGATCGCGGACCACGCTCCGCGCGGCGAGGCGCTGCTCGTCGACGGCGCCGACCACGGATTCGGTGCGCGTCACCCGCTCGCGCAGCCGCACGAGGTCCGACCGCTCCAGTCCGCCATCGAGGGCTCGATCGGCTTCGCCCTCCAGCACACCGCCCGCTGAATCCCTCGCCTCCCGAGATTCCCGTGCACCTCGCTCCGCTCCTCGCTCTCGCCCCGCTGGTCCCGACCCTGCAGGACGACTGGTCGCCGCCGCCTCCGCCGCCGGTGGTTCCTGCTCCGATGATGTCGCAGCCCCGCTTCGCGCCGTTCGTCGTTCCGGACGAGCTGCGCGTCGTGACGGCCGAGCCCGACCTGCAGCTGCTCGCGCCCGTCGTGGCGTCGCTCCTCGGGGACCTGCTGGAGCGCCCCGTCGTCGTCGGCGCACCGCCCTCGCGATCGGGCGACGTCGTGCTGACGCTCGGCTACCTCGCCGACCCGGTGGCCGCGGCGCCCGAGGGGTTCTCGGTCGAGGTCTTCGCCGATCACGTCGCGCTGTCCGGCAACGGGCTGGAGGGCGTGGCGCGCGCGACGGCCCGGCTGGTCCAGCTCTTCGAGCACGACGCGCAGACGGGCGCGTGGAGCCTCCCGCCGGTTCGGCTCGACGACGCGCCCCTCTACCCGTGGCGCGCGCTGGAGCCCACCGAGGCGCTCGATCCCGACGCCGCCCTGCGTGCGATCGACCTCGCTTTCCTCGCGTCGTTCAACGTCGTCGTGCTCGACGGCGGAGCGTGGCCGCCGGAGCGCGCGGCCGAGCTCGAGGGCGCCGCATTCGTGCGGGGGATCCGCGTCGTTCGCAGCGACGGCACCGAGCTGCCCTACGACGTGACGCCCTTCGACGACGAGGGCGAGCGTCCGCTGCGGTGGACGGTGGGCGCGGAGGGCGACGACCTGAAGCTCGCGCGGCGCTTCGCTGCAAGGGCGTTCGTCGACGCGACCGGCGGCGTGCCCCGCCTCGTCTCCGGCCCGCCCGCCAAGTCGGGCCTGCTCGACGCATTCGGATACCGCCCGCTCGCGCCGCTGCTGTCGGCGTGGCCCGCGACCGACGGCGCGGTGGAGTCCCCGTCCGTTCTCGGCGCCCATGTCCCGATCGACGCGAGCCTCCTTCGCGATCCGGGTGATCTGCCGCCGCTGCTGCCGTACGCGACCGACGCGCTCTGGGGACGCCGCGCGGCGGAGGTCGGCGCTGACGCCTTCCGCGAGCGGGCAGGTGGATACCTGCGTCGCCTAGAGCGTCTCCGCCCGCGCGCGACCACGCCTCGCTGACAGGGTCCGCCTGGAGGGCCCTGCGAGTCGCGGAGCCCGGTTCGGAGCGAATCCGGGGAAACCGCTCAGCGCTGCTAGCCTCCGTGGGCACTCCAGCGCGACCGTGCGACCCGATCTCTCCGACCCGAAGGCCCGTCCGGGCCACTCCGTCGATCCCGACGAGCTCCTGCGCCACTCCGGGTGGCTGCGCCGCCTGGCGCGGGCGCTCGTGCGCGACGACGCCTCCGCCGACGACCTCGTGCAGGACGCGATGGGCGTCGCGATCGCGACCCGCGCCCCGGTGCGGGACCTGCGGGCGTTCCTCGCCGGCACCGTGCGCCGCCTGGCCGTACGCGGTCGCCGCAGCGACGTGCGCCGCGATCGCCGGGAGCATGACCGCGCCGTCGACGACGCGGACCGGTCGCTGCCGGGCGCTGACGAGCTCGCCGAGCGCGTCGACGTCCTGCGGGTGGTGCTGGAGGAGCTCCGCGAGCTCCCGCCGGCCCAGCAGAGGATCGTCTCGCTCCGCTACCTCGACGACCTCGACGCCCCGGAGATCGCCCGGCGCGAGGGCACCTCGCCCTCGACCGTTCGATCCCACCTGGCGCGGGGTCTCGCCGCCCTGCGGTCGCGCCTGGACGCGCGCTCGGGCGGGCGCGAGAGCTGGTGCGCGGTCCTCGCCCCCTGGGTGATTCCCGGAGCGCCGTTCGCGCCCGGCCCCGAGGGCGAGCTCCCCGTTCCCGAGCCGGCCGCGGGGCTCCCGTCGGCCGGCGCCCCGGTCGCGGCCACCGCTGTGGCCGGTGCCGCAGCAGGCGGAGTGCTCGCGATGACGCTGAAGATGACCGCGCTGACCCTCGTTCCCGTCGCGCTCGCCGGCGCGTGGTTCGCCTCCCAGGGCCGGGATGCCGCGGTCGACGCGACGATCGCCCGTCCCGCCGCGGAGCTGGAGGCCGACGTCGAGCTGGTGGACGTCCCTGAGGTCCAGGCCGACGCCCGCGAGTCCGTCGCCGTCGCGCCGACGCCGCCCGACCTCGACGGGCCCCTCTCGGCGCCGTCGGCAGTCGTCGAGGCGCCCGACGGGACGCGGATCGCGGGGCGCGTCGTCGACGAGCTGACCGGTGAACCGGTCCCGTTCTTCTCCATGACCGTCGTCGAGGCGGAGCCCGGCGCCGACGGCTCGCGGCGGTCGGTGTCGGTCCGGACCGATGCGGCGGGAGACTTCGACGAGCCCTTCGAGACGCTGCGGGCCGGCGCGGTCGAGGTCCTCGAACTCGACGAACACGGCGGGTTCTTCGGTCCTCCGCGGACCACGAAGCTGGCGTTCCCCTTCGAAGAGCCGATCGAGGTCCGCGTCGGACCGACGTTCTTCCTCGACGTCGACGCACTCGAGCTCGACGACGAGGATCGGTTCACCCTGCAGTTCGCGCTGGACGATCCGAGCTACCGGAACCGCCCGATCGACGCCGACGTGCGCGAGGGGCACACGCCCTGGGCGCGCTTCTCGACCCGCGCGCTCGAGCTGGAGGGCGACGGTCCGTGGGAGCTGGAGCTGCTGCACGGGGAAGGGCTGTTCCGCGGTCGCGCGGAGGTGACGCGCAAGTCCGGCGTGGAGCCCCGACCTGTCCGGTTCGAAGTGGATCCATGCGGCGCGATCGAGTTCCGACTGGACCACGAGGGAGCGTCCGAGATCGCGGCCTCGCGCGTCGACGTGTGGCCTCTCGAGGATCCGGAGGACGTCACGCGCGTGTTCCTGTCGAGCCACCTCGCGGACGGGACGGCGCGCGGGCGGTACAGGTTCGCGGACCCCGGGCGGTACGGCTGGCGCTTCGGGATCCAGGGCACGGGCGCCGAGGGCGAGGTCGACGTCCACGTCGGCGAGACCGCCTCGGTCGTGATCGGCGGCGAGAGCCTGGGCGCCACGTTCGAGTCGTCGGTCCTCATCGACGCGACGGCGCTGCAGGGCTCCGATCCGAGCAGGTGGATGACGTTCGTGGTGCGCGAGGAGGACCCCACCACCGGCTTCATGACGTCGCCCCGCCGCGTCGAGTCGGACCCCGAGGGCTTCTATCGCATCGAGCTGAAGTCGCTGCTCGACGGGCGCTGGGTGGTCGGCGTACAGGTCGAGAGTGGTGTCGATCTGACCCCTGGCTCGGTGAGCGTCGGACCCGGCGACCCGCCGCCGACGATGGTCGCGAAGCCCGGCGATCCTCGCGTCGACGTGAAGGTCTCCGCGATCGACGCAGCCACTGGCGACGCCCTGCGAGGCATCGAGGCGGCGTTCATGGCGAGCGCCACCGACGCGGGTGAGTTCCAGCGGAGCCCGGACGGCGGGCTGGAGCCCGAGGAGCTCGTCGCCGGGCGCGAGACCCTGATCATGGTCCGCGCACCGGGCTACCGGGCTCGCTCGTACCGCCACAAGCCCGATCGCGACGGCGCGAAGCTCGAAGCGCGGCTGGATCGCGGCTGGGCGAACCGGGTCGTCGTCATCGCGCCCGCGACGATGGAGCTCGTCTCCGGCGTGACGGTCGTCGTCGACGGCGAGGAGCGCGGGCGCACGGACGGGAACGGCGAGCTGTGGCTGGAGGGCGACGGGCCGCCCGAGTCGATCGAGGTCGGTGTCGGCGATTCGTCGATCGTCGTCGTCTCGTCGTCGAGCGACTTCGGCGAGGTCGATCCGATCCTTGGCTACGTCTTCGCCGTCTCGCTCCGCTGAGTAGCATCGGCGTCATGCCGGTGCCTCGCATTCGAGCCGCGACCTGTGACGACGCGCGGGCGATCCGCGACATCTACGCGCCGGTCGTCCGCGACACCTCGATCTCCTTCGAGCTGACGGAGCCCACCGTGGAGGAGATGGCCCGCCGGATCGCCGGGGTCGCGACGCGCGTGCCATGGCTCGTTGCCGAGCGCGGTGGCGCCGTCGCCGGCTACGCCTACGCGACCGTCTTCCGCAGGCGCGAGGCCTACCGCTGGTCCATGGAGACGTCCGTCTACGTGCACTCGGACCACCAGCGTGCGGGCGTCGCGCGCGCGCTGATGCTCGCGCTGATCGACCTGTGCCGGGCGCTCCGCTATCGCGTGCTCGTCGCCGGCGCGACGCTCCCGAACGACGCCAGCGAGCGGCTGCACGAGGCGCTGGGCTTCATGCCGGTCGGGACGTTCCCGGGCGTCGGCCGCAAGTTCGACGCGTGGCACGGCGTCGGCTTCTGGACCCTCGATCTCGGCGGCGCGGACCCGCCGGAGGAGCCGCTCGCCCCCGACGCGATCGAAGACCTCGACGCGCTGCTCGCACCGCATGCCGCGGCGATCGCCCTATAGCGAGCGGGTCCAGTCGTTGCCGTCGCTCGCCTTCGACTCGCCGAGGGCGCCGGCCATGTCGGCCTTCGCGTATGCGGCGCTCCAGCGCGGCGCGCGCGTGTGACCGACGTAGCGACGAGAGGCGCTCGCGTCGTTGGGCGTGCACAGGACGGCCCCGCGCTCGTCGATGAAGAACGCGCGTCGGGCGGGGCTCGTGTCGGAGACGGGCCACGCGTAGGCGCACCAGCGCAGCGCACCCTGGTCCGCGTCGGGGAGCAGGTCGCTCGCGCCGCCGTGCGCGGCTT
Source organism: Planctomycetota bacterium (assembly GCA_038757895.1). Taxonomy (GTDB): domain Bacteria; phylum Planctomycetota; class UBA1135; order UBA1135; genus Saltatorellus. The sequence goes on along the minus strand of JBCDGE010000057.1, from coordinate 37,607 downwards.
CGGACACGGCCTCGACGCGACCGTTCACGCGCCGCGCGCCGGACAGGTGCACGGCGAAGAGGTAGCCGTCGATCTCGACCGCGCCGCCCTGCGAGGTCGGCTGCATGTCGCCGAAGCTGCGCGGAAGGATCGGGACGCGCATCGGGCTTCCAGGTGCGCCGTGCGTCGGGCCGCGCGATCCCTGCACGCGCAGCGGTGCGACGCCCGCGAGCTCGGCCAGGTAGCCGAATTCGCCGATCTGGTCGCCGTTGGTGTCGATCGCACCGGAGGCCTGCGCGGTGCGCTGCGCCGCTGCGATGCTGCGCAGGGTGAGGGTCGCCTGCTCCTCCGCCGCCACGGCCGCGGCCTCCTCCTCGCTGGGCTGCGCCGGTTCCTCGACGGTCGGTAGCGACTCGACGATCGGAGCGACCGGCGCGGGCTCGAGCGCCTCGGCCGCGAGCTCGGCCTGGAGCTCGTCGTCCTGCTCCTCGACCTCCACCTGCACGAGGGCCTCGTCGCCCAGCGCGACTTCGACGCGGCCGCCCTCGGGCGGAGCGAGCTCGACGGATGCCGCCGTGTCGGTGGCCTCGCCCTCCCCGCGGTTGGAGGTCAGCAGGAAGCCCGCCGGGAGCATCGCGGCGACGACGGCGAGCAGGGCGAGGTTGGGGCGCTTCTTCCTGTACTTCCTCTTCATCGCTGGTCCCGCGGGCGGGGGGATGAGGAGGGAGATCGACGGGCCGACCGCCGCTCTTGAGACGGAGCGGCAGTGGCCCGGCGCGGCGTTCGAATCCGGGAGCGAGGTGTCTCGACCCTGGACGGTTGCGGCTCCGGCGGCGGTCAGCTCCCGCCGAGCGCCCGTTCCAGCTGCGCAAGGAGCGCGCTGATCTGATCGTGCACCTTGGGCGTCTGTCGGATCGCGAGCACGTCGCCGATCCGGTAGGAGACGCAGCGCGGGTCGTCGTGCCAGGACTCGGCGTCGATCCCCTGCGTGAAGTCGTCCAGCTCCGCGATCAGGTCCTCCTCCGTGCCCGCCGCGAGCTCCAGGAGCGCGCCGATCGAGTGCAGACGGGTCTCCAACTCCCGGCGCGGCGTCAGCAGGACGGCGCCGTCGGCGAGTTCGACGTGGCGGTCCTGTTCGAAGGCTACGAGTTGGATCAGGGCTCCGACACGTGCGTCCTTGTAGCGGAACGAGAAGGTGGTCCCGTAGTCGTCGGGGTGCTCGAACGCGTGGACGATCGGAGCCCCGATCATCTTCGACAGCTCTGCGAGCGCCGCGGAGCAGTCGAGGTCCTCCCACTTGACGTCGACCTTGGCGTCGAGCGCGGCTTCCAGGGGCGCACGCCAGGGCTCGTCGACCGGATCCGGACGATGCTGCGCCACGAGGAGTCGCTCGAGGATCGCCTGGATCGAGCGGTGGGTGTCCTCGGTCGCGCGGACGGCCAGCAGGCCGCGCCACATGTCGATCGACCAGCCCTCCATCTCCCAGCTGTCGGGGAAACGATGGCCGTTGTCGCTCGCCGAGCCGAAGTCGACGACGAACGAGATCAGGTAGTCCGGATCGTCGATCCCGCGCGCCTCCAGGATCGGCTGCACGCGGTAGAAGCGCAGATCGATCTCGTACGGCAGGTCGTCCGCGTACCCGACGCGGATCTGCTGCCGCGACACCGACCAGGCGAACCCGTCGATCCCGAGGCACAGGAGGTCGAGGACCTCGGCCCCCGAGACGTTCGACAGTTCGAGCTCGATCGTCGGATCCCCCTCGTCGTGGATCGAGTCGTCGTCGACCACGAGCGGCAGGTCGAACAGTCGCGCAGCGGCCTGGAACGCCTCGGTGAGCGGTGTCTCGACGAAATGGACCGACTCCAGGCGACGCGCCAGGCGGGTGTCGAGGTCCGAACGCCACTCGGGAAGCGGTGCGGAGCGCTCGACGTGGATCCCTCCTTCGCTGGCGGCGCGCGCGGCGCCGCGCTGATCGAGCGTCGACGTCGGCGGCGACGTCGGCTGGGCACTCGCACGCACGAGCCCGAGGCCCAGGACGACGGCCGCGAGCGCGGCCCCGCCGACGGCGGCGAAACGGTGGGGGGACGGGTTGGACACGATCATGGCGACTCTCCTTCGGAGCCCGCGACCGTCGCGGGTCAGGGGGATGGCGCCGGGCGCGAGCGCCGGCGGGTCAGGGGACGGGGCGCCCGCCGCGGCACGCCTCTCGGCGAACCGGACGAGGACCCGGGCGTAGGCGAGCCGTGCCGGGGATTGGCCGGTGGGGGATCCGGGGGAGGACTCGGAGCGATCGAGGGCGTGGAGCGCGTCGCGGTCCCGGGCCTCCTCCAGTGCGTCCGCGAGCGCGCGCGTCGCACGTGGGACGAGCGGGTGGAACCACCAGATCGCCCGCAGCAGCGAGACGAGCGGCATCCAGACCAGGTCGCGACGCCGCACGTGGAAGCACTCGTGGACGAGGACGGCGAGCAGCTCGTCGTCGTCCAGGTCGGAGACGTCGGGGACGACGAGGCTCGGCTGCAGGACGCCGTGCACCGCGGGGGAGCCGAGCGCGTCGCTGTGCAGCGCCGCGGGAGAGGTCGCGAGGCCGGCGATGCGTGCCGCGCGAGCGGTCAGACCCTGCACGCGGCGTTCGGCGGGGACCGCGTCGGCGAGGACGCGGCGGAACCGGAGCTCGCCGCGGACGATGCGCGCGAGGGCGAGCGCCGCGCCGAAGATCCACGCGACCGCGAGGGCGTGTCGCCACGGGAAGGGAGAGCCCGGCTCGGTGGGCGGCTGCTCGGAGCGCATGCTCGCGGGCGCGGACGACAGCGCCGTCGAAGGCGTATCGAGCGCGGACGAGGGTTCCTCGGGCCGCGAGGTGCCCCTGCTCATGGGCGACGTGCGTTCCGGCGAGGGGACCTCCTCCGCGCGCTCCCGCCGCTCCGCAGGTCGGTACTCGACCGATCTCGGAGGCGGCGCGTCGGCGGCGCGGTCGGAGACGTCGCTCAGCGCGGATGATCGGACGTCGGCGACGTCCATCGGCGCGTCCGGGGCGACGAACGCGAGGTCGATCGTCGCCACCCGCGGTCGCAGCGGCACCGCGAGCGGCACCAGGACCGCGAGCCACAGGGCGAGGCGGGTCCTCGGCGCGGCGCCACGCAGGACCGTGCGGTCGAGCAGCGCCGCGAGTGCGACGACGACCGCGAACTGGACGCTCGCGACCATCAGGAGGTCGAGCCAGGGCCCGGCGAGGGCGTCGAGGGTTGCGCTCATCCTCGCTCCTCCTCCAGGCGGTCGAGGAGTGCGCGGAGCTCGTCGATCTCGTCCTTGCCGATGCGGCTCTCCTTCAGGAAGTACGCGAGGAGCGGGCTCTCCGCGTCACGGCCCGCGCGAACGAGGAGGTCCTTGCCCGCCGCGCGCACGCACGCCTGCCGCGTGAACGCTGGCCGGTACAGGAAGCGCTTGCCCTCCTTGTCGTGCCGGACGGCGCCCTTCTTCAGGAGGCGCGCCAGCAGCGTCTTGACGGTACCCAGGGTCCACTCGCGCCGCGGGTCGAGGGCGTCGTGCACGCCCTGGGCGCTCTGCGGGTGGTCGCGCCAGAGCGCGTCCATGACGACCCACTCGGCTTCGGTGATTCGGGGCGGCTTCGGCATCGGGCGGTCCTCAGATCGATGACATCTGTATTCGGAACACAGATGTATTCGATACCGACGGCGCCGATCCGGTCACCCCCGTGCTCTGTAAAAAGCGCGGACCGCTACGGACAGAACGTGATCTCGATCGCGTTCGTCGTGTTCGACCCGGCCCCGATCGAGTCGCGGTACCACGTCTGGAAGCGCCACGTGGAGCCCACGGTGACGGCGGTGGTGCCGGACCCGAGCGTCGGTGCCGTGAGGTCGAGCAGGATGCGGCGTGCGCCGCGAGAGTTCGCGTTGATGGCGACGAGGCGCGTCAGCGATCCGCCGACGCACAGCAGTCCGTCCCCGATCGTGCCCATTCCGCGGTCCGGTCCGTAGAAGGTGAGCGTGGCGGCCGACAGCGGCAGGCGCTGGACGTGGAGCCGCATCTCGTTGCCAGAGATCGACGGCGCGCCCACGACGGACAGGTCCGCGCCGGCCCCGAGGCTGTTCGTGAGGCCTTCGCAGTACTGGATCACCGGCGGGCACGCGAGCACCTCGTCGACGTGGTCCAGGACCGTCTCCAGCGTCACCTCGGCCGCGGCGGCGCCCTGGGTCCACGACACAGCGCCCCCGACGTGGACGTGGCCGGCGCTGACGCACCAGTCGGGCGAGAGCGGATCGGCGTTGCGCGCCTGGTACCACACGCCGAGGTACGCCACGAACTCGCTCAGGAAGCCGCCGCCGTCCCCGGCCCAGCAGATGCGGGGGTCCACTCCTACGTTCGCGGCCTCGACCGCGTCGATGATGCGGTTCGCCGGAAGGGACGACAGCCGCAGGGCACCCGCCGGGAGCGAGCCGTCGGGCGGGAGCGTGTCGGGCTGGCGCGGGACCACGTAGTCGTCGATCCAGCTCGAGCGATTGAACTGGTTCATCTCGACCTCCCAGCTCGTCCCGGGGAAGCCGCGGCTGAACGTGATCACCGCGATCGGGCGCAGCAACTCCGAGATCCGCGCGAAGTCAGGCACCGTGTCCTGGTAATCGACCGTCAAGTCGCCGAAGCCGGTTCCGCACGTGCCGCAGTTCGGGTTCGGGAACTCGGGGAAGAACGCCATGACGTCGTAGCCCCGGCCGTGCCAGTCGCTGCCGATCCAGCCCTGAGGGTTGAGCGACGGCTTCGGGCTGAAGCGCCGGAGCATCTCGTTCGTCGGCGGCCAGTAGCCGGTCAGGAGCACGACGGGTCGTTGTCCGGCCGCCATCGCGCGGCCGCGCGGCGTTGCGTCGCTCGGCGCTCCTGCGCGACGAACGGAGGGCTGCGGAGATGCGGAGGGGCCGATCTCGCGGACCGAGGGAGCCTGTCGCTGGGCCAGTGCGGTCTGGCCGGTGAGCGCGAGGGCGAGCAGCGAGACGGCGGAGAGGGGCGTGCGGTTCATGTGCATCGAGGGGTCGTTCGCGGCGAGCGGGAAGCATCCGCGGGGCCCCAGCCTGCCCGCGGAACGCGAGAGCGCAAGGCGACCGTTCGCCTCGGCGTTACAGCCCGGTGACCAAGCGGGGCTTCTGACGGTCGTAGCTTCCATCCCGGACGCAGCCACAGCGATTCCATCCCAACGAACGAAGAGGTCTCGACCTTGAACACCACGCTCCTTCCCGCGGCCCTGCTCGTCGGCACGGCATTCGCCCCCGCCGCCGCCTTCGCGCCCGTCGCGCAGTCTTCGCCCGCGCGCTGCCAGGTCCACGGCGACCTCGCGCGCCGCGGCTGGTCCGCCAACGTCGTCCTGCCCCAGTCCCGGGCCTTTCACGTCGAGCCGGCGCGCCCGGCCGTCGAGATCACCGCGGTCTCGGCCAGGGTCGTCCTCGTCGACGGTGTCGCCATGACGACGCTGCTCGTCGACCTCGCCAACCGCGGGACCGCGGCCACCGAGGCGGAGCTCCTCCTCCCGGTCCCCGACGGCGCCGCGGTGAGCGGCTTCGACTTCGAGGGCTCCGCGGCGACCTCGACCGCGGAGGTCCTGCCGAGGGCCGACGCCGTCGCGACCTACGAGTCCATCGTGGCGCGCCTGAAGGACCCGGCGCTGCTGGAGTTCGCGGGCGCCGCCGTCGTGCGGTCGAGCGTCTTCCCCGTCGACGCGGGGGGCAACCAGCGCGTTCGACTCGTCTACGAGCACGTCCTCCCCGTCGAGGGAGCGCGCTGGGACTACGCGCTCCCGCGCAGCGAGAGCCTCGCCGCGACCGTGCCCTGGAGCATCGACGTCGAGGTGCGCTCCCGGGCGGCGCTCGCGGACGTCTACTCGCCGAGCCACGACCTGGAGGTCATCTCGCGCACGCCGCACCGCTTCGTCCTTCGCTCGCGCGGGACGCTGGGCGCCGGCTCGCTCCGCCTCTCGGTCCTCCAGGCGGACGGTCCGGTCGCGACGACGCTGTTCACCAGCGCAGACGCCAGCGGTTCGGGGGGGTGGTTCCTCCTTCTCGCCGGCGTCGGCGACGCGCCCGACCCGGCGGACCTTCCGCCGCGCGAGGTGACGATCGTGCTCGACCGCTCCGGCAGCATGGCGGGCGAGAAGTTCGACCAGGCGGTGGCCGCGGCGCGGCAGGTCCTGGAGGGGCTCGAGTTCGGCGAGGCCGTCCGGATCGTCGACTACGCTGCCGACGTCGAGTCTTTCTCCGCAGCGCCGGTCATCAAGACGCGCGCGAACATCGGTGCGCTGCGCGCGTACCTCGACGGGCTGACCGCGAAGGGCGGGACGCACCTGGACGGCGCGCTCCAGGAAGCGCTCGCCGCGCCGCCGACGGAGGGGTTCCTGCCCGTCGTGCTCTTCGTCACCGACGGCCTGCCCACCGAGGGCGAGACGCGCGAGCACGTCATTCGCGAGCGCGCGGAGGCCGCGAACGTGCACGGGCGCCGGGTCTTCACGTTCGGCGTCGGTCACGACGTCAACGCGTCGCTCCTCGACGCCGTCGCGACGAAGAGTCGCGCGCGCGCCACGTACGTCGCGCCGGGCAGCGACGTCGAGGTCGCGATCGGAGGCGTCTTCGAGGACCTCTCGGGGCCCGTCGTCACCGACCTGGCGTTCTCCGCGCTCGGCGCGGACGGCCAGCCGCACGCGCGCCTCGTCCGTGACGTCTATCCGGGCGTCCTGCCGGACCTGTACCGCGACGACCGGCTCCTGCTGCTCGGTCGCTACACCTCGGCGGAGAAGGGGACTCTTCGACTCGACGGAACCGGCGTGGACGGCGCGATGACGATCGAGCTCGACTACGACTTCGCGAACGCGAAGCCGCGCAACGCCTTCGTCCGCCGTCTATGGGCGATGCGTCGGATCGCGGCGCTGGAGGACACGCTGCGCCAGAAGGGCGCCGATCCGTCCGCCCTCGCGCTCCTGAAGGACGACCCGAAGCTCGGCGAGATCGCGTCCGAGATGATCGCGCTCGCGACCGACCACGGCGTGCTGACCGACTCGACGGCGTTCCTCGCCCTGGAGGGCACCGCGCTCGGTGACGAGACGGCGCTGCTCGCGTCGGCCGGGGAGGCGGCGCTGGAGAACGGCAAGCGCCGGAGCGGCGTCGACGCGGTCTCGTGCCAGATGAACGTCGGCATCAACCGCGATCAGGCCTGGGTGAACTGCGCGAACACGCTGTACGACGCGTCGGGGCAGCTCGTCGACGCGCGCACCGTGCAGACGATGCAGGGCAGGACGTTCTTCCGGCGCGGCGCGCGCTGGATCGACGGGCACCTCGCGCGGAGCGGCGCCGTCGCGACGGCGGAGCCCGACCGCGTGGTGACGTTCGGGAGCGCGGCGCACCTCGCGCTCGTGGCAGACCTCGTCGCGAGCGGATGCTCCGGGCACCTCGCGCTCGACGGTGAGATCCTCCTGGAGGTGAACGGGGAGACGATCCTCGTCCAGCCCGAGGAGCGAACGGCCGATGCAGCGGATGCAGCCCCGCAAGAGGGCTCCGACGACTGAGAGCACCGCACGGCCTAAGATCGGGCTGCGAACTCCTGCGATCATGAGCACCAAGCGCACCGTCTGCGTCGTCGAGGACGACCCCGCGATCCGTCGCGGTCTCGTCGACAGCCTGTCGTACGCCGGCTACGCCGTGCTGGAGTGCGCCGACGGAGCGTCCGCGCGCAGGACCCTCGCGCACGCCGAGATCGACCTCGTGCTGCTCGACGTCGTCCTGCCCGGCCTCGACGGGCTCGACTACCTCCCGGAGCTCCGGGAGCTGCGGCCGACGCTCCCGGTCATCCTCGTCACCGCGCGCGGCGCCGAGGAGGACCGGGTGCGCGGCCTGCGGACCGGCGCGGACGACTACGTCGTCAAGCCGTTCAGCTCGACCGAGCTGCTCGCGCGCGTCGACGCCGTCCTGCGTCGCTCGGCGGAGCGTCCCGTCGAGGTCAGGAGCGCCACCTACGACGGCGGTCGCGTCGACGTCGCCCGCCGCGAGGTCGTGCGCGCAGAGGGCGAGGTGAAGCAGCTCACCGAGCGCGAGTCGGGCGTGTTCCTGCACCTCGCGCGCAACCCGGGACGGGCGATCGACCGGACGGAGCTCCTGCGCTGCGTCTGGGGCCTCGACCCGCGCGGGCTCGACACGCGGACGGTGGACATGGCGGTCGCGCGGCTGCGCGACAAGCTCGGGAACGCCGGCGCCGACGTCGTCCGCACCGTGCGCGGCAAGGGGTACATGCTGGGCGAGGGCGTGGAGGTCGTCTCGTGAAGCGCACGCGCGCGGGGCGCAGGCTCGCGGCCGTCTACGGCGTCGCGGGCGTCGTCCTCGTCGGCGCGATGGCGTACGTCACGCGCATGGCGGTCGACGCCGTGCGGGCCCAGGAGCTCGCGCAGTGGCAGCGCAACTTCCACGAGGACCTGCGGGATGCCATGTGGAGGATGGAGGCGCGCGTCGGCACGATGATCGCGACGACGACGAACCGCGTGCCCCAGCCCTCGGCGTGGATCGATCCTGCGGCGAACGTCGTCCATCCCCTCGAGGGATCTTCCGAGACCGAGGGCCTCGAGACCGAGATCGTCGACGCGGCCGACAAGGCGTTCGTGCTCGCGTGCGAGCTGATGGACGCGCCGCCCGACCCGCTGCCCGTGCCGACGGTCGACGAGTCGACGGAGGCGCCCCTGCAGCAGACGTTCGACCGCGGCGCGCTCCGCAGCCAGAACGAGTTCCAGCGCCGCTACCTGTCGAACTCGAGCCAGCAGATCTCGATGGTCAACAGCGAGCCCCAGGGCGGGTACACGACGTGCGTCGGCCCGCTCGCGCCCGTGTGGGGCGGCGCGAAGGGCGGACTCGACCTGTACCTGGCGCGCCGCGTCGAGGCGCCGGAGGGCGTGCGGCACGAGACCTACCGGCTGGAGTGGGACGCGCTGCGGAGGACGCTCCTCGCGGAGGTCACCGACCTCTTCCCCGACGCCGAGCTGGAGCCGATCGTGGACCCCGACGAGGTCCGCCCGTACGACCCGAAGCGCACCGCGCTCACCGAGGAGAATGCGACGCGCCTCGCCGCGATCCCCGCGCGACTCGTCGTTACGGAGCCGCAGGTCGTCCGCGGCCCCTTCCCGACGATCCTCGCCGTCGGCATCGGCGGTGCGTGGGCGGCGCTCCTGCTCGCGCTCGCGCTCGGCGGGTTCGCGCTGCGCGCCAGCGTCGCGTACGGGGACAAGCACCGGCGCTTCACGCAGGCGGTCACGCACGAGCTCCGCACCCCGCTCACGACGTTCCGCATGTACAGCGAGATGCTCGCGCGCGGGATCGTGTCCGAGGAGGCGCGTCCCGAGTACCTCGCCACGCTGGAGTCGGAGTCGACTCGGCTCGCAGGGCTCGTCGAGAACGTGCTGCGCTACGCGCGGATCGAGGAGGGCGGCTCGACGCCCGCGCGCGAGCCGCTGACGGTCGCCGATCTCGTCGAGCGCTCCGCGCCCGAGCTCGCGCGCGTCTGCGACCAGGCGGGGTGCGCGCTGGAGATCCGGGACGTCGACGACGGCGAGGACGCGGCCTCCGCCCGCCTGACGACGGACGGGGGCGCGGTCCACCAGATCGTGCTGAACCTCGTGGAGAACGCGTGCAAGTACGGCCGCGTCGACGACGACGGGCCGGCGCGCGTCGTGCTCGCCGCGTCGTGCGACGAGCGGAGCGTGCACCTCGACGTGATCGATTCGGGACCGGGCATCGAACCGTCCCGTCGGAAGGCGATCTTCGAGCCCTTCGAGCGCGCGGGACGGGACTCCTCGGATCCGGCTCCCGGCGTCGGGCTCGGCCTCGCGCTGTCGCGGGAGCTCGCGCACGAGCTCGGCGGGCGTCTGGACCTGCTCCCGACCACGAGCGGTGCCGCGTTCCGCCTCACTCTCCCGCGCGCCGCGGCGGCCTGAGGGCCGGGTAGACTGATGCGCCCCGCGACCTCGCGGGGACACTGCCCCCCAGCTGCATGGACTCCGCCGACAAGAAGTGGCGCGTGATCTCGGTCGTCGTCGTCATCGCGATCGCAGCGCTCGTCTGGTACCTGGTCTCCGGGGACGACGAGTCGGCGTTCATGTACCCGATGGAGCGATGAGCGACGGACGCACGAGACGGCGCGTGGTGCGCCTCTTCGTGGCCGTCCTGCTCGGGCTCGGCGCCGTCGAGGGCGCGCTCCGGCTGCGGCAGTATCGGCGGCACGGCACGACGGATCCGAGCGTCCTGACGCGCGTCGTCGACGATGTCACCGGGCGCACGATCCCGACGCCGAACTCCAGCGTGTCGGGGATCCGCATCAACGCGCTGAGCTTCCGCGGGGACGAGATCGAGGTTCCGAAGCCCACCGATCGCGTGCGGGTCGCGTTCCTCGGTGGGTCGACGACGTTCTGCGCCGAGGCGTCGTCGAACGAGACGACGTGGCCGTCGCTCGTCGTGGGCGCGCTGGCGGAGCGGTATCCGGAGACGAGCTTCGACCAGGTCAACGCCGCCGTGCCGGGCTACATGTCTCTGCACTCGCGCGAGAGGTTCGAGGTCCGCGTCGCGCCGCTGCAGCCGGATGTCGTCGTGATCTACCACGGGACGAACGACCTGGTGCACGACACACGGGAGGTCGCGGAGGAGGCGGGGCTGGCCGTGCCGTCCGTGGGCGAGCCGTCGGGGCTCGCGAAGTGGTCGCTCACCTACTTCCTCGTCCAGAAGAACCTGCAGCTCCGCGCGCGCATGCGGCGCGCGAAGGCCGTGAGCGGCCAGCTGGAGCTCGACCTCGAGGCGCTCGCGGGGACGTTCGAGCAGCGCCTGACCGAGCTCGTCGAGTCCGCGCAGCGTGAGGCTCACGTCGTCGCGGTCGCGACGTTCTCACCGAAGGTGCGACGGGACCAGACGCCCGAGGTGCAGCTGGCGAACTGCACCACCAGCCTCTTCTACATGCCGTACATGACCGTCGAGAGGCTGCTCGACGGCTTCGACGCGTACAACGCCGCGATCCGCCGCGTCGCCGATCGGACGGGCGCGATCCTCGTCGAGACCGTCGGTGAGATCCCCGGCGACGGCGCGCACTACAACGACTCGGTCCACTTCCTGGACCCGGGGTCGCGCGTGATGGCGTCCGTCGTCGCGGGAGCGCTCGCGACCTCGAAGCCGTTCGGCGAGCTCGTGTCCTCGTCGAGGTGACCGCCGATCCACTGCGCGACGCGGGAAGCCACCGCGCGATCGCGCAGGATCCGCCGGTGCCCGAGCCCCGAGGTCGCCTCGAAGGAGGCGCCGAACGCGCGCGCCACGCGGCGACCGTGCTCGGCGGGGACCTCGCGATCGTTCAGGTCGTGCAGCACGAGCATCCGCTCGCCGCCCGTGACCTCGATGCGCTCCACGTCGAGGTCGTCCATGGCGACGCGGAAGGTCGACTCCATCGTCCGCACGATGCTGTCGCGTGCGGGGGCGCGGAAGCCCAGGAACGCTGCGTACTCGTCGATGAAGTACGCCAGGCTCGCCGGCGGTGAGATCCACACCGCGCGCTCCGCGTCGAGGCCCTCCGCCGTCGCGATCGCGGCCGCCGCCGCTCCCATCGAGTGCCCCACGATCCCGTACGGCGCTCGACGGAGCGTGCGCGTGACGGCGAAGCACGCGTCCGCCATCTCGACGAGCGAGGAGCTCGTGCCCGTCGATGCGCCGTGCCCCGGACCGTCGAACGCGACGACCGTGAAGCCGCGATCGAGCAGCGGCTGCACGAGGTCGCCGAGCTGGGCGCCGCGTCCCGACCAGCCGTGGACGAGCAGGACGACGCGCTCGCCGCTGCCCCAGCGCCACGCGCGCAGGCGCTGGCGGCCGAGGCGCACGTCGAACGGATCGGCGACCTTCAGGAGGTCACGCTCGGCCTCGGGGAGCCTGTAGCGGGCCGGGCGGCAGAACATCCAGCTCGCCGCGCGGGCGGCCGGGGCCGGTGCGACGCGCGCGGCGTTGGTCAGCGCGAAGCGCGTTGCTCGCAGGGAGAACGGAATCGCACGAACGGTCGTGCTTTTTTCTTTCGGCATGGTCGGTGGGCGAGGAGGTGGGCTTGGATCGGGAGGGGCCCGGCGGATGCCCGGCGGGTCCCCGGCAGATGCCGGGCTCAGTGCGCGGACGAGAGGAGTCGCTCGAGGCCCTCGCGCGTGCGCTGCGGGGCGGCGGGGTCCTCCAGGAGTCGCGTGTAGAAGTGATGCGCCATCACGAGCGCGAACAGCTCGAAGGCGAACTGGCGCGGATCGACGTCGGGCCGGAAGTGCCCCTCCTCGACGCAGAGCTCGCTCGCGCGGACGAGGAAGTCGAGGAGGTCGCGCTGGATCCGGACGAGCGCGTCGCGCACCTCGCCCTCCCGGTCGTCGTACTCCGCGGCCGCCTGCAGGAACAGGCATCCGCCGCGGGCGTCCTCGGACCAGTTCCAGGCGAGCCAGCCGTCGAGGAGCGCGCGCAGCCTCGGCTCGCCGCGCGGCTCGCCGAGCGCCGGGCCCGCGACGCGCTCCGCGAACGCACGCCGGCCGTGCTCGAGGACGGCCAGCTGCAGGGCCTCCTTCGACCGGAAGTGGGCGAACAGCCCGCTCTTCGACATGCCGACGCGGTCCGCCAGCCGGCCGATGCTGAGTGCCTCCAGGCCCTCGGAGGCAGCGACCTCCATCCCGGCCGTGAGGATCGCGGCGCGCGTATCGTCGCCCTTGCTCATCGCAAGGAGAATAGCACGCGCGTGCTATTCTGTGGAGCGATCAGCAGCGCGAACTGTCGACGAGCACCAGGAACCGGCAGGGCGCGACCCTGCTCGCGTTCCGGTACTCGGTGGCGTGGACGCCGTGCGAGAAGCTCGCGCCAGCAACCAGCCGGCGGACGGATCCGTCGAGGACGACGTCGACCGCGCCGTCCAGGGCGACCACCTTCTCGATCGTTCCCTTGCGGTTCCGCGCCATGGTGCCCGTCGTCGCGCCCGGTGCGAGCCGGTAGGTCGCGACCTCCAGGCGCCCGTGCAGGAGTTCATCGGGGTAGCTCGTCCGCTCGACGCCCCCGTAGGGATCGTCCAGGACGCGGGCGAGAGTCGGGTCCGTCTCCCCCTCGACCGGCTCCAGGAGGTCCGTCACGGTGCAGCCGAGCGCCCGGGCGATCTGGTACGCCAGCCGGACGGTCGGGCTCTTGGCGCCCCGTTCGATATCGGAGAGCATCCCCGCCGACACGCCGCTCGCGTCGGACAGGGCCCGCAGGCTCCATCCACGCTCCGTCCGCAGGGCGCGGATCCGCTCGGGGAGGGTCGACTCGGTCTCGTGCAGCATCGCGTTCGCTTTCGCGATCGATGGGGCCCGTTATTGGCACCATTTGCCTTGCCGGGGATCTCTATAGCGTACAGCATGACGGGGCCTGCCGCTCGCTCCGTTCCCTCCCCCTGCCATGATCACTCGAATCGCGATGTGGTCCGGCCCGCGCAACATCTCGACGGCGCTCATGCGCTCGTTCGGATCCCGGCCGGACACCCACGTCTCCGACGAACCTCTGTACGCCCACTACCTCGCGACCACGGGAGCCTCCCACCCCCAGGCGAGCGAGATCGTCGACCAGCACGAGGTCGACTGGTCCGTCGTCGCCGCCAGACTCACGGGCCCCACTCCGTCCGGTGAGACCGTCTGGTACCAGAAGCACATGGCCCACCATCTGCTCCCGGTGATCGATCGGGGCTGGCTGGAGGGCTTTCGCCATGCGTTCCTCATCCGCGAGCCGCGCGCGATGCTCGCCTCGCTCGTCGCCAAGCTCGGGGACGCCCGGCTGGAGGACACGGGCCTGCCCCAGCAGGTCGAGATCTTCCGGTGGATCGAGGGCGTGACGGGTGAGGCTCCGCCGGTCGTCGAGGGCGCCGACATCCAGCGCGATCCCGCGGGCGTACTCGCCGCGCTCTGCGCCGCGCTGGGGATCGACTACGACGAGGCGATGCTCGCCTGGGAGCCCGGGCCCCGCACGACCGACGGCTGCTGGGGGCCTTTCTGGTACGGCAACACGTACCGCTCGACGGGGTTCGCGCCCTACGCCCATCGCGAGGTCGAGCTGGCGCCGGGCTACGAGGACCTCGCACACGAATGCCAAGAGCTGTACGACCAGCTCGCCGCTCACCGGATCACGACCGACACGTCGCGCGCATGAAGCAGAGCTACGACCCCAGGAACGCCGAGATCCTCGTCCACATCGACGGGGAGCTCCTCCCGCGCGACCAGGCGAAGGTCAGCGTGTTCGACTCGCTCGTCCAGGGCGGAGACGGCTGCTGGGAGGGTCTGCGCGTCTACGACGGGAAGATCTTCCGGCTCCAGCAGCACCTCGAGCGGCTCGTGCATTCCGCGAAGGCGATGGCGTTCGACGAGATCCCGTCGTTCGACGCGATGCGCGCGGCGATCCGCGAGACGCTCGAGGCGAACGGGATGCGCGACGGCTGCCATATCCGCCTCACGCTGTCCCGCGGCCTGAAGGTCACCTCCGGGATGGACCCGCGCCTCAACCAGTCCGGGCCGACGCTGATCGTCCTGGCCGAGTACAAGGCGCCCGTCTACGACAAGGGCGGGCTGACGCTCGCGACGAGTTCCTTGCGCCGCTTTCCCGCGGACTGCCTCGACCCGAAGATCCACCACAACAACCTCCTCCAGTCGATCCTCGCGAAGGTGGAGGCCAACGCGGCCGGCGCCGACGACGCGATCATGCTCGACACGCGCGGGTTCGTCGCCGAGACGAACGCGACGCACCTGTTCATGGTCGAGGGCGGCGAGCTGGCGACGAGTCGCACGGTCGCGTGCCCCGAGGGCGTGACGCGTTCGACCGTCCTGGAGCTGTGCCGACGGCACGAGGTCCCGCACCGCGTCGAGGACCTCTCGCTGACCGAGTTCCACCGCGCCGACGAGGTGTTCTGCACCGGGACGATGGGCGAGCTCGCGGCGGTGACGAGGATCGACGGTCGCACGGTCGGGAACGGCGAGATCGGGCCCGTGACGCGGCGCCTCTCGGAGCTGTACACGGAGCTCACGAAGGCCGAGAGCGAAGAGGTCTGACTCGCGGCCGCGACACGCGGGCGCGCCGTTTCGCGATCCGCGTCGATCCACTACCGTCGGTGGCGCCCTGCACGCCACGACCTTGCTCCCGACGCTCACTCTCCTCGCCCTCGCACCCGCCGCGGCGAGGGTCGCCTTCGAACCCGGATCGGAGTTCGAAGCAGCGCGCGCCGTGCTCGAGAGCCGCTGCCTCCCCTGTCACGGGGGTGAGCGTCGCGAGAGCGAACTGTCGTTCGCCGATGCGGCGACCTTCGCGGCGGGCGGATCGCGCGGGAGGTCGACCGATCCCGACGATCTGCCGTCGAGCCGGCTGATCGAGGTCACGAGCTACCGCAACCCGGACCTCGCGATGCCTCCGAGCGGCGTCCTTCCGGCCGAGGAGCGCGCGGTCCTGGAGGCGTGGGTCCTCGCCGGTGCGCCGTGGCCCGAGGGCGACGCGGGCCGACTGGCCGACCCGGACGCGCACCCGCTCCGGCACGACGATGTCGCCGGCGTCGAGGAGACCTGGTGGGCGTACGAGCCGCTCGTCGCGCCGTCCGTACCGGCCGCTCCCGACGGCGCTCACCCCATCGACGCGTTCATCGCCGCGCGGCTGGAGTCGGCCGGGCTGCAGCCGGCAGTCCACGCCGGGCCCGAGGCGCTCCTGCGGCGCGCGACGTTCGACCTGACGGGTCTGCCGCCGACGGCCGGAGAGCGCGACGCCTTCGTCCTCGACGTCGATGCCCGCGGCTTCGATGCCGCCTGGTCCACGCTGCTCGACCGGCTCTTCGCCAGCCCGCACTACGGCGAACAGCAGGCGCGCCACTGGCTCGACCTCGTGCGCTACGCCGAGACGAACGGGTACGAGCGCGACACCAAGAAGAAGAACGTCTGGCGCTACCGTGACTGGGTCGTCCGCGCGTTCGACCGCGACCTTCCCTACGACCGCTTCATCGCGCTGCAGCTCGCCGGGGACGAGCTCGCCCGTGAGCTCGACGATCCGCGAGCCCGCGACCAGGCGATCCTCGCGACCGGGTTCTTCCGCCTCGGCGTCTGGGACGACGAGCCCGTCGACCGCAAGCAGGCGGCCGCCGACGGTCGCGCCGATGTCATCGACACGCTGTCCCAGGTCGTCATGGCGACGACGATGGGCTGCGCGCGGTGCCACGACCACAAGGCGGACCCGATCACCCAGGCCGAGTACTTCGAGCTCACCGCGCACGTGCGCGGTGTGCGTCCGTACGGCGGCGCGCCCGAGGCGCAGCTCCTCGACCCCGAGCGCGACGGTGTCCGACCCGTCGCCGAGCGTGACGCCGACCTCGCCGAGGTCCACCGCGCGATCGCGGACGAGGCCCACGCGCTCGGGCTCGACGCGCCGCCCCCGACCGACGGTGCGCGGCGGGTCCGCACGCTCGTCGCCGACGCGCGCGCCGCCAAGACGACGTGGCGCTATCGCTTCGGCGAGCCCGTCGACGGCTGGCACACGCCCGCGTTCGACGACGCGGCGTGGGAGGAGGGGCGCGCGGGCTTCGGCCGCCGCGGGACGCCGCGCTCGGTCGTGCGCACGGACTGGCACAACGAGCGAATCCAGATCCGGACGACGTTCCGCCTGGAGTCGATCCCCGACGCGCTCCGGCTCAGCCTGCACTACGACGACGACGTTCAGGTGTTCCTGAACGGCCAGCTCGTGCTGGAGCGCGGCGGCTACGTCGTCGAATACGGCTCCTTCCAGCTGCCGCGCGAGGCGCGCGCCGCGCTGGTGGTGGGCCGGAACGTGCTCGCGATCGACTGCAAGCAGGACTTCGGCGGCCAGTACATCGACGCCGGGCTCGACACCGCGTGCGACCCGACCGCCGAGGGTGGCCCGATCGCGCTCCTGGAGGCCGAGCTGGAGCGGCGAGGCGGCGGCGCGAAGGACGACCCCGCGCTGGCACGCGCGCGCGCGCTCCTCGCGCAGCGCCTGACGCTCCTCGCCGAGGTCGTGAACCAGCCGTACCCGGCGCAGGTCGTGACCGAGGTCGGCCCCGAACCGCCGACGCAGCGCGTGCACCTGCGCGGCAGCGTTCACGCGCCCGGCGACGAGGTCGCGCCGAACGTGCCCGCCGCGTGGCGCAAGGGCTCCGCGGCGAGCGTCGCGTACGAGCCGCCCGCGCGCGGTGTGGACGGTGCGCGGACCAGCGGGCGCCGCAGCGCCCTCGCCGCGTGGCTCTTCGACGGCGGCGCGCACGTCGCCGCGCGCGTCGAGGCGAACCGCACGTGGCAGTTCCTGTTCGGGCGCGGGCTCTGTCGCTCGGTGGGCGACTTCGGGCGCCTCGGCGAGCAGCCGACGCACCCCGCGCTGCTCGATCACCTCGCGGCCGAACTCGTCGCGCGCGGGTGGTCGCGCAAGTCGCTGCAGCGCTACCTGATGGAGAGCGTCGCGTACCGCCGAACGACGGTGGGGACCGACGCTGCGCTCGCCGCCGATCCGAGGAACGATCTCCTCTGGCGCTTCGATCCGCGCCGCCTGACGGCCGAGGAGTACCGGGACGCCGTTCTCGCGGCGAGCGGGGAGCTGTCGCTGGTGCGCTTCGGTCCGAGCGTCTACCCGCCGCTCCCCGACGAGGTCCTCGCGACGTCGTCGCGGCCTGGCCAGGCCTGGGGCAGGGCGAGCGGTGACGACGCTGTCAGGCGCAGTCTCTACGTCCACGTGAAGCGGTCGCTGCGCGAGCCGCTGCTGGCCGCCCTCGACCAGCCGGACCCCGACCTGCCGTGCCCCGAGCGCTTCCCGACGAACGTCCCGACGCAGGCGCTCCTGACGCTGAACGGCGACTTCGCCCAGCAGCGGGCCGCGGCGTTCGCGGCCTCTCTGGCCGCCGAGCACGCGGATCGGCGCGACCGGGTCGCGTCAGGGATCGTGCGCGCGTTCGGGCGGAGCGCGAACGCGGACGAGATCGAACGAGCCCTCGCGCTCCTCGATCGGTTCGAGGGCGAGATCGGGGTGGACGAGGCGCGCGCCCTCGAGCTGTTCGCCCTCGGGCTCCTGAACCGGAACGAGTTCTCCTGGCTCGATTGACGCGGTAGCTGGCATGAAGAACGGGAACGATCGAGAGCGCGGCCGCGGGTGCCGCATGAGCCGACGCGAGCTCCTGTGGGAGTCCGCGGGCGGGTTCGGCGCCGTGGCGTTGACCGGCATGCTCGGCTCCGAATTCCTCGCCGGGCAGGCGCTCGCCGCGAGCGGCGCGGCGCCGAATCCGCTCGCCGGCAGGCCGATCACGCCGCGCGCGCTCGGGCGCGCGAAGCACGTGATCTTCCTGTTCATGTACGGCGGCCCGAGCCAGGTCGACACGTTCGACCACAAGCCGGACCTCTACGCGCTCGATGGCAAGACGATCGACGTGCCGACGTTCGGTCGACAAGGCAAGCGCGCCGGCGGTCGCGTCGTCGGACCGAAGTGGCGCTTCCGTCCCTACGGCGAGTGCGGCAAGTACGTGTCGGACCTCTTCCCGCACGTCGGGACCCAGGTCGACAAGATCGCGTTCCTGCACTCGATGTACGCCGAGAGCCCGATCCACGGCTCGGCGATCCTGAACATGAACTGCGGGCGACTGATCTCCGGGCACCCGAGCCTGGGCTCGTGGGTCAACTACGGCCTCGGCACGATCAACGACGACCTGCCGGGCTACGTCGTGATGCTCGACGAGTCCGGCGGACCGATCAGCGGCGCGAAGAACTGGACGAACGGCTACATGCCCGCGTCGCTCCAGGGCGTCCAGATCAGGACGGAGGGCACGCCGATCCTCGGGCTGGAGCGACCGGAGGGAATCAGCGACGCCGCCCAGCGCGCGCTGCTCGACCACCTCGCCGAGGAGAATCGGCTGCACGCCGCGTCGCGCGCCGGCAACGGCGAGCTCGGCGCGCGCATCGAGCAGTTCGAGCTCGCGTACCGGATGCAGTCGACGGCGCCCGAGGCGGTCGACCTCGCCAGTGAGGACGAGGCGACGCGCGCGCTCTACGGCCTCGATCGGGAGGAGACGCGGCGGTTCGGCGCGAAGTGCCTCCTCGCGCGCCGGCTCGTCGAGCGCGGCGTGCGCTTCATCCAGATCTACTCAGGCGGCGGCCACAACGACGACAACTGGGACGCGCACGGCGACCTCGTGTTCAACCACACGCGGCACGCGGGGCGCACCGACCGTCCGATCGCCGCGCTGCTCGTCGACCTGGAGCGCCGCGGGCTCCTCGACGAGACGCTCGTCGTCTGGGGCGGGGAGTTCGGGCGTCAGCCGACCGCCGAGTACGACAAGGGCACCGGGCGCGACCACAACTCGTGGGGATTCACGATGTGGCTCGCCGGCGGCGGCATCAAGGGCGGCACGAGCGTCGGGCAGACGGACGAGCTCGGATCGAAGGCCGTTGTCGACCGCTTCCACGTCAAGCGGCTCCACGCGACGATCCTCCACCTCCTCGGGCTCGATCCGAACGGGCTGACGTACTTCTTCAACGGGCTCGACCAGAAGCTCGTCGGCGTCGAAGGAGCGGAGCCGATCCACGAGGTGCTCGCCTGATGATCGAGGGCGCGCAAGAGGGGGAACTGGCGACGCAGGTCTTCGGGACGGATCAGTGGCTGGAGTTCGTCGGCCACCTGCACCCGCTCGTACTGCACATGCCGATCGGTCTGCTGGCGGCGTCGCTGCTGCTCGAATTCGTGTCGCTGTTCTCGCGGGGCACGATCCCGGCACGACGCGTCGTGCACGCGGCCTTCGGGCTCTCCGCGGTCGTCGCCGCGGTGACCGGGTGGCTCCTCGCTGATACGGGCGGCTACGGCAGCTCGCTCGTGGACGAGCACCGCAACCTGGCGATCGTCGCCGCGGTCCTCGGGGTGATCGTCGCGCTCGTCGACCTCTTCGGACGCGACGGGACGGCTGCGTTCGCGCGCCGGCTCGCGCTCTTCGCGTGCGCCGCGACGCTGACGCTGGCCGGGCATAGCGGGGGGATGATCACGCACGGGCGGACGTTCCTCTCGGCGGTGGCGCCGCCGGAGCTCGCGCCCTGGCTCGGCGAGGAGCCGAAGGAGCGCCGTCGCAAGCGCGCGGTCCTACCGCCGACGAGCAGCGAGCCCGAATCGCTCGAACCGGCGCCAGAGAGGACACCCGAGGAGACGCCAGAGGAGACGGCTGCGCCCGCGCCTTCGCCGGAGGTCAGCGACGTCGCCATCCTCGTCGAGGCGTTCCGCGCGCGCTGCTTCGAGTGCCATCAGGAGGACAAGGTGAAGGGCGACCTTCGCCTCGACGTGGTCTCCGGCTGGCCGGACCAGCTCGACCTGGAGAGCCCCGAGGACAGTGAAATGCTGTATCGGGTCCTCCTGCCGCGCGACGACGCCGACGCGATGCCGCCCAAGGGCGACGCGCTCGACCCCGGGGCGATCGACGCGCTGCGGAGGTGGATCGAGTCCGGCGCTCCGATGGACGAACTGGAGCGCCAGCTCTCCGGCGCGAGCGAGGACGAACAGCAGGCCGCCGCCGACCTGGACGACGTCCGCGCCATGACGGGCGCGCGGATCGCCTCGATCGCCGCCGACCTGGGCCTCCCTTCCGCGTCCCGGCGGCTGGACGTGAGCTGGCGGCACGTCGATGTCGCCCCCGACGCGACGCGCCTCGCCGCGCTCGGTCCCGTCGCCTCGCGCGTCGTCGACCTCGACCTGGCGGGGCGCTCGAACGCCGCCGCCGCGCTGGCAGGGCTCCCGCCGATGGAGGTCCTAGAGCGGCTCCACCTGGAGCGGACGGACGTCGATTCCGAGGCCGTCGAGGCCGTTTGCCGGGCGGCCCCCGCGCTGCGCTACGTCAACGTGCACTCCACCGAAGTCTGCGGCGCGGCCCTCGAACCGCTCGCGGAGCTGGAGCACCTGGAGCGGCTCGTCCTGTTCGACACCCGGGTGACGGCCGACGAGGTGGACTCGTTCGAGGCGAGTCGACCCGGCGTGCGCGCGACCCTCGGAGCGGCGCTCATGGACGGATCGGCCTTCGGATCCGACCAGCCCCGCAGGATCCTGGCCGCGGACCCCGACGAGGGGCGGGTGGCCCTGCTGCGGGAGATCGCGATCGGGAAGCCGGAGGTCCTCTGGGAGCGGCCGATCGAGGGGCTCGACGCCATGGAGTGGCGCGGCGACACCTCGGGGGGGCACGGGCGGGTCCTGCTGGCTGAGGGCGACGGCCCTGCCGTGGTGGTGGACACGGCGACCGACACGGTCGTCGAGACCCTGGACGCGTTCGAGGACGACGGCACCGCCCCGGTCGCCCGGGCGACGCTCGCCAGCGGCCATCGCGTCGAAGCGCGGCCGTGTCAGGCCCCGGACGATCCGCAACTCGTGGAGGTCCAGCCCGACGGCGACATCGAGTGGGCGTTCCACGATCCGAAGCGGTTTCGCGGCGATGGCGCCCGGTTCATCCTCCTGGACGGTGACGACGTGCTCTCGCTGCGTCGCCAGCGCTGACCGGCACCCCCGCTTCAAACCCCGGCGGCGACGGAAGTTGCGAGAACCTTGTCCGGAACCTCCCAGGGGCGGACGAAGGCTCTCGTGAGAGACCCGTACAGCAGTCCGCCGATTTGCGAAGCGCCCGACGGACGGCCGTGCAACGAGCGACGCCAAGTGCGTACGCTTACGCCCACCGCGTCCTGCGGACGCGCATTCACTCCATCCCCAGGACCAATTACGACCGCACCATGAAGAAGATGATTGCCGCTGCCGCGCTGACGCTTGGCGCGACGAGCTGCCTCGGCCCGAACCACATGTACAACGGGCTCACGAACTGGAACGCGCGCCTGTCCGACCAGGACTGGGTCGACGAGCTCGTGTTCCTCGGCCTCAACTTCATCCCCGTCTACGGCCTCGCTCTCCTTGGCGACGTCGTCGTGGTGAACACGATCGACTACTGGAGCGGCGACAACCCGATCAGCGAGCCGGGACCGTTCCCGCACGACGCCTTCGGACGTTAGTGTCCCGCGGAGACGGTGGAGGGGACGGATCGGATCGTCCCCTCCCGTCCGCCACGATCCTTCACTCGCCACTATCCACTTGAAGTCACTCCTCCCCGCCGCCGCGCTGTCGCTGGGTCTCGCCGGCTGCCTCGGACCGAACAACCTGTTCAACGGTCTGAACAACTGGAACGCCAGGGCGACCGATCAGGACTGGGTCGACGAGATCATCTTCCTCGGCCTCAACTTCATCCCGGTCTATCCGATCGCTCTCTTCGGCGACGTGTTGGTCTTCAACACGATCGACTACTGGAGCGGCGAGAACATCATCCAGGACCCGGGACCGTTCCCGCACGACGCCTTCGGGCGCTGATCGGGCCGCAAAAGGACAGGGCCCGCGCTCCCATCGGGAGCGCGGGCCCTTCAAGACTCGTCGGAGCGCCTCAGGCCTCGTCCGCGGGCACCGTCCAGACCTCGCCCGCGTAGACCAGGTCCCGCAGGTCACCCTCGCCCTTGCGCGCGATCGCATCCTCGACCTGGGCGTGTACGCCGGTCTCGTAGATCGGCGCTTCGACGTTCCGGAACACACCGATCGGCACAGGCATCTGCTCGTCGTCCCGCATGCCGGACAGGAGCACCGCGGGTGCGGGTGATTGTGTGTCGGAGTGCCACACGTCCGCTTCGTCGGCGGCGCAGCGCTCGACCTCGAACCCGCGGAAGCGGAGTCCCTTGTCCGAGTCGCCGCCGTAGACGAGCGGGTTGCCCGGCGAGAGGTCGATCGTGCGCTCCGGGCGGACCTTCTTCTCGACCGTCGACGCGTAGAAGTCCTTGTTGAAGATGACGCAGTTCTGAAGGACCTCGATGAAGGACGTGCCTCGATGCGCGGCGGCCGCCGCGAGGGTCTTCGACATGTGCTTCTGGTCCTGATCGATCGTCCGCGCGACGAAGGTCGCCTGTGAGCCGAGGGCGAACTGGACCGGCTCGAACGGACGGTCGATCGAGCCCATCGGCGTCGACTTCTTCTTCGTCCCGACCGGCGACGTCGGCGAGTACTGCCCCTTGGTCAGGCCGTAGATCTCGTTGTTGAACATCAGGATGTTCACGTCGAGGTTGCGGCGCAGGATGTGGGCCAGGTGGTTGCCGCCGATCGACAGCGAGTCGCCGTCGCCGGTGACGATCCACACGTCGAGCTCGGGGTTCGCGACCTTGACGCCCGTCGCGACGGCCGGGGCGCGGCCGTGGATCGTGTGGAACCCGTACGTGTTCATGTAGTACGGGAAGCGGCTGGAGCAGCCGATGCCGGAGACGAAGACCGTTTTCGCGGGATCGGCCTCGGTCTCCGCCATGTATCGCTGCAGCGCGTTCAGGATCGCGTAGTCGCCGCAGCCAGGGCACCAGCGGACCTCCTGGTCCGACGCGAAGTCCTTCTTCGTCAGCTTCGGTCGTTCGACGTCAGTCATCGGATCGCCGGCCTCAGGCCTTCTTGCTGCGCTCCGCGAGGACGCGCTCGATCTCGGTCACGACCTCGGCCACCAGGAACGGCTGGCCGGTGACCTTGTTGTAGGGGATGTAGTCGTGGTCGGGCAGCTCGCCGCGCAGCAGCACGGTCATCTGCGCCACGTTCATCTCCGGCACGAGGATGCCGTCGAATCGCGAGAAGATCTCGTCCAGTCCATGGGGCAGCGGCCACACGTGCGTGAGGTGCATGCGCGAGACCGAGAGGCCCTTCGCACGCGCCGTCTCCACGGCCTGCGTCAGGATCCCGACCGTCGAACCCCAGCCGACGACGAGCAGGTCTCCGGAGTCCGGCCCGTCCACCGTCGGCGTCGGGATCGTGTCCGCCACGTTCCGCACCTTCTGGTGGCGGATGTCGGTCATCCGCTGGTGGTTGTCCGGGTCGTAGCTGATGTTGCTCGTCGGGGCCTTCTCCAGGCCGCCGATCCGGAACTCCATCCCCGGCGTGCCGGGCTTGACCCACGGGCGCGCGAGCTTGTCGTCGCGCCCGAACGACAGGAAGTCGTCCGTCTTCTCCGTGGTGAACTCGACGTCGAAGCGCTGGAGCGCGTCGAGGTCAGGGAGCTGCCAGGGCTCCGCGCCGTTCGCGATGAAGTTGTCCGAGAGCAGGATCACCGGCGTCATGTACTGCACCGCGATCCTGCACGCCTCGATCGACAGCTCGAACGCGTCGCTCGGCTTGCTGATGGCGACGACGGGCATAGGCGCGTCGCCGTTGCGGCCATAGATGCTGCTCAGGAGGTCGGACTGCTCGACCTTCGTCGGCATGCCGGTCGAGGGGCCTGCGCGCTGGACGTCGACGATGACGAGCGGCAGCTCGGTCGCGATCGCGAGGCCCATCGCCTCGCCCTTCAGCGCCATGCCCGGCCCCGAGGTTCCAGTCATGCCGAGCGTACCCGCGAACGAGGCCCCGATCGCCGAGCAGATCGCAGCGATCTCGTCCTCGGACTGGATCGTCACGACGCCGTGGTTCTTGTACGCCGCGAGCGACTCCAGGACGCCCGACGCCGGCGTGATCGGATACGAGCAGAAGACCGGCTGGAGGCCCGCGAGGCGCGCCCCGGCGACGAGGCCGATGGCGAGCGCCTGGTTCCCCATCACGTTTCGATACGTGCCTGGAGCGAGCTTCGCCTTGGGGACCTCGTACTGGCCCTGGAACAGCTCGCGGATGTCACCGGAGTTGTAGCCGGCCTTCAGCGCCGTCTGGTTCGCCTCGATGAGGTCGTCCTTGCCGGCGAACTTCTTCTCCAGCCACTCGAGCGTCGGCTCCAGCGGGCGGCTGTACACCCAGTACATCAGCCCGAGGGTGTAGAAGTTCTTGCAGCGCTGCTTGTCGCGGTTCGACAGCGGCGAGTCCGCGAGCGCCTCGCCGACGCGCGTGTTGATGTCGACCTCGATGACGCGGAAACCGTCGAGCGTCCCGTCCTCGAGCGGATTCGTGTCGCACTTCGCCTTGCGCAGGTCCGTCGCCTTGAAGGCGTCGGTGTTCACGATCACGACGCCGCCTGCCTTGAGCGAGCCGATGTTGACCATCAGCGCGGCCGGGTTCATCGCGACCAGCACGTCGGGCTGATCACCGGGCGTGTGGATGTCCGACGCGCTGAACTGCAGCTGGAAGCCGGAGACGCCGGGACGCGTGCCGGCTGGCGCGCGGATCTCGGCCGGGAAGTCGGGGAGCGTCGCGAGGTCGTTGCCGAACAGCGCGCTCGTCCGCGTGAACTGGTTGCCCGTCACCTGCATGCCGTCGCCAGAGTCACCGGCGAAGCGGATCACGACGCGGTCGAGCTGCTGCAGGGGGAGCTCTCCGGCGGAGGTGTTCTGGGCGGAGGTCGAGGTCATCGTCGGGCTCTGTCCGGCGTCCTGCCGGGGTTTGCGGCACGACAGAATAGGCCCCCTCCGACGGGGCATGAGTCCCCAACGCGAGGAACCCGGCCGCGACGCTCCGTCCTTTGTGGACCCCGAGCGCGCTTTCTCGCGGTGCTACAGCGGCCCGGCGCTAGAGGAGCTCGACGCGGGCCCGCGAACGGTCCCGCAGCGGCCCCTGGAGGTCCGTTGCGCGGACCTGACCGTGGAGGGCCTCGTCGATCGCCTCGGCGATGTACTCCAGCTCGATCGCGTCCGGGACCACGAGCCCGAACTCGGCGTCCCCGAGGTCGCCGCAGGGCAGCTCGATCCCGCCGCCCGAGGCGAGCATCTCGAAGACGCTCCCGAGCGCTCGGCCGGCCTCCAGGTCGCTCCGGATCCGGGCGAGGGACGAGATGAGGGGCAGGTGGGCTCGGGCCAGGAGCCAGCCCTCCGGAGCGTTCGGCCAGCGGCGACGCCACTCGTCCGCCGGCAGCAGGAGCTTGCGCGACACATCCTTCCAGCGGCCGACGCCGAGCACGCTTCCCGCCTTGGTCTCGATCCGGTCCCCGCTGCGCGCCTCGTTGCCGACGAGCCTCAGCCGGCGATCGGACTGCTCCTCGGTCGGATCGCTCTCCGCGTGGTCCCGCGGGTCGCGTTCTTGCGGCGAAATCGGCTCGGTCATGGTCCCTGGGTGCTCCCTCGTGGCCCGGATCGACCGCCGACCTCCCCCCGCTGTAATCGATTCCCCTAACCGCGCGCAGACGCCCGTCCCAGGATCGGACGCTGTCGTCATACGCTCATCGAGAGAACGATCGCGCCGTTGTAGAGGTAGTGCAGGAGCATCCCTGGCAGGAGGCTGCCCGATCGCTCCCTGAGGAAGCCCAGGATCACCCCGAGGGCGAGGTGCAGCGGGCTGCCGAAGCCGATCCCGTGCGCGAGCGCGAAGAACGCCGCCGTCGTGAAGATGCCCGGGCCGCGCCCCATCAGCGCCGTCAGCCGCCCGTGAAGGAGACCGCGGAACGCGAGCTCCTCGAAGATCGCGGGAGCGACGGCCATCACGGCGATCATGAGGACCGGACCGAGCAGCGCGCCGATCTCGGCGAGGTCGTCGTCCATGCTCACGTCGAAGACCTCGTCGATGAGCGCTGCCCAGCCGGTCGCGACCGCGAACGCAACGGCGGCCACCGCGACGGCCTCGACGAAGTAGCGCAGCTTCGCGCGGCGCAGCGCGCCGAAGGTGTACCGCGGCGCCGCGAGCCCGATCAGAACGACGAGCACGCCGCCGATCAGCGACGACAGCGGCATGAGCACCGCCGCCTCGTCCTCGCTGAAGAGTTCGAGCGTGACGATGAAGGGCAGGACGATGGCCGCGAACATCCCACCGACCTCGAGGATCGTGCGGCTCGTCCAGCGGGCGCGTTCCTCCTCTCGCGCGTGGACGAGCGTTCCGGCCGCCATCGCCGTGCCGCTGGGGATGCGGCCCTGGTAGACGACGCCCTCCGGGAGGTCGATCTCGACCATGCCCTGCGCGTCGCGCGGGAGCTCGTCGACGGTGCGGCGCGCGGCGTCGACGCTCGCGGCCTTCGCCTCGGCGTTGCTCACCTCCATCGCGCGCGCTGCCTCGATCTGCAGGGGCGTCGGCTCCTCCGGGGACGGCACCGACACCCACGCGCCGCACTCCCCGCACTGGAAGCGGTAGCCGGCGAGGTTGCGGTGGACGCGCCAATGCGTCCCGCACGCGTCGCACGTCGTCGCGATCGCCTCGTCGTCGGCGACCTGCCTCCCGACGGGCCAGGTCCGGGCGCCGTCCGTCATCGCGTCAGTCCTTGTCCGCCCCCTTGACCGTCGGGTCGAGGACGAGCTCGATGATGCGTCCACGGAGCTTCGCGCGCAGCGAGGCCTCGACCTCCGCCTCGTCGTCCTCGAGCAGCGCGGCGAGGCGGACCTCGGCCGAGATCACGACCTCGCGCTGGTCGTCCATCAGCGCGACGCCGACCACGCCGCCGTTGCCGACGGCGTTCGCCGCGGCGCGCTCCGCCGGGGACTTCGCGTCCGCGGCGAGCGCGTCGACGTCCTCCGAGGTCTTGGGGTAGGCGGGACCGCGACGCACGGTGCAGACGAACTTGCCGAGCTTCTTCTCGACCTCGAGCTCCAGCAGCTCGCCGAACGGGCCGGTGCGGGCCGGGACCTCCTCCACGCTGCGCGAGAAGAACGTCTCACGGACGAGCTCCAGGTAGCCCCGGTTCCACGCGACCCCGACGGCGGCGATCAGCACGAGCACGAGCAGGAGGATTCCTCGCTTGGCGTCGATCCCGCTCAGCGAGGCCTCGACCTGTCCCGGGGACGACGCGCCCGGAGCGTGCGCGCGGTCGCGCTCCTCCAGCTCGCGCCGACGGCTCAAGGGGCGGATCTGGCCGTCCTGCACTGCGAAGAGCGTCTCGACGACGCTCGTCGGATAGACGAGGGATCCGCGCAGCGTGGACTCCAGGGGCGCCGAGCTCGCGGCAGCGATCACGAGCGCGTTGAGCCCGGCGACCAGCCCGTGCTGGTTGTCGACCGAGAGCCGCGGCCCGGGCACGGGGGTCTCGTCGAAGAGGAAGCTGAACCGGCCTCCGTCGATCTCCAGATCGCACCCGACCATGCGAAGGGCCTGGATCGACGACGTCGCCGCGCGGAGTCCGTCGGCGTCCCCGAGGTGTCCCTCCAGAACGCCGGCGAACCAGCCGTAGCGCGGCACGGTCGGGTCGTCCGAGGACTCGAAGGGCACGGCATCGTCGAGCGGGCCCTTCGCGGAGTCGTCCGGTGCGCTCTGGCCGGGTCCAGGGAGAGGGCCGCTCGGCCGGGCGCCTCTGGGAGGGGGAACGTCACCCACGGCGGAGCTCCTCTTCCAGGGTCGAGTCGTCGCCGATCGCGATCCAGTCTTCCATCCCCTTCGACCATACGAGCGAGTCCGGTCCGATGTCTCCCGACTCCCAGAGAGCTCGGAGCGCGCGGAAGGAGATCGGCCCCTCCGATCCGGAGTCCTCGGTCGCCGCGTAGTGCCAGCGGCTCTCCGGATCGATCCGAGGGGCGTCATCGTCCGTCGGATCGCTGGAGGGGGGGTGGGACGGGAGCTGCGGGGGAGCCTCCTCCGCCGCACGGGTGTCGAGGCCGAGGACCGCGTCGTGCGCGCCCAGTCGCTTGATCGTGGCGGCGTGGCGCTGATCGGCGACCTGGCGGTCCTTGCGGGCCCGCTCGCGCAGGCGCTGGTTCTCGCGACGCAGGCGCTCCTTCTGGGCCTGTTCGCGCTTCAGATCGGGCAGGACGATCACGAGGATGAGGCCGATGCAGGGGGCGGCGAGCCCGATGAAGAACCATCCGACGGGCGTCCGGCCACGGCTCTGCGCGATGACGGCGACGATGGCGCCGAACACCGCCCAGACGACGAACTGGAAGGCGAGTTCCATGGGGTACAGATTCAGGCGAGGCGGGCGAGCCAGACGAGCAGCAGCCCGCCGAGCAGTACGACGCGTGCGCTACGCAGCACGCGTCCGTTCCATGCGGTCGTTCTGCCGGTGACCGCGATGCGAGCGTGGACCATCGCGGCCACCGCGGCGAGGGCAAGGACGAGCCAGGCGGCCGGCTGGAGGTTCGTCGCGGAGCCGAACTCCCCGTCGAGCAGCATGGCGGTCGCGCGGGTGAGGCCGCAGCCGGGGCAGCCGACGTCCCCGAGGACGTAGGTCGACGGGCACGGTGGCCCCTCGATGCCAGCGAGCGTCGCCCTCTCCGGCGACGCCTCGACCAGCGCGGCGACGGCGAAGAGTCCCAGGAGCAGGAAGAGGACGAGGGCCGACCGGCGGCGGAGCCCCCCCGATTCCGCCAGCACTCCGGGCTCAGACGGCACTCCCGGCTCCGACGGCGCTCCGGGCCGCACGACGGTGGTGCCGGCGGCCGGATCGAAACTCGAGGGACCGGGAGCGGGATCGCCAGCGTCCATGGAGGCGGGCAGTCTAATCGGCGCGCGCCACGACCGTCGGTCACCCGGTGACCGGTCGTTCGAACGACGCTAGGCCCCGTCGCCCTTCCTGGCGCCCCCCCCGGCACACCCAGCGAGTCCCACCACCGATGATCCGCACTCTCGCGGTCCTCCGACGACCCGCCGCCCGCTCCGCGGTGGCGCTCCTCACCCTTCTGACGGTCCTCTCTCCGGGTCTCTCCCGTGGGCTCTCGGTCGGCCCGAACGCAGGGGCCGGCGATCGATCGGCGCGCGACCGCGTGTCGGAGATCTGGGCCGTCATCCAGGATCGGGGCGACAAGACCCCGCGCGGGCTCTTCGACGAGCTGGGGCAGATCGGCACGCCGCAGGCGCTCCACACCCTCGAGCGCTCCATCGACGAGCTCCGGCGCGTCTGGAGCAAGAAGCGCGCGTTCGCCGCGATGGGGCACTTCATGGGGGACGCCGAGCTCCGCCCGAAGGCCCTGAACACGCTGGAGTTCCACGCGAAGGGCTCGGACGAGGCGAACGCGCTCGCCGCCTCCCAGGCGCTCGCTGCGTTCGGGGAGGTCGCGTACGACTCGCTGTACGTCGTCGCACGGACCGCACGGGACGATCGCGCCAAGGCGTTCGCGGTCGGCGGTCTGGCGCCCGAGCTCGTGATGCGGAACGACGCAGCGTCTCTGGAGCTCGTCCTGGACGGCTGGATCACGCCGCACTCGGGCTCCCGCGATCGGGCGGTCGCCGTGCTGTGGAGGTTCCAGTCGCAGCCGCACTTCGACCGCATGGCGCGCTTCGTCGGGAGCAAGACCGGCAGCTACGCCATGCGTCGCTTCGTCCTCGTCACGATGGAGAATCACCCGCGCGGGGAGAGCGCGAACCTCGACGTCGGGGTCGAGGCGGTCCTGGAGAAGGGGGCGCAGTCGAAGGACCCCGCGCTCCGCTACCACGCGCTCCGGGCGATGAACGCGCGGGGCGGCACCGACCACATGCGGATGGTCGAGCGCCTCGCCGAGGACCGCGAGCCGACCGTCCGGCGCATCGCCCTCGAGATGGTCGCGCGCGCGGGCGTCCGTGGATTCGATCCGGCGCAAATGGCGCAGAGCCGGGACGAGATCAAGCGCCAGGCCGCGTCGGTGGGACTGGCCGAGCTGGGCACGCCCGCGGCGATGGAGGCCCTGCACGAGCTCCTCACCGACGACGATCCGACGGTCCGCGCGGAGGCGATCCTGCAGGTCGGGCGGCGCCGCGACCGCTCGTCGATCCCCTTCCTGATCGACCGACTGGAGCACGAGTCCGGACGCCTCAAGCGCGACGCGTGGTACTCGCTCACCGTCATCACCGGCAAGGACCTCGGCCTCCGCGTCGGCTCGTGGCGGAGCTTCTGGCGCAAGGAGGGCGAGTCGTTCGTCGTCCCGCCCTGGAGCGAGGTCGTCGAGGCTGCCGCCCGACGCGAGGCGAGCCGTGAGAGCAACGAGTCGCAGGTCGCGTTCTACGGGCTGGAGATCATCTCGAACCGCTTCGCGCTCGTGGTCGACACCTCCGGCTCGATGAAGGAGCAGGTCTACCGCGGCAAGACGCGGCTGGACGTCGCCAAGGAGCAGCTCGAGGCCACCCTCTCGCGGATCGGCGAGGGCGTCCTGTTCAACATCGTCCCGTTCGCCGGGGCCGCGCGGCCGATGGACGACGGGTTGCTCGAGATGGACGAGATCGAGCGCGAGAACGCGTCGCTCTTCGTCTCCAGGCTCCGCGCCGACGGCGGCACGAACGTCTACGACGCGCTGGCTGCCGCGTTCGACGACGACCGCGTCGACACGATCTACCTCCTGACGGACGGCGACCCCAGCGTGGGCGAGATCACCGACGTGCCGACCCTGCGCGAGGAGATCGTCCGCTGGAACTCCGTCCGCGGCGTGCGGATCCACTGCATCGCGGTGGGAAAGGACTCCGCTCTCCTGAAGGGGATCGCGGAGGACTCGCGCGGAGAATACGTACGGGTAGACTAATCGCAAGTATGCTAATGCGCTCCGATCGGGCTCCAGAGGGGCCCGATGAGGCGTACTGGGGGTGAATCCTGTTGGGGAGCGCGCGTTAGGCTCCGCCCTGCATGGCGATGGAGCCCGATCACGACCCGCACGAGGGCTCGAGGTTCGTCCTCGACGTCCTCCCGCTGGCGTTCTTCCTCGGCGGGATCGCGGCCGTGGCGCGGGCCCTCCTGGTCATCGGCGCCACGCCCGCGCGGCTGGGCGACGACGCGCGCACCCTCCGCGTGGTCGCGCAGGCGGAGCGCTGGCCGGAGCTTCTGGGCGAGGCGCTCATCGCCGGCGTGGTGTCGGCCCTCGTCCTCGACGCCGCCTCCCGCGCGCGCCGCGCCCCGATGACGGCGCTCGGCGCGACCGTCACCTTCCTCGCGCTCGGCGCGTTCCTGAGCGACTTCCCCGCGTCCGAGCCAGGACTCGGCGTGCCGGTCGTCGTCGCGGCCCTCGGGCTGGCGCTCCTCGGCATCGGCCTCGGTCGCCTCGGGTTCCGGGGCGTCCTCCCCCTCGCGCTCGGGGTGCTCGTCGGCATCGGGTTCCCGCTCGGCCTCTCGCGGACGGTCGGCGCGGCCCAGGAGGGGATGCCGGTCCGCGTCGTCCTGATGGACCTCGTCGCGGCGCCCGACCTGTTCACGACCTTCCGCTCCAGGACCACCGCGCCGCCCGCGCCCGGCGTGCTCACGCCCGCGGTCGACCAGAGGACCGACACGGGCGACAAGCCCTCGCTCGTCCTCCCGCCGCCCGCCACCCAGGAGTTCACCGTCCCGAGGTTCCCCGACGGGACGCGGCTCGTCGCTGCCGCCGGCGCGGACTTCTCGGTCGTGGAGCGACTGCCCGCGGACGTGGAGGAGCTGCGGATCGTCTACCGCATTCGCGTCGACGGGAAGGTCGCGTGGGAGCGGACGATCGCCCACCGGCGGATGCCGGCCGGCACCTTCGACACGACGTCGATGCAGTGGCAGCACGTCGAGGTCGACGGCGCGCGCGGCCTGCCCGTGAACGCGGGCCAGCTCGTGCGCTTCGAGACGGACTTCGCTCCCGGACAGGACGTCGAGGGGCTCACGGACGACGGCCTGCGCCTCGGCTTCGGCGGCGCGTCCCTCGTGCGGACCTACCGCGAGCGGCGGCGGGTCGCGCGCCGCGAGGCGCCCAACGTCGTCTACGTCGTGATGGACACGCTCCGGCGCGATCGACTGGGCTGCTACGGCTACGGCCGCGGTACGTCGCCGCGCCTCGACGCGTTCGCCAGGGACGGGCTCCTCTTCAACGACGCGTACACGACGTCGAGCTG
This sequence comes from Planctomycetota bacterium, assembly GCA_038757895.1. Lineage (GTDB taxonomy): Bacteria > Planctomycetota > UBA1135 > UBA1135 > Saltatorellus. The sequence goes on along the minus strand of JBCDGE010000057.1, from coordinate 4,947 downwards.
GACGTGGCCGTCGACCGCGTCGCTCTTGACCGGGCTCCTCCCCGACTCCCACGGGGTCAAGAGCTCGAAGGCTTGCACGCTCAGCCAGCGCATCGAGACGCTCGCCGAGGCGCTGCAGGCCCGCGGGTACACGACGGCGGCGTTCTCCGGCAATCCGATCGTCGAGCCGGACCGGTTCTTCGACCAGGGCTTCGAGACGTTCGAGGTCGAGGTGCCCGAGTTCCGCATGTCGGACGTCGTGGTCCCGCCGGCGCTGGAGTGGCTGGAGGTGCACGCGCCCGTGCGCTTCTTCCTCTACCTGCACCTCGTCGACCCGCACGCGCCGCACTCCCCGCACCCCGACGAGGCGGAGCGCATGGCGCTGCCCCTGCCGCCGCCCGACTGGCCCGAGGCGGGCTTCCGCGGGATCCTGCGCCGGGACACGCCCTCCGAGGCGGTCAAGACGTACGCAAGCGCGCTCTACGACGCGAGCGTCGCCACCGGTGACCGCTGGTTCGGCGAGGTCCTGGACAAGCTCGACGAGCTCGGCCTCTCCGAGTCGACGATCGTCGTCTTCACGTCCGACCACGGCGAGGAGGTCTTCGACCACGGCTTCCGTGGCCACGGGCACGACGTGTGGGCGGAGCTCGTGCGCTCCCCGCTCGTGATGCGCGGGCCCGGCATCCCGCGCGGGACCCGCAGCGGCGTGGTCTCGAACCGCTTCGTCCCGACGACGATCGCGTCGCTCGTGGGCGCGAATCTCGAGATCCCCGGGCTGCGCGTGCACCTCGTCGACGATCGGCCGCCCGACGAGGCGCTGTTCGAGACCACCAAGGGGATCTGGGGCAAGCAGACCTACCAGCAGATCTACGGGATCCGGCGCGGCACCGAGGTCACGCACTGGCGCGAGACGGAGCTCGGCGTGAAGGACCTCCCCGACTCGGACATGCGCAGGTTCGACGCGCTCAGCGATCCGGTGGACGCCGAGGACCTCTCTCGCGTCGCATCGGAGAGCGTGCGCGAGCACGTCGGGCGGATCCGCGAGATCGTGGAAGAGGCCCGGGAGTCGCGTCCGCCGCTCGTCCTCGGCGTGGGCGCGCAGGGGCTCGATCAGCTCCGCGGGATCGGATACACGGGAGACGACGACGAGGAGTAGTCTGCCCCGATGCGTTTCGTCCTCGCCGCGCTCCTGGCATCGGCGCTCGCACCCGCGCTGGGTTCGCCGACCACGCAGGGGGAGACGGCGCAGGCCGAGGGGGAGGGGTCCTCCCAGGTCCTGGGGCGCGCGCAGGTCGAGGAGCGGCTCGAGTGGGCGCGCGGCCTCGAGGAGGTCGAGGGCGATTCCAGGCCCAAGGCCCTCGTACTCGCCTACAAGGGCGCGCTCGACGAGCTGGCGAACGCCGAGTCGTGGCGCGCGACTGGCGCGACGATCCAGGACGCCGCGGACCGCGCGCCGGAGGAGATCACGGCGCTGGAGGCCGAGCTGGCCACCGAGGCCGAGCCGCCCGCGCCCATCGGCGAACTGACGCTCGAGGCCCTCGAGAACCTGGAGAGCGAGGCGCGTGCGGAGCGCGCGCAGGCGCAGGCGCTCGTCGACCGGTACCTGACCGAGCAGTCCGGTGAGACCGAGCGTCGGCGCGAGATGACGGAGACGCTCTCCGAGCTGCTCGCGCGGATCGAGGAGCTCGACGGGACGCTGCGCGCCGGCAGCCTGCCCGAGGAGGACGTCGATCTCGCTGCGGCGCGGCTCGCGCTCGCGCGCGCCCAGCGCCAGGCCGCGACCTCCCAGGTCGCCGCGATCCGCACCGACGAGCAGACCTTCGACGTGCGCTCGCACCTGCGATCGCTGCGTCTCCGCGCGGCGCGCCGGCGCCTCACTCGTGCCGAGGACGCGTACGCCGCCGTCGAGACGGCGCTCCTCGCCAAGCGGCGCCAGGTCACCGAGGAGGACGAGGAGCGCGCGCGCGAGAACGCCCTGGAGGCGGTCATGGAGGGGGCGGCGTTCTCGGAGGTCGCCCAGGAAACGCTCGACCTGCGCGAGAACAGCGTCGCGGTGGCGCGTCGGCTCGAGGAGATCGTCGCGTCCCTAGCGCGGACACGGTCCGCGCTGGAGGAGGTCGAGCGCCGCTTCGACGAGACGCAGCGGCGGGTCGAGATCGTCGGCCTGACGAACGCGATCAGCCTGCACCTGCGGCAGGAGCGGCGGCGGACCTTCGACGTGCGCGCGGCGCTGTACGCCGAGGACGACGTGCAGGCCGAGCTGACGGACTCCCAGGTCCTGGAATTCGAGCGCGCGATCGCGCTCGACGAACTGCGCAACGAGGAGGCGTGGATCGACGGACTCGTCGAGGCCGCGACCGAGGAGGGGAAGCCGCCGGACGAGGCCCGCGAGGTCGCGCTCCGCCTGCTGGAGGACCTGTTCGACGCTCTCCGCGAGGACCGCGGGATCCTCGTCGAGAAGTTCGATCGCCTCGTCGAGCTCGACGTCGCGCGGCGCGAGCTCGGCGAGCGGCTCGACGAGTACGAGGATTACGTCGCCGAGCGCGTCCTTTGGATCCAGAGCGCGCCGCCGATCTGGCGCATGCCGGCGAACGCCTTCACCGCGGAGGTCCGCACGCTCGCGAGCGCGCCGCGGTGGAGCGCGTTCTTCCGCTCCATGCGGGAGAGCTTCGCCCGCGAGTCGTTCGTGGTCTCGATGGTGCTCGTCGGGCTCCTCGCGCTCCTCGGCGTGCGGGGGAGCAGCCGGCGCGCGATCCGGCGCGAGGGGGAGGCGGCGCGGCAGCGCCAGCAGGTCTCGATCCTGCCGACCGTGCGCGCGCTGCTCGCGTCGACGATCCTCGCCGCCTCGTACGCCGCTCCGTTCCTGGCGCTCCGCTACCTGGGCGGCGGCGTGTTCTCCGAGGACCCGTTCGCCGCCGCATTCGGCCTCGGTTGCGACCGGGCGGCGGCCGCGGCGCTCATCTTCGGTTCCCTGCGCGTGCTGACGACGCCCGGCGGGCTCGCCGAGTGCCACTTCGAGTGGTCCGAGCGATCGGTGCGCCTCGTGCGCAAGTACTCGACGCTCGTCCTTCCAGTGACGCCGTTCGCGGCGCTCGCCGGCGACTTCCTGCTCAACGTCGATACGAGCGCCAACGCCGACGCGCTCGCGCGCATCGCGTTCCTCGTCGAGAGCGGGTCGGTGCTGTTCTTCCTCTGGCGCGTCCTGCACCCCTCCCGCGGAGTACTCGCGGTCGGCGCCAGCGCGGCGACCATCGCCGACTGGGCGTTCCGGCTCCGTCGACTCTGGTTCCTCGTCGCGGTCGGGGTGACGTCGGCGCTGCTCGTCCTGTCGCTCGTCGGATTCGGTTACACGGCGCGCAACCTCTTCGGGCGGATCGAGTTCTCCCTCGGCTTCCTCCTCGCGCTCCTCGTCATCCGCGCGCTCGCGCTGCGCTGGATCACGCTCGCGCGGCGGAACGAGGCGCTGGAGCGCTGGCGGCGCAAGCGCGAGGAGGAGACCGCGCGGCGCCTCGCCGACATCGAGCGCCGCCGGAGCGAGGGCGAGGACGTCGACGAGTCGGAGGTCACGGCGCTCAGCGTCGAGGAGGAGACGACGGATTTCGCCGCGCTGTCGTCCGACGTCCGCGACCTCGTCCGCATCACGACCGGGTTCGCCGCGCTCGCAGGCGTGGTCGCGATCTGGTCCGCCGTGCTCCCTGCGCTCGGCGTCTTCGAGCGCGTGCACCTGTGGCAGCGCGAGGTCTCGTCGACCGAGTACGTCAAGGACGTCGCCGGCGTCGAGCAGGCGGTCATCTCGACCACGAGGGAGTGGGTGACCCTGGGGGATCTCGGCGTCGCGGTGATCGTGCTGCTCCTCACGTGGCTCGCGATCCGCAACGTCTCGGCGATCCTCGAGCTCGTCTTCTTCCGGCGCTTCAAGCTCGGGTCGGGCGAGCGCTATGCGATCGCCACGCTCGTGCGCTACGTGCTGACGCTCGTCGGCCTCGCCGTCGCGTTCGACCAGATCGGCCTGGCCTGGTCCCAGCTCCAGTGGCTGGTCGCGGGCGTGTCCGTCGGCCTCGGCTTCGGCCTCCAGGAGATCTTCGCCAACTTCGTCAGCGGCATCACGCTGCTCTTCGAGCAGCCGGTGCGCGTCGGCGACTGGGTGACGCTCGGCGAGGTCGAGGGCGTGGTGTCGAAGATCAGGATCCGCGCGACGACGATCCGGGACCGCGAGCTCAAGGAGCTGATCGTTCCCAACCGCGAGTTCATCAACGGGCAGTTCATCAACTGGACGCTGTCCGATCCCGTGTCGCGCGTGACGGTGCACGTCGGGATCGCGTACGGCTCGGACACCGAGACGGCGATGAAGGAGCTCCTGCGCGCCGGTCGCGAGTGCACCTACGCGGTCGAGGAGCCCGCGCCGAACGTCGTGTTCTCGGGCTTCGGCACGTCGTCGCTCGACTTCGAGCTGCGGGTCTTCGTCAGCGGTCGAGAGTCGTACCCGCGCGTCGTCCACGACCTGCACATGCGCGTCGACGCGGCGTTCCGCGAAGCGGGCATCGAGATCTCGTTCCCCCAGCAGGACCTCCACATCCGAACCGCCGAGGGCCTCGAGGAGCTCGCGGCCACCGCGGGACGGAGTCCCTCGAACGGGACCACGCGCCGCGAGAGGAAGGGCGAGTCGGGCTGATCGGAGCCGATCGGGGCGGGGCGGCTCACATCGAGATGAGCGCCCGTCAACGCGTCGATCGCGTCCACCCCGCGCGGGCCGCGTCCGGCGTAGGCTCTGGGCTCTCCCCCGTCCGACGTGTGCGTCGGCATCGGCCCCCGGCTCTCCCCTCCCGTCATGATCGAGCTCGCTCTCGCGCTTGCGAGCGTGCTTTCGTCGTCGGACGACGTCGCGACGCGACGCGTCCCCTACGACCACGCCGCCCTCCGCCACGGGGGCGTCTACGACGCTTCGACCGGCGTCCTCTCGCCCCCCGT
>JBCDGE010000056.1:0-50298 GCA_038757895.1 Planctomycetota bacterium | reverse complement strand
CCCGCCCGCCCCCCCGCCGCGCCGCGCGGCCCCCCACCGCCCCCGCCCGGCCCCCCCCGGCGGGCGGGGCCGTCCGCGGCGCGCGCGCGCGCCCACGGCCCGCGGCGCGCGTCGCCGCGACGACGGCGAGCGCGAGCGTCGAGCCGGCCGCCTCGAGGTTCCGGCCCGAGAGCCGCGGCGCGAGCCAGCCCCAGAACGCCGCGAGCCCGCCACCCGGTTCCGCGTCCCGCACCTCGCGCGGGACCGCGTCGACCGTCAGGAAGCGCCGCAGGTTCTCGGCGCGTCGCTCGGTGAACAGGTCGCCGACCTCGAACGTCCCGCTCGCCCACGCGGCCACGGCGAGACCGGCGAGCGCCACCGCGCTGACGCGCAGGTAGAGCGACCGCGGTCGCTCGCGCTTCAGGCGTGCCACCGCGCTCATCGGGACATCCTCCGGCGGATCCCCGCGCTCCACGCCTCGACGGCGAGCACCAGCGCGATCATCGCGTAGAGGTACGCCCAGACCTCGCGCAGGTAGAGGTTCTCGAACGACTGCGAGACGTAGAGGCCGAGCGTCGGGAGCCCGAAGAAGCCGAGCACCGCCGCCGAGCGCAGCGCGCACTCGAACCGGTAGAACGCGTACGCGACCAGGTCCGGCGCGGCCCGCGGGAGGAGCCCGACGGCGAGCGCCGTGACGGGGCGCGCGCCCGCGATCCAGAGGGCGCGCCACGAGTCGCGGTCCGCCTCGTCGATCATCTCGGACCCGACCTTCGCGAGCGTGCCCGCGAAGGGCAGCGCGATCGCGACGACCGCGGACGCGGGGTTCAGGCCGAGCGCAGCCAGGAAGAGCACGGCCCAGAGCAGCTCGTGCACCGATCGGAGGAGCGCGATCAGGATCCGCGCGAGGACCTGGAGCGTGCGCGCGCCCGGGCCGAGGGTCGCGGCGCCGTCGGGCCGTCCGCGGAGCCACCACGACTCCGACGCGACGACGCCGAGCGCGAGCCCGGCCGGCACCGCAAGGCTCATGGCCGCCGCCGCGAACAGCACCGTCCGCAGCGCGCCCCCGAGCACCTTGAGGAGGAACGGCGGCGCGCCGGGGACCGGCTCGCCCGACTCGGAGTCGAGAGCGGGCTGGAATGCCGCAGCGAAGAGGTCGCCCGCGAGCTCCAGCCCCGCGCCGCGCGGGACGAGCCCGTCGAGGTCGAGCCCGAGCGACCACGCGGCGAGCGCCGCCGCCGCTGCGATGCCGAGCAGCGTCCAGGCCCGCGCGCCGAAGCGGCGCGCTCGGGGCAGGGCACCGGTCACGGCGTCGCCGCTCCGTCGCGGAACAGCCGCTCGAGCGACCCGCCGTCGAGCTCGACCGGGCCGCCGTCCGCGGAGCGCGCGTCGAGTTCGACGCGTCCCTCGCGCAGCCCGACGATGCGCGGGAACCGCTCGCGGGCCAGGTCGACGTCGTGGAGGCTCGCGACGAGCGTGGCGCCGCGCTCGCGCGCGAGATCGAGCAAAAGGTCGACGATCGCCCGGCTGCGCACGGGGTCGACCGCCGACACCGGTTCGTCGGCGAGCAGCGCGCGCGGCTCCTGGTACAGCGCACGCGCGATCGCGACGCGCTGCTGCTGGCCGCCGGAGAGCCGGTCGACGCGGTGGTAGAGCTCCTCGCCGATCCCGACGCGCTCCAGGAGCGCGTGGACCTCCTCGGCCTCGGCCGCGCGCGGGAGCGCGACGCGCCGCAGGCCCGCGAAGAGACCGTCGCGCCCGAGGCGCCCCGCGGTCACGTTCGCCAGCGCGCTCAGCACGGGGACGAGGGCGAGGTCCTGATGGACGAAGCCGATCGAGGCCCGCAGGTCACGTCGCTCTCGCTCACCGAGGTCCGCGAGGTTCGATCCCCCGAGACGCACGGCCCCCGCCGACGGTTCGAGCGCGCCCGCGAGCGTGCGCAGGAGCGTGGTCTTCCCGGCGCCGCTCGGCCCGATCAGGGCGACGGCCTCGCCCGCCTCGATCGTGAGGTCGAGGTCCTGCAGCGCGCGGGTGCGCCCGAGCGTGACCGAGACGCCCGCGAGGTCGAAGGTCCAGCCGGACAAACGGTGCTCAGCCCTCGATCAGCCCGAGCTCGAGGCACAGCGCGCGCAGGTCCGCGAACGCTGCGTCGTCGGCCGCGACGAGTCCGTCGGGTCGCTGCAGCGCCTCCAGCAGGACCGGGTCGTCGATGGCGACGAGCGCTGCCTGCAGGCGGTCGGTGAAGCCCTCCCCGAACGTCGCGTCCAGGTCGGGGTGCGCGGTCCAGTTGTAGTCGGCGTACGGCGGCGTCTCCCAGACCTTCACGCAGCGCGCGGGGTCGAGGTCGCCCGCCGCCACGAGGTCGTCGTACGTCTTGAAGTTCAGCACGCCGGCCTCCCAGACGCCCGCCTCGACGTTCCGCGCGACGATCGGGTGCTTGCCGCCGTTCAGGTTGACCTCGCCGAAGAATTCCTCCGGGGCCTTCCCCGTCTCCTGGCGGATGAAGTGCTCGGGCATCACGCGTCCGGACGTGGAGTCGGCGTTGCCGAACGTGAAGCGCTTACCGGCGAGGCTCATGGGGAACGCGTCGCCCGGCTCGACGCCGGCGTCCGCGTGGACGACGAACGCCGAGCGAAACTTCGCGTCGATGGCGCCGAAGGCGATCACCCGCGCGCCGGGGACCGCGTGGCGGGCCTGGACGCCGGTGACGCCGCCGAACCACGCGAGCTGCACGTCGCCGTTCTTGAACGCCTCGACGGACGCGCCGTAGTCCGCGACGGGCACGTACTCGACCTCGACCCCCAGCGTCTCGGAGAGCGCGCGCGCGACCAGCGCGTACTTGGGGTCGAGCTCGGTCGTCCTGGCGTCGGGGAGGGCCGTGATCCGCAGGACCGCCGCTTCACCCGGGGCGCCTCCGCACGACGTGAGGCCGAGCGGGAGCACGGCGAGGAGGGCGAGGAGCGCAGCGGCGAGGCCGGCCTTCGAGCGGAGCATGGGGGAGCGGTGCATCGCGGTTCCCGATCGGCCGGAGCGTCTGCGCGGGCCGGATCGCCTGCGCGGCCCATCTCTTCGGTGCGGCGGGGCCTGCCGGGCGCGGGAGCGTAGCAGGGTGCCGGGCGCAGCGGGCCCGGGAGGCGCGTTGCCCGGGCCGCGGGCTCCAGTACGATCTCCCACCGCGCGCCGGTCCCGTCGCGCTCCACCGCACGCCGCCGCCGCCCCCTCACGCACCACCGCACCCGTGGCGAAGAAGAAGCCCGCACGTCGCAAGGCGAGGAAGACGAAGTCGACCGCGGTGCGCCCGCGGGCGCGCGCGTCGCGCAAGGCGCGCGGTCGCCGGACGAACGGTCGGTTGGACGGCCCGGACGAGGAGGACGAGATCGTCGAGGACCTCGTCATCGTTCCGGTCCGGAACATGATCCTGTTCCCCGGCGTGGCGCTGCCGCTGATGCTCGGCCGCGAGGCGTCCGTGCTCGCCGTGCGCGCCGCGGTCGAGGACGACCAGCCCATCGGCCTCCTTCTCCAGCGCGACGAGCGGGTCGAGCACCCGGGCCCCGAGGACCTCTACGAGGTCGGGACGATCGGCGAGATCATGCGGTACTGGACCGAGCCGGACGGCCGGCACCAGGCGATCTGCCAGGGGCTCAGCCGCTTCGAGGTCCTGGAGATCCACACGACCGAGCCGGTCATGGTCGCGCGCGCCCGCCGCGTCCCCGAGGTCGACCCGACGACGCGCGCCGTCGAGGCGCGCTTCGTCGCGCTGAAGCAGCGCGCGCAGCACGTGCTCACGCTCGTCCCCGGAACGCCCGACGACTTCGAGCAGGCGGTCCAGGGGATCGACTCGCCCACGCTGTTCGCCGACCTCGTCGCGAGCTTCCTCGACATGCCGTCGTCGGACCGCCAGGAGATCCTGGAGACGTTCGACGTCAAGAAGCGGCTCGATCGACTGCTGGAGGCGCTCGGGGAGGCGGCGGCCGTCCTGGAGCTGAGCGTCAAGATCCGCCAGGACACCAAGGAGACGCTCGACAAGGCCCAGCGCGAGTACTACCTGCGCGAGCAGCTGCGGCAGATCCAGCGCGAACTCGGCGAGGGCGACGAGCTCGTCGACGAGATCCAGGAGCTCCGCGAGCGCGTCGAGGCGCTCGACCTGCCCGAGGAGGCGCAGCGCGAGGCGACGCGCGAGCTGCGCCGTCTGGAGCGCACGCCCGAGCAGGCCGCGGAGCACTCGATGCTCCGGACGTGGATGGAGGTGTTCACCGAGCTGCCGTGGACCGAGCGCAGCGCGGACACGATCGACCTCGCGCGCGCGCGGGAGGTGCTCGACGAGGACCACCACGGGCTGGAGAAGGTCAAGCGGCGGATCCTCGAGTTCCTCGCCGTGAAGAAGCTCAACCCCGAGGGACAGGGCCCGACGCTGTGCCTCGTCGGTCCGCCGGGCGTCGGCAAGACCTCGCTCGGCCGCAGCGTCGCGCGCGCGACGGGGCGCGCGTTCGTTCGCATCAGCCTCGGCGGCGTGCACGACGAGTCCGAGATCCGCGGCCACCGCCGGACCTACGTCGGCGCGATGCCCGGCAAGATCATCGAGGGGCTCCGCAAGGCCGGGACGCGCAACCCGGTGTTCCTGCTCGACGAGGTCGACAAGCTCGGCTCCGGGATCCAGGGCGACCCCGCGTCGGCCCTCCTGGAGGTCCTCGATCCCGCGCAGAACGGCACCTTCCAGGACAGCTACCTCGGCGTGCCCTTCGACCTCTCCGAGGTACTCTTCATCGCGACCGCCAACGTCGAGGAGGCGATCCCCGGACCGCTCCACGATCGCATGGACGTCCTGCGGCTCGCCGGATACACGGCCGAGGAGAAGCTCGCCATCGCGCGCGGGCACCTCGTCGCGCGCCAGCGCGCGGCGGCGGGGCTCAAGGCGGCGCAGATGAAGATCTCCGTCGCCGCGCTCAAGGAGGTCATCGGCTCGTACACGCACGAGGCGGGCGTACGCGAGCTGGAGCGCAAGATCGCCGCGATCTGCCGGTATGGCGCCACCAAGTTCGCGGCCCGTCGGCGCAAGCCGATGTCGATCGGCCCGGACGAGGTGCGTGAGATCCTCGGGCCCGAGCGGCGCGACGCGGAGGTCGCCGAGCGCACGGCCCAGTCCGGCGTCGCCACCGGCCTCGCATGGACGCCCGTCGGCGGCGTGATCCTGTTCATCGAGGCCGCCGGGTCGAAGGGCAAGGGCGAGCTGCGGCTCACCGGGCAGCTCGGGGACGTGATGAAGGAGAGCGCTCTTGCGGCGCAGACCCTCCTGCGTTCCCGCGCCGACGACCTCGGGATCGACGAGGCCGCGATCCCCACGACGGACGTGCACCTGCACATCCCCGCGGGGGCGGTGCCCAAGGACGGTCCGTCGGCCGGCGTCGCGATCACGGTCGCGCTCGCGTCGCTGTTCAGCGGCCGGCGCGTGCGTAGCACCGTCGCGATGACGGGTGAGATCAGCCTCCGCGGCCGGGTCCTTCCCGTCGGCGGGATCAAGGAGAAGGTGCTCGCCGCGCGCGCGGCGGGGATCCGGACCGTGCTCCTCCCCGAGCGCAACATGGACGACCTCGTCGAGATCTCCGACGCCGCTCGGGCGAAGCTGGAGTTCGTTCCGCTGAAGACCATCGACGACGCGTTCGAGGCCGCCCTCGTCCCCGAGCGTCGCGTCGCCCGCCGATGATCCTCGCCAGCGGTCTCGTCGCGGCGATGCTCGCGGCCGCCGGGTCGGGCGCGCCCGCGCACCCGAACTCGTACTCCATCAGCGAGGTCCACGTGCGCGGTCCGCGCATCGAGCTGCACCTGCGCTGCCAGGTGCTGTCCCTCGGTGAGGTCGTCGAGAGCTTCGACCCCGACCTCGACGGGCACGCCGAGGAGGGCGAGATCGAGGCGCACGTGGAGGCGATCGCGGACTACGTCGAGGCGCACTACCGCTTCGTTCCGGACCCGGCGTCCGCTGCGGACGCCAGCGACGCCGGGCGCGCGTTGCAGCGGATCGACGCTCTCGTCGTGGAGGCGCCGCTCGCGCTCGACCCGATGAACGAGGTGTCGGAGTGGGTCGACATCAAGCTGCGCTACAGAGCCGAGGAGGGCGCGTTCGGAGAGCTCGGCGTGCACGTCGACCTGTTCGAGGACACGAGCCCCGGCCACCGCGACGCGGCCGCCGTCGTGTGGAACGGCGTCGAGCTCGGCGCGTGGGAGTTCTCGTTCGGCGCGAACGGGCACGTGTTCGTGGCCACGGACGAGGTCATCGAGCGAGGCCGGCCCGCGCTCTTGCGCTACCTGGAGGCCGCCCCCGCCGCCGCCGCGCGTTCCTGGGACGGGCTGCTGCTCGTCGTGCTCCTCGTCGCGGCCGCAGGACGCGCGCCGCGCTCGGCGCTCGCGACCGCCGGCCTCCTCGCGGTGTCCATCGCCGTCGGGATCGCCGTCGCTCCCGAGATCGACCTGAAGCCGCGCCAGGTGCGGTTCCTGGAGCTGACGGTGCCGCTCGCCGCCGCCTACGTGGCGCTCGACGATCTCCTGCACCGCGAGGGGCGCACGCGGTTCGTCGAGCCCATCGTGTTCGGGCTCGTGCTCGGCGCGCGCGAGGCGTGTGCGCTCGCGCCGGAGCTCGCCCGCGAGGAGACGAACGAGCCCGCGCTCGCGGGCTTCGCGCTCGGCTACGTGGGGACGGTGGTCGCGCTTGCGGCGCTGGCGGTTCTCGTGCTCCGCGACCGGGTGGGTGCCGCGGCCACGGACGAGGACGCTCCGCCTGGCGCGTTCGCCGCGCGGAAGGTCCGGGTCGGGCTCGCCGTCCTCGGGCTCACGGCCGGCGCGGCGCTGTTCGGCGTCCGCACCTTCGGCCTCGTCTGAGTCGGATCACTCGCTCGTTCGGAGCCTCGGCAGTCAGCGCGGAACAGTCTCTGCGCAGGGCGCTCATGATGTCTCTGGCGCATCCTCTGACGAGGATGCAGCGGGCGCTCAGGGCAAGACCTGGAGCGAGATGACGTTCGACACGTAGTCGTACGGACCCGTCGTGACCGCGCAGTGGTGCATCGTCGATCCAACGAGTCCACTGACGAATGCCGGGTCGAGCTTCACCCGGATGTTCGCGTACCCGGTCGAGTCGAGGACGCCCATCTGGTTCTCGAACACGTTCTGCTGTGTGTCCAGCAGGCCGTAGCGGGTCCAGCGGTCGAATCCGATCGGGACGAACAGGCCGCCGAGGTCGAAGCCGGTCTGCGTGCCGCTCAGCGTCGAGAGCAAGATGTAGCTGCGGCCCGCGAACGGCGTCCCCGGGCGGAAGTCGATCGACTGGACCTCGTTCGCCGAGACCGACGCGGCCTCGGTGCCGGACCACAGCGGCGCCTGCCGCCGCACGAGCGCGACCCAGTCCTCGTTCTCGGAGTGCGGCGGCGGGCCGAGCGCGCGCCACCCGCCGCCCGTGCCGAGGTCGATCGGCGCACCGACGTAGCTCCCGGTCCTCGGATCGAACCACTGGAGCTCGAAGCGGCCCGTGAACGTCTCTAGGTTGAGCTCGCCCGTGCTGGACGCGCGGGGGAGGTAGATCGCGTAGACCTCGCCGCGAAGCGTGAACACCTCGCCGCCCCCGAAGTTGGGGGACTCGTTCCGCAGGAGACCGTCGAAGGTCCGCATGTCCCAGAACGGCAGGTTGTCCTCGACGAAGCGGCGCGCGTGGTCGAGGTAGCGCCACATGTCCGCACGCGTCCGGAAGTCCTCGAGCGAGAGGTCGCCACCGAGCGGCAGGTCGTGCCAGCCGAAGTAGAACTCGACGCCGCCGCCGCTGAACAGGGCGTCGTAGAGCACGCGCTTGCGGGTCGCGGCTGCGTTCGTGTCCGTCAGGCCGATCTGCCACGGACCCATCTCGTCGGCGTCGACGATCCAGGGACGCCCCGCCGCGGCGGTCCAGTTGCGGACGAGCTCGACCTGGGTGTCGATGGCATCGGGGCTGAACTGGAGCGACGCGGCGTCCAGGTTCGGGTCGTCGACCAGAGCCTGGAACATGTCGATGTCGTTCGGGTTGTTGTGGATCGCGATCGCGTGCTCGTCCGCGTCGAAGCGCGAGATCCAGTCCGCGAACGACGCGATCTGCGCGGCCGAGTAGTCGTTCTCCTCGCAGATGTTCCAGCGGATCGCGGGGAGATGCCCGAAGCGGGCGACCATCTCGCGGTAGAAGAGCTTGCGCTCCAGGCCGAGGCTGCCGTTGTCCAGCCACAGCTCGTTCTCCAGCTCGGTCTCGTTCATGACGAGCGAGAGAGAGATGCCGACGCGCTGGGCGTGCTCGAAGATCACGTTCCACTGCCGGAGGCGGCTCGTGTCGAAGTGGGTCTTCTCGAACGACCGATCCTTCGGGCCGAGGAACGGGTAGACGTCCTGACCGTCGCCACCCAGGTTCATCACCATCAGGAAGAGCGAGTTCACGCCCTGGTCCGACAGGTAGTTCAGCGCGCCGATCGTGCCCTTGCCGTCGTCGGCGGCGCCGGGCGCGAGGACAGGATCGCCCGGGCGCCAGTCCGCCCGGTGGGGCTCGAAGGCGTGCAGGTTCCCCTCGCCGCCGGACTTCGTCACGTCGTCGAGGGCGGTGATCGCGAGGAAGTTCTCGGGGCTGTTCGTACCTGCCTTCAGGTAGTACGGCCCGTGGTCGAACTTGCGGTGGTGCTTGCCGGAGTCACGCAGGTTGCCGACGCGGAAGAAGCCGCCCTCCTCGGAAGCGATCGGTCCGACCTGGAAGTCGACCTGCCGGCCGTCGATCGTCGACACCGGCGTACCACCGTTCGGGTTGGTGCCGATCGCGATGTTCGGGCCCGTGCGCATGGAAGCGGTCGCTCTCCACGAACCCGCGACCGGCGGGAGGAACCGGACCGCCCACACGTTGCCGGTATCGCCCTTGTACCCGTCGGCGTCGAAGAAGCCGGGCACGTCCAGGGAGAGCCCGCCCGGTCCGTCGAAGCGGACCGAGAAGCGGAAGTCGAGGAACGGGTTGGGCGAGATCCCGGTCTCCGACAGCCACGGACCGAGGAAGCGCAGCTCCACGGGCTGGGCCGTGCGAGGCGCTGCGGGCAGGAGCCTCGCCGACCCGTCGCCGTCCGTTCCGGCGTTCGCGCCGAAATCGCGGACCAGGAACGACGCACCGTCGATGTTCGGCGAGAGGATCTGGAGCCCGACGACGCGGTCCTGCGGCTGGAGCGGCGTGCCGTTGGCGCGCCGCAGGTCTTCGAAGCGGAACCCGAGCCCGTACACCCGCTGGCCCTTGTTCGGACCCGCCTCGGCCCGCACCGAGGTCGAGGACCAGCCGCTGACCGAGACCGAGGCTCCGAGCGTGCCGTTCGCGAGTCGAGCGCGCACCTGGACGGCGTCGTTGCCCCCGACCTCGAACAGGAAGAAGTCCGCCGCCGCGCCGGGGCCGGGCGTCCAGTCGTCCCCGAGCGCGATCTCCCAGGGGCCGCCCGTTCCGTTACGGATGAAGTACGACTCCAGGTTGCGGCTGTCCGCGCTCCGGACGGACGCGCCCCACGGGTGCGGGAAGATCGCGCCGCTGGAGACGCCGGGGCGCAGGTTGGCGCTGATCACCGTCACGCCCGAGGACACGATGGACTCGACGTGGCTGCCGCTGAGCTGGACGTCGATCGTCTCGGCCCCCGCGACGCCGGCCAGGACCGTGGCGGCCGCAAGCGCCGGGGCGAACGAGGCGAGGGATCGACGGGTGGAGCGGCGCACGGGAAGCGAGTGCGCCCGGATGGACTCGAGCATGTGCGGATCTACCTGAGGGAGTCGTGGGGCGACCTCGGAGCGGATGCGGGGTCGAGGTGGGGACGGTCCAAACCGCGTCGAGGTTCGCCGAGGCGTGCCTCCAGGTGCGCGGTTCGGTCGCGCCCGGCAGATAGACGCGATGAAGCGGGATCGTGGAATGGGGAGTCGGGCGTCCGTTGCCGCGCAGCGGCGCAGCGCGTTCCGCCGAGAGGGCCGAGGTGGCCGTCGGAGGAGATTCGGGAAGAGGACTCGGACCGATGGGAGCCGCCGCGGAGCGGCGCTAGGCTGGCCGCATGGGACGCTCGGAAGGCGGCGGCAGCTTCGGGAGCTTCAACGATTTGCGCAAGGCGCTCAAGGGCGACGGCGAAGAAGATGAAGTGCCCGTGAGGGATGGTTCATCGGGCGATGGAGAGGGCCGCGGATGGACCCTGGAGACCGATGAGGGGGAGGCGGTCGACCTCGACGACGCCGACCTGGAGGACCTCCCGGACCCCGACGCCCAGGTCCCTGCTCGGATCGCCGGGCGCCCCGACGCCTTCGGGCCCATGGGGCACGGCCCCGCCTGCTACGCCGACGTCGAGTCCGAGGAGATGGAGCTCGTCCGTTCGTTCAGGCTGCGGACGGTCTTCCCGGACGACGTCCTCGCCGAGCTGGGCGGTCTTCCCGACGACCCGCGGGACGAGGACCTCGGGGGACGCATGGACCTGCGGGGCGAGACGATCTTCACGATCGACGGCGCCGACGCGAAGGACTACGACGACGCCATCGGGATCCGGCCCCGCGACGGCGGCGGCCACCATGTCAGCGTCCACATCGCCGACGTCTCGCACTACGTCCGGCCCGGGACCGCGCTCGACGACGAGGCGCTCTCGCGCGGGACGAGCGTCTACCTGCCGGACCAGGTGATCCCGATGCTCCCCGAGGAGCTCTCGAACGGGCTCTGCTCGCTGGTGCCGCACCGCGACCGCCTCGCGTACTCCGTGTTCATGGAGTTCGACGCGAAGGGCGAGCGCGTCTCCTCCAGCGTGTCGAAGAGCGTCATCCAGAGCGTCCATCGGAACGACTACAGGATCGTCCAGGAGCTGCTGGACGGGCGCGACACGGAGGAGACGCGCGAGATCGAGTTCCTACGCGAGCCGCTGGAGCAGTTCTCCGAGTGGACGCGGACCCAGCAGAAGATCCGCGACGCGAAGGGGTCGCTGCGCATCCAGTCACGCGAGAAGAAGTTCGTCTTCGACGACGATCACGAGGTCTCCGCGATCGTCGACGCGCCGCGGTACTTCTCGCAGACGCTGATCGAGGAGACCGCGCTCGCCGCGAACCAGGCCGTCGGCGACCTGTTCCGACGCAAGGGCCTGCCGACGATCTACCGCGTGCACCCCGAGAAGGACCCCGAGGAGATCGAGCGCGTCTCCGCGGTCCTCGCGAAGCACGGGATTCGCGTTCCGACCAAGGACCGCCTCACCGGCCGAGACATCGGCCGCATGATCCGCCTGGCGCGCCGCAAGCCGAACGCCGAGGCGCTCGTCCAGCGGATCATGGGGCTCGTCGAGCGCGCCGTGTACGAGGTCAAGGACCACGAGGACGTCGCGACGCACTTCGGCCTCGCGCGCAAGGCGTACCTGCACTTCACCTCTCCGATCCGCCGCTACCCCGACCTCGTCGTGCACCGCTGGCTGCACGCGGTCGAGACGCGCGAGGACGAGGCGGCCGAGGAGCTCGGCTCGCTGGCGCTCGTCGACGAGCTGAACGACACCGCGGCGCACTGCAGCGTCCAGGCCGAGGCCGCGTCGATGGCCGAGATCGCGGTCAAGGACCTGAAGGTCTGTCAGTTCATGGAGCCGCGGATCGACGAGACGTTCGAGGCCAAGGTGCACCGCGTCTCGCGCGGCGGCCTGGAGGTCGAGATCGGCGAGCTCAACGTGACCGGCTTCGTGCCGGCCCGGTCGATCGGCGACCGACCGAAGGTCGACGGGCCGACGCTGAAGGTGTCGGTGGGCAAGCGCGTCCTGTCGTTCACCGAGGGCTACGCCGTCGCGATCCGGGTCAAGGACGTCGACTTCCTGCGGCTGCAGGTGCTCTTCGAGCTCGCGAGCTGAGGCCCCGGCGGCCCAGCCCTTCGCTCCGTCAGCGCTTCTTGCTCTTCTTGGCCTCTTCCTTCCGGCGCTTCTGAGCCGCCTTCAGGAGGTCGGGGCGCTTCTGCAGCTCGATCTCCGCGATCCCGGCCTTCTCGCCCCAGGTCGCTTCGGTGCCGGGCTCGACCTCCAGGATCGTCACCTTGATCTCGCGGACGACGCGCGTCTTGTCCATCGCGAGGTAGGCCTTCGAGAACGACGTCGGGTCGATCTCGTACTCGCCCATGTCCTTGTTGCCGTTGATCTCCAGCTGGACACGGCGCAGGCGACCCCACTTTCCCCGCTCGTCCGGCGCGGCGAAGTACGGCGAGAGGACGACGTGGTCCGCGCGCTGCGGGCGGTCCGGCTCGACGCGAATCCAGGGTTCGAGGTCCTCGACGGTCGAGAGCCACCCGTAGCCGTGCTGGCCGTCGCGGACGTTGCGGGCGTGGTGCCCGCCGTGCACGCTCGAGGCCTTGACGGTCGTCGGCGAGTTGTCGAAGAGGTCGCGATCGTGGTCGCGCACGGCTTCGCGCATCGCCTCGGTCATGACGCCGTCGACCTTCACCTCGAAGGTGGGTGAGCGGGCCTCGACCTCCTCGTTCTCGTCGTCCTCGATCGGACGCAGGAGCGCGCGCCCGAAGATCTTGAACGTCCCGGACTCAGGCATCGAGAACTGCGCGGCGTAGCGCGCGGCCCTGGCCGGCTTCTCGGGGTCGCCCTCGACCGTCGCCAGCACCTCGCCCGTCGCCTCGTTCACGTATTCGACGCGCCAGACGCGGGGCCCCTTGCCCTCCTCGCCGAACCACTCGAACTTCTTGCGCGTCTCGTTTCCCCAGGACGACACGAACGCGCTGAGCGGGGTGTCGCCGGTGATCCGGATGCTCACGGCGCTCTTCGGATCGTCCGTACCGTAGTTCTTCGGGCCTCGCGGTCGCGTGCCCGTCGTCGGCGCGGTGGCGCGCTTCAGGACGAGCACGCCGAAGCACGTGCCGGGGTGCGCCTCCCCGTTCGCCGTCGACCACTGGCCCTTGTCGCCCTGCGTCTTGACGAGGTGCGCGGAGGCCTCGCGATACCAGTCGCGGTCCCCGAACTTCACCGCTCCGGTGAGGCCACCGACGCGCTCGAGCCCGTAGAGGTAGTAGAGCTTCCAGCGCGTCATGTGCCCGGCGCTCTGGTTCTCCGAACCCGGGTCCGGGTTCCGGTCGATGAGCATGTGCTCGCCGAGCCAGTCCATCCCGTCCTGCATCGCCTCTTCGGCGAGCCGGCGCGTGCGGACCTTGAGCACTTTCTTGGCGTCGAGCGCGTCGATGCACATCTGGATGATCGAGACGCCCGCCGCCGTCATCGAGCCCGTCTGCGGGCGGCCCGCCATGTACATGAACGCGCCCTCCGAGCTCTGGAGCCGGACCGCGTAGTCGAGGCAGTCCTCCCACACCGACGCCGGGAGCTCCAGCCCCGAGGCTTCGGCCGCGCGCATCCCGAGGCACCCGTACTGCGTCAGCGACAGGTCCTCCTGCTGACCCGGATAGCTGAACCCGAGGCCCTGGCACTCGAGGAGGACCGACGTCCACTCCTCGATCTGATCCATGTGCTCGGCGGCACCGGCGGTCTGCAGCGCCATGAGGCAGCACGCGATGCCGTAGGTCCACCGGGGCGGGTGGGCGCGCAGGTAGGCGAAGCCGCGGATCACGGCGGGGTGCCGCGGCGAGATGCCGGCCTTGAGCAGCGTGTAGAGGCAGAGGCCCGTCTGGCCCGACACGTACTTGTGCTCGTCGGGGCGCCACGAACCGTCGAGCTGCTGGCGCGAGAGGATGTACGCCGCGCCGCGGTCGATCGCCTCGTTGATGTCTGCCTGCGTGACGACGTCGTCGGCAGGTGCGACAGCGCCCTCCGCCTTCGGGGGATCGTCGTCCGGGGTGCCCGAAGCGGGCGAGGTCGCGGGGAGGAAGAGGCCGAGCGCGAGGGTGGCTGCGAGCCTGGCCGCGCCAGTACGGCGGGGGATCATGAAGAGGAGAATAGCCTCGATCGTCGCGATCGTTCCCCGCAGCATCGAGGCGGCTCCACCGGCGACCCGTGTCGCCCCGCGCTGGGGGACATGCCCCCCGCACATCCGCCCGGGGGGCCGTGACGAACCGTCTCGCATGTTCGATCCGTCCGCCGCCCTCCTCGCGCTCTTCGCCGTCGCCCTGCTGATGGCCGTCGTCTGGGCGGTGCACCTGCGGGACGAGGACGCCAGCATCGTCGACCCGATCTGGGGACTGGCGATCTGGCTCGTCGGGATCGTCCATGCCGTCGGCGCGGGCGCGCCCCTGCGCGGCGGACGGCTGATCGTGCTCCTCGTCGCGGGTGCCTGGGCGCTCCGACTCTGGGGCCATCTGCACGCGCGGCACGCCATCCAGGGCGAGGACCGTCGCTACACGGCGATGCGGGAGAAGCGTGGCGCGGCATGGTGGTGGCAGAGCCTCTTCGTCGTCTTCTTCCTGCAGGCGGCCCTCGCCTGGGTGGTCGCCCTGCCCCTGATGGCGGCCATGACGGGGCCGCGCGACCTCGGCCTGCTCGGCGGACTGGGCGTGCTCGTCGCCCTCGGCGGCTTCTTCTACGAGGCGATCGCGGACGGCCAGCTCGCCATGTTCAAGCGGGACGAGAGCGCGACAGCCGCCGAGCGGGAGGCTTCGGGCGGTGAACGCGCGGTCATGGACCGGGGCCTCTGGAGGTACTCCCGCCACCCGAACTACTTCGGCGAGGCGGTCGTCTGGTGGGGCCTCGGGCTCACCGGTGCGGCGCACGGCGCACTATGGTGCCTCCTGGGTCCTCTATTGATCACCTTCATGCTGCTGAAGGTGTCGGGCGTCACGATGACCGAGGCCGACATCGCGGAGCGGCGTCCCGCGTACCGCGATTACGTTCGTCGCACGAACGCGTTCGTCCCCGGGCGGCCGTCCGAGCGCTCGGCCTGACGGACGCGCGCGAGCCGAGGCGCCCGATCGTCCCGTCGGACGCGCCGTCGCGTCGCACGTGCGGACACGTGGACGGGCGTCTGTCTCCGGCTGGTACAGATTCCGCGAAACAGTCGAGACGAGACCCTCGCGACATCGAGCGCGCCCGGGTAGCGTCAATCGACCGAACGGACGGAACCCGGCCTCTCCCGGTCGCGTCTGCGTTCGTTGACGAGTTCCCGTGTGTGGCGTCGAGCGCCTCCCCCGTCCCTCTCCCGGGCCGAAGGCGACGCTTTGACGCTCCTCCGTGGGAACCGTATACCTAGGTACGGTTCTCTCCGACCAACTCAATCCTTCTGGAGACTGCTTGATGCTTCGTTCCTCGCTCTTCACCGCCAGCGCGTTCGCATTTGTCGCGAGCGCCAGTGCACAGACCCCGCAAACGCTTCAGGCCGAGCGAATCACCGGCCCGATCAAGAACGCGGGTATCTACCACGTCGCGACCGGCACCTGGACCCGCACCGGCGGTGCGGTTGCCAACCTCGGCCCGGACGTGATCTACAGCAACACGACCGCCACCGGTTACTTCACCTCGGCTGGTGGCGCTGGCGGCTTCGCGCCGGACAGTGTCAACCACGACGAGGGCGGCCTTCCGGGCTCGACCAACACCAACGTCAGCGGCGTCACCAACGACGAGTACTTCGCGAACTGCTTCTCGATCGGCTACTGCGACAACGGCCTTGCGGCCAGCGGCGGCTGGGCGATCACGTTCTACGAGAGCTACACGCCGTGCACCCTTCCGGACCCCGCCAACGGCGAAGTCCCGGTCGGTGCGTTCCTCGCCACGGGCCTTCCGGCCGGCGGCTGCTGGACCGTCGAGCTCGACCTCTCGGGCGGCCTCGAGTTCTGCATCGGCGCTGACAACCCGCTGTTCCCGGGCTTCGACGACGACGCGAACCTGGACAGCTTCGGCTGGAGCTACCAGTACGCTGGTACCGATGGCAGCGCGCCCGCTGGCTTCATCATGGCCGGCGACCCGCAGTACACGGACCTCAACTGGATCCCGGGCGGCCTTCCGCTCGACGGCTCCGGCACGTTCTATGGTGCGGCGAGCCCGTGCGCGACGCCGACCGACGAGAACGGCACCGGCTACCTCACGGACGACTTCTGGTGGCTCGAGGATCCGCTCGTGACCGACACCGGCTGCTACTTCTTCGGTGGCTACATCAACCGCAACGGCTGCGGTGGCCCGCAGGGCAACCCGTACGCGTCCTTCTTCATGCAGATCGAGGCCGACATCCTCGCCCCCTGCGTGGACCCGAACCTCGGCGTCGAGTACTGCCAGTCGAACCCGAACTCCACGGGCGCGACGACGGACCTCGTCATCAACGGTTCGACCTCGGTCGCCGCGGACAACATGACTCTGAACGCGGTGAACATGCCGAACAACTCGTTCGGCTTCTTCATCACGTCGGAAACGCAGGGCTTCGTCGCGAACCCGGCCGGCTCGCAGGGCAACATCTGCCTCGCGGGTAACCTCGGCCGCTTCGTCGCCACGGGTCAGATCAAGAACTCGATGATGGCTGGCACGATCAGCCTCGCGACGCCGACCGAGTGGACGACGACCGCGATCCCGACCTCGACCGGCCCCTACGCCGCCGCCGTCGGCATCACGACGAACTTCCAGGCCTGGCACCGCGACGTCGGTTCCAACTCGAACTTCTCGAACGCCCGCGAGATCACCTGGACCCCGTGATCCTCTGAGGATCCGATCCACTGAGTGATCAGTGAGGACGCCCTGGCCGGGATCACCCCGGTCAGGGCGTCCGTCATTGGGGAGTGCGCGGCGACGCCGAGTGACGGAATCCCGGACCGGGGCGTGACGAACGAGCCTCGCCCGGGATGGACCTGACAGACGGTCGCGAGAATCGGGTTCCCATGGCACCCTGGGTCCCTACAAGGAGGTGTGCATCCGTCTTCGCTCCGTAGCAGGGACCCATCGCCGGGCGATCGTCCGCCCGGCTCCCTAGTCGACATGAGGATCTTGACCGCAATGCTGCTCCTCCCGGTCGCCTTCGCGGACGAAGGTGACCCCGCGGCCGTGCCGCTGGACGAGGAGACGACCGCGCCCCTGGAGGGGGCAGTGACCACGTCCGTCGAGCACGCCGTCACGCGGCTGGCGGACCTCGGGGCCCTTCGACAGCGCACGTCGGAGCGCCCGACCTGGTCGGACATCGAGAGCGCGCTGGACGACCTGGTCGTCGCGATCGGGGTCGCCCGGGCCATGGGGGACGGCTCGACCGGCGCAGACGACGACTCGGGGTCTTCGAACACCGGGTCCTCGAACACCGTGGACGCGTCCGCGGTCGCGGGCGCGCTCCTGGACGTCGCGATCGGGACCGAGCCGCGCGAGCGTGAGCAGCTCACGCTCCGCGTCGCCGAGGTCGCCGCTGCCCTCGAGGAGGGCGCCGATCGACGCCTCGCGCAGCGCGCGCTCGTTCGAGTGCTCGAGCCGCTCGTCCCCGCAGGCCGCGAGGCCAGCGAGATTGGCGCCCGCGCCAGGACTCAATTCGAGCGTGCCCTGGGCGTGCTCGCCGAGCAGACCGCAGGAACCCACGACGGGGGCGACCCGCCCTTCGTCCGCTCCGCGCGCCATCGGGTCGAGCGCCTCGGCGTCGGCGCGCCGAAGCCGCCGTTCTTCGCACGTGACGAGGCGGGCAACGAGCTGCGTTCGGACGAGCTCACCGGCACCGTGACCGTGCTGCGCTTCTGGAGCGCCACGAGCGCCGCCTCCGTCGCCGCGCACGAGCGCGACGCCGAACTCGTCCGCGCGTTCTGGGACACACCGTTCGAGCTCGTCGGCGTGACGTCCGGCGACGACCGCCGCGGCTACCTGGAGTTCCTCGACGAGCACGGCTTCGCCGGGACCCAGCTCTTCGACGGACCGATCAGTGTCGAACTCGCGGACGCGCTCGCCAAGGCCTCCGGTCGCCTCGTCTCGCCGAGCGTGCGCGACGAGCCCGCCACGGCACCCGTTGCGTGGGGGCGTCCCCCCGCCGGGACGGTCTTCGTCATCGACGCGTCCGGAACGATCCGGGGGCGTGATCTTCCCCATGCCGCGATTCGCGCACTCGTCGAAGATCTCGTCGCCGAGGAGAACTCGCGACGCCGTGAGGAACGTCTCACCGCCAGCCGTTCACGCTAGTCGTCACCACGACGCCGCACCGCTCCTCTCTCTCTCCCGATGCGCGCCCACGAACCTTCACCGCAGCGCCACCGCCGCTCGCACGCGCAGTTCAGCGAACTGCCGTTCGTGACGGTGTGGATCGTGGTGGTGCTCGTGCTCGTGGTCGGCCTGCGCACCGGCCCGACGTCGGCGAACGAGCGCGACGTCGACCGTGCACGTCCGTCGGTCCACGACGGCTTCGGCGACGTCGTCTCCGACGTCGTGCGTCCGCGCGATGAGGACCGTCCGTCCGCCGAAGCGCTCGCTCCGATCGAGTCGTGGACGGAGCGAGAGGCGACGGCGCACTCGGGGGCGGGCGCGGACACTGGCGACGCGACCGGTCCCTCGATCGGCGACGCGTCAGGAGGCCTCCAGGACGGCGTGCGCTCCGTGCCCGGCCTGCCGCGGCCCGTGTCCTTCTCCAGCGGCGGCAACGGAGTCGCGCGGGAGGAGGGTCGGTTCCGCCGCGGCGTCCGCCACGGTGAGTGGGTCGTCGTGCGCGCGGACGGGACCGTCGCCGAGCGCGGTGAGTATGCCGAGGGGCTCCGCCAGGGGCTCTGGCAGACCTTCTCCAGCGCCGGCGCGCTGCTCAGCGAGGCTCACTTCGTCGAGGGCGACCTGCACGGCGACTGGCGGATGTACGCGGACGCGGGCGACCTCGTCGGCGAGGGGACCTACAGCGAGAACCTCCGCAGCGGCCGCTGGACGCTCTGGTACTCCAACGGATCGATCAAGGAGCGCGGTCGCTACGAGAACGGCCTGCGCGAGGGACTCTGGGAGTTCTACGACGACCTCGGGCGGCCCACGCTGCGCACGGGCACATACCGCGCCGGGATCCGGATCGACTAGCGCTCACAGCCCGGGCAGCAATCTCAGATGGTGCTGCCCATGGTCTCAGCCGCCGCGGGTGTGCATCTCCCGGTGGGGCGCGTCGCGGAGCTGCTCCGCGCCGACGAGCGCGCCGCGCTCGGCCGCGGCCAACCGCTCCTCCGCGCCACGATCGTCGCGCCCGCGCCACGCGCGCTCGATGCGCTCGACGGCGGCGGCGACGCCCTGCTCCCGCAGCACCGGACCGATCGGGATCCCCTCGTCCGCGTACAGGCAGGTGATGAAGCGCGCGTCCGCCGTGAGCCGGGCCCGGTCGCAGCCTGCGCAGAAGGGCCGCGTCGTCGACGCGATGATCCCGAACACCTGACCGGAGGCGAGCTGGAAGCGGTCGGCCGGCGCGGACGTCCGTACCGGCTCCAGGGGCTCGATGGGACCGAGGGCGTCCGAGATCCGCCGCAGCATCTCGGCGGCGGGCACGACGGTGTCCATCGTCCAGCGCGTGGCACCGCCGACGTCCATGTACTCGATGAAGCGCACCTCGATGTCACGCTCACGACCGAAGGCGAGGAGGTCGACGAGCTCGTCGTCGTTCTCTCCGCGCATCACGACGACGTTGAGCTTCGTCCCGCGGAAGCCCGCGTCGTGCGCGGCGTCGATGCCGCGCAGGGTGCGGTCGAGCTCGTCGCGGCGCGTGAGGTGGGTGAACCGCTCCGGTCGCAGCGTGTCGATGCTCACCGTGATGCGGTCGAGGCCTGCAGCGCGCAGCGGCGCCGCGAGGTCGGGCAGGAGCACGGCGTTCGTCGTGAGCGACAGGTCCGCGAGCTTGCCCAGGTCCGCCAACCGCGCCACGAGGTCGACGACGTCCCGCCGCAGGAGCGGCTCGCCGCCCGTCAGCCGGACGCGGTCGACGCCAAGGGGGACGAGCCCGTCCACGAGCGCGGCGGCCTCCTCGAAGCTGAGGATCTCGCGCTTGGGGAGCCAGGTGTAGCTCTCCTCCGGCATGCAGTAGCCGCAGCGGAGGTTGCAGCGGTCCGTGACGGACAGTCGCAGGCTCCGGAGCGGGCGGTCGAAGAGGTCGCGCGAGGGCACCATCGCCCGACAGTATCGTCGATCCGCGGCCGGCCTCCCAGGGCGTTCGGTCGCGGAGAGGCGCGCGATCGGCCATGTCGCCGATCGAGGGAGCGACGTGGGCCTTGATTCGCGCTGGAACGGCCTATCTTGGGTGCCATGGAACGCCCCAAGACCCTCGGCGAGCTCAAGGCGAGCGGCTGGACCACCCGCACCGTCCACGACGAGCTCCGCGCCAACCTCATCGAACGGCTGCGACGCGGCGAGACGGTCTTCCCGGGCATCGTCGGGTACGAGGAGACCGTCGTCCCGCAGATCCAGAACGCCGTGCTCTCCGGCCACAGCTTCATCCTGCTCGGGCTCCGCGGCCAGGCGAAGACCCGGATCGCCCGCCAGCTCACCGATCTGCTCGACGAGTGGGTGCCGGCGATCGAGGGCTCGGA
Organism: Planctomycetota bacterium; assembly: GCA_038757895.1. Lineage (GTDB taxonomy): Bacteria > Planctomycetota > UBA1135 > UBA1135 > Saltatorellus. Next base: position 29,936 of record JBCDGE010000056.1, on the reverse strand, counting down.
GCTGAACGAGGACCCGACGCATCCGGTGACGGTGCCGTCCATCGCCCGGGCCCGGGAACTCGGCGACGATCTACCGATCCGCTGGATCCACCGGGACGAGCGCTACCAGGAGAAGCTCGCCACGCCCGACGTGACCGTCGCCGACCTCATCGGCGACGTCGATCCGATCAAGGCCGCGACGCGCAAGCTCACGTTCGCCGACCCCGAGGTGATCCACTTCGGGATCCTCCCGCGCGCGAACCGCGGCGTGTTCTGCGTGAACGAGCTCCCCGACCTCCAGGCGCGGATCCAGGTCGGCCTGCTCAACGTCCTGGAGGAGGGCGACATCCAGGTCCGCGGCTTCCCGATCCGGATGCCGCTCGACGTGTGCCTCGTCTTCACCGCGAACCCCGAGGACTACACGAACCGCGGCAGCATCATCACCCCGCTGCGCGACCGGATCGCCTCCCAGATCCTGACGCACTACCCGCGCGAGCTCGACGAGGCGATGGAGATCACCGAGCAGGAGTCGTGGATCGAGCGCGGGGACGGCGCCGTGCGCGTGCGCGTGCCCGAGCCGCTGCGCCAGGCGATCGATCTCGTCGCGTTCGAGGCTCGCGAGTCCGAGTTCGTCGACCAGTCCAGCGGCGTCAGCGCGCGGCTCTCGATCGCGCTCTACGAGAACGTCCTCTCGAACGCCGAGCGACGCGCGCACGTCGCCGGCGAGACCGAGGCGACCGTGCGGCCGGCGGACCTGTTCACGGGCATCTCGGCGGTCACCGGCAAGGTCGAGCTCGTCTACGACGGCGAGCGCGAGGGGATCGGCGCGGTCGCGACGGCCCTGGTCGGGCGCGCGCTCGCGACGGCGTTCACCAGCGCGTTCCCCGACGGGTACGCCGAGTCCGAGGGCGACGCCGGCGCCGGGGAGCCCGTGTACGAGTCGATCCTGGGCTGGTTCCGCGGCGGCGGCTCGCTCACGCTCGATGACACGGCGGGCGACGCGGCGCACTTCGAGCGCCTCAGCACCGTCACCGGTCTGGCGGACCTCGTCGCAAGGCAGACCGACGCGGCGGACGACGGCGAGCGCGCGGCGCTGATGGAGCTCGTCCTGGAGGGCCTCCACCAGAGCTCGCTGCTGTCCCGCGACGACGAGGGACCGACCCGGCGCGTGTTCGGCGACATGCTGGCCCAGATGGCGCGCAGCCTCGGCGCGTGACGACGCGGCGCGCATGAAGTTCGGCTACCGCGAGTACGACCCGTCCAACGAGTCGCTGAAGGATCTCCTGAAGCGACTCAAGGACCTGTACCACGACCTCCTGCTGCAGGCCGACGGGGACCCCGAGCAGGCGCTCGACTGGCTCGAGATGCTCGCCCGCCGCTACAACCTGTTCCCCAAGGGCTTCTCGATCGACGACCTCAAGAAGCACCTCGAAGAGGAGCGGCTCGTCGAGGCGACGCCCCAGGGGCTCCGCATGGCGCCGGGCGGCGAGCGCGCGCTGCGCCAGGAGTCCCTCGATCGGATCTTCAGCGGTCTCGACAAGGACGCCGCGGGCGACCACCGCGTCGCGGCGCCCGGCGTCGGTCAGGAGCGGCTGCCCGAGACGAGGGCGTGGTCGTTCGGCGACCCGCCGTCGCTGATCGACGCCGCCGCGTCGGTGCGGAACGCGCTGCGGCGCGGCGTCTCCGACGACGGGCTCTCGCTCGCGGAGGAGGACCTGGAGGTCTACGAGACCGAGCATCTCTCCAGCTGCGCGACCGTGCTGCTCATCGACCTGAGCCACTCGATGATCCTCTACGGCGAGGACCGGATCACGCCGGCGAAGCGCGTCGCGCTGGCGCTCACCGAGCTGATCCGGACCCGCTACCCGAAGGACTCGCTGCGCGTCGTGACGTTCGGTGACGAGGCGGAGGAGGTGTCGCTCGACGACATCCCGCGGATCTCGGTCGGCCCGTTCCACACGAACACGCGGGCGGCGCTCCAGCTCGCGCGCGATCTGTTGCGGCGCGAGCGCCGCGCGAACAAGCAGATCTTCATGATCACGGACGGCAAGCCGAGCGCGCTCACCGAGCCCGACGGTGAGGTCTACAAGAACCCGTTCGGCCTCGACCGCCGCGTCGTCGCGAAGACGCTCGACGAGGCCACCATCTGCCGCCGCTTCGACATCCCGATCACGACGTTCATGCTGACCGACGACCCGGTCCTGGTGAAGTTCATCGAGGACTTCACCGAGGCGAACCGCGGCCGCGCGTACTTCGCGGGCGGCGACCGGCTCGGCGCGACGCTGTTCGTCGACTACGTCCGGAACCGGCGCAGCTCCGTGAGGTGACTGCGGCGCGCCGAGGGGCGCGCCGAGCGGCGCCCGGCGCGGCGCTGCACGAGGGCAACCCGCGCCCGGCGGGGCGCTGCATGAGGGGAACCCGCGCCCGGCGGGGCGCTGCATGAGGGGAATAGGGGTCGGGGCGGTCACGCGCCGCGCTGCTGCTCGCATACGTCGCAGCGGCGCGTCGCGCCGGATTCCGATGACCCGTCCCCGCATCCTCGCCCTCGCCACGGCCGTTCCGCCCCATCGCTGGACGCAGCAGGACGTGGTCGAGTCGTTCGGCGAGCACTTCCCGCGCTATCGCGAGCCGCGGATCCAGCGCATCTTCCAGGGCTCCGGGATCGAGACGCGTCACTTCGTGATCGACCGCGCGTCCTTCGATCCTTCGGCCGGCCCGGACGACCTCCACGCGCTCTTCCTCTCGGGCGCCCAGGAGCTCGGTGAGGCCGCCGCGCATCGCGCCCTCGACCAGGCCAGGCTGGACCCCGGGGACGTCGACTACCTCGTGGCGACCACCTGCACGGGGTACGTCTGCCCCGGACTCACGGCCCGACTCGGAGCGGTCCTCGGGCTGCCCGACCACCTGCAGCGCGCCGACCTCGTGGGCATGGGCTGCGCGGGCGCGATGCCGTCCCTCCAGCGCGCCCACGACTTCGTCCGCGCGCACCCGGGACGGCGCGCGCTCGTCGTCTGCGTGGAGGTCGCCTCGGCCTGTTGGTTCGTCGACGACACGCTGGAGACCGTGGTCGGCAACACGCTCTGCGGCGACGGCGCCGCGGCCGCGGTGATCGGCGCCGACGAGGGGCTGGACACACCCACGGGCTCGCCCGCGCTGGAGCGCTTCGCGACGCTCCTCGACGCTGCGCTCCTGGACAGCGTCGGCCTCGAGTTCCGCGCGGGGCGTCAGCGCATCGTGCTCGACAAGGAGCTTCGGACCGGCGCCGGCCCGCTCGTCGCGCGCGCGGTCGAGAGGCTCCTCGAGGAGTCCGGCCTGGGGCGCGACGAGATCGACCACTGGATCGTGCACTCCGGCGGACGCAGGGTCCTCGACGGGATCGACGAGGCGCTCGGTTTCGAGGACGACGAGCTGGTCCACAGCCGCTCCGTCCTGCGGACGCACGGCAACATGTCCTCGCCGACCCTTCTCTTCGTCCTCGAGCGCAGCCAGCACGCGGCGCGCCCCGGCGACGTGGGCGTCCTCGTCGCACTCGGTCCCGGGCTCGCCGCGGAGACCGGCATCCTGCGCTGGTAGTCCTGGCAGCGAGGCCCGCCATGAACGACGTGACGACCTACAAGGAACGGATCCGCGACTTCTACGACGTGCTGTCCCCTCACTTCCGTGACTGGTGGGGGGAGCACCTGCACGACGGCTTCTACGTGACCGGGCGGGAGACGAAGGCGGAGGCCCAGGACCAGCTCGTCGCCGAGCTCGCTCGCCGCGCCGACCTCCCCGTCGGCGTCCGCGGACTCGACGTCGGGTGCGGGATGGGGGCCACGTCGATCTGGCTCGCGCGCGAGCTGGGCGCCAGCATGACCGGCGTGACGCTCAGCTCGGTCCAGGTGGGTCTCGCGAACGAGCTCGCGCGACGCGAGGGCGTGGACGCGAGCTTCCGCGTGGCGGACGCCGACACGCTCGAGACGATCGAGCCCTACGACTTCCTCTGGATGGTCGGCGTCCTCGGTCACCTCGACGACCAGCGCGCGTTCATCGACCGTTCGCCGCGCCTTCTCGCCGACGGTGGCCGCTTCGTGCTCGGGGACTGGGTCGCCACCGGCGAGCTCACGGATCGCGATCGGCGCCGTTACGTCGACCCGGTGCTGGAGGGCATGCTGATGCCCACGATCGCGACGCGCTCCGACTACGAGGAGTGGTTCCGCGCGAACGGCTACCGCGTCCTCGTCTCGGAGGACATCACGGATCCGACCCGGAAGACCTGGGACGAGGGGGTCGGGATCGCTCAGGTTCCCGGCTTGATCAAGATCGCGCGCGGTCTGGGCCGCGACGCCCTCGGGCTCCTGAAGGCGATCCACGGCATGCGGAAGGCGATGGACCGCGGCCACATCGGATACGGCGTCGTCGTCGCCGAGAAGGAGGGCGGCGGCACCTGACCGGAGGCGTGGCGACCCTGTCCCTCGTCCGGCCCCGCATCGTCCTCGCGGCGGTGCTCCTCGTCACGCTGCTCCTCGGCGCCGCGGGGTCCGGCCTTCGTGTCGACAACACGCCCGAGAGCTGGCTTCCCCGCGGCGGCGAGGGTGCGGGGGAACTCGAGCGCTTCCGCGAGCGCTTCGGGGACGACTCGCTGATCCTCGTGTTCACCGCCGACGCGCGGCCGGAGGACGACGCGTGGCGGTCGGCGGTCGACGCGCTCTCGGACGAGCTGCGCCGCGCAGAGGGCGTCGGTTCCGTGCTCGATTGGGAGGCACCGCTCTCGCCGCTCGCGCCGCATCTCCTCAATGCTGAGAAGGGCTATGCGGCGCTCGCCGTCCTGCCGCGAGAGGACGCGGACCTCGCCGAACGGGGCCGGCTCGTGGCGGGCCTCACCGAGCGGCTCGACGGATGGCAGGACCGGGTGGGGCGCTGGCGCCTGGCCGGGACCGACGTCATCACCTACGACCTCGACCAGGGGTCGCAGAAGTCGCTCGGCGGACTCTCGCCGCTGGTCCTCCTCGCGATGTGCCTCGTCTTCTTCCTCGCCACGCGGTCGTTGCGCGCGGTGGGGGCGATGGTCGTTGCCGTGGCCGTCACCGCCGTCTGGACCCTCGGGGCCATGGCGATCGCGGGCCGCCCGATGAACCTGATCGTCGCCGTGGTGCCCGCGATCCTCGCGGTCGTGACGGCCGCGCAGGCGACGCACCTGCTGTCTCGGTTCCAGGGACTCGACGGCGGCGCCACCGAGGACGGAGAGAGCGACGACACCGACAGGGCCCCACGCGTCCGGCGATGGCGGCGTGCGATCGACGGCACGTGGCGACCGTGCCTGCTCTCCGCGCTCACGACCGCGGCGGGCTTCGCGAGCGTCGGCACCTCCGAGATCCCGCCCGTGCGGGACCTCGGCCTCTTCTCCGCCGGCGGGACCCTGGCTTCGTTCCTCCTCGTGTTCACGCTCGTCCCTGCGCTGCTCGTACGGTCTTCGCACGTCGGAGCGCGCGCGCGGGGCTCCGCGTGGTGGACGCGCGAGCGTGCGCGCCGCGTCGGACGCCTGCTCGGACGCCGGGCGAGGTTCCTGGTCGCGGCCGCGGTACTCCTCATCGCCGCTTTCGGGGCAGGCCTCCCGCGGCTCGAGCTCGAGTCGAAGATCCTGCGATTCTTCCCGAGCGAGCACCGCGTTCCCGTCAACTACGCCGACGTCGAGGAGAACCTCCTCGCCCTCACTCCGATCGATCTCGTCCTCGAAGGCCAGCGGCGTGAGGTGCTCGCCGAGCCGAGCCTCGACGCTCTCGCGCGCTTCGTCGACGACGCGATCGCCGCCGAGCCGCTCCTCCGCCAGGCCCTCGTGCCGTCGATCCCGCCGCCGCTCCTGCGCGCCTTCGCGTCCGGGGACGCTCCCGTACCGGCTCCGCTCGAGAGCGTCGCGTGGGCGTCCGGCTCCGAGTTCGCCCTCCGGGTCACGCTGCTTTCGCGGACAGCGTCTTCGAACGAGTGCGACGCCCTGATCCAGCGTCTGCGGAGCCGCCTCCCTGGCGCCTTCCCCGAAGCGGTCGAGGCGGTCGTCACGGGGAGCGCCACCCAGCTCATCCGCGGTCAGGTGCTCCTGCTTCGGACGCAGTTGCGCTCGTTCGCCCTCGCGCTCGCGGTGGTCACCGCGGTGATCCTCCTCGCGTTCCGCTCCCTGCGTACGGTCGGTGTTTCGCTGCTCCCGAACCTCGTCCCGCTCGCGCTCGTCCTCGGCGGCATGGGCTGGGCAGGGATCCCGCTCGACACCGCGACGGTCACCGTGGCGGGGATCGCGCTCGGGCTGATCGTGGACGACACGATCCACGTGCTCCACGGGCTCAGGTCGGCTCTCGGGCGCGGCGCGGACACGGCCGAGGCGGTGGCCGAGACGCTTTTCGTGGTCGGTCGTCCGGTGCTCGTCACGAGCGTGGCCATCGCGCTCGGGTTCGGCGCGTTCGTTCTCGCGCCGTTCCGTCCGACGCACGACTTCGGCCTCTTGATCGCCGCGAGCGCCGTCGCGGCGGTTGCGTGCGACCTCGTCCTACTGCCCGCGGCGCTGCAGCTGCGACGCCGCTGACCCGAGCCACGCTCCGGCGCACGCCGCGACGAAGCCCCAGGCCACGGGGAGGAACCCGCACCACGACGGCTCCATCGCGGCGGTCAGGCCGCCGGCGGCGTGCAGCGCGGCGAAGTAGACGCCGTTGCCGAGCAGGATCGAGAGGGCCGCACCCGCGGCGGTGAACCCGGTCCAGCGCACGCCCAGGAAGAGGGTCGGCACGAGCGTCACGTAGCCGGAGAACGCGACGGACGCGAGCCGGAAGACCGACGCGCCGCCGAACCACCACAGGGCGTACACGACCGCCGCGAGCGCGATCCCGAAGAGCCGCCCGCGCAGGACGTCCGCGCTCTCGCGGCGGTTCGGCATCAGCGGGTCGAGCACGTCGCGCGTCAGCATCGAACCGAGCGTCAGGAGCTGCGCGTCGAGCGTGCTCATGACGGCCGCGAGCACTGCGACGACCGCGAGAACGGAGAGCTCGGGCGACAGGAAGCGACCCGCCATCTCCGAGAAGACTCGGTCGACCTCGCGCCCCTCCAGGCCGGGGAACTCGAGCGCCCCGAAGACCCCGATCAGAACGACCGGCACCCACAGGAGGACGAGCGCGATCGGGTACGCACGGCAGGTGATCCGCAGCGACCGGGCGTCCTTCGCCGCCATCAGCCGCGCGAGCATGTGGGGGAAGGCGATCACCGTCAGCGAGATCGCGAGGCCCCACGACGCGAACGCGCGCGGCGCGTGCAGGCCTCCCGCGGGGCGCTCCAGGAGGTCGGGGCGCTCGGCGGCGACGCGCTCGAACGCACCCGAGAGTCCGCCGCCGTACTCCGCGCCGACGGCGCGCGTGTAGACCACGATCGCGGCGAGGACGAAGCCGAGGAACAGCGCGCCCTGCACGACGTTCGTCCACGCGGTCGCGCGCATGCCCCCGAGGGACGTGTAGACGAGCGCGACGACGAGCACTCCGAGCCCGCCCGCCCACCGGGGGAGCGCGCCGTCGGTCGCCGTCGAGAGCGTGACCGCGGCGCCTTGCACCGCGGTCGCCATGTAGGGGAGCGTGTACAGCGTGAATACGCCGAACAGCAGCAGTCCGACGGCGCGCGAGCCGAGGCGCTTCGCGTAGAGCTCCGCGGGCGTCAGCGCGCCGAGCTCGTGGCCGAGGCGCCGCGCCGGCAGGCCGATGAAGTAGAAGGTCAGCGGGATGCCGAGCGCGACGATGGGCGCGTTGACGCCGAAGGTCGCGATCCCGTTCGCGTACGCCTGCCCCGGCACGCCGACGAGCACGAAGGCGGTGCAGTTCGTGCCGAACAGCGCCATGAACAGCACGAAGGTCCCGAGCCCACGGCCGGCGAGGAAGTACTCGGCCGGATCGCGCGCGCTCCGGCGCGCCGCGGCGAGGCCGACCGCCAGCACGATGGCGACGTAGATCCCGACCCCGAGGACGACCGGCGTCACGCCCCGTCCTCCTCACGCCACACGCTGGCGGTGAACCAGACGAGGTACGCGAACGCGAGCACCATCCAGCCGAGTCGGTACGCGAGCTCTTCCGGCAGGACGCCTAGCACGAGCCGCGGCCGCGGTTCGAACCACGGCGCGAGGTGGAGGACGGTCAGCGCGATCCCGCCCGTCCAGGCGAGGAGGAGGCGTGTGCAGCTCGACATCTGCGCGGCATTGTGCCGAGACGGGGGGCGCGGCGCGTCAGCCGTCGTCGGTCCAGCGCGCCGCGTCCTCCGGTCGATCCCACGCGGCGTAGGTCTCCGCGAGGACCTCGCGGATCCGCGCGGTCTGACCGGGCGTGGTGTTCGGGTCCGACGCGAGGTGGCGTTCGACGGCGAGCAGCTCGGCCTCGGCCTCCTCGAAGCGCCCGTCGCTCGCGAGCGTCCGGCCGAGGTTCATCCGGAACGGGAACTCGAGGTAGGGGAGGTCGGGGTGATGCTCGCGCGCGAGGTCGAGGTTCTCGCGCGCCGTCTCCACCGCCTCCGACGTGTGTCCGAGCTCCATCTGCAGGACCGCGTGGTTGTTCCTGCTGATCAGTGACTGGACGTGCTCCGGCCCGACGAGCGCGCCCAGTCGCTCCAGGACGCTCCCCGAGACCTCCAGCGCCTCGTCCTTGCGGTCGAGGCCCGACAGCGCGGCGGCGTAGTTCATCTCCGCGCGCACGACCATCACCGGATCGGCCTCGCCGATCGGACCGTCGAGCGCCTCGAGGTTCGCGCGCAGCACCTCGGTCGCTCGCTCGTAGCGCTCGACGTCCATCAGCGCGACGCTGAGATTGTTGCGCGCCACGATCGTCTCGACGTGGCGCTCGCCGAAGAGGCGCAGGTGCACGTCGACCTGCTCCTCGAAGACGAGCAGCGCCTCGTCCATGCGACCGAGGTCCTGCAGGACCGTCGCGCGGTTGTTGCGGAGCGCGAGCATCTTCGGGTGCAGCGGTCCCCACTCGCGCAGCGCGACCGGCTCGATCGCGGCGAACATCGCCAGGGCCCGCTCGCGCTCGCCGCGCTCCGCCAGCGCCAACGCTCGGTTGGTTCGCATGGTGAGCACCTTCGAGTGCTCCTCTCCGAGGGCTTCGCCGAGCACCTCGATGCCGCGGGCGAGCAGGGCGTCCGCCTCGGCACCGCGCCCGTCGGCGAGCAGGGCGGTCGAGAGATTCGTGCGCGCGGTCTCGACGTGGTCGTCGCCCTCGGGGAAGTGCTCCCGCCACGCGTCGAACACGGCGCGGGAGCGCTCGACCGCCGCCGGGAGATCGCCCGTAGCGTCCGCCACCGCTGCCTCCAGCTCCAGCGGGCGCAGGCGGAGCCAGAGCGGCGGGTCGTCGGACCGGGCGAGGCCCGTCCGCACGCGCTCCAGCGCCTCGCGCACGATGTCGACGTCGCCGTGCGTCGCCGCCACCTCGCCGAGCGCACCGTAGGCCTCCAGCGTCGTCTCCGCGTACTCGCCGTCACACGCCTCGAAGATCCCGATGGCGAGCATGAGCTGCGTCTCCGCCTCGTCGGGCAGCCCGAGCCGCCTGTAGGTCTCGCCGAGCGTGAGGTGCAGTCCGGCTCGCACCGCGGCCTCGAACCCGTCCGGGCGGTCGAGCTCCGCGGCGGCGCTCTCCAGGAGGTCGACGACGCGCACGTCCGCGCCGAGCGCGTCCGGGCTCGCGCTCGCGAGGATCTGCTCCAGGAACCGGTTGGCCTCGCGCGCGCGGTCGCGGTCCACGACGGCCCTCTCCCGCGCCGATTCGGCGCGTACGAGTCCGACTCCCGTGCCGATGACCGCGCCGACGAGCGCGAGGACCGCGAGCGAAGCGGTCGCGACCAGCGCACGGTTGCGGCGCGCGAACTTCGACACCTGGTACCAGGTCGAGGGGGGGCGGGCCGCGATGGGCTCGTTCGCGAGGATGCGGCGAACGTCGGCCGCGAGCGCGTCCACCGTCGCGTACCGTCGCTCCGCGTCGCGTGCGAGCGCGGTCCGCAGGACGGTCTCCAGGTCCCCGCGCAGCGACCGGTCGACGTCGCCCGCAGGCCGTGGATCCTCCTGGGAGAGCCGCATCGCGGCCTTCGGGAGGGAGAGCCCGTCGAGCTCCAGCGGAGGGACGCCGGTGAGCAGACGATAGAGGAGCACCCCGAGCGCGTAGACGTCCGTGCGCGCGTCGACGCGGTCGGGCTCGCCGAGCACCTGCTCGGGGCTCATGTACGCGAGCGTCCCCACGATCTCGCCAGCGGTCGTCACCGACGACGCGAGGGGATCGGCCGCGCGCGCGATCCCGAAGTCGAGCAGGTGCGGCGCGCCGTCGTCGTCGACGAGGATGTTGTCCGGCTTCAGGTCGCGGTGGATGACCCCGCGCTGGTGCGCGTGCGCCACGCCCTCCGCCACGCGCAGGAAGAGCTCCAGGCGGGCGTGGCGGTCGAGGCGGAGCGCGTCGGCGGCGTCCAGCAGCGGCCTGCCGTCGATCCGCTCCATCGCGAACCACGACAGGGCGTGCCCGCCCTCCTCGGCCTCGACGCCGGCGTCGTGGACCTGCGCGATCGCGGGGTGGTTGAGTCGGCCGAGGGCCTCGACCTCCCACTGGAACCGGCGCTCGGCGTCCGGGGCGAGGAAGCCGGGCCGGAGCACCTTGAGCGCGACGGTGCGGTGCGGGCGCTCCTGGGTCGCCTCGTAGACGCGTCCCATGCCGCCCTCGCCGATGACCGAGCGCAGCTTGTACCGACCGAGCCGGGCTCCCGGTTCGGGAGCGGGGACCTCGAAGAGCGCCGTCGCTGGTGTCTCCAGGAACCGGTCCGACGTGTCCGTGTCGTCGAGCAGCGAGTCGACCTCCACGCGGAGCGCCGCGTCGCCGCCGCACGCCGAGTCCACGTACGCCCGCCGCTCTCCCGGCTCCCGCTCCAGGGCGTCGGCGACGATCTCCTTGACGCGTTCCCAGGACGTCTCGCCGCCGGCGGGCTCACTCGGCACGCGCGATCTCCCGCGTCAGCCACGCCTTCGCCACGTTCCACTCCCTCGCGACCGTACGCTCGGAGGTGGCGAGCGCGGAGGCGGTGTCCTCGACCGACAGTCCCGCGAAGAAGCGGAGCTCGACGACCCTCGCGGCCCGCGGATCGCGCGCCGCCAGGGTGGTGAGCGCTTCGTCGAGCGCGACGAAGTCGACATCGTCGGGATCGAACGCGCGGTCGACGCCCTCGAGCGGCTCGCGCTTCAGGTGGCCGCCGTGCTTCTCGCTCCGGACGCGCCGCGCGCGGTCGACGAGGATCCGGCGCATGGCGAGCGCCGCGGCACCGAAGAAGTGGGCTCGGCTGTCCCACGAGAGCTCCTCGCCCTCGTCGCCCACGAGCCGCATCCACGCCTCGTGGACGAGCGCCGTGGCCTGGAGCGTCTGCCCTGCGCTCTCGCGCCCCATCTGCGACCCGGCCATGCGGCGGAGCTCGGCGTAGACGAGGGGGAGGACGGCGTCGCCGGCGACACCTTCGTCGCCGGCGGACTGGAGGAGGAGGGTGAGCGGGGGACTCTCTGTCATACGGGCTGCGGCCTGGGAAGTGGCCGTAGTCTCGCACGACGGTGCCGGGTGGTGGGACGAATCCTCGCCTCCGCGTGAACCCCTCCGGGCCCCGACGACATCTCTGGCGCATCCTCTGTCGACCATGCGCGCGTTCAGCGGGTGACCTTCATTCGCGTCCACTCTGCCCCGTTCGTCGACGAGTCGACGTTCGGCTGGAAGAGCGAGTCGTTGGTCAGGAGGTACTCGTCCCGGCCGTTGCTGTAGACGTGATGGTAGCCGTGGGGCAGGTGTACGACCGCGTCGGACCCCGGCGTCGTGTACTCCTCCGTTCCCTGGATCGCGTGGATGAGCTTGGCCTGGCTGGAGCTTCGGATGGCCTCGCGCTTCTGGTACCCGGCGTGGATGATGTCGCTCAGGTCCTGGCTGGACTGCGCGATGATCTCCGAGCGCTTGCGGGAGGCCTCCAGATCACGGAGGGCCGCCTCGCGCGACATCTTCATCAGCCTGGCGAACAGATCGGCGCGCATCCGTGCCCACTGCGGCGTCATGCGCACCGAGTCTGCGATGGTCTTCAGCAGCGCGATGTTGTCCTGCAGCTGGCCCTTCGGGGCCCGGTAGCTCACCGAGCTCTCGACGTTCCACATCGTCGAGCGGCCGGTGTAGGGACCGTCGTCGTGCATGTAGGTGAACGCCACGACGCGGACCTCCTCGTAGCTCACGCCGTCGAGCTGGTACGTGCACTCGAAGCTCAGCACCGCGCTGTCGGCGGTGATGCGCGAGCTGCCCATCCCGTTGCGGCTCTCCAGCATCTGCTTGTACGGGGCGTGGCGGCGCTTCAGCTCCCAGGTGAGCTCCGGGACGACCGCGGCGTCGCGCACCTGGATCCCCTTCGCCTTCGGCAGCTCGGCGGGCAGGACCTGCGACTGCAGCCAGCTCTTCCAGCCGCGGACGTCGGCCGGAAGGGGGACGACCGGGAAGCCCTTGTCCGAGGCGCCCGTGGGCGGCGTCGCGGCCGCGAGCTCGGGCGGCGGCTGGAACGCCTTCGCGGTCATCTTGGGTTCGATGCGAACCGAGACGCCCTCCGGCGACGTGACGCGGATGTCCTGGCTCGGGAGCATCGCGTAGTACTGCTTGGGCGCCCAGAAAGCGCCGCCCTCGACCTCCCAGCCCTTCGGAACGAGGACGGTGTGGGACTCCATGTTGCGCGTGCCGCGGTCCTTGAACGTGTGCTTCGACAGGACGACCGAGCCGGTCGGCGCGACGGTGGGCCGCTCGACCGCGCTCTCCCGGCGGCCGGACTCCTCGCCCGCGCGTTCCTTCGGGGCCGGGCCGTCGGCCAGCACCACCGTGTAGCGGCGCGCGCGGTACGTCACCCGCACCGTGCGGTCGTCGATGTCCCGGGTGCGGAGGGTTCGGACCTTGTCGGGCGCGGTCACCTTGCCCTTCCCGCGGCCATCGGAGCCGACGAGGATCGTGAAGGGCATCGGGCGGCCGCCCTCGAGCGTGATCGTCCCCGAGATCTCGCCGGTGCGCGGGTCGACCGACTTCAACGTCGCGGTCATCCCGTCGCCTCGGTAGGTGACCGGAAGTTCCGCCTGGGGGGCGGCGGCCCGCGCGGCAGGTGCGGGGGCCGCCGCGAGCGCGGCCGGCAGGGCAGAGGCGCCGGGGAGCAGGACGAGGGTCGAGAGCAGGGCGAGGAGCGGCTTCATGGCGGTGATCGTGGGGTGGAGCGGGATCACCGGGGCATGCGGGGTCCTCCGCGCTGGACTGCCATCGATCCGTCCGAATTCCTCGGCCCCGTGATTCCTGCCCCTGAACCCCGTACGCTCCCTGGGAATGCGCACTCTTCTCGCCGTCCCGCTCGCCCTGGCGGCCTCCCTCCAGGTCGGCGCGGCCGCCCAGGTCCACTACCACGAGGACGGCCGCCCCTGGAAGCAGCGCGCGGGGGACGGCCCGGACGCCGAGGTCGACGGCTGGCTCTACAACCTCGGCGTGACCGGACTGCGCGTTCGGCTCGACGGGTCGGCGCCCACGCACCTGGTGGTCGGGCACGTCTTCGCGGACTCGCCCGCGGCGCGCCGGATCGAGGTCGGCGATCGGATCGTCGGCGCCGGCGGCAGGGACTTCGGGACGCCCCACCGCAACGGCTACGGCATGGACGTGTTCGGCCCGCAGGGGCCGATCGACGACTTCGCCGCGGCACTGGACGCCGCCCTCGGATCGAAGAAGAAGCGGCTGCGCCTGCGGGTCCAGCGCGACGGCGACGCGCGCGAACTCGAGCTGAGGCTGCCGCGCCGTGCCGACGCGTACGAGCGTTCCTTCCCCGAGGACTGCGACCGGACCGAGACCGTCCGCGACCGGCTCTACGAGTACCTCCTGGAGCACCAGCGGGACGACGGGTCGTGGGGAAACCCGGTGCACGACACGTTCGCTCCGCTCGCGCTGCTCGGCAGCGGCGAGCGCTCCCACCGGTCCGCGGTCGAGGCGAACGTTCGCTACCACGCGCGTCGGACGTCGCGTGAGGACGACTCGTCGCTCGTCAACTGGAAGTACATGGCGGCCGCGATCGTGATGAGCGAGTGGTACCTCGCGACGGGCGACCGCTGGGTGCTGAAGGAGCTCCAGGAGGTCTACGAGTTCCTCCACGCCTCGCAGTACGTCGACCTGGCGCAGGTCGCGTCGACGGTGAAGGACTCGCACCCCGACTCGCTTCCTTCCGATGCCGAGCAGCAGCACGGCGGCTGGGGCCACAACATCGGCTTCGAGGGCTACGGCCCGATCGCCATGCTCACCGGCCAGGGCGCGCTGGCCTTCGCGCTGCTGGGGCGCTGCGGCATCGAGATCGACGAGGAGCGCCACCGCGCGGCCTACGACTTCCTCGCCCGCGGCACCGGTTCGAACGGCTACGTGTGGTACGCCGACGAGGTCGCCGGGGATCGCGACTGGGCGGACATGGGCCGGACCGGCGCGTCGGGCATCGCGCACTGGGTGAGCCCGTTCCGTGAGCACCGCGCCGTCGCGAGGACGCACGCGCTCCTGATCGCCGAGCACCCCGAGAGCTTCCCCGACACGCACGGATCGCCGCTGATGGGCATGGGCTATGCCGCGCTCGCCGCGTTCGTCCACGACGCGAGCTTCGAGCGCCTGATGGCGGCGAACCGCTGGTGGTTCGTCCTCGCGGAGTGCCCGGACGGGAGCTTCGCCTACCAGCCGAATCGCGACAACGCGGGCTACGGCGCGGACGCCAGGCTCGCGGCGAGCGCCGTGACGGCGTTCATCCTGTCGCTCCCCGAGAAGGGGCTGTTCCTGACCGGGAAGAGGTCGAAGTTCGCCCGCTAACGGCCCGGGTTGGGACGTCCGAGGCCCCGCGAAGCACGGTCTCCCGCCGCGAATCGGTACCCTGGGGCCCGTGACGCTGCCGGACGAAGACCCCTTCTCCGAGGCCGCCGAGCATGGCGACCCCGAGGCCGTCGCGGAGATCCTGGAGGAGTTCCGCGGCCGGATCGGTCGCATGCTGGCAGTGCGCATGGATCCGCGGCTGCGCGGCCGGCTCGACGCGTCGGACGTGATCCAGGACACGTTCCTCGAGGTCCACGATCGGATCGGCGACTGGCGCGCGCGGGGCGACCTCCCGTTCTTCCTGTGGGTGCGCTTCCTCGCGGGGCAGAAGCTCACGCAGATGCACCGCAAGCACCTCGGCACCGAGCAGCGCGACGCGCGCCGCGAGCTTCCCGACGCGCTCCGCTCGGCGCCCGGCGCGACGACGGCGACGCTCGCCGGTGCGCTCGTCGCGAGCGGCGTCACGCCGTCCGAGCAGATCATGCGGCTGGAGGACGAGTCTCGGCTCGTCAAGGTCCTCGACGACCTGCGCGAGCTCGACCGCGAGGTCCTCGCGCTCCGCCACTTCGAGGGGCTCAGCAACCAGGAGGTCGCGCGGCTCCTCGACATCGAGCCGTCGGCGGCGAGCCGGCGGTACGTCCGCGCGCTCGCGCGACTCCAGGAGAAGCTGCGGTTCTCCCAGCAGCGCGGCGAGCCCGACCTCGGCGACCTCCGGCCCGGCGACCTTGGACCCGGCGACAGGGAGGCCGGCGCATGATCGACCGCGATCCCTCCAGCGCGTCCGGGCGCGACGTGTCCCGCGGCTCGTCGGACGAGAGCGACGTCCGCGCGCTCGAGCTCGACCAGCTCATCACCGACTACTTCGACGCCCAGCGCGAGGGGCGCGCGCCGGCGGTCGACGACTACGTGGCGGACCACCCCGAGCACGAGCACGCGCTGCGGGCCGTGCTCCCCGGCGCAAGCCTGCTCGATCGGATCGGCCAGCGCGCCGAGGACGCCTCGCCCAGCGTGCGGTCTGGCGATCGACTCGGCGAGTTCAAGCTGCTCGGCGTCCTCGGGCGCGGCGGCATGGGCATCGTCTACTAGGCGGTCCAGGAGTCCCTCGATCGCCCGGTCGCGCTCAAGGTCCTGCCCGCGTCGCGCGTCCTCGACCGCAAGAGCCGCGAGCGGTTCCTGCGCGAGGCCCAGGCCGCCGCGAGCCTGCAGCACCCGGGCATCGTCGCCGTTCACGGCGTCGGCGAGGCCGAGGGGCAGGTGTACTACGCGATGCAGCGCGTGGACGGCGTTCCGCTGGACGTCCTCACGGCGGCCGCGCGCGGCGACAGCGGCTCGTCCGAGTCGACGGCGCTCCTGGACCGCGCGACGTCTCTGGCTGCGCGGATGCGGACGCGCCGCCTGGCGTCGGGCGTCGAGCCGGCGATCCACGCGCGCGTGCACAGCGGCTCCGAGTCGTCCTCGCAGGGTTCTTCGATGGGGTCCTCGATGGCCGCCGGTCGGCCGTGGATGACGAACGCGGTCGAGATCGCGCTGCAGATCGCCGAGGCGCTCAGCTACGCGCACTCGCGCGGCGTCGTGCACCGCGACGTGAAGCCGTCGAACGTGATGCTCGACGACGCGGGCCGCGCCGTGGTGACGGACTTCGGGCTGTGCAAGGTCGCGGACACGAGCTCGCTCACCGCGGCCGGCGATGTCGTGGGCACGCTGCGCTACGTGCCGCCCGAGCGCTTCGGCGGGCGCGACGACGCGCGCGGCGATGTCTACGGCCTCGGGTTGGTGCTGTACGAGCTGCTCTGCGGCCGGTCGGCGTTCCCGCAGACCGATCGCGCCGAGCTGGTGCAGGCGGTCACGCTCCAGAGCCCGCCGCGCCCGCGCAAGCTCAACCACGAGATCCCCGAGGACCTGGAGCGCATCGTCCTGACCGCGACGGCGAAGCTGCCCGAGGAGCGCTACGCGTCCGCCGAGGACCTGATCTCCGACCTGAAGGCGTACCTCGACGGACGCCCGATCCGGGCGCGCGCGCCGGGCAAGCTGTACCTCGCGAAGCTCTTCCTGCGGCGCAACCGCGGGCTGGCGGCGGTAGCGGCGAGCGCTCTCGTGCTGCTCGCGCTCGGCTCGGCGCTCTACATCCGCGACCTGCGCCGACTCGTCACCGACCTGGAGGAGGCGCGCGACTCCGCGACTCGCCTCGCGAACTTCGCCCAGCTCGCATCCGCGGCCCAGGCCCTGCGGTCCCAGAAGGTCTCGCTCGCCGGGCGCTACCTCGACGACGTGCTCGAGTCCTCGCGCGACTGGATCTGGTCGACGCTCAGCGCGCGCCTGAGCCTGTCGCGGCTCGTGGTCGACGCTGGCGCACCCTCCGTCGTGGACGCCGCGCTCGACGCGAGCGAGACCCGCGTCGCGGTGTTGCGCGAGGGAAGCGTGCGCGTGCACGCGCTGGAGGACGGGGCGCTCCTTGGCGAGGTGCCGTCGACCGACGGGCGCCAGGTCGCTTTCGTGCCGGGCGAGGACGCGGTCCTCGTCGTGGAGGGTGACGCGGGCGAGCCGCGCGTGGCTCCGTTCGGCGGGGACGCGTCCGTCGGCGCCGTCGCGCTCGCGGATGCGCTCGTCGAGCGCGGGATCACCGGGGTGGACGACCTGGACGCCAGCGGCGGGCGCGCCGCTCTCGCGCTGATCGACGGCCGCGTGCTCGTCTTCGAGGAGGGCGATCTCGATGCGCCCCGGGAGTACGACTCCGCGCCGGGTCGCGGGCAGATCGTGGCTCTCTTCGGCGGGGACGGTCGCGTCGCGCACGCGGTGGCCAGCGACGGCGTCTGGATCCTCGGTCCGACGCCCTCGCGGCGGGTGCAGCTGCCCACGCCCGGTTCGTCGCGCGTCATCGCCCTCTCGGGAGCGCGCGACGAGCCCGTCGTGCTGGCGCTGTCCGAAGCGGCCCGCGTCGCCCGATTCATCGACGACGGCGGCGACGAGTCACCGGCGCCAGAGCAGCAGTTCGGCGTGGAGACGGGGATCCGTCGCGTCGTCCTCTCGCCGGACGGTCAGCGCTTCGTCCTCGCGACGCGCATCGGCCGGACGCGGATGTGGAGCCTGGGGCGCTCGATGACCGCGAGTCAGGTCCCTTCGATGTCGAGCCTGCCCACGGTGCTCCTCTGGCCGAACGGCGGAGAGGAGACCGTCCTCGGGGGCGGGGATGGTGCGTGGCGCGCGTCGCCTGCACCGAAGTACGTCCAGGGCGGGCTCGGCGTCAGCCGGAGCGTCGGCCACTACGGCCACACGAGGGCCTTCGCGCTCGACCCGACGGGCGCCTGGGCCGCCGTCGGTGAGGAGACCGGCGGGTGGAGCGTTTGGGACATGGAGCGTCGGCTCCCGTTCGCGGCGCGGATCGACTCGCTGGAGAGGGTCCGCTCGCTCGCGCTCCGTGCGGACGCGGACGGCCCGGTCGCGCTCGCGCTGGCCGGCGACGGACTCCGCGTCTGGAACGCCGCGACCGACGAGGTGGAGCGGCTCGCCGCGATCGGTCCCTTCGTGGACGCCACGTGGGAGGGAGAAACGCTCGTCGCGAGCGCGGAGGGGGGCGAGGTCGTCCGCGCGCGGCGCGGCGACGGCGGCGGATGGTCCATCGAGACCCTCGCGCGCGTCGAGGGGCCGATCCGCTGCGTCGCGTCGCATCGGTCCGACGACTCGCTGCTCGTGGGCACGGGCGACGGCGTGATCGAGCGGATCACCGGCGTCGGGACCGATCGGGCCGACGCGATCGGGATCGACCGCGCCCTCGAACTTGGCGTCGAGGTGAAGACCATGGGCGTCGGTGAGCGTGGGGGCCTCGCGGCCGCGGTGACGCGCGACAACCGACTCCACCTCATCGACCTCTCGGTCCGGCCGCCCGCCGTGCGGTGGGTCGTCCAGGCGGCCGAGTTCGGCGAGACCGTCAACGAGATCACGTCCGTCGCCGTCGACGAGACCAGCGGTTGGGTCGTCACCTGTGGCGCAGACGGATGGACCCGGACGTGGTCGGCCCTCGACGGGCGCGCCGGTCCCGACATCCTCCGGCTCTACTACGGCGCCACGGCGGTCGCGTTCCCGACGCCCGGCGAGCCTCCGTTGGTGCTCGACCTCCGCGGGCGGCTCAGCCACCTGGAGGTCGACCGGATCGACCGCAGCGGCGGGGCGCCGGGCGTCTCGCCGACCGACGCCGAGCAGGCGATCGTCGAGCTCCTCGCGCCCTCGTCACGGATCCAGCAGGTCGAGAGGGCGCTCGAGCGCGACGACCTCTCGCCGGAGGAGGCGTGGGCGGTGTGGAAGATCGCGAAGGGCATCGCGGACCACCGCAAGTACAACAAGGGCACCGTCGGGCGCGCCCGGACGGAGCGTGCGCTCGACCGGGCGCTGGAGCGCTACCGCGAACTCGACGTCCGCGGCGATCAGTAGCCGTCGGTCACTGGAGCGTGACGCTCACCGCCTCGGTGAAGTTCGACGTTGCGACGCCCATGACGCCGTCGCGGTGCCAGAGCTGGAAGGTCCATCGCTCGCCGGCCGCGCCCGTGACGAAGCCCGTTGGCTGCGGGATCGCGTTCAGGTCGACGATCGTCGTGATCCGTCCCGTCGTGCCGCTCGACGCGACCTGACCGACGAACCGCCCGATCTCGCCGCCGAGGCAGAGGGTGCCCGCGCTGCCGCCGGCCATCGGGGTGGTCTGCGCCGTACGGCTCGTCAGCAGATAGCCGAAGGACGAGAGCGGGAGAGAGGCCGCCGTGATCGTCAGGTCGTTCGCGCCGATCGAGTTCGACCCCTCGGCCCGCAGTCTGCCCGGAGCGCCGGACGAGTTCGGCTCCGGCGTGCAGGCCACCGGGTCGCCGAGCCCGCGCTCGAGGAGGACCAGCGTGTTGCCGATGCCCGAGACATCGATGACCTGGATCAGCGTCCTTCCGTCGGTCGTCGCGTCGAACGTCTGCCCGAGGCCGCTCGGCAGGACGCCGTCGATCACCTGTCCTCCAGGCAGCGACTGGCCGGACCGCAGGATCGGGATGTCGCCCTCCATCAGCGCGCTTCCTCCGCCCGCGAGCGGGACCACGAAGAGCGGCGAGAGCGCGTCGGTCAGGAAGAGCGGTGCGGTGGGGAACGCCCCGACCGTTTCGCCCGGGAGCCCCGGCAGCGGCTGGCCCTCTCGCACCAGAACGTTCCCGTCGAGCGCGATGATCGACTCCGTCCCGCCGCCCGGCAGCGTCGTCACCCCGGCGATCAGCGACCCCGCGTTCACGCTCGTGCGCCCGCGCCCGCGCAGCGTGAAGTCCCACGCACGGCCGGGGATCGGGGCGGGACCCCCGTGCTCGGCGACGATGTTGCCCGACTGGAGGATCGCGGCGATCGGTCCGCTCGGACCGTCGAGTTCGACGGCGAGCGACGTGTAGGTACCCGAGAGGTCCGTGTCGATGACGCCCCGCTCGAACGGGTTCGGCGAGCCGGGGATGAGGTCTCCCTCGAACCAGACGACGTCGTCGATCATGCCGCCCGGAGTCACGCGGCCGTACCAGGTGGCCTCCACGATCGTCGACGTGGAGAGCAGGGTGCAGATCATCGTCAGGCGACCATCGTCGAAGTCGATCGCCCGGATGCCCTGGACCTCGAGCGGACCCAGCGGGGTCGGGATGGAGTCGCCTCCGGCGACGAGTGGCGCGCCGTCGACGAGGACGCGGTCGGTGATCGTCCCGCCGTCGTCGGTCCGGACCAGGACCGTGACCTCGCCGCTCCGGGAGACGCTGAGGTCGTTGAGGGAGTAGACGATCGAGCCGCTGGAGAGGCTGTCGCCGACCTCCAGCACGACGCTGCCGTCGACCGCGAGCGCTCGTTCGAGCGGCGTGCCTCCGCCGTAGAGCAGCAGCGCAGCCCAGGTCCCGTCGTTCCCGATCTGGGCGCCGGACATGTCGACGATGGTCTCGCCGCTCGGCAGGACGTCACCCGCGCGGGCGAGCACGGTGACGTCGGGCGTCTGGGCCGCCGTGAGGGAAGACAGGAGGGACGCGGCAGTCGCGGCGCGCGCGACGCGGATCGTGGGGAGTGTGGCCATCGGTCGTGCGGAGGGCAGGGGGGGCATGGGGTCTCGCTGGCTCCCTCCCTGCGCCCGGCGCCCGCGCACCACCGGCTTTCCCGTCGATTCGTCGTACGATCGGCATCTCGCGCTCGCACCTCGTTCCGTGGCTCGCTCGCTCGCCCTGATCGCGGCCCTCGTGACCGCCGTCGCCCTCGTGCTCGTCCTGACGGGCTCCGAGGGGGAGGTCGAGCCCGCCGTGATCGCCCGCGACGTTCCCGCGCCCGCTCGGCTCGACGACGGCACCGGGCCTTCCGACGCGATCGCGCCGACGGAGCGGATCGCGGTGGAGGCGCCGCGCTCGACGCCAGACGACGGGGTCCTCGCCGAGGCGGAGCCCGAGGCCGCTCCCAGCCTGCTCGCCCGCCACGGCACGGTCGTGGTGGCGTTGACGAGGGAGGACGGTTCGCCGCCCGGCGACGGGTGGATGGGCGTCGCCCGGACGGTCATGCCCCTGGCGTCCGGGCTCTCGTCCATTCCGGTCGTCGTCGAGCCCTTCGACGCCGAGGCGGGGATCTGCGTGCTCGAGGGCGTCGAACCGGGGATGGTCGAGGTCCGCGCGGAGCGCGACCTTGCGCAATCGATCAAGGCGGATCCGCTGCAGCTCGAGGCCGGAGCGACGGTCGATCTCACGCTCGTGATGGGGAACGGACGCAGCGGGTCGACGGTCGACGTCGCGTTCCGGCTCCCGCCCTTCAGCGGGCTGCTCCGCCATCTGCGCCGCCAGGCACAGGTCACGGCGGGCCTCCTCGACGGCGCGCGCGTCGTCGCCACGCTCGACGGGCGGCCGGTCGCCGCGCCCGGCGACGGGCCCTTCACCGTCCGGATGGAGGATCCGCGCTTCGAGCCGGTGACGCTCCAGGGCGTGAGACCGGGCGAGCCGGTGGTCCTCGACCTCGTCGGCTCGGCCGCCGTGCGCCTGGAAGTCGTGACCGCGGACGGAGAGCGGTGGGACGAGTACGACGTCGACGTCGAGATGATCGGCGCGCTCGGTGGCGGAGACCTGGGCGGCCGCATCCGCTGGGCGTCGCAGCCGCTGCCCGACGGCGGGCGCTTCGCGCTGCCGCCCGGCCTCGAGCTGGAGCTTAGCGTCGACGCCGGCGCGCGCGGCGAGGCGTCCGCCCGGATCGAGCCGCTGGAGAACGACGAGGAGCGAACGATGCGGATCACGCTGCCGGCGGGTCGGTTCCTCGTGGACGTCGACGTCACGCGAGGCACGCCGCCGGGTCCGGCGAGCGGCGTCCTCGTCGCTCTCGTCCAGGGGGCGGTCGGTCCGCAATCGCAGGAGGCGCGCTCGCTGTCGTTCGCACTGATCCGCGCGTCGACCTCGGAGGCGCGGCACGAGCGCATCCACCACTCCTCCTGGACCGACGACGACGGTCGCGTCCAGCTCGGGGCCCCCGCAGACGTCGCGGGGCCCTGGAGCGTGTGCGCGCACGTCGGTGGGGTGCTCATGGTCGCTCCGGTCGTGGGCCACGTCGCGTCGCTCCACGTCGGAGGCGTCGGCGAGCTCGTCGTCGAATTCACGGGCGTGCCCGCGGGCGTCGCGTTCCCCCCTTCGAACGTGCGGCTGCTGGCTCGTGCCCCGTACCGCGACGGGAGGTCCGTGAGCCTCGACCGCGGCGACGTCCCCCTGGCGCCCTCGTCAGGCGGGTATCGAGCGGAGGCCGTTCCGTCCGGACCCAGGGCCGTGGTGCTCGACGACGTCTCGCGCTCCATTCCGCGGCCGAGCGGCCAGCTCAGCCAGTGGCACGAACTGACCCTCGCCGAGGTCGAGGTCGTCGAGAGTCGCACGACGCGCGTGCGCATCGACGCGGGCCCCTTCCTCGGCGCGTCCCTCGCCGCGGTGGTGCGGGTCGACGGAGAGCCCCGCGAGGGGCTCGTCGTCCGGGCGATCGCCGACGGGTCGGGGGCGTTCGCGGCCGTTCCTGCGGCCCGGCCGGGCTTCACGCAGGAATCCTCGGTGACGACCGACGCCGACGGACTCGCGACCTTCGAGTGGCTCCCGCCCTCGACCTGGACGCTGGCCGTGATGGACGAGCAGCGGGGATGGCGCTCCTCGTCGGACCTCGACGGAGCGCAGGTCACGCTCACCCCGGCCGAGTCGGCGACCACCGAGCTCGACGTCGTCTTCCACGCCGGGAGGGTCGTCGTGCGGGAGGCCTCGTCCGGGGCGGCGCTTGGGGAGCAGCGGCTCATCCTCGTGCCCGGCGCGTACCGGTCGATGAAGTCCGTTCGGCCGGTCCCGGTCGAGACCGACCCGGACGGCGCCGCCGAACTCGACCTTCCAACCGGGCGCTACGGGCTCCTTCGAGGAGACACACACCCGTACACGGCCGATCCCGAGAACGTTCTCTTCTTCGACTGGCCGCTTCCGGACGAGGCCGGCGGCGTCCTGCGCATGCCGCCCGCCCGCTGACGCGCGGGCGGCACGCGCTCCCGTCACTGCACCGTCACCGACACCGTCTCGGTGAAGTTCGACGTCACGCCCATCGGGCCCGCGTCGCGGTGCCAGGCCTGGAAGTACCAGGTGTCGCCCGGCGCGCTCGTCACGAAACCCGTCGGCGAGGGAATCGCGAGCAGGTCGATCGTCGTCGTGATCTCGCCTGCCAGCCCGCTCGACTGCACCTGGCCCACGTAGCGACCGACGGTGGGGCCGATGCACAGGTTGCCGCTGCTGCCGCCCGGGTTCGCGACGAAGCTCGTGCTTTCCGAGACGGCGAGGTAGCCGAAGGCGTTGAGCGGCAGGTCGGTCGCGACGACCGAGAGGTCGTTGATCGCGAGGAAGCGCGAGCCGACCGCGTCGATCCCGCCGGGCACGCCCGTCGAGTTCGGCTCGGCCATGCACGTCACCGGGTCGCCGACCTGCCGCTCGGCGAGCAGGAGCGCCTTCTCGCCCGTCGCGAGCTCGGCGATCTGGAGCACGGTCATGCCGTCGGGAGTGATGTCGAACGTCTGCGCCTCCACGGAGGCGTAGAGCGACGCGATCCGCGTCCCGTCGACCTGCGTCCCGAGGAGGCCCGAACGGAGCACGATCTCCGAGCCTGCCATCAGGACCTGGAAGCTGCCCACGGACATCGGGACGGCGAAGAACGGGGTCCCGTCGTCCGCGACCGCGATCGAGGCCGTCTGGAACTCGCCGACCTGGCCGCCGAGCACGCCGTTCAGGCCGCCGCCCTCGATCGCCAGCGGGGTGCCCTCCTGGTAGACGACGCCGCGGTCGATCCCGTTGCTCAGCGTCAGCTGGCCCGTGTAGACGTCGTCACCCGAGTCGTTGGTGCGGATGCGTCCGTGGGCCTCCAGGTTCCAGACGCTGTTCGGCGCCGGCCCGGCCTGACCGTCCTCGGCGATGAGATTGCCGAGGCTCCTCAGCCCGCGGACGGGCATGCCGCCGCCCCCGGACGCCAGGTTGAACGCGTGGCACGCGCCGCCGCCCGGGAACGTCTGGCAGTCGTCCGACGGGCTCACGTAGGGCAGGCCGGAGACCGAATCGGGGAGGACCTCGCCCTGGACGATGCCGCCGTAGATCGAGAGGTTCCCGCCCGTGCGGGTCGCGCCGAAGAACAGGTTGGTGAAGCCGCCGGTCGCCTCCTCGACGAACGCGCCGACGGCCACCTGGTTGACGTCGTGGTCGAATCCGAAGATGCCGGCGAGGGTGCCGTCGACGCCGGTCGGGCCGCCGTCGAAGGCGTCGCCCTCCTGCAGGACGACCTGGGTGCCGATCTGCAGGCGGTCGAGCGGATTGCCGGGGTTGCCCGGGTTCTCGATCTCGTAGAGGACGGCGACGACCCCGTCCCGCGACACGCGGACGTCGCGGATCTGCTGGACGGTGGCGCCTCCCTGGGCCGATCCGCCCACGACCAGGGCGAGGTTGCCGTCGATCACGAGGCCGCGGCGGAGGGAGCCGTCGTCCACGGTCACGACGGCGGCCCAGCGGCCGCTTGACGCGATCGAGGCCTCGAAGATGTTGCTCAGCGTCTCGCCCGACGGGAGCGTGTCGCCAGCCTTCATCAGGACGCGGACGTCGGTGTCGGTGACTTGCGCGTGCGCGGTCGGCGCCAGCGCGAGGAGCGCGGCGGCGAGGGACGTTGCGGCGGCGGTGAACGGGGACAGAAGACGATGGGGTCGCATGGCTCGCGGTGCAGGGTCAGGAACTCGGGAGGGTGGCCGGCAGGTGCCGATACGTCCCTCCTGCGCTCCTCCCGGCGCCGCCACCGGTCTTCCCCGGGAAACGTCAGCCGTCGTCCTCGTCCTCTTCCTCGTCGTCCTTCCTGGGCTCCGGCTCCGCGCCGGGCGCGATGAAGCGACCGCCGGAGTCCTCGGCGAGCCACCGCACGAGCGGGACGCTGCGGCCCAGGAACCCGGCGAGGCTCGACCGCGACAGGTCGACGCCGTGGATCTCGATCTGCCGGACGGCGTTCATCTCGGCGATCGCGGCCCGGATCTCGTGCGGGTCGATCAGGTCACCGACGCTCGGGAGCCCGTCGCTCAGGAGGTAGATCGTGTCGACCTCGTCGTCGTCGAAGGCCTCCAGCAGGGCGTCGTAGAGCGCCGTCTGGCCGTCGGCCTCCTTCTCGGCGATGAACTTCAGGACGTTCTTGCGGCTGCGCGCGTCGAGCTCGGTGAGGCGGCGCTTCCACGTGTCGAGCTTGTCGCCGAAGAAGATGATGTTGCACTTCGCTCCATCGGGGAGGCGCTTCAGGAGCTGGTCGAGCTCGCCCCTCGCGATCTCCATCGCGGTCCCACCGCTGCCCCCCGTCGTCGGCGGGCCGGCGGTCCGCGGGTTCATGCTGAACGAGGGCGCGTTCATCGAGCCGCTCGTGTCGAAGACGAACACGACGCGGTCGCTGTAGACCGGCAGGCCGTAGAACGTCGCCACCGTCCGGCTCTCGGCACGCGCCTCCGCGAGCTCCGCGAGCCGGGCCTGGGCGTCCTCCAGCGACGGGAGCACGTAGCCCGTCTCGTTGTCCTTCCACCACGCGACCCAGCGCCCCGCGGTGTTGCCGTGATCCTCGCCGGTCAGGACTCGGAGCGACTCGGCGATCGCGCGCCGGATCCGGCCCGTGTCCACCTGCATGCGGCCGACGAGGATCCCGACGGACGCGCCGTCGCGGACGATCGCGAGGCGCTGGACGACCTCCAGTCGGACGCGCCAGTCGTCGTCCTCCATGAGTCCGTAGAGGCCCGTCGCCGCGTCCGCGGTGGGCAGCGCCGCCATCGCCCGCGCGGCGCCGAGCCGATCGATCGGATCGCTGGCGCCGGCGAGATAGCGCAGCCGCGTCCGCCACCGCTCCTCGTCCGCCGCGATGCGACCGAGGCCCTCGATGGCGACCAGGCGGAGCTGGGCGTCCTTCGAGTCGAGCAGGGACCACAGGCGCACGCTGAGCTCCTCGACGTCCTCGCGGCTGCTCAGGATCTCGATCGCGCGCCGCTGGACGATCGGCTCGCGGATCGAGAGGCAGCGCAGGAGCGACGCCGAGACCTCGGGCGACGCGTCCGCCTCGTGGAGATCGAGGAGGATCATCCGCAGCGTCGTCTCGGTGCGTCGGTCCGAGAGGCGTTCGACGAGCAGGTCGCGCGCCTCCGGGCTCTTGAACCTCTTCAGCGCCTCGCGCGTCGCCGCGACCTCGTCGTCCAGGGCGGGCCGCGCGCACTTCAGCAGCAGCTCCAGCGACTTGACGTCCCCCTGCCGCCCGAGCCGCTTCATGATCGGCTGGAGCGCCTGCCACCGGACGCCCTTGTCCTTCGCCTTACGGGCGACCTTCTCGCACGCCTCGTGCCCGGCCGGCCCGAACTTCCCGAGCGTCGCCGCGGCGACGGCGCGCGACTCGCGCGGGCGGTTCCCGAGGGCCTGCTTGGAGAGGTACGCGATCGCGTCCTCCTCCAGGTCCCCCTTGCCGCGGTACAGCGCGAACGCGGCGTAGGCCGCGGAGATCGTGCGCTCCTCCCGCATCCAGGTGACCGAGCGCTTGAGACCCTTGAACGACTCGTCGTTCCCGATCCGGGCCAGGTCGGAGAACCAGCGCGCGTTGCTGCGGTCGCGTCGGTCCTCCAGGCGGTCGAGGATCCGGTCGACGGCGTCGTCGAGCGGCCGTGCGCTGGAGTGGCGGCCGTGCGCGCCCTGGGCGAGCAGGAGGACCAGGCAGGCGAGCAGTCCGAGGCGAGGCATGGCCGGAGGATACGCCATCGATCGAACCGCGCTGAAGGGGTCGTGACGGGGCATCCTGCCTCGATGTGGAGCGAGCCGCGCCTGCGTGCGTGGGGTATCCTCTCGACGCCTCGCCTCCCTCCGCTCGCCCGCGTCGCACCGCTGGCGGCGGGAGGGTCGATGCGCGACCGCGCTCATGCGAAGACACCTTCTCGGTCCTCTCCGTCTCACTCCGCTGCGGGTCGCCGCGCTCGCGCCGCTCTGCGTCGCGCTCGGCTGCGGCGGCGCCGCGGAGCCCGAGGATGGTGCCGCGGGCGACGGCGGCGAACCGCCGCACATCGTGCTCGTCCTGATCGACACCCTCAGGGCGGACCACACGAGCCTCTACGGGTACGAGCGCCCGACGACGCCCCACATGGAGCGGATCGCCGAGGTGGGCCTGGTCGGCGACCGGCACTTCGTCAACGCGCCGTGGACGAAGCCCTCGATCGCCTCGATCCTGACCGGGCTCCATCCGACCGCCCACGGATCACGCGTCGGTCAGTTCAGCCAGGGCAAGGGCAAGAACGCGCCGCAGGTCGACATCCTCTCGGACGCGCACTGGACGTTCGTCGAGCTCCTGCAGCAGGCGGGCTACCGGACGCTCGCCCACACGTCGAACTACAACATGAACCCCGACTGGGGGTACGCGCAGGGCTACGACCGCTACGAGTTCGCCCACGGGAGCAACCGCAAGCGCACGATCGCGAACGACCGGGCCTCCCGCGACTTCGTCTTCGACGCGCTGGAGTCCGCGGACGGTCCGACGTTCGTCTGGGCGCACATGATGGGGGTGCACCAGTACTTCGCGCCCGAGGAGTTCCTGCGCTTCGAGCCCGACGGCGCGACGCCCGTCGACATGACGACGCCGGGAGCGCGCCGCGTCGAGCAGTTCGAGACGATCGAGAACTCCGTCGCCCAGTACGACAACTCGATCCTCTTCGACGACGACCTCGTCGGGCAGATCTACGACCGGATCGTCGAGCAGCACCCGAACACGATCCTGATCGTGACCTCGGACCACGGCGAGGAGTTCATGGACCACGGGGCGTGGGAGCACTGCTCGACGCTCTACAACGAGATGCTGAAGGTGCCGCTGCTCATGGTCGGCCCCGGCGTGCCCGAGGGCGTGCGGGTCGACGGGATCACGGACTCGCTCGACCTCTTCCCGAGCATCCTGGCGCTCGCGGGGCTCGACGTCGACGAGCTGCCGCGCGCCGGCCAGCCGATCGTCGAGGACGGCGCGCCCACCGACGGGAAGAGCGAGACGTTCGCCGAGCAGCACCACCGCGGGCCGTTCGTCCGCTTTGCGCTCAACCGGAACGGCAAGAAGCTCATCCGCTCGCACAAGAAGCGCTGGAAGGAGAGCGGCGACGCCCGGATCGGTCCCGTGACGAGCACTGAGTGGTACGACAACGCCTGGACCGTCGAGACGGACGACATGGTGTTCCAGCCCACCCCCGACGAGGCGAAGGACTTCTTCGCCCGCGTGGAGCGATTCCGCGAGGCGACGACCCTCTGGTTCGAGCGCGAGGTGGGCGAGCAGGCCGTGGGTACGGTGTCGGCCGAAGACCTGAAGAAGCTGCAGGCGCTCGGCTACGGCGGCGGGGACTGACCCCCCGCGTGCCGCGCTACTCGCGCTCCAGGTCGAGCTGGAGGTCGGTCGCGGCGCCCGCGACGACCGTGGCGGTCGCTCGGAGGGTCCGGAAGCCCTCGCTCTCGACCTCGACGTCGTAGGTGCCGGGTCGCAGTACGTCGGACCGCGCCGGCGTGCGGTCGGCGAAGAGGCGCGAGCCGTACACGGTGGCGCCGCCCTTGCGCTTCGACGTGACCTGGAGCCACGACCCCTCGGTCGAGCCGGCCGCAAGCACGCGCACCTTCGCGCGGAGCCGCGTCTCCTCCTCGGATTCGTCGCCGAGCACCCCGACCCGAAGCTCGATCCGCCCGCCCACGAAGGCGTTCACGTCGATCCGATGCTGGGCGCCCGCGACGATCTCGAACGCGTGCTTCTCCGTCTCCAACGCGGACCAGTCGTCGCCCTGGAGACGGATCGTCGCCGTGTAGCTGCCGGGGAGCAGGCCCTTCTGCTCCGCGGTGCATCCGTCCGCGGCGTTGCCCGAGAGCATGACCATGCCGCCCATGACGTCCTCTCCGTCCCGCTGCAGGTCGCCGATCGTGAGCTGCGCTCCCTCGCCTGCGCCGGAGGGCGGCAGCACGACCCGGAGAGAACCCAGCCCGGGCGCGTCCTCCATGAGGTCGACGTCGTGGATGCCGGCGCGCAGGTCTCCGGTGAGGACCGCGAAGTAGCTGCGGTACTCGGCATCGGTCGCCTGCAGGCGATAGGGGAGACCGGGAGCGATCATGAACGAGTGGCCGTCACGCTCGCGCTTGAATCCAAAACTCGTCATCCCGGTGACGTCGTGTTCTGTCGACGACTCGAGGCTGATGGTGGCGATCTCGATCCCCTTCATCGGGACGGTGCTGCCCGCCGCGTCGACGCAGCGCGCACGGATCAGGGTCGCATCGACGACGAGCTCCACGTCCTCGTCACCCGACTGGAAGGTGTCGTTCCCGTTGACCGGTAGGGGGTCTTCGCCGAATGCGGTCAGGCGGAAGGGGCCCGGCGCGAGGGCGGTCAGCGAGAACCGGCCGTCGTCGTCGGTCCTCATGTTGGCGCGGCGCAGTCCCGGCGACGCGGCCTTGTCGACGGCACGGGCGGACAGGCGCACACCGGGGAACGGCTCTCCACCCGGGAACACGACGCGCCCGGCGAGCCTCCCGTCGCCCAGCAGGCGAAGGACTCCGAGGTCCGTGGTGACGCCCTCGGGGACCGTGCGGG
>JBCDGE010000055.1:0-50524 GCA_038757895.1 Planctomycetota bacterium | reverse complement strand
GCCACTCGTGGGGGGGCCGGGCGGTGTCCAACTCCCCCCAGGCCCTCGCTCTCCTTTCCCTGTTTTGGGCGGCCGGGCGGCGCTCCCTCGCGCGCGCCGCCGGCGCTTCCCTCACTCGAACGTCACCGACAGGCCGTCGGTGAAGTTCGACGTCGCGGTGCCGCCGACCGAGTCGCGGAACCAGCCCTGGAAGTTCCAGGTCTGACCGACCGCCACGCTCACCGAGCCCGTCGGCTGCGGGATCTGCGTCAGGTCGACGGTGAGCCCGACCTCGCCGTTCGCGCCGGAGTTCTGGATCTGGCCCGCGCCGACGAAGCGACCGATCGCGCCACCGAGGCACAGCGTGCCCTCGCTGCCGCCCGGGTTCGCGATCGAGCCCTGGGTCTGGCTCGCCAGGAAGAACGAGAACGAGTTCGTCGGCAGCGAGATCGCGCGCAGCGTCAGGTCGTTGTCGATGACGGCGTTCGTCCCGAGCGCGAAGATCGCGGCGGAGCCGCCGGACGAGTTCGGCGTCGCGGGGCCGCAGTACGACGTGCCGAGGCCGGCGCCCGAACCGATGACGAGCTGGTCGATCTCGATCGAGAGGCGCTCGAACGACGGGCCCGACGAGCCAAAGATCTCGAAGAGGACCGTGCCGTCGAAGAGCGAGGCGCCGTAGGTCCCGATGAGCGCGGCGAGATCGTCGGTCGGGAACGTGGCCGTGGGCGGCTGATCGAGCAGGACGACGAAGAGGCTTCGGTCGCCCGGCAGCACAGCGTTGACGGCAAAGACGACCGCGTCCGGCTCCGCAGCGATCTGCGCGATCGGCGTGGCGGCCGGGTCCCCCGCCTCGCTGCGGGTCCCGATCCGCAAGAGAACTGACGAGGGGTCGATCTCGTAGTAGAGGCCGACGCCGTTGCCCTGGGGCGTGCCCGGAACGAGCACGCGCAGGTCGAGGGTCACGGCCTCGCCGACCGAGACGCCGGCGAGCCCACCGGAGGGCGTGCCGTCGATCCGGGTGAGCGAGCCCTCGACGCGGACGGGGAGGCTGGACTGTGCGGCGGCGACGGAGGCGAGCGGTAGCGCGAGGGCGAGAGCGAAACGGAGGCGGTTCATCGGAGGGAGCGGCGGCCGGGCCGCCGCGGTGGAATCGGAGACGAATCGAGCGGAGGAGCGGGCCGGGGCGCGCGGCCTCCGGCTCCGCGGTCCTGTGGCGCGCAGGCTCCGGTCGGGAGTCGACGATCCGCCAATTCGTCGCGGTCCTTCCGCTGGACGCTGGTCCTAGGTCCGCGGCGTCCCGACGTGCGACAGGGCGCTGGCGGCCCTCAGCACGCTCCGGCGCGATCCTCCGGCGCGTTTCCTGTCCACGCAGCGTCGCCCGACGCGCGGTGGGTGGCGCTGCGAGGCGGGGTGCGAGTGGGGCAGGCGGGACGCGAGCGAGCGAGCGCGACGGCGGAGGAGGAGGCTCTCGGACAAGGTGGGGCCTGGATCTCGGGTCAGCGGCGCCGCGGCCTGCGGCGAAGGAGGGTCTGGACCACGGGGGCGACCTCGTCGTCGGCGACTTCGCCGTCCCGATCCAGGTCCCACCGCGCGAAGAAGTCGTCGGGAGCACCTTCGACGCCCCAGCGCAGGAGCAGCTCCTCGGCGCGGGCGAGCTCGTCCGGCTCGATCGTGCTGGAGCGGTCGACGTCGAGCTGGGCCATCAGGCGGGGACGCTTCCGCATCTCCCGCTTGGAGAGCTGGCCGTCGCCGTCGCGATCGAGTCCGGCGAGGATCGACGCGGCCTTCGACCCGGGCGGAAGGTCGAAGACGGGGAAGCGCCGCGTCAGCGGCCACTCGCGCTCCGGCATCACCTGGTCGCGGCTGCGGCGGATCCTCGTCTCGGTCGGGTCGAGCTGACAGAAGCCGTCGCCGTTCGGATCGAGCGCGGCCCAGTCCTCGTCGCGCAGGTCGAACTCCCGCGGACCGATCGACCCGCCGCCGGAGCGGTCGAGCTTCGAGAACCGACTCAGCCCGGCGCGATCCCCGAAGCGGAGCTCGCGGAGCGGGCCGGGGTGGCGCGAGAGTTCGTGCACGTCCAGTCGACCGCTGCCGTCCAGGTCGAGCGCGGCGAAGAACGCGCGCTCGGTCTCCGTACGATCGAGCCGCCCGTCCTTCTTCTTGTCGAAGTCGAAGGGGTCGACGACGTCGAGCAGCCGGGCGAGGTCGCCGTCCGGCGCGACGCGGCCCTCGGGCCCGAGATCGATCGCGCGAGGCAGCAGGACCGTGCGTCCCGTCTCCTCGGCGAAGTTCGCGAGCTCGGCGAGCGTCACCCGACCGTCGCCGTCGCGGTCGACCGCGTCGCCTCCGACCTTGCTGCGCTCCTCCGCGACGAGCAGCCCGCTGCGGTCGGCGTCGGCACGCGCGAACAGCCGACGCGCGGACGACGCCGCGGCGATCGACTCCTGGGCATAGGGCCCGATCGTGCCGAGGGCCTCGCCGTCGACGTCGAGGATGTCGCCGATCTCGCCCTTCAGGAGCCAGCGGGACTCAGGGTGGCTGACGTCCTTGAGCTTCCGCCCGTCCTCGTCGAGCATCTTGTCGAGCGGGAAGCGCTCGGCGCGCAGCAGGTACGCCTCCCGGAGGCTCGCGATCGTGCCGAGCACCGAAGGTTCGCTCGAGTTCCCCACGTCGGCGAGGAACACGCCGTCCTCTCCAGGAACGAACGCGATCGTCTGCAGGAACGGCGGGTTGTACCACTCCCCCACCTCGACCATCTCGCTGGTGTCGCCGACGCGCAGCACCGCGACCTGCTCCAGCGCGGTCGGGTCCGTCACGTCGACGGTGCGCAGGTAAGCCGCGGTCTGACCGTTGCCGTTCAAGCGCTCCTCGGCGAAGTACATGTAGTCGCGCTCGCGCGTCTTGTTGCCGCCCTGCGACGTCGCGAGGTCGACGTGGCTGCGGAGCGTCACGCCGAGGTAGCTCGCGTTCTCGCGGCGGCGCTCGGCCGCGCCGGCGCGCCGCTTGCGCGTGCCGATCGTCTCCAGGTGCGTCGGCTCGGTCGCATCGACGAGGATGGGACCGGCCTCCTCGTCGCAGACCGCCACCAGGCGTCGCGCAGGCGTGCGCTCGTCGGAGGGCCGCCCCTTCCGATCGACCGTCGGGCGGCTGTACTGGAACAGCACGTCCAGGTCGATCGCGCCGCGTCCGCCGCCCTCCAGGTCGAGGCCGCCGACGACGCGCGGCTTGACCGGCACGCTGACGTCCACGACGACGAGCCCGCCAGGGCCGTCGGCGACGTACGCGTACGGCCAGCGCACCTCGACGTCGTGCGCGTCGATCGTCGGGACGGCGGCGACGAGCTCCAGCTCGTCGGGGTCGGACACGTCGAAGACCTTCAGGCCGCCGACGCCGTCGGCGACGTAGAGGTGCGTCCCCGCGAGCGCGAGCGCCCGCGGCGAGACCGTCATGTGGAACGCGACGCGTTCGGGCGCGCGCGGGTCACCGACGTCGACGACGTGCACGCCGCGCTGCCCCTCGCTCACGAACAGGTGCCGGGCGAACCCGTGCAGGGGATCCGCCTGGACCGCGACGTCGACGACGTCGGGCAGCACGATCTTGGCGAGCGGCACGCTCGACTGCGGGTTCTCGCGGTCGAAGGCAATGACCTCGATCCCGCGGCGGTCCGCCGCGAACACGAGCTGGCGCCCGAGCCGGAAGTTGCCCGACCCCATGCCCCACGTCTCCGAGGCCCGGTGGCACTCGGCGCACGAGCGCGCCGTCGGGCGCGTCGAGTGGAGCTGGTGGTGGATCATCGTCAGCCCCGAGAGCCCGTTCGCCGTCACCGGGAACTCCTGGTCGAGGACCCGGTTCCCGTCCGCGTCGTCGACCGTGCCCATCGTCGAGAAGCCGGTCAGGTACGGCGCGACGCGGCCCTGCTCGTCGAGTCCCGCGTAGAAGCTCTTCCACGTCGTGAAGACCTTCTCCTGGGTCGTCACGCGGCCCGGCGTGCGCTCGCCCGAGAGCAGGTCGAGCTGCGTCAGC
The DNA here is from genome assembly GCA_038757895.1 of Planctomycetota bacterium. Lineage (GTDB taxonomy): Bacteria > Planctomycetota > UBA1135 > UBA1135 > Saltatorellus. Next base: position 46,522 of record JBCDGE010000055.1, on the reverse strand, counting down.
GCCTCGTTGCGGTAGAAGTGGAACCCGAGGAAGTTCACGTTCCACCCGCCGTGGCACGTGTAGCACGCGACCTCCCCGTGCGCGCCCGTCATCGCGCGCGCGGCCTCGGGGTTGTAGTCCTCGTGCCGCTCGTCGAGCACGTCGACCGCCTGCTTGATGCGGTGCTCGGCCCCGGTCACCTTGCTCTTCATCCAGATCGAGCCGTCGCGCTCGAACAGGTGCTTCAGCTTCGTGCCGCGCTCGGTGACCATCGATGTGCGCTCGGTGAACGAGCCGTGGCACGCCTGGCACGTGATGTCGGTCGCCTCCTCCATCTTCGAGACGAGCCGCCCGTCCCCCATCACCCCGTTCAGGGTGTGGCAGTCGACGCAGTGCAGGCCGGACGCGTGGTGGACGTCGGGCGGCGTGACCTCGGGATCGTTCACGAAGAACGAGCGGTGCAGGAGCGCGTCGGTGGTCCCGGGGATCTCCGGCCCGCCGGGCGCTCCCGGCGGGAGCTGCGACAGGCCGCGGAAATGGAGCCCGATCGACGCGTCGCCGTAGTGGCACGTCGTGCACGTCTCGGTCGGAGGAGCTGCGACGAGAGAGTGCACGCGCGGGTGCCCGGGCTCGGATCGCAGCGCGGTGGGGTCGGCGGACTCCGAGAACCCGTCGACGCGGTACGGGACGTGGCACGCCGCGCAGCCGGCGCCGCGGTACTCGCCGTCGAACCCGACGCGGCCGCGCACCGCGCGCCCCTGGGACCACAGGTGGCACTGCATGCACTCCTTGCGGACGAGGTCCGGGAAGTGCGACGCCAGAGCGCCCTCTTCATCGGACGGGTCGAAGCGCGGCGGCTGGACGAGCCTCTCCAGCGTGTTCCCTTCGACGCCGCGCGATGCGACGACGGGGAACACGGAGTAGCGGGAGTCCTTGTCCTTCTGCAGCCCGTTCTCGAAGAACCCGTCCGACAGGTGCGCCGCCGTCGTCCCGTGCAGCGAGAGCATCAGATGCTCGACGAGGTCGCCGTGGCACTCGCCGCAGGCCTTGTCGGCGACCCGCAGGTCCATCGGGTTCACGAACCGGACGTACGCGAGGTCCTGGTCGATCGGCGCGACGCGCTCGTCGTCGCGCGACTGGGTCCGCGGCGCGACGTGCGCGCGCGACTTCTCGCGAGCCTCGCCGTCGCCGCCGTGGCAGTCCACGCACGACAGCGGAAAGCCGGGGTGCATGTCCTCGATGCCCTGGTGGCACCGCAGACATCCGTCCGAGCCCGGGACCGACGCCGCAGGACGGACGACGCTAGCGCCGAGGACCTCGGGGCGCGCCGCCTCGTTCGACAGCACGGCTCCGCCGAGCAGCGACGTGAGGACCGCGGCGATCAGGGCCACCGCGAGGGGACGCATCAGGCGAACGACTCCTTGAGGACGCTTCCCTTCGAGTACCGCGCGTCGGCGCCGAACATGTGCGCGACGGTCGGCATGACGTCGATCGTGCGTCGATCGTCGGTGACGACCTTCCCGCGCTTGAAGTCGGGCCCCCACGCGACGCCGTGCACGAATCGCAGGTCGTCCGATCCGTCGCCGTGGTCGAGGCCGCGGCGCGTGTTCAGGTCGGAGTCGCGGCCGAACTCGGGCAGCACGAACACGGACGTCGAGTCGCGAAGTCCCTCGTCGCCCTTGATCGCGTTCACGAGCTCACCGATCGCCGCGTCGTTGCGACGGATGACCTCGGAGTAGCCGTTGAAGGAGCCGTGCGCGATGTCGGCTTGCTGAAGCACCACGCCGATGAGCCGGGGCCGGAACACCGACAGCAGGTTGCGCGCCAGCCGCAGCGCCTTCGCATCGCCCGCGCCCGCGCCGCTCATCTCGGTGACGCCGCGGCCGAGCTCGTCGAGGATGTAGCGCTCGACGCGCGCGCGGGACGCCTCGGAGGCGTCCGCGGGTCGCCCGCCGCGAAGGACGCGCCGCAGGTCCTCGACGCGCGACGAGTCCCGGTCGGACAGCGGCCGCGGCGTCCCCATGCGGGCCACGAGCCCCTTGAACTCCTCGTTGAAGATCCCGTCGCCGTCGAGCGTCGTGGCGCCGAATCGCTGACCGTAGTCGGGGTGCAGGCCGTACGCGTAGTTGACCTGCTGGGCGCCGCCCGAGGTCGTGACCCACACCTCGCTCGCGGGGAGGCCGAGGTCCTTGCGCACGTACTCGAAGATCGTCGGGTCGGGAGCGCGGCTGTTGTCGCGGATCCCGCGGGCCTCGCTGATCCCCGTCACGATCGACATCGACGCGCCGAAGTGGCCGAGGTTCGCGGTGCGCAGGCGGGTGTAGAGCACGCCCTCGTCCGCGAGCGAGACCAGGTTCGGGACGTTGCCCGGCGAACCGAACGTCTCGCGGCTGCGCACGCCGCCGGCCATGACGATCAGGACGATGTGCTTGGTCTGGAGTCCCGCGCGGAGTGGCGTCAGGGGGTTCGCCGCGAACGCGTTCAGACCGAGAGCGCCGGCTCCGGCGCCCGCTGCGGCGGTCCGCAGCATGTCGCGACGCGTGAGGTGGAGGTCGGGTCGAGTCATGACGTCTGGTACTCCTCGCTGGTGACGAGCGTGTAGAGGACGATCTCGGGGCCGTCGGCGCCGGCGCTGGCCGCGCCGACGAAGGCCGCTCGCTCGTCCGCGGTCGGTGCGCGCCCCAGGAGGCGCGAGAACGTGGTGTCGACCCAGGCCCCGGGGTCGCCGATGTCACCGGAGCGCGGCGCCCGCGTGCCCTCGCCGTCGAGCAGCATCCGCACGATCGCGGACCGCAGCGGGACGGGGTCCCCGAGCCCGTCGAGCGCGCTCCTGAGCGCCTCGGTCGCGTCGTCGGACGGAAGAGCTCCACCGAGGTCGACGTAGATCGCGCGCACCCAGTTCCGGTTCGAGAGCGGCGCGCCGAGCGCGACGCGCTGGGCGTACGCATCCGAGGCGAGCCACTCCGTGAGGACCTCGACGAACTCGCGCGGAGCCCGGTGGAGCCGCTTACCCGTGCGGGCGCGCTCCCGCTTCGAGAGCGTCGAACGCGTCAGGCGCTCGAACTCGCGCTCCGCGAGGTGCCGGGCCGCGTCCTGGTGCGTCGCGGCGATGCGAACGACGTCGGACTGGTTCGTGGCGCGCGACCCGAGGAAGAGCCCGCCGTCGCCGTCGTACGCGGCCTTGCCGATCTCCAGCTCGCGCTTCGACTTCTGGACCTCGATGCCGCACAGCTGCTCCATCACCACCGTGACGAACGTGTCGGCACCCGGGTTCCGCGCCTCGAAGCTCGTCGAGAGCGCGATCCGGTGCAGGGCGTCGCGCGGCGTCATCGCGCGCTTCGCCAGCAGCGGCGGAAGCTCGTCGAGCGACGTCCCGACGGGGCGGAACGAGTCGATGAGCATGAAGTAGTAGAGCTGCTCGTCGAGCCAGTGCCGCCAGGCCTCCTCGGTCGCCAGGAGGGCGGCGACGTACGCCGCGCGCGGCTTCCCGAGCCAGCGCTCACGCTCCGCGGCGTAGGGCGGGCGTCCCACGAGGTCCGTCGACAGGGACCGCAGCCAGCGGTCGTCGAGCGCCGGGATCGGACCTGCGGGCGGGTCGTCGTTCGTTCGAGCGGGCGTGGACATGACGGGGTCCAGCACGCGGGAGGACATCCGGTGGCGAAGGGGGTCTGCCATCGTGGGCGAGCTGCGACCCGGATGGGGACGGATCGCACGTCTCAATCTAATCGCCACTGCTGGAAGTGCGAGCGCGCTCTCCGCGCCACTTTCGAGGCACCGCTGGCGGGGGCGCAGGGCCCTATCCGCGGGCGCCGGGGCGGTTTCCACGCGCGTCGCAGGGCCTCCAGAGCGGCAGCGCAGCGCCGATCCGAGACGCCTCGGCCCGCGACCTCGGACCGCAATCGCGCCCCGCGCGGCCGGCTCGGGACAGCGGGGTACGTTTCGTTGGACGACTCGCGTCCGCTGCCCGCCCAGCCTGCTGCCGCCCAACCACCGCCATGGTTCGACCGACCCGCCGCATCGCGCGTCGGGGCCGTCCCGCGCCGCATCCGTCGCGCAAGGGGACCGCCCTCTCGATCGCCCTCATCCTCTTGATGCTCGTCACGACGGGCACGGCCGCGCTCCTCTCGCTCGCCGTCGAGGCCTCCGAGGGAAACACGGCGCGGATCGACCGCTTCGAGGTGAAGCGCTCGGCAACCAGCATCAATCGCCTGACGGCTTCCGAGGTCTGGAACGCCTACCGGCGAACGCTGGGCGCCAGCGAGACGCCGACGATGATCGATCTGCGTCTGCACCTCGACAGCATCGGGCTCACCTCGCAGCCGGAGAACGCGCCGGAGCGGACCGAGGTGGTGGACACGCTCGGCCTCGCGCTCGGCCCCGACGAAGGATTCGTGCTGGGCGACATCCGGATCGACTCGGTGCTCGTGCACCGCATCGACGAGCCGCGCCGGACACGCCTGGAGGTCACGACGGTCGCGATCGCCCACTTCGGCGCCGCGGACGACCGCTGGCAGGTGACCGAGACCGTCACGGACGTCTTCGGCCTGGAGGCGCCCCGCTGGGACGGGCTCGACTTCGCGCTGCTCGCGAGCAACATCAACTGCATCATGTGCCACACGCACGTGGACGACGCGCGGCGCATCTATGACACGCCCGGCTTCCGGGACTTCCCGAACTTCGCCCGGGCGCGCGTCGGCTCGATCGAGAGCTTCCAGTTCCGCGAGGACCCGGACTCGCTCATCGCGGGCACGCTCTACCTGGGCGGCCCTGCGGTCGACGAGCACGGGGATCCGATCACCGACTGGTCGAGCATGAACCTCAAGTCGGCCGAGCTCGACGCCCACGGGCACATCGTCGAAGACGGCGCCGGCGACGTGATCGAGGTCGACATGGACCCGGCCGACCCGGCCGCCCCGCGTCCGTACGAGAACCTGTACGTCAACTACTTCGACTTCCCCGACGACGTCGACGGGGTGCTGCCGGACCGGTTCCCGCTCCCCTTCCGCGACGACGGCGGCGTCGACACGACGACCGGCAACGCCACTCCGGACCAGGGCGCGGACAACCGGCGCGTCGACCAGAACGAATTCGAGGCCACCGTCGCGACGTTCGCAGGGAGCCTGGCGGGCGGGAAGATCGGCGTGACGAACGCCGGTGAGACCGTCACCACGGCGGCCCGCGCCCAGCAGCTCGTCGACGGGACGGAGTCCGCGCTCGCGGCCGTGACGCGGGGCAACGTCATCCTGACGGGGACGGACACGGACCCGATCGTGCTCGACGGCGACGTCGCGATCGACGGAGACCTGATCATCTCGGGCCCGATCAAGGGCGTGGGATCCCTCTGGGTGAAGGGCAACATCTACGTCCGCAGCGACCTCGAGTACAACGACGCGGTCGTCGCGGGCGAGCGCCAGTTCGGCTACGCCGCCGACGGCTCGCAGAACGCGCTCGGGATGACCGCCGGGGGCAACATCCTCGTCGGGGACATCTACCGGCCGGAGTGGGGCTCGGGCGACGCGGTGGACGGGACGCCCTCCGGGACGTCGAACTTCACGATCGAGCAGGTCGGGATCTTCAACCGCCGCGAGTGGCTCAAGACGCAGCCCGAGCTGCCCGGCGAGTCCGAGCGCATCGTGACCGGCACGAGCGAGCGCACGCGGGAGATCCGGAGGTACGTCACCTGGCAGGAGCCCTACGCGTACTACGCGTGGCAGGACTCCGGTGAGTTCCGGACGATCAACGTGACCGAGCGCGTCCAGACCGGCACGCGCGAGGAGGCCGTCTACGAGTGGCGAACGCTGCCGGCGCTCATCCCGCCGCCGTACGGCCGTCCGCGGCGCGTCCGGGTCCAGACCGGAACGCGGACCGTTCCCGTGTACGAGAACGTCGTGATCGGGACCCGGCAGGAGCCGATCCGCGAGCGCGTCTTCCAGGAGTTCCGTACGCGAACGCGAGGCGCGTGGCGCTCGTACGATCCGCCGCGGTTCGAGAACTACACGGTGACGCACCGCGCGTGGGTCCGCCCCATGCACCCGAACCCCGGGTACGAGGGTCCCGCCTACGTCCCGCGCTACTACTCGTTCGGCGAGGGCGATCCGGTGCCGATCATGAACGGCGAGGGCCACTTCGATCCGAGCTCGCAGCTCTGGATCGCGGACGAACGCGCGCCCGCGTGGGACCGCGACCAGATCAACCTCGCGGATCCGAACGACTCCAGCGACCCGTACCTGTATCCGGCGGGCAAGACGCCCGCGGCGATCACGACGCTCGAGCCGACCGGTTCCTGGATCGAGCCGGACGTCCTGCGCGGGCTGATCACGGACGCGCTCGCCACGCGGACGCCCGACGAGCCTCTGACGGTCGACGCGACGCTCTACAGCGCGAACAGCATCTTCGGCGTCGTCCCGAACAGCGCGCCGGAGGGGACGACCGGCAAGTTCCGGATCCAGGGGTCGCTGCTCGCCGCGGACGTCGGGCTGCTCGGCCCGGGCGGCACGGACATCTACTTCGACCCGCGCGGCGAGCTGGTGCTCGACATCCGCGACGCCGCACAGCTCGATCTGGAGCACATGGGGGCGCTCCCGACGGTGGAGTACTGATCGGAGGGGGAGTACTGATCGAAGTGCGAGCAGGGAGTCGGCGGCGCGCAAGAGGCGCGTTCGAAGTGCCGGCACTCCCACCCGTACGCGGCGCTGTGGGTAGCTTGACGGCTCTCCCCCAGCGCCGCTCTCCATGCTCCTCCCGATCACGCTCTCCGCTCTCGTCGCGTCCCCGCTCCTCCTGCCGCAGGACGCGCCCCCCATCCCCGCGACGCCGACCACGCCGTCGCCCGCTCCCCAGGACGCCGAATCCCCCGAGGAGTCGGCGACGCCCGAGGCAGACGCGGGCCCGCCCGCGCCGCGACTCTCGACCACCGCCGACTGGGGCCAGTGGGAGCGGATGGGCGCGCGTGCGATGTCGCCGGACGGGCGCTGGGTCGCCTACTCGGTACGCCGTAACGACGGCACGAGCGAGCTGCGCCTGCGCGTCGTCGCGACCGACTCGACCGAGGTGTTCGAGGAGGGCGGCCGCCCGACCTTCTCCAAGGACGGCAAGTGGCTCGCGTTCTCGATCGGCAAGTCCGAGAAGGAGCGCCAGGCGCTGTCGAAGAAGAAGCAGACCGTCCAGAACGACCTCGGGCTCTTCGACCTCGTCCGCGGTGAGTCGGTCGAGGTCGAGGGCGTGTCGTCCTTCTCGTTCTCGGAGGACGGGACGCACCTCGCGATGCGCCGCTACGCGCCGAAGGGCGACGACAACGGCGCGGACCTCGTCGTCCGCGAGCTGGAGAACGGGCTCGACACCCACTTCGGGCGCGTCGGCTCGTTCGCGTGGAGTGAGACGGGCGCCTGGCTCGCGATGACGATCGACGCTCCCGATCGAGCCGGGAACGCCGTCCGCGTCTACGACGCGAAGGGCGGGACGCTCCGGACGCTCGACTCCGACGAGGCCGACTACGTCGGGCTCACCTGGCGCGAGGACGCCGACGACCTCGCCGTCATGCGCGGCCACAGCCACGAGGACGACGAGGACGTCACGTACGCGGTGATGGCCTGGCGTGGCCTCGCGCGCAGCGGCGCCGTCGCGACGACGTACGACCACCTGGACGACGAGTCGTTCCCCGAGGACCTGCGCGTCGTCGACCTCGCGGGCCTGCGCTGGTCCGACGACGGCAAGGCGCTCTTCTTCGGGCTGAAGGAGTGGGACACGCGGCCCGAGGGCCTCGACGAGGAAGAGGAGGACGAGGACGGCGAAGGCGACGCCGAGGGCGAGGGCGAGGATTCCGCCGAGGCGGACGGCCCGAAGCCCGACGAGAACGGCGACGAAGCCGAGAAGGGCGACGCGGATGCGCCCAAGACGATGCGCGAGTCCCTCGACGAGGCCCCCGGCGTCGAGATCTGGCACGCCCGTGACGTCGACATCGTGCCGCGCCAGAAGGTCACGCAGTCGTCGGACGAGCGCGAGAACTACCTCGCCGCCCTGTGGCTCGACGACGGCACGCTCGTGCGCCTGGAGGACGACCTCGTCCAGGACGTCTCGCTGATGGAGGGCCAGGTCCTGGCGCTCGGTCGCGATGAGACGCCGTACCTGGAGGAGCAGCGTTTCTCCGCGACCTACACCGACCTCTACGTCGTCGACGTCGAGACCGGTGAGCGCGAGAAGGTGCTGGAGCGGGTCAAGTACGCGATCTCCGGCGATCCGACCGGCCGCCGGTTCCTCGTCGTGCGCGACGGGCACACCTGGGCCTACGACACGAAGACGCGCTCGCTGACGAACCTCACCGAGGGCGTCGACGCGACGTTCGTGAACCAGGAGAACTCCAGCCTCACCGACGAGAAGCCGCTCTATGGCCTCGCTGGGTGGACCGAGCGCGGCGACCGCGTGCTGATGTACGACCGGTACGACATCTGGTCGATCCCGGTCGCCGGCGGCGCGGCGGAGCGCCTGACGCACGGCGCCGAGGACGCCGTCCGCCACCGCCGCGTCGTCGTCGCGGCGGACCGCGACGACGAGCGCTTCATCGATCCTTCGAAGGGCTTCTACGTCTCGCTCTACGGCGATCGCACCAAGGAGTCCGGCTACGGGCACCTGAAGCCCGGCCGCGCGCTGGAGCGCCTCGTCTGGCACGAGGCGAGCGTCTCGGGCCTCGGGCGCGCGGAGGACGCGGACGTCCTCGCGTTCGTCACCGAGCGCTTCGACGACGCGCCGGACCTGTTCGTGGGCGGACCGAAGCTCGCGGACGCGAAGCAGGTCTCCGAGATGAACGCGTTCGCCGACGAGTACCTGTGGGGCCACTCCGAGCTCGTCGACTACGAGAACGCGCACGGCCAGCACCTGCAGGGCGCGCTCTTCTACCCCGCGGACTACGACCCGGCGAAGACGTACCCGATGATCGTGTACATCTACGAGCTCCGGTCGCAGTCGCTGCACCAGTACACGAACCCGTCCGAGCGGAGCCCGTACAACACGTCGGTCTTCACCCAGAACGGGTACTTCGTGTTCCAGCCGGACATCGTCTACCGGCCGCAGAACCCGGGCCTGTCGGCGGTCGAGTGCGTCATCCCCGCGGTCCGCAAGGTGCTGGAGACGGGCAAGATCGACGCCGACCGCGTCGGCCTCGTCGGGCACAGCTGGGGCGCCTACCAGACGGCGTTCCTGGTGACGCAGACGGACCTCTTCGCCGCCGGCGTCGCGGGCGCGCCGCTGACGAACATGATGAGCATGTCGATGAGCATCTACTGGAATTCCGGCCAGACGGACGCCTGGATCTTCCACGAGAGCCAGGGCCGCATGGACCGGCCGTTCTGGAGCGACGTCGACACCTACATCGCGAACTCTCCCATCTTCTCGATCGAGGACCTCAACACGCCGCTGCTCGTCGCGTTCGGTGACGAGGACGGCGCTGTCGACTGGCAGCAGGGCATCGAGATGTACAACGCCGCGCGCCTCGCGCAGCGCCCGTTCGTGATGCTCGTCTACCCCGGCGAGAACCACGGCCTGCGCAAGAAGCCGAACCAGGTCGACTACCACCACCGCGTGCGCGAGTGGTTCGACACGCACCTGATCGGCGCCGAGGCCCCGGCGTGGATCTCGGACGGGATCCCGTGGCTGGACCAGAAGGAAGCGCTCGAGGAGATCGGGAAGAAGGACGGGAAGAAGAAGGGCGCGTAGCGGGTGTCCGGCGCGTCCGCCGGATCCCTCTCGGGCGCTTTCTTCCAGAAGGGCCGATAGCCTCGTCGGCGGGGGGCAAGTCCCCCGTCGATGGCACACCACGACGCACACGCGCTCCCCGCGAGCGAGCTCCTAGGACAGACCGACTGGATCCGTCGCCTGGCGCGTTCCCTGGTGGGCGACGCCGCCCGCGCCGACGACCTGACGCAGGAGGCGCTGGTGGCCGCACTGCGCGGGGCGCCGGCCGACGCCGAGCACCGCCGCGCGTGGCTCGCGGGGGTCGTCCGGAACCTGGCGCGGCTCGACCGCCGGCGCTCGGCGCGCCGCGCCGAGCACGAGTCGGAAGCAGCGCGCGCGGACCGCGCGGAGGACCACGCGGCCCTCGTGGCGGAGGCCGACGCCCACCGCGCGCTGGTCGAGCACGTGATGGCGCTCGACGAGCCGCACCGCGGGACGCTCCTGCAGCGCTACTTCCGCGGCCGGACGCCCGCCGAGATCGCCGCACGGGAGGGCGTGACCGTCGCGAGCGTCTCGTCTCGCCTGACGCGCGCCCACGCGGCGCTCCGGGAGCGCCTGGAGCGCGACGGCGGCCGGGAGCAGTGGCACGCGGCGCTGGTGCCGCTCCTGGTCTCGCCGGCGGTCGGCGTGCGCGAGACTGCGGCGAGCGGGACGCTGTCGGGATGGGTCCTCGCCAGCGCGGGCGGCAAGGTCGTCTCCGTGGCGGCGGCCCTGGCGGTCGCGCTCCTCGGCGGGCTCCTGCTCCTCGGCACCGACGACCGCGGCGGCGGGCTCGACGTCGCGATGCCGACCGAGGACGCGTCGCCCACCCGGGAGGAGGTCGAGCTCGCGGCCGCGGCCGATCCTGCCGCCGCCCTCCCCGGCGACGCCGGGCGCCGAGCCGCCCACGAGGCCGCGCCTGCCGGTCGGGCGACTGCCACCCTTCGAGCCACGCTCACCGACGCCGGCGGTGGGCCGATCGAGAGCGCGTACGTTCGGATCGTCGGGCCCGAGGGCGAGCGCTGGATCTCCGCGGCGGACGGCGAGATGGACTTCACGGACCTGCCGGCCGACACCGAACTCGAGGCCTTCGCCGTCATCGACCAGGTCGCGACGCGCGAGCCGATCGAGCGCTTCGAGCTCGCGCCCGGAGCGACCGGCGAGCGCAGCTGGAGGATCCCCACGACGGTGACGGTGCGGGGCCGGACCGTCTTCGCGTCTGGCGTCGGCGCGCCGCACCAGATCGCCCAGCTCATCTGGCGCAGGACGGGTTCGCGACCGCGCTTCGCCGACGCGGGGAAGGACACCGACCCGTTCGCGCGGTCCGACGAGCACGGCGAGTTCGTCATCGAGGACGTCCCCGCCGGGCGCTACTGGATCGGAGCGGCGATCGACTATCCGCTCGGTGAGCGGTTCGAGCGCACGACGGACGAGGACGGCGAGCCGATCATGCTGCGCCGTTCGAAGCCGAAGCGGCTCGGCTGCCCGCTCTACGTCCCTCTGGAGATCGTGCCGGGTGCGGGCGACGTCGAGGTGACGGTCCCGGTGTACGACGACCTCTACATCTCCGGGCGCGTCCTCGGCCCGGACGGCGCGCCGCTCGTGGACCTCCGCCTGCATGCGAGGCGGGAGTCGACAGATGGAGAGATCTCGACAGACTCCCGCCTGGAGGGCGCTTTCCGCATCGGCCCGCTCGCGCCGGGACGCTACTCGCTCCACTGCGACACGGATCACCTTGACTGGCACGACGCATCCGACTGGGTCGTCGAGCCCGAGGTCGTCGTCGAGGCGGGAGACGAGGACGTCGTGGTCCGCGTCCTCCGCGGCGCCAGCGTGCGGGGCCGGGTGATCACCGAAACGCTGACCCTGCCAGGGGTCGTCACGCTCGTCCCGGACGAGCGCGCGATGGACGGACGCCGCCTGTTCCTGGAGCGCATGTGCCCGGTGCGCGAAGGCACCTTCGGCATCCGCGGCCTCGCGCCGGGGACGTACACGCTCACGTACCGGGCCATGGCCGAGCCGCTGGCCCTCGTCCGAAGGGGGATCGTCGTCGGCCCTTCCCAGTCCATCGAGGGCCTCGAAGTGCGCCCGGAGCCCGCCGCGAACGTCGTGTTCCGGAACCCCGGCGACCGTTCGGCGCACCTGGAGATCCGTGTCAGGGACCTGCTGTTCGACACGGTCGTCCTGGAGCCCGGGAGGGCGCACGAGGCGCGCGTCCCGCCGGGCCCCATCGAGGTCCGCGGGATCGACACCCTCGTCTCGCCGAGCGGGGGCTCGATCGAGGTGAAGGCCAGCGAGCGCCTGCGGTTCGAGGTGCAGGGACGCTGAGGTCCGCCCGCCGTACGCTGGCGCCATGACGACGAGCCGGAGCGCGCCCTGGCGCGGAGACGAGCTGTTCGACCACGAGGGCTGGGGCGCGCCCGTCGACGCGCTGCCGCCGTCGCGCGCGGCAGAGATCCTGGAGGACGGCTCCGGCGCGCTCCTGCTCCGCACCGGCTGGACGGGCGACGCCGCGACGCTGGAGCAGCGCTTCCTCGCCCTCACCTCCGAGCTCGGCACGCCCGTGTCGCAGAGCGCGGACGGAGCGCGCGTCCTGCACGTCCGCGACGAGGGCTTCGCGCCGGGCGACCGCCGATTCCGCGGCCCGTACTCGAACCGCCGGCTCGCGTTCCACACCGACCGCTGCGACGTGATCGCGTTCCTCTGCGTCCGGCCGGCGCGGTCGGGCGGCGAGAACCACGTCCTGTCGTCGCTCGCGCTGCGCGACGCGCTGCGAGCCACGGACCCGGCCGCGGCGGCGGTGCTGGAGCGCGACGCGCTCCCCTACCTGCGCCACGTCGTGGACGAGGGCAACGAGCGGCCGTACACGCTCGTGCCGGTGTTCACCGAGCACGAGGGACGGTTCGCGGGGAGCCTGCTGCGCGTGCTCGTCGACCGCGCCGACGCGAGCCCGCACGCGCCGGACCTGACCGACGAGCAGCGCGCGGCCCTCGACGCGCTGGAGGAGGTCGCGGAGGACCCGACGCTCTACGCGTCGTTCCACCTGGAGGCCGGGGACGTGCTGCTCCTGAACAACTGGACCACGTTCCACCGCCGCACCGCGTTCGAGGACGACCCCGACCCCGCGCGCCGCCGGCACCTCATGCGGATCTGGCTTTCGATGCCGAACAGCCGCGCGCTCGACCCGCGCTTCGCGGACCACTTCGGAGCGACCGAGGCGGGCGCGCTGCGCGGCGGGATGAAGGCGCGGCACGGCTGATCCGCCGCGCCCGCGCGCGTCACTGCAGCACGACGCGCACCGAACCCGAGAAGTTGCTCGTCGCGCCCGGGTTCGCGTCGCGGTACCACGCCTGGAAGAACCACGGCTGGCCCGCGAGCACGCTCGTCGAGCCGGTCGGCGTGGGCACGTCGTCGAGGTCGATCAAGAGGTGGAAGCGGCCGTCGGCGCCCGCGTCGAGCACCTCACCGGGCCGGTTGAAGCGGCCGATCGAGCCGCCGAGGCACAGATCGCCCTGGCTGCCGCCGGCCCCGGGGACGAAACCCGTCATCGGGCTGCCGAGGAAGTAGGCGGCAGAGTTCCGCGGCAGGTCGACGGTGTAGAGCGTCACCGCGTTCTCGACGCGCAGCGCGCTGCCCGCCGCCCGCGCCTCGGCGGCTGCGCCGGTCGAGTTCGGCTGGCCGGCGCACTGGGCGACGCCGAGCGCGGCCAGCGACCAGCGCGCCGTCCAGGTGTCGTTCACTCCCGCACCGGCCCCGACGAAGCCGGTGAGGAACGCGCTCCCGCGGCCGTCGAGCTCGATGTCGCGCAAGAGCGAACGTTCGGTCGTCGACGGGCCGATGAGCACCTCCTCCAGGAGCATCCCTGCGCCGTCGAAGCGCTGAACGAACCGAGTGTCCTGGTGCGACTGCCCCGCCGTGTTCTCGGCGTTGCCGACCACGACGAAGGTGCCGTCGGGGAGCCGCTCCACGGCGTCCGCGAACGCGGTCGCGCCGGCGGGCTGAGCCGGAACGAGCGCGGTCGTCCACAGGAGCGCTCCGCCGGCGTCACGCCGGGTCAACACTCCGCGGCCCGTCGCATAGTTCGTGCCGGTCGCGACGAGCCCACCGGATCCGTCCTCGGCCGCGCCGCGGTAGTCGACGTCCGCGAGGGACCGGTCGGACCAGACGACGGTCCCGGTCGCGTCGATGCGCGCCATGAGCCCGTGCTGCACGAAGCCCGGGTCCTCGCCCGCGCCGCCGCAGCACAGGATCCCGCCCGCACCGTCCGGGACGGCATCGTCGAAGCTGTCGTAGTGCGTCGACGTCGGCTCGCGTGCGACCCACAGCTCGAAGCCGGTCGAGTCGTAGCGTGCGGCGAACGCGTCGCTGAACGCTCCCGCTGCGCCGCCGAACGAGGCGTCGGACTCGGTGAAGCCGACGACGAACACGCCGCCGGCGCCGTCCTCCTGCACGCCGTACGCGAACTCGCGCCCGGCCGCGCCGAGGCGCCGGGACCACACGATCGTCCCCGCGTCATCGATGCGAATGAGCATCCCGTCGACGCCGCCGAGCGGCGGGTCCGCGAAGCCCGCACCGCGGACGTAGCCGGAGACGAAGACGCCACCCGCGCCGTCCGGGCACATGTCGGTCAGCGCGAAGATCGTCGTCGGCCGGCCGAAGTCGATCCGCCAGAGCTGCGCGGTCGAGGCGTCGTGCCGTCCGAGGAACGGCTGGGGCACGCCCCCGATCGTCCCGATCGACAGGACGTAGTAGCCACCGTCGTCGGTCGGTACGACGACGCGCCCGGAGTCGAACGCCGGCGAGATGGCGTCCTGCGCCTCCCACACGAGGTCGAGGGACTGAGCCGACGCCGATGCTGAGAGCGCGAGGCAGAGGAGCGAGCGGAGCATCGCCCCACCGTACGCCTGCCGGCACGGAACGGGAGAACCCCGCGGCCGAACGGGTCGGACGCGGGGTTCTCGGGAGGGAGCCGGGGGGTGGGCCCGGGCCTTCGATCACAGGAACGGATCGATCGCCTTGCGCAGGTGGGGCGTCTTCATCTTGGAGATCGCCCGGACCTGGATCTGGCGGACCCGCTCGAGGCTGACGCCGAGCTCGGCGGCGACCTCGCTGAGCGTGTGCTCACGCTCGCGGTTGATGCCGAATCGCATCTCGATGACGAAGCGCTCGCGCTCGGAGAGCCGGTCCATCGCGTCGTGGATGCCGGACTCCAGCGTGACCTCTTCCATCGCCGTCGAGTAGACGCCGCTCTCGTCGGCCTGACCGAGGACCTCGGCCAGCCCGCCCGACGCGTCGTCGCCGGCGCTGAAGGGAGAGTCGATCGACAGCGTCGAGCGGCTCGCCGCGAGGGCGCTCTCGACCAGGTGCTCGCCGAGGTCCGCCTCCTCTGCGATCTGCGCGACCGAGGCGTCGGGACCGAGCTTGTCGATCGCCGCGCGGACGTGCTTCATCGCCTTCTGGAGGTAGACCGGGACGCGCACGGTCTGGCCGTTGTTGTAGAGGTAGCTCCGGTACGCCTGGTTGAGCCAGTGGACCGCGTAGGTGCGGAACAGGAGCCCGCGGCGCCAGTCGAAGCCGTCGACGGCGCGGAAGAGCGCAGCCGAGCCCTCCTGGATCAGGTCGAGGCGCGAGACGCCGAGGTGGGCGTACCGCTCGACGTTGATGATCGCGAGGTACAGGTTCCGCTCGACGAGCTCGGTCCGCAGGTGGTGCAGCTCGAGCCAGCGACGGCAGACCTCTGCCGGGAGCGCGCAGGTCTCGTGGCTGACGTGACGGTAGGTCGTCGGGTCGTAGCCGACCTTGCCTTCGACGTCCTCGAAGGACATCCCGGCGCGCTGGAGCGCGTGGTCGAGGCGGAAGCGCGCGAACTCGATGCGACGAGCGTGGCGCGCCTCTTCGACGCGATCCATGATCGTGAAGTTGTCGATCTCGGCGCGGAGCTGCTCTTCGATCGATGCGACGCCGGAGCGCGCGGTCACGTCCGTTTCGGGGTCGACGGGTTTACGCCAGTCCAGGGGGTCACGGAGTGCGATGTCGTAGTCCTGGCGGTTCCAGTCCTGCGCGCGGCGCTTCGCCGTGGCGGCGAAGCCCTCCGGATCGGCGGCGTATCGATCGAGGATGCGATCGAGGTCGTCGAGACTCTTGAAGCTGCGAGTTGCGGTCATGGTGATTTGGGGGACGCTGTCCGGCGCCAGGCCGCGGTTGAAGGCCGCGTTTGGATGCCTGGTGGGCCGAGCCCGTCCCGTAGGTGGGCACTGCGAGGCGAGGCGGTGCGACGCCGGCGCAGCGGGAGACTTCCCGTGCGAGCGCCGTGCCGAGTGGGTCACTCCCAGCGACCCCTTCGGCCGCCCCTCCCCGAGCAATCCCTTGTTCGACAGCACTACGGCGCGTGACGCCCAGAGTTGGGTGAAGTTCGAGTGACGGGATTGATCGGGGGGGCTTATCGCCCCCTCTGAAGGCCCCCTCCTGGGTGTCTGAGAGGGGATTGGGATTCCCCGTAGGGCGTTCCGCCCGCCCTGCCGGATCGGCAGTGGAAAGCGGTGGAATCGCATTCCGTGCCAGAACGGCAGCGGCCGCCCGTCCTACCGAGAGGACGGGCGGCCGCGAAGAGGACAGTCCAGCGCGGGACGTCCTGTCGTGTTTCCGGGACGTCAGGCGGTGGGCGCCACGGCGCCGTACGACTCCTGGACCTCCTGCGGGATGAACTCCTGCAGGTGCTCCAGCTCGTTCGCCTCACGGATGAGGTGCCGCGCGATGACGATCCGCTGAATCTGGTTCGTGCCCTCGTAGATCTGGAGGATCTTCGCGTCGCGGAAGAACTTCGCGATCGGGTAGTCCTCCATGAAGCCGTAGCCCCCGAACACCTGCACGGCCTCGGTCGCAACCTCCATGGCGACGTCGCTGGCGAAGCACTTCGCCATCGCAGCCATCTTGGAGTTCATCGGGTTCGGTCCGTCCATGTCGAGCGACGCCGCGGACGCGTACGTGAGCTGGCGCGCCGCCTCGGTCTTCATCGCCATGTCGGCGAGCATCTTCTGGACCATCTGGTGCTGGCTCAGCGGCACCTTGAACTGGACGCGACGGTTCGCGTAGACGTTCGCGAGGTCGAGCGCGCCCTGCGACGCTCCGACCGCCTGCGCAGCGACGCCCGGCCGCGCGTGGTCGAGCGTCATCATCGCGTGCTTGAAGCCGAGGCCCTCGCGCCCGCCGATGAGGTTGCTCGCGGGCACGCGCACGTTCTCGAAGTGCGTCTCGACGACCGGAACGCCGCGGATGCCCATCTTGTTCTCGACCTTCTTGATCGAGAAGCCGGGCGTGCCCTTCTCGACGATGAACGCGCTGATGCGGCGCGACTTCGACGTCGGGTCGGTGACCGCGAAGACCGAGTAGACGTCGGCGATCCCGCCGTTGGTCGTCCACTTCTTCTCGCCGTTGATGACGTACTCGTCGCCGTCCTTGACCGCCGAGACCGAGAGGCCGCTGGCGTCGGAGCCGGCGAACTTCTCCGAGAGGCAGAACGCGACGAACTTCTCGCCGTTCGCGATCTTCGGGAGCCACTCCTCCTTCTGCGCGTCGGTGCCGCCGAGGATGATCGGAAAGGAGCCGAGCGCGTTGACGGCGAAGGCGACGCCGAAGCCAGAGTCGGCCTTGGCGAGCTCCTCGGCGATCAGCGAGAGCGCGAGCACGCCCGCGTCGTAGCCGCCGTACGCCTCGGGGACCCAGGTGCGGAGGAGGCCGGCCTTCGCGAGGGCCTTCGCCGCCTCCATGTTGTATTCGTGCTTCGCGTCGTGCTCGGCGGCGCCGGGCCGCACGACCTCGTCGGCGATCTTGCGGGCGATGGCCTGGAGCTCCAGGGCCTTGTCGCTGAAGACGATGTTCTGCTGCATGACGTCGTGATGGGGCGCGGACCCACGGGGTGGTGCGCGCGGCTGAACACTGTAATCCCGCAGTCCACCCGGCCCTACGGCGAATCGGGCTCTCCGGTGCCCGGCCTCGGGATCCGGACGAGCGTCAGCGGGTCGCGACGACGATCTGCCGCGCGGAGGAACCCGCGTCGAAGGGCTCCCCGGCGAAGTTCCCGGCCCGACGACGGACCTCCAGCCCGAGCGCGGCCAGGCGCGCGTCGATCTCCTCGGGGTCGAACATGCGGACCTCCTCGCGCCAGGTCCGCACCTCTCCGTCCGCCAGGGTGAGCCGCACGTCCTTCACGACCCTCCGTCCCCCGTCCTCCAGCGCCCGGGCGGCCTCCAGGACGATCCCGCCCCGCTCCTCACGGGAGCGCGGCCGAAGGCCCCGGCGGATCGCCTCGGGGTTCATCAGGTCCATGACGAGGACCCCGCCCGGCGCGAGCACGCGCGCCATCTCGGCCAGCGCAGCGTCGTCGCCCTCGTCGCCGAGGTACCCGAAGGAGGTGAAGAGGTTCACCACCGCCGCGAACGTGGCGTCCGGGAAGGGCAGCGCGCGCATGTCCGCCTGGGCGAGCCGGCCACCGAGCCGCTCGACGCCGCCCTCCAGGTCGCGCGATCCGGCCAGGAGGTCGCGCGACAGGTCGATCCCAAAGACGTCGTGGCCGTGCTCGGCCAGGGCCAGCGCGTGACGGCCGAAGCCGCAGCAGTCGTCGAGGACCGGCCCGTCGACGCCGCGCAGCGCGTCCTCCACGAGCCAGCGGACCTCCTCGCGCGCCGCGACCAGGTTGCGGTGGGCGTAGACGTCGCGGTAGTCGCTCCGGAAGGCCTCGACGTACCAGGGGGACTCGATCATCGGGGGAGGGTAACGGGACTCCTCCCCGGCCGCTCGGGCTAGGCTCTGCGGCCGAGGGCCTCGCGACGAACCCCGTTTTCGGTGCAACCGAAGGCGCGGCCGAACGTCGTTCCCTCGTACCGCTCCGGATGACCGCCACCGATCCGCACCCCATCTGCGACCGAGCCACGCGCGAGGAACGCGAGGCCCGCCAGCTCGCGCCCTACGCGATGAAGAGCGTCGACTCGGCGGGACGCGCCCACGCCGAGGCGTCCGACCCCCACCGCACGATCTACGAACGCGACCGGGACCGGATCACCCACGCGACCGCGTTCCGCCGGCTGCAGTACAAGACGCAGGTCTTCCTGAACGACGAGGGGGACCACCACCGCACGCGTCTCTCCCACAGCCTGGAGGTCTGCCAGGTCGCGCGCAGCGTGGGCGGCGTCCTGCGGCTGAACGAGCCCCTGTGCGAGGCGCTCAGCCTCGCGCACGACATCGGGCACCCGCCGTTCGGCCACCGGGGCGAGTGGGCGCTGAACGAGCTCATGACGCCCTACGGCGGCTTCCGTCACAACGCCCAGGTCCTGCGCGTCGTGGACCTTCTGGAGCGTCGCAGCCCGGAGTACCCGGGGCTCAACCTCACGCGCGAGCTCCGCGAGTCGCTGCTCAAGCACGAAACGGCCGAGGACTGGCCCACCGAATTCCATCCGAAGCCGAAGCGACCGCTGCTGGAGGGGCAGGTCGTCGACCTCGCCGACTCGACCGCCTACAACAAGCACGACATCGAGGACGGGCTGCGCGCGGGGATGTTCACCGAGGAGGACCTCGACGCCGACGTCGCCCTCTGGCGGCTGGCGCGGGAGCGCGTCGAGGAGCGCCACCCCGGGTTCACCGCGCCCGGCGGCGGCGACGCGACGCTCCGCATCGGCCGGCTGGCGAACGAGGTGATCGGCATCTGCATCGTCGACCTCTGCCGGGCGACGCACGACAACGTCGTCGCGGCCGACGTCTCGTCGCCGGCGGAAGTGCGCGCGCACGAGACGATGCTCTGCGGCCACAGCGCGGAGGTCGGCCCGATGGTCGCCGAGCTCCAACGCTTCCTGTATCGGCGGTTCTACCGCCACCCCTACCTCCAGGCGTTCCGCACCTGGGCGCGCGACGTGATCGGCGGACTCTTCGAGGCCTACCGCGCCTCGCCCACCGAGATGTCGGACTGGTACGGGCAATGGGTCGACGAGGTCGGACTGGAGCGCGCGGTGTGCGACTTCCTCGCGGGGATGACCGACCGGTTCGCCGTCCAGGAACACATGCGGCTCGTCGGTCCCGTGCCGCCGCTCGAGCGGCCCTGAGCCCTCCGCTGGAGCGACCCTGGCCCGATCCTGCGTCCGCGGGCCCGCGTCGCCCGAACATCCGCCGCCGGCAGGACGCCGGCTGTCCCCCACCAACCCAGCACCCCCATGGCGAAGAAGATCGACTGGCTGTACCACCGCAAGGGCTGAACGAGCTGCAAGCGCGCCGACGCCTTCCTGGAGGGCGCCGGCGTCACCGTCCGTGAGACGGTGAACGCGAGCAAGGAGCGGATCGGCGAGGACGCACTGGAGGAGCTCTTCTCGGGCGGCCGCACGGTCGTCGCGGCGAAGGGCAAGAAGGTGGTCCGGATCGACCTGGCCAAGGACGAGGATGCGGCCGACCAGCTCGTCACCGTCGCCCTGGGTCCGACCGGCAACCTCCGGGCGCCCACCGCCCGGGTCGGCAAGACCTGGCTGATCGGGTTCAACGAGGACGAGTACGGAAAGGTCTTCGGCTGAACCGTGGAAGGCCCTCCGAGGGCCCCCGAGCGACGAGACACATCCGGGACTCAAGCTGAGTCACGCGCGCGGTCGATGGATCCATCGACCCCTGGCCGTCCCTGCGCGGGCAGCCATTGCGCGCGCGAACAGCGCACCCGCGTTCGCGGGTGGGCCAGCGAGGTCGGCTCACAGCCTGGGCAGCAGAATCGAAGACTTCTGCCCAGGCTGTGAGCGCGCTCCGACCGGCCCCGGACGTGACCCAAACGCCTCGAATACCGCTCCCCCGCGGACCCCGCGGGCACACGCTCGTCGACGCGCAGTCGAGCGCGCTGACGCCCGTGGAGTCGGCGATCCAGCGGTTCTTCCGGACGCTGGAGAAGCGCGGTGTGCCCGTCCTCGCCCTGCGCGGTGCCCGGCGGGCCCCCCACTACCGGGAGTCGACCAACCTCGACGTCGTGTGCCTCCCGCGCCATCGGGGGCGAGTGGACGAGGCGCTCGTGCGCTCGCTGGAGCGCTACGGCGTCATCGTCGTGACGCGGCAGTCGTCGCGGTACCAGACGCAGTACCAGGTCTACGCGCCGTGCGGGCCGGGCCGGCACCACCACCTCTGCATCGACCTCACGATCGCCCAGGCGTGCCGCGGGGTGCCGTACCTGTTCCCCGCCGACCTCTTCCGCGGACGCGACACGCAGCGCTCGCCGCACCGGCCGTCGCCGGTGATGGGCGCAATGCTGGAGTTCCTCGGTCCGTTCCTCTACGACGGACGGGTCGACTCGGACGCGGTCGCGCGCCTCGCGGTCACGTACGAGAAGAACCCGGCGCAGCTCCGCGCGCTCTTCGGACGCATCGCGGGGACGCGGGCGGCGGACGGCCTGTGTCGCGCGCTCCGGGAGCCTGGCTTCGGTGCGATCGAGCGCGAGGCCCACAGGTTCCGCCGCGGGCTGCTCCGCAAGTCGTTCGTCGATCGCCCGATCCCGACCGTCCGCGGCCTGCTCTCCAAGTTCTGGACCGAGCGCGTCGTCACGTGGTTCCGACCGCGCGGGATGACCGTCGTGCTGCTCGGCGCCGAGGGCACGGGCAAGACCACGCTGGCCCGCGAGCTGCTCGCGGAGCTCGCGCCCTCCTTCCGATCGCGCTGGAACCTGATCGTCCCGTTCGAGAAGCGGCGGCGCGTGCGGCGGCGCAAGGGCGCGTCGCGACCGGGCCGGGTCGCGACGTGGCTGCGCGCGACGCGGATGTGGGCGGGCGCCTCGTTCCACTATGCGCTCCGAGTGCAGCCGCTGCGACGGAGGAACACTCTCGTCGTGTTCGACCGCTGGATCGACGACTGGTTCGCCGACCCCGAGCGCTACGGGCTGCGGGCGGACAGCGCGTACGTCCGGTTCCTGGCGAAGAACACGCCGCGGCCCGACGTCGTCCTGGTGACGACGGGCTCGACGCGCGTCCTGCGCCGACGGCGTCCGCTGCTGTCGAAGCGCGAGATGCTGCGCCAGCTCGACACCTACGCTTCCTACGCCGAGCACGAGCCGCGCGCCTACGTCGTGCACGGCGACCAGGCTCTCGACGACACGGTCGACGCTGCGGTCCTCGCGGTGCTCGCCCGCTCGACGTCGCCGACGCAGCCCGTGCGGCGCGAGCCGGCGGTCGTCTCGCTCCAGACGAGGGCGGCCTGATGTCGGAGATCGCGTACGACCTCGACACCTGGTTCCCGGTCCTCCGCGGGGGCGACGCCCCGCGGCAGCTCTTCGACGCACAGGATCCCCGGGCCGCGAGCCAGGCCGAGGAGGCCTGGGCCGCGCTCCCCAAGGGCGGGCGCCTCGTCGTCCGGTCGGCGGGGACGCAGGCGTCGCGCGTCGACGCGCGGGCGCTGGAGTCCCGCCTCGAATCGAACGGGCACGTCGAGCGGTTCCTGGAGTTCCCCGGCCCGTCCGGGAGCGAGCTGCTCCTGCCGACGACCGACGCCGCGGCGTTCCGCGGCGGGATGGCCGTCCTTCCGCGCGGCCGGGCGCGCAATCGAACCGTGTGGACGCTCCTGCGCGCAGCGAGCCCCTTCGTCCTGGCCCAGGGCCTCGGCCGTCCCGAGATCTCCGTGTGGACCAAGGGCCCGTCGCTGCGCGAGACCGAGGACCTGCCGGCGCTGCCCGTCGACGGTTCGCTCGCCGTCACGACGGGCGACCGCGAGCGCTCGCGCCCGACCGTCGTGCGCGCGCTCGACCGCCGCGGCGCCGCGCGCGCCGTGCTGAAGATCGGGCTCTCCGAGCGCACCGACGACGGCGTCGCCCGGGAGGCGCGCGCGCTCGTCCACCTGGCCGACCTCGCGCCGGATCGAGCGCCGCGCCTCCTCGCAGAGGGTGAGCGCGCGGGGCGCACGTGGCTCGCGCAGGAGGTGCTGGAGGGCCGCCACGCCGGCGAGGCGTTCGGGCACGGGCACGCCGACTTCCTCGCCGAGCTCGCCGCAAGCACGCGCGACGCCGCGCTGCTCGAGGACTGCGGCTTCTGGACCGACGCGAGGCGGCACCTCGCGACCCTCGATCCTCTGGAGGATCCGGACTGGCACGCCGAGTACCACCGCCTCGCCGAGGCGCTGGAGCGCTCCGCGGACGACCGCCCGATCCCGACCGCCCTCGCGCACGGCGACTACGCGCCGTGGAACCTCGTCATCCGGAAGGGCACGGTGCGCGCGCACGACTGGGGGCACCTCACCGAGGACGCCCCGGCGCTCCACGACGTCCTGCACTTCCACGTGCAGGCGGGCGTGATCGCGAAGGACCAGCCTGGCGAGCGCGTGTACGAGGACCTCGATCGGCTCTTCGCGGGGCCGGCGCAGCGCGTGGTGAGCGCGCTGGAGCTGGAGCGCGATGACGTGCTGAGGCTCGCTGCGCTCTACGTCCTGCACGAGGGCACGACGGCCGAGATCGTGCGCCGCAAGCGGGACTCCTCGGGAGCCGACGCGGCGCGCCTGCGGCACGCGCTGCGGGCGCTGTGCAGGAGGCTCGCGGGCCTCCTGGGCGAGCGGACGCTGCCGGCGTGGACGCGCACCGACCGGTCGGACCCGCGGGAAGCCGCGTGACCTGGGCCGGTCCACGGGCCGGTTCACGGTCCTGAGACCCGCAGAGCGGGATGCGCTTGAATCGCGGCCGCGGGGCGCCCAAAGCCTCCGGCGATGAACGCGCTCCGCTTCCTCTCCGACGACGTCGCACGCGTCGTCCGCGACGCCTCACCGGCCGTCGCACACATCCGCACGCTCGTCGGCGGTCGCTCCAGGCTCAGCGGCGGCTCCGGCGTCGCCGTCGCACCGGACGGCTCGATCCTGACCAACAGCCACGTCGTCCGAGGGGCGACGGCGGTCGAGGTCGAGCTGACCGACGGCCGGTCGCTCGTCGCGGACGTCGTCGGCGACGACCCGGCGACGGATCTCGCGCTCCTGCACGTCGCCACCGACACGCCCGTCCCCCACCTCGACCTCGCCGACTCGAACGCCGTTCGCGTCGGCGACGTGGTGGTCGCGATCGGGTCCCCGTACGGCCTCGCGAGCACGGTCACGATGGGGATCGTGAGCGCGCTCGGGCGGACGCTCGATGCACCCGGCGGCCGGACGATCGACGGCGTGCTCCAGACCGACGCGCTGCTGAACCCGGGGAACAGCGGCGGCCCGCTCGTGGACGCGGAGGGCCGCGTCGTGGGCATCAACACGGCGGTGCACGCGCGGGGCCAGGGGCTGTGCTTCGCCGTGCCGTCGAACACCGCGGGCTTCGTGCTCGGTCAGCTCCGGCGCCACGGCAGGGTGCTGCGCGCGTGGCTCGGCATCGGCGCGGAGGAGGTCGTGTTCCCCTCGCGCCTCGCGCTCGAGCACGACCTCGGCGCGGCGCGCGGCGTCGCGGTGCGCTCCGTGGTGTCGGGCGGTCCCGCTGCGTCGGCGGGCCTGCGGCGAGGCGACGTGATCGTCCAGCTCGGCGAGGCGCGCATCGAGACCGTCGCGGACCTGCACCGGACCCTCGGGGGAGGTGCGATCGATGCGGCGGTCGACATCGTGCTGCTACGCGCGGGCAAGCTGGAGCGGAGGACGGTGCGCCCGAAGGAAGCGCCGCGCATCAGGGGCTGACCGTCACGCGCGCCGAGTCCTTCACTCGCGCCAGGCGCGCCGCGCGGCGTAGGCCTCGCGCTGCCGGCGCATGTCGGGCCGCCCCGCCCCCGACGCCTCGATCGCGGCGTCGATCGCCTGCAGCGCCTCGTCGAACCTGCCCGCCTCGGCCTGGGCCGCAGCGAGCACGCCGAGGAGGTCGGGCTCCGCCGGGAGCGTCGCGAGGACGCGGACCGCCTCCTCGCCGTCGCGCAGGGCGTCTTCCTGCGCGGTCGCCAGGAGCCACGCGAGCTGGAGGCGGAACGCGCGCGCGCCGCGGATCGGCTCGACCGCGAGGCGCAGACGCAGGAGGTCGATCGCGGCGCGTCGCTCGTCGAAGCGGAGCGCGAGACCGATCGCGTTGGAAGCGATCGGGAGCGCCTCCGGCCGCTCGCGCGCCGCGCCGAGCAGGTACGCGTACGCCCGCCGCGCCTCCCCCGTCTCGCCGAGCGCGATCCCGAGCCACGCGCGGACCTGCCAGTCCCGGGGCGCGAGCTCGTGCGCGCGCTCCAGGTGCGGCAGCGCCTCTCTCGACGCGTCGTCACGCAGGTACGTGAGCGCGAGCAGCCGGTGCGCGTCGAACAGGTCGGGCGCGAGCGCCACGGCCTCCTCGGCGAGCGCGCGCGCGTCCGTGAAGCGCGACGTCTCGACGAGCGCGATCCCCTCGTTGACGAGCGCCGCCGCGCGGTTGCGGTCCGCGTCGGCGGCAGGGAGCGGCAGATGCGAGAACGCGAGCGCCGCCGAGGCGGCGACGACCGACACGACGACGCGGCCGCGAACGCGCGGAAGACTCGCCAGGGCGAGTCCTGCCATGGGCGCCAGCGCGAGCGCGAGCGGCAGCCGATAGCGCGCGAAGACGAAGAACAGGACGAGCGCGCTCCACTGGGTGATCGCAAGCAGGAGCGGCAGCCGGAGCGCGCTCCGCTCGTCGCGGCGCGCGAGCACCAGCCCGAGGGCCGCCAGGGCGAAGAGCGCGCCGAACCCGGGCCCGAAGCGCAGCACCGGCGAAGAATCGCCGGCGTGCCCGAGGTCGTCGGTGTCCGCGATCTCGCGGACGTGCAGCGCGAGCGCGGCCTTCGTCCCGAGCCGCACCGCGGCGGCGACGGGGTCCGCGGCCATGTCGCCGACGGCGCGCGTCCGCCAGTACGCCGACACCTCGCGGGACGAGAGCGCCCGCCCCGCGTCGGACTCGGCGATCGATCGGGCGTCGTCCGCCTCGCTGCGCGCGTCGCCGCGGCCGGGGACGAGCGGCGCGTAGGTCCCGGTCGCACCCTGGTGGTTGCCGATGTAGAGATTCGTCCCCGCCTGCGACGTGGTGAGGACCCACTCGCCCGCCGCGAGGCCGTTGCGGAGCAGCACCGGGGTGAGCGCGACGGCGAGCCCGAGCGCGTAGGCCAGCAGCCTGTCGATGCGCGGCGTCGTCGCCAGGCGGAAGTACAGCCAGCCGGCGAGCGCGACCGCGATCAGGCGCGCCTCGCCGCGCGTGAGCATCAGGAGCCCGACCACGACGCCGAGCGCGAATCGCCCGCGGCGGTCGGTGCGGGGTGCAAGGAGCATCGCGAGCGCGAACAGGAACGCGGCCAGCGCGCTCTTCTGGACCAGCCCGTCGAGCCAGATCGACGGCGCGTACACGGCGACGAGCAGCCCGGCCCAAAGGCCTGCCCGGCGACCCACGAACCGTGCCGTCGCGAGCCCGACGAGCACGACCGTCCCGGCACCGAGACACGCCTGGCCGACGCGGAGCGCCACGAGGCTCTCGCCGACGACCGAGCGGAAGAGCGCGAGCAGGTGTGGGTACAGCGGCGCCTGGTAGAAGACCTCGCCCGGCGCGACGAGCCCCGCGAGTCCGCCTTCACGGATCCGGTCCGCCCACTCCAGGTACACGCGACCGTCCCCGTGCGGGGACTGGTACAGCGGCGTCTCGGAGAGGAACAGCACGCTCGCGACCCGGAGCGCGAGCGCAAGGAGGAACACCGCGAGCCATCCCACGGCGCGATGGTAGCGGTCCGTACGCGCGGAGCTACGCTCGCGCCATGAGCTTCCTCGCCCTCGCACTCCTCGCAAGCTGCCCCCAGGACTTCGCCAACCACGGCGGCAACGCGCAGCGCAACGGCCTGACGGAGGCCATCGGTCCCCGCCGCGCCGAGGTCCTCTGGGAGACCGTCGGCGACGCCTCGATCATCACGTGGTTCCCGTTCGTCGCGGACGGCGACGTCTACGTCGTCCGCCAGTCGGGCTTCCCGAGCACGAGCAGCGCCGGCGATCGCATCGTCGCGCGGGACCTGGAGACCGGCGCCGAGCGCTGGACCGTGACGCTCCCGTACGGCGGCGACTCGGACCTCGAATGGATCGCGTGGATCGGCGGCGTGCGGAACGGGATCGTGTACGCGTCGCGCTCGACGAACCAGAAGCCGAATCCGATCGTCGCCCTCGACGCCGCGACCGGCGCCGTGCTGTGGAGCACCGCGTACGTCGGCACGGCGAGCGCCTACGACGGCGTCGTGTTCACCGACGACGGCGACCTCGTCGTCGGCGACTTCGACTCGATCGCGCGGATCGACGGGACGACGGGCGCGACCGAGTGGGAGACGTCGCGGAGCTGCCCGGTGTCGGGGAACTGCGGCGCGGCGCTGTTCGGCGACGCGGTGTACGTGGACGAGGCTGCGCCGGGCGGGAACCGGGTGACGCGATTCGATCTCGCGACCGGCGCGCGGATGCACTCCACGGACGTGCTCGTCGGGTTCACGAACCAGAACGCGCCGTTCTGCGGGCCGGACGGGACCGTGTACCTGCTGCGGTCGCAGAACAACGCGGCGACGGACTTCCTCTACGCGTTCGACGACGACGGGACCCAGCTCGTCGAGCGCTGGAACGCGCCGTCGCGGTGGACGACGTCGCACGAGCACGGGGTCGCGGCGGACGGCAGCGTGTACACCTTCAACCGCGACGAGGAGTTCGTCCGGCTGGATCCGGCGACGGGCGCGGAGACCGGAAACGCGGGCGCGATCCTGCCCGCCGGCACCATCAACCTGTCCCCGATGACCGCGGTCGACGGCGCGGGGCGCGTGTATATGTCGAACGGCTGGGCGAGCAGTCCGCCGACGCGCGGTCGGCTGTGGTGCTTCAGCGCCGACCTCTCCGTCGAGCACTTCTCGATCCCCACCGACCGACCGAACCGCGGCGGGCCCGCGCTGGGCGGCGATGGCGTACTGGTCATCGCGGACCGCGGCAGCGTGCTCGCGCTGCGCGAGCCGGACGTCGGCGCCGTCGTGTGCGCGCCGGGCGGACCGAACTCGACCGGGCTCGACGGCGTCCTCGCGGCCCGCGGATCGGACGTCGCGTCGGACGACCGGATCACGCTGACCGCGCGGCAGCTCCCGCCGAACAGCCTCGGCTACTTCCTCGCGTCCCGCTCGGCCGGCGGGACCACGGGAGTGCCCGACCTGTGCCTCGACGGATCGATCGGCCGGTACAGCCTGACGGTCCTCGACTCGGGCGACGCGGGGACGTTCGGCATGGACCTCGACCTGACGGGGATCCCCCAGCCGTCGGGCGCCGTCCCGGCGATGGCGGGCGAGACCTGGTTCTTCCAGGCCTGGCACCGCGACGTCGGACCTGCCGGCCCGACGACGGACTTCACGCAGGGTGTCGCAGTGACGCTGAACTGACGCGCTCGCGGTGCGCGTCGAACGCGTCCACGAGGTTCGCGGTCTGCCCGTAGTGCAGGCGCTTGAAGCACCACGCGACCGGGGAGGCCTCGACGCCCTCCACGACGAGCGTCGGGGGCGGCGCGGACGGCCCGGGCGAGCCCGCCGACCAGCGGGCACGCGGGTCGTGCCGCCGGATCATCTCGCCGATGTAGGCGCCGAACAGGAGCGCGACCTCCGCGAAGAGCGCCGTGTCCGCGTCCTCGGCGAGGCCGCCGAGGACGGCCTCGATGACGGCGACGCTCTCCTCGCTGTAGTCGAGGACCCGGGCGAACTCCGCGGCGACCATGTCGACGGCGGTGCGGGCCTGGTCGGCCATCTCGCGTTGCATGTCCATCTCGCGTCTTCCTGGATGACGTGATCGGCTCATCGGAGCGGAGAGGTCGAGCCGTGACGCCCGTTTCCGGCCGCCAGGTCCGATCGCGCGCCGGGCGTCCGACGATCGAGTCGGTTCCGGAGGGCGAGAGTGCTATCGTCCGCCCGACATGAGAGGCGACTCCGCCGAGCGACCCGGGCCGAGCGCGATCGAGCGCCTCGTCACCGACGTGCCGAACGTCGGGACGGTCGATTGGATCGGACGCTCCGCTGAGCGAGGCGCGCCGATCGAGTCGCTCGAGAGTGCGCGCCTGGAGGCCGGCACCGGCCTCGCCGGCGACCACCACGCGACATCGGGTCGCAGCAAGCGCCAGGTGACGATCGTCCAGGCCGAGCACCTCCCGGTCGTCGCCTCGCTCGCCGGACAGGACGAGGTGGTTCCCGCGGCGCTCCGGCGCAACGTCGTGGTGCGCGGGATCAACGTCTGGGCGCTGCGAACCCTGCGGTTCCGTCTGGGCGGAGCGGTCCTGGAGGGCACGGGGCCGTGCGCGCCGTGCTCGCGGATGAACGAGACGATCGGGACCGGCGGCTACCACGCGATGCGCGGGCACGGCGGGATCACGGCGCGGGTGGTCGAGGCGGGTGAGGTGCGCGTCGGGGACCGCGTCGAGGTGCTGGGCACGGCGGCGAGCGCCGACGCCGCGGAGTGACCATGGACGCCCGGCTCGGAACGATCGTCCAGGGCGCTGGCTCCCAGCCAGAAGAGAGCCCGTCCGCGGGCCCGGACCCGCTCCAGTGGCTCACCGACCCCGCGTTCTGGGATCGCGCGACGCACGCGATCGTGGCGTGGACGGCCGTCGCTCTCCTGGCGTGGCTCTCGAACGTCGTCGCGCGGCGCGTCATCGTCCGCGGGACGCGCGCGCTGGCGGCGCGCACGAAGTCGAAGTGGGACGACGCGCTCGCCGGACAGAAGGTCTTCGAGCGCCTGTCCCAGCTCGCGCCGGCGCTCGTCGTGTACTCGGCCGCGCCGCTCCTGCTCGACCGACCCGAGGACGCCGTGCTCGCGGACTGGGTGCGCCGCTTCGCGAACGTCTGGATGATCCTGGCGGGGGCGCGCGCGCTGCACGCGCTGCTCGACGCGATCGTCAGCGCGCGTCGGGCGCGCGAGGACTCGCGCTACGTCCCGGTGCGCAGCTACGTGCAGGTCGCGCAGCTCGTGCTGTGGATCGCGGCCGGCGTGCTCGCGGTGGCGGTCCTGATGCAGAAGTCGCCGACGGTGCTCCTGACGGGCCTCGGTGCGATGACGGCGGTGCTACTGCTCGTGTTCCGCGACACGATCCTCGGGCTCGTCGCGAGCATCCAGATCGAGTCGAACGAGACGCTGCGCGTCGGCGACTGGGTCGAGATGCCGAAGTACGGCGCCGATGGGGACGTGCTCGAGGTCGGGCTGCACACCGTCAAGATCCAGAACTGGGACAAGACGATCACGGCGATCCCGACGCACGCGTTCCTGAGCGACAGCTTCAAGAACTGGCGCGGCATGGCCGAATCGGGCGGCCGGCGGATCAAGCGAGCGCTCAAGATCGACATGACGAGCGTGCGCTTCCTCGGGACCGACGACGTCACGCGGCTGGAGGGGATCGCCTCGCTGCGACCGTACCTCGAAGAGCGCTCGACCGAGGTGGAGCGCTGGAACACCGAGCACGGGGTGAAGGACACGAGCCCGCTGAACGGCCGCCGCCTGACGAACCTGGGCACGTTCCGGGCGTACGTCGAGGCCTATCTGCGCGGCCTCGAACCGATCCGGGAGGACATGACGTTCCTGGTCCGCCAGCTCGCGCCGACCACCGAGGGCATCCCGCTGGAGATCTACTGCTTCAGCGGCGAGCAGCGCTGGATCCCCTACGAGTCGCTGATGGGCGACATCTTCGACCACCTGCTGGCGTCGCTGCCCGAGTTCGGGCTGCGCGTGTACCAGTCGCCGGCGGGGCACGACCTCGCGACGCTCGCCGCGGGCCGCGCGGGCTGAGAGCGTGGGCAGAGACTGCCCACGCGAACAGCGTACCCGCGTTCGCGGGTGCGCCAGCAATGTCGGCATCAGGCGCTGTCGAAGCGGCGGCGGTAGAGCCGCAGGGAGAGCGCGAACATCGCCGCGCCTGCGCCTGCGAGGACGAGGATCGGGACGATCACCCCGTCCTTCTCCGGCGTCGCGAGGAGGCCCTTGTCGTACCAGAGGATGCCGTGGTACGCGTCCATCGCCCACGCGACGGGCGTGACGAGGCCGACGGTCTGGAACCAGTCGGGCGCGACCTCGCGCGGGAACCAAGCGCCGCCGACCGCGCTCATCCCGAGGATGACGAGAGTCGAGAGGCCCTCCATCTGCTTGCGCGTCGCGCACGCGGTGGCGAAGAGCAGCCCGAGCGCGCTCGCGGCGAAGGCCCACACGAAGCTCGCGACCGCGAGCTCGAACGCGTTCGGGCCGACGGGCACGCCGAACACGATCGCGCCGAAGCCGAACAGAACGGCGAGCTGACAGCCGGCGAGCAGCATCGTCACGAGCATCTTCCCGAGCAGCACCGCGCGCCCCGCCGCCGGCGTCAGCCGCAGGCGGTCGAGCGTGCCCTCCGCGCGCTCGTCCTGGAGCGTGCCCGCGGCGGCGACGAGGTTGAAGAGCAGCATCATCACCGCCATGGCGGCGAAGGCGTGCGACGCGCCCGCGCTGACCGGGATGCCGCCGTCGCGCTCGGGTTCGAGGTCCTCGACGTCGAGCCCGAGGAAGCCCGGCAGCGAGCCCATCAGGTCGAAGCCGCTGCCGTCGCCGTCGTCGTCCCCCTCGCCGTCACCGCCGGGTGCATCGCCCTCCTCGGACGCGCCCGTCCACTCGATGCCCGAGGCCTCGAGCTGATCGACGATCGCCCCGACGCGGTCGAACGACGTCCGCAGCGCGGCTTCCGCCTCGGCTCGGCCCGCGCTCGGGAACGACAGCATGTCGAGCATGCGGCCCATCATCCCGGCGCCCATCGACCCGGCCATGCCCTGCATGAGCACCGGCGCGAGCTGGAACACCATGACCTGGCTCGCGATCTGCTGCGCCGGATCGCGGTACAGCGTCACGCGCGGCACGTCGCCCGCTCCCAGGCCGCGCCCGTAGCCCTCGGGGATGACGAGCCCGCCGGCCCGGTCGCCGTTCGCCACGAGGCGCCGCGCGTCCTCGACGACCTCGACGCGCAGGTCGCCGGAGCCCCGCAGCGTCTCGACGAAGGCGCGACTCTCCTCGGACCCGTCGCGGTCCTCGACGGCGATCGTGACCTTCTTGATCTTCCGCGGCCCGCCGCCGCCAGAGCCGCCGAGCGCGGTGCCCATGACCGACGCGAGGCCGATCGGCAGGACGATCGCGAAGAACAGCGCCGTCCGGTCGCGGACGAAGAGACGCAGGTCCTTGCGGACGAGCGCGAGTGCGGTCTTGAGCGTCATCGTTCCCCGTCGGTGTCGTCGTCGCGGAGCGCCCGTCCGGTCAGGGCGAGGAAGATCGTCTCCAGGTCGACGTCGGCGCCCCGGACCTCGGCGTCGATGCCGTTCTCGCGCAGGAGCCGCGCCGCGCGCTCCAGGTCGGCGCCGGGCGGCAGCCGCAGGCCGACGCCCGCGCCGCGCTGGACCGCGTCGAGCGCGCGGAGCTCGTCGAGGCTGCCGTCGGCGACGCAGCGCCCGCGGTCCATGATCGCGATCCGGTCGCAGAGCCGCTCGACCTCCCCCATCTGGTGCGTCGTGTAGACGAGCGTCGCACCGGCGGCGTGGATCGCCTCGACCTGCTCGAACACGTGGTTGCGGGACTGCGGGTCGATCCCCGCGGTCGGCTCGTCGAGGAAGACGAGCTCGGGCTCGTGCAGGAGCGCCGCGACGAGGTTGAGCCGCCTCTTCATGCCGCCCGAGAAGCCCGCGACCCGCGAGTCGCGGCGCTCGGTGAGACCCGCGGTCTCCAGTCCCCAGTCGACGCGCTCGGCGAGCCGCGCGCCGGCGAGGCCGGACAGCTCGCCGAAGAACGAGAGGTTCTCCGCCGCCGTCAGCCCGCCGTACAGCGCGATCTCCTGGGGGACAACGCCGATGCGTCCCCGGAGCGCGGCGCCGTCGACGCGCGGCTCGAGGCCGAGCACGCGCACGTCGCCGGAGTCGGGAGCCGCGAGCGTCGCGAGGATCCGGAGGGTGGTGGTCTTGCCGGCGCCGTTCGGACCGAGGAGGCCGATCGACTCGCCGCGCCGCACCGTGAGGTCGAGGCCGTCGACCGCCCGGACCTCGCCGAAGGTCTTGACGAGGCCGCGGACCTCGAGCGCGGCGGTCGTGGCGGAGGCGGCGGCGCCAGAGGGGTTGGGCTCGAGCTGTGTCACGGGGCGTGGGTGCGCTGGGCGCGGCGGGGCCTTCGCGGAATCGTGCGCTTTGTTGCCCCGTGAAGCCCGTCCTGAGTGACGCGCGGCCCGTCCCGATGAACGCGGGGCCCGTCCGGATTTCCGTGAGGGGCGAGCCGGCGCCCCCGCGCTGGGAGGGTGACGGCGCACCGAGCCGTCCCGGGGCGATGGTCGCCCCCTCCTTCCCCACCCGGCTCCCCACCCGGCTCCCCACCCGGCTCCCCAGCTGGCTCCCCAGCTGGCTCCCCAGCTGGCTCCAACCCCGCCCTGGAGCGGCCCCGACTCCGATGAAGCCCCTCCGATCCCGAAGGACCCCGACGCCCGTCTCGTTCGGCGTCCTCCTCCTCTCGCTGCTCGCCCTCGCGGTCGCGTCGTGCGGCGGCGGAGGCGGCGACGACGCCCCGCCCCAGCAGCCGACCGAGGCCGTCTGGGACCAGTTCGACTGGGACGACGCCAACTGGTCCTGAACCCCGGCCCCGCCCCTCCCCCCCGCCTCTTCGAGTCCACCACCACCTGCCTCAACACCTGCCATGCGACCCCGACGCGCCACGACCACCACCCTCCTCCCCGTCGTCCTCTTCGTCGCCGCCGGCGCTGGCTTCAGCGCCACGTTCCTCGGCGGCACCTTCACGATCGATCTTCCGAACCAATTCGCCGCCGGCCAGCCCGCGCGAGCTGCCGAGGTCAACGCGAACTTCGACACGATCGTCACGGCGGTCGAGAACCGCGCCGTCGACGTCGACGCGCGCCTCGACGACATCGCGAACCCGGACAACCTGATCGTCGTGTCCTCCGAAGGCGGCGACTTCACGTCCGTGGCCGACGCCCTGGCGAGCATCACGGACGCGTCCGACACGAACCGCTACCTCGTCCACGTCGGCCCCGGCGTGTACGACGAGACCCAGACGTCGACCGTCCCGTCCTTCGTGACGCTCCGGGGCGCCGGCCCGAATGCGTCGGTCGTGAGGACGTCGCTCGGTGGCAACAGCGCGGGCGCCGGGAGCTCGGCGGTGGTCCTGGAGACCGACGGCGCCATCGAGGACATCGCGATCGAGAACGACGGTGCGACCCAGAACTCCTTCGCGATCTCAGGCATCGATCTGAGCCGCGAGACCCGGATCGCGAACGTCGTCGCCCGGTGCGACGGCACGGCCGGGATCGGGCACACGGTGATCAGCGTGACGGACAGCGACGTGACCGTGATCGACTCGGTCCTGACCGCATCGGGCGGCACGACGGTGAACACGGGCTTCACGTCCATCGATTCCGGCGGGATCTTCGCGCAGCCCCTGCTCCGAGGCTGCGAGATCGATGCCGAGGGCGCGTCGAACGGCATCGGCCTCTTCGTGGGCCGCACGAGTGCCACCGTGGTCGACTGCAACGTGACGGGCGACTTCCGCGCGATGTCGGCGAACCAGTTCGGGACCTCGACGATCCGGCACTCGCGGATGGCGACGTCGAGCCCGAACGTACCGGTCTACGAGCAGACCAGCCTGGCCGAGATCCACAGCGGCTTCGTGCAGATCTTCGGCGCGAATCCTCAGGGCGCGTCGTTCCGCTTCCGGTTCCGGTTCTGCATCGACAACAACTTCAACGAGTTCACGGGGAACTAGAGGAAGGTCACCGACACGGCCTCCGACAGATTCGACACCGCCCCCGGGTTCGCGTCGCGGTACCACATCTGGAAGTGCCACGTGGACCCGGGGAGGATCACGATTCCGAGCGGGAGGTTCGCGAGGTCCGGGCGGAACTGCGACCAGCCGCCGGGGCTGGACGTGAGCACGCTCAGGCTGAACCGCGCAACGGGGGACGCGAGGCAGAGCACGCCCTGGCCGACGGGGACCTGGCCCGTCGCGTCCGACATGAGGAAGTAGCCGGCGCTCCCGGGCGGGAGGCCGGTGACGTCGAGGATGAGCTCGTTCTCCGCCGGTGACGGCGACCCGGTCACGCGGACGCGCGCGCCGACGCCGGCCGAGTTCGGGCTCGCGCTGCAGAGCGACACACCGATGTGCGCCGGTCGGCCGACGTCGAGGTCCATCACCATGCCCGCCGTGCCGAGGTCGACGGTGACCCAGCCCGTGTTCGCGCCGCTCGCGTCGAAGCGGTCGACCCGGTCCTCACCGAGCGTCGCCACCCAGACGTCTCCGTCGGTCGTCGCCGCCGCCGCCGTGATCGCCGCGGTCGAGGCGAGGATCGAGCCCAGCGACGTCCCGTCTCGCGTGAAGCGCTCGAGGGTGCCCACGGGGAGCACCGGGACCCAGAGCGTGCCGTCCGGCGCAGGCGCGACGTCGAACCCGAACGGGATCCAGAAGCCCTGCGTCGGCGGCCCACCGAGGCCGTCCACGCGCGCGATGAACACCGAGAAGCCCCCTCCCTGCATGATCACCCAGTGGCCCCCGAACGGATCCACCTTCACGCGGTAGACGAGTCCGGAGTACTGCGTGTCCGTGAAGAGGAACGTGCCGGCGGCGTCGTAGTAGTGGACGAACCCGTCCGTGACGGCGATCACGCCGCTCTCGAGGACGTCGACGTCGAGCGCGTCCTGCCGGAGCTCCGGCGTCGGGAACGACCCGACCTGGACGCCGGCCGCCGAGTAGCGAACGACGCGGCGCGGATTCGTCGCGGTCGCGACGAAGCCTCCGTCGGGCGTGAATGCGGCAGCGGTCAGGTCGACGCCCGACCCGGTCGGGGTCGACCCCACGACGGCGCCGGTCTCGTCGAAGTGGACGACGTCGGGTGCGACGCCGCCGGTGCCGACGACGTTCACGAGGAGGTGATCGGTCGGGCCCTGCGCGGCGGCTGCGCCCGCGACGATGAGGAGGCCCGCAAGAGCGGCGAGGGGTCGAAGGGGGCTCATCGGAACGTCACGGCCACGGCCGAGGTGAAGTTCGTCGTCGCGGTCGGGTTCGCGTCGCGGTACCACGCCTGGAAGTTCCAGGTCTCACCGGGCAGCACGGGGACCGTGCCGGTCGGCGACGGCATGGCGAGGAGGTCGATCGTGAGCTGCACCTGACCGCCGAACGGCGCCACGAAGACCGAGGTCGCGTAGCGCCCCACGGCGCCGCCGATGCAGAGCGTGCCCTGGCTTCCGCCCGCTCCCGGAACGAGGTCCTGCGTCTTCGAGGTGACGAAGTACCCCGCGCTGCCGAGCGGGAGGTCGGTCCCGACGAGCGTCACACGACCGAGCGCAACGGTCCCGGGGACTCCCTCGACGCGGATCTCCGCGGGCGCGCCGGTCGAGTTCGGCACGGCCGGTGCGCAGTAGGTCGTTCCCAGGCGATCGTCGTAGATGTCGACGGCGGCGGACGGGGTCTGGGTCCCTGTGACCGGGCCCTCCAGCCCGCCCGCGAAGAGCAGGCGTCCACCGACCTCGACGGCCGTCGCGAGCGTACGAGGAGTCGCGAGGCTCGCCGTGGTCCGCGAGCCGTCGACGAGATCGAAGACATCGACCGCGGCGGTGGCGTCGAGCGCCGTGCTCCCGATGAAGCCACCGGCGAGGACGAGCTTGGTCGAGGTGCGCGCCGCGCCGATCCCGCCCCGAGCCTCGGCGAGTGGGGAGACCGACCATGTCCCCGTGGCGACGTCGTACTCGTGGACCTCCCCCAGCGTCGACTGTGGGAAGAAGGAGTTCGCGCCACCGGCCAGCCAGAACCT
This sequence comes from Planctomycetota bacterium, assembly GCA_038757895.1. GTDB lineage: Bacteria > Planctomycetota > UBA1135 > UBA1135 > Saltatorellus. Next base: position 10,110 of record JBCDGE010000055.1, on the reverse strand, counting down.
GCCGGGCGCACCGGCGACCGCGACCAGGACCTGGTTGATCAGAGCGTCCGGCCGATCGACGACGTCGGAGAGCCCGGTGGCAGGATCGAACAGCACGAGGTCCTGCGACCCGAAGTCGCTGAAGACGAGGGCTCGATCGCCGACCGAGACCGCCGTGGCGAAGGGCATGAAGATGGGGAGCGTCGCGGTCGACCACAGCCCCGTCGACGAGTCGAAGACGTCCACGACGTCCGACCAGAGGGTGAAGCTGTCGTCGGATCCGCCCGCGAAGACCGCGTATTGGCCGACGGTCGTGGCGCCGACCTTGATGCGAGGGACGGACAGGGACGTGATCGACCACGTTCCGGTCGCCACGTCGTAGACGTCGATGGTCGACACCGCTCCGATCACGGGCTCCGAACCACCTGCGAAGTACGCGCGCCCCGCGACGCTCGTCGCGCCGATGAGCTCCCGCGGCGTGGAGAGCGCGGAGGTCGTCCAGGTCCCGGTCGAAGCGTCGTACAGATCGACGACGTCGGTCGGCCCGGTGGCGGGGATCGTTCCTCCTGCGAACAGTGCGAGGTCACCGACGGAGGTGGCGGCGATGCGATGGCGGGCCTGGGACAGGGTGGCGGTGGACCACTTCGCGTGTGCGGACGCGGCCAGCAGCGAGAAGGCCGGTAGCGAGCAGGCCAGGAGCGGTGCGTGGAGCTTCATGCGTGCGAGGCGGAGTTGCGAGGCGGTGCGCGGGGCGAGCATCCCGCGCGCTGGACGTACACCGTGCTGCCGAACGCACCGCGCGCGCAAGGACCCGCTCCATGTCCGTCCCGGACGGCTGTCCACGGCCGAGGCGGCCCGGCCGATCGACCGATTGTCGCTGATCGGGCGACCCATTCGGAGGGTCCGCCGACACTCGGCACGACCCGCAGGAGGCCGGTCGACTCCGCTGGCGGATCGGGACCTTGAGAGCTGCTCACCTGGGCCCCGTAGGTTGTCCGTTTTGCCCGCCGTCCCCTGCGACCCTGCCGCCCGACCCGGCCACCCGACCGGGGCTCCTGCCATGCGATCCCGCCTCTTCCTGTCCCTCGTCGCGATCACGTCGCTGACCGCCTGCCCGCCGTCGAACCTCCGCAACGATCAGCTCGAGTCCGTCGCGAAGGACTGGTCGCTCGTCGTCCGCGCGAGCCAGGTCATCCCGGTCTATCCGCTCAGCGAGGACCTGCAGCCGGGCGACGTGCTCCTCGTCAGCACGCCGATCGAGAACCAGGTGTCGATCTACGAGTCGAAGGGGTTCCTCCCGCTCGACCAGCACCTCGCGCGGATCTACTCCGACGAGTTCGACGAGTTCTACGACGACCGCTACGGCATCTCCGCCGACGTCGTCCCGCCGTCGCACTGGCAGCAGCCAGCGGGCGATGGCCCGGACGCCCCCCACGGCTGGGACGCTGCCCCGCGCGCGTCGTTCCCGAGCTACCAGTTCTCCGTGCGCACCGGCGCGGGGCTCAACCTGGCGATCCCGATCCAGGGCGTGCCCTTCGCGCTCGGGCTGATGAACTCCGGTCAGGCGAGCGGCACGGTCACGATCAGCGACGCCTACACCTACGGACTCGACAACGTCCGGCTGGAGGCCGCGGTCCGGAGGTGGGCGTCCGAGCACAGGCCGCTGCTGCGGAACTACGCGCCCGTGGACGGCAAGTACCACTACCTGCGCGTCGTGAGCCGCGTCTACGTCACCGGCGCCGTCAGCGTCACGATCCACAACGACGAGGCGACGAGCGGAGAGGTCGGCGCCGGCGCGGACCGGCCCGTCGAGCTGCTCGGCGTCAAGGAGGGCGCGACGGAGGAGAACTTCTCGTCGGCGATCGCGACGATCAACGAGCTCGCCGCCGAGCAGCTCCCCGGCGCCAAGATCAAGATCGCGACCGCGTCGAGCCGCGCGGTCACGATGAACGAGACCTTCGACCGGCCGCTCGCACTCGGCTACGTCGGCTTCGACATGCCGGTGCTCGCTGGCGGGCGCCTCGGCGCGCCGCTGTCCACGCTGGAGCAGCTCAACCGTCGCCCGACGATCGCGAGGAGCAGCGCGGGCGGCACCTACCGCCTCGCCGCGCTCCGGCACGTCGCCGCCGCCCTGCGGGAGATGCGCGACGAGGGTGACGAGCGCGCCGAGGACGTCCTCGCGCGGCTCGACGGGCTCGCCGAGGCGCTGCCGCAGGCGTACCCCTTCACCGGGAGGGAGTTCGACGGCTCGGGCACGGCCATCCCGATCGACGGCATCGCCCGGGACGGCGAGGTCCCGCGCGCGACCTGGGGGGACGTGCTGGACTTCCAGGGCTACGCGCGCGCGACGGTCGAGACGCTCGAGCGGTTCGTGAACGACGGCGGGACGCTGACCGACGAGCTGCAAGCCGACCTGGAGGGCGCGCGATCGGCGCTCCAGAGGCTCGACGAGGACACGTCGAAGAAGCCGGTCGTCATGGAAGCGATCGACCTGGCCTTCTTCGGCAGCTGATGCCCCGAAGGACCGTTCCCGCGCGGAGTGAGGTGACGCCATGCCCCTGCAAGAGAAGACGTCGTTCCTGAAGGACCCGAGGACCGACATGACGATCCAGGAGAAGAACGAGTTCCTCTCCGCGAAGCTGGCGACCACGCCGAACGTGAAGCGCAAGATCGTCCGCATCGAGCGGATCGAGATCGGCGCGACCGGGTGGCGGGTCGTCTACCGGACGGGCACACCCTGAGCCGCATGGCGACTCGGGGGTCGGTAGACTCCGGGGGAACGGCCCCTCCGTCCCCGTGATCACCCCCCTAGAGTCCCTCCACCGCTTCTCCGATCCCGAGATCGGCGTGCTCGCGCTGACCCACGCGTCCGCGGGCGTCAGCGACGGGATCGGACGCCGTGACAACGAGCGGCTGGAGTTCCTCGGCGACACGGTCCTCGACCTCGTCGTCGCCGAGGCCCTGTTCGGCGACCGGGCGCGGTATCCGGAGGGCGCCCTGACCGAGATGAAGGCCCAGGTCGTCTCGCGCCAGGCGCTCGCGATCGCGGCCCAGCGACTCGGCCTGCCCGACCACGCGCGGCTCGGGCGCGGGCTCGACCGCCACGCGCTGTCCCGCTCCGTGCTCGCGAACCTCTACGAGGCCTACCTCGGCGCCGTCTACCTCGACGGCGGGCTGCGCGCGGCGCGCGAGTTCGCCCTCGACACACTCGCGCCCGAGCTCGGTGCGGCGCGGGAGCGCGGCGGGCACCCGCGCCCGAAGCAGGCGTTCCAGGAGGAGTGCCAGCAGCGGTTCGACGGCCCCCCCACCTACGAGGTGCTGCGGACGCGCGGCGACGACAACGCTCGCTCGTTCCTGGTGGTCGCCCACGCCGGCGGCGAGGAGTTCCCGTCCGCCTGGGGCCGAACGGTGAAGGAAGCCGAGCACTGGGCGGCCTATGAGGCGCTCCTCGATCTCGGCATCGACGCGCACCCGTGAGTCGAACGATCCCCCGATGACCCAGAACACCTCGCGGATGAGCCTGCTGGAGACCTCCGCGAAGGAGGGCCACGCGGGCGAGGGTACGCACGGCGCCGGCGCCGTCCTGGTGCCGCTGTCGGACCTGCGCTTCCCGCCCGATGACCTGGCGCGGATCCTGCGCTCGATCCAGCGCAAGGGCTCCGCGTCCGTCGGGAACGTCTGGGGCGGCGCCCAGGCGCTCGTCGCCGCCCAGATCGCGGACGCGCTGGAGTCGACGGTGCTCGCGATCGCCTCGACCGACGGCGAGGCGGAGTCGTTCGCGCTCGACCTCGCCGCATTCGGCGTGCCCGCGACCCAGTTCCCCGCGCGCGACGCGGGCGCCAAGAAGGGCGCGGCCGACGCGCGCTCGGTCCGCGCGCGCCTGCAGCTCGCCCAGACGCTCGCTGGCCCGGCGTCCGAGCGGCCGCGCGTCGTCGTGGCGTCCGTCCACGCGCTCCTCCAGCCGATCCCGCGGATGCGCGACCTGGAGGCCGAGTTCGTCCGGCTGCGCACGGGCGAGGTCCTGGACGTGCGGCGGCTGCTCGACCGCCTCGTCAAGGCCGGCTACACGCGCGAGCCGCTCGTCGAGGCCGCGGGCCAGGTCAGCCTGCGCGGCGACATCCTCGACGTGTTCCCGTTCGCGTCCGAGGACCCGCTGCGGATCGAGATGTTCGAGGAGGAGATCGAGTCCCTGCGGACGTTCGACCCCGCCGAGCAGCGCTCCGTCGCGACGCACGACGAGATCGAGGTCTGCCTCGCCAGCGACGCCGGCGGCGTCACCGACGGCGACGGCGTGTCGATCATGGACCTGCTCGACCACGAGGCCCTGTGCGTTCGGATCGAGCCGCTGCGGATCGACGAGCGGTCCAAGGCGCTGGGGATCCAGTCGGCCCAGCACGAACGCGCGCTGCTCGGGCTCGACGCCGCCCTCGTGCGGCGCCGGATCCTGGAGGTCCAGAGCCTGCCGGGCGAGGACGCGTCGCTCGACACGCGGAGCGTCCAGGGCCTGAGCGCCGGCGTCGCCGCGTCGGCGCCCGAGCTCGCCGCGCTCGCGGCCGACGGCACCCGCGTCGTGGTGGCGTGTCTGACCGAGGCGGAGCGCGACCGCGTTTCAGCACAGTTCGAGAAGGCCGGCGCCGCGGGCCTGGAGCTGACCGTCGGCTTCGTGTCCCGCGGCTTCCGCGCGCCGCCCTGGGGCCTGCTCGTCATCGGAAGCCACGAGCTGAAGGGAACGCTCGGAGCCCGCAAACGGGCGACGTCGCGGGCCCACCAGCACAAGGTCAAGGCGCTCCAGAGCTTCTTCGAGCTGCGGCCGGGCGACCTCGTCGTGCACGCGGTGCACGGCCTGGCGCGCTACCGCGGGCTCAAGCGCATGGCGCGCGGCCCCGGCGAGGAGGAGCACCTGCACCTCGTCTTCGCGGGCGACGTTGCGCTCTACGTCCCCGCGAGCCGGATCGACATGGTCCAGCGCTACATCGGAGCCGGCGGCTCCGGGATCGCGCTCGACAAGATCGGCGGCCAGAGCTTCCGCAAGCGCAAGGAGAAGGTCGAGCAGGGGCTGTTCGACCTCGCGTCCGAGCTGATCGAGGTCCAGGCGAAGCGCCAGCTCCGCAAGCGCGACGCGTGGTCGGGCGATGACGAGCTGGTCCAGCAGTTCCTCGACGAGTTCCCATGGGACGACACCGAGGACCAGGCCGAGGTCAGCGTCGACCTGGCGCGCGACCTCGCGTCCGAGCGCCCGATGGACCGGCTGCTCTGCGGCGACGTCGGCTTCGGCAAGACCGAGCTCGCGGTGCGCGCGGCGTTCCGGGTGGCGAGCGCCGGCGGCCAGGTCGCCGTGCTCGTTCCGACGACGGTGCTCGCCGAGCAGCACCTGTCGACGTTCGGATCGCGGATGGCGGACTTCCCGATCACCGTGCGCGGACTGTCGCGCTACACGTCGCCCGCCGAGCGCAAGGACACGCTGGAGGGCCTCGCCGAGGGGCACGTCGACGTCGTCGTCGGTACGCACCGGATCCTGTCGAAGGACGTGCGCTTCAAGCGCCTCGGGCTCGTCGTGATCGACGAGGAGCAGCGCTTCGGGGTCACGCACAAGGAGCACTTCAAGAAGCTCCGCGCGAACGTCGACATGCTGACGCTGACCGCGACGCCGATCCCGCGCACGCTGCACATGTCGCTGTCGGGCGTGCGGGACATCTCCGCGCTGAACATCCCGCCGCCGGGGCGTCAGGAGATCGAGACCGTGCTCGGCTACCGCGAGGACGACGAGCAGATCCGCGAGGCGTTCCGGCACGAGCTGAACCGCGGCGGGCAGATCTTCTTCCTGCACAACCGCGTCACGTCGATCGAGGCCGTGTGCGCGCACCTGCGCGAGCTCGTTCCGGACGCGACCTACGCGATCGGGCACGGCCAGATGCCGGCCGCCGAGCTGCGCGAGGTGATGACCGCGTTCCGCAAGGGCGAGGTCGACGTGCTCGTCGCGACGACGATCATCGAGAACGGCGTCGACGTGCCGACGGCGAACACGATCTTCGTCGACGAGGCGGACCACTTCGGCCTCAGCGAGCTGCACCAGCTCCGCGGACGCGTCGGGCGCGGCGAGGTCAAGGCGCACTGCTACCTGCTCGTCGAGAAGCACAAGCCGCTCAAGCAGCACGCGCGCGACCGGCTGAAGGCGCTGGAGGAGATGAACCACCTCGGCGCGGGCTTCGGGATCTCCGTCAAGGACCTCGAGCTCCGCGGCGCCGGCAACATCCTCGGCCCCCAGCAGTCCGGACACATCGCGGCCGTCGGCTACGACATGTACTGCCGGCTGCTGAAGCTGACCGTCGAGCGGCTGGCGGCCGGCGAGGCCTCGGACCGCGACAAGCCGCGCTTCGAGGAGACGGAAGCGGGCTGCGAGCTGGAGGTCGGCCTGCGGGCGTTCCTGCCGGACTCCTGGATCAGCAAGGCGGACGAGCGCCTCGACGCCCTGCGCGCTCTGTCGCAGTGCGAGGACGAGGCGGCGCTGGAGGAGGTCTTCAAGGGCCTGCGCGACCGCTACGGCCGCCCGCCGGCGGAGGCCAAGGAGCTCCTGCGGCTCTTCGAGCTGAAGCTGCCTCTGGACCACGCGCACGTGAAGCACGTCGCGTGGCACGAGGACCGCTACGTCATCCAGTACTCCGACGCGGTGGCGTTCGAGCACCTGTTCGCGGGCCGGACGGCAGGTCGCGGGCGGCGGCTGGACCTGCGGCGCATCAAGCCGGGCGTCGCGCACCTCGTGGTACCCGGGCACCTGGAGGCCAAGCCCGACAAGGCCGTTCGGTGGCTGGAGAAGCTGGTCAGGGAGCCCGCCGGTTGATCGGAGCGGCGAACCCGCCGATGATCGGCGGCATGGCCCTGCCCAAGCGCTCGCCCCGAGGCCTCTTCGACCGGCCGCTCGTCCGCACCGCCATGGCGGGGCTCCTCGCGGCTCTGCTCGTTCCGTCGGTCGCCGCAGCGCAGGGCGAGGACGACCCCCAGGACGCCGATCCGGCGCCGAGCGAGAGCGAGGGGACGGACGCGCCGAAAGGCGACGGGGCGCAGAGTCAGCTTCCGCCGCTGCCCGCGCCGGCCTGGGTCCCGCGCACGCAGCGCGAGCAGGCCCTGCTCTTCCGCCACGGCGACCACCACATCGCGGTGGTCGGGTCGGAGCTGATCACCCGGGACGAGATCCTGAGCGTGCTTCAGACGGGTCAGTACGACGACCCGACGGCGAACATGCCGAACCTCAGCGCGGAGGACCGGCAGCGGATCCAGTTCTCGGCCGCGCTGGAGCAGAACATCGAGGCGCGGCTGAAGGTCCAGGGCGGCCGGAACCAGGGCTACGAGCCCGACCTCCTCCGGGCGATCCGCGACAACTTCTTCAACGGGAAGATCAAGGAGTGGGGCGGACCCACCCAGGCGAACGAGCGGATCGCTCGGATGGGAATGACGCCCGACCAGTTCCGGTCCGTGGTCGAGCAGCGGCTGCTGGCGCAGTTCTGGGAGGACTCGGTGACGGGGCGCTCCGTGGGCGCGACGGGGCGGCGTTTCGTCGATCCGTACGTGCGTCCCGGGAAGCTCTGGTCGCGCTATCGGACGTACCTCCAGGCCCGCAACCCGCAGATCGCGGAGATCATCGGGAAGACGCCCGCCCAGACGGTCCTGGAGGGTCTCTTCATCGACTCCAGCCAGAACGTCAGCGTGGACGAGGCCGAGCGCCTCGCCAATGCCCTGCGCGAGAACATCATCAACGAGGTGGTGACGTTCGAGCAGGCCTGGAACGAGTACGGCAACTTCCGGGGCGAGGACCGCTTCCTCCGCGGTGCGACGGACGCGCTGGTCGACACCTTCGAGCGGGTCTACCCGGAGGTCGACATGGCTCGGTTCCTCCGGAGCGCGAAGATCGGAGAGCTGTCACCGGTCCTGAGGGCGGACCTGCCCGACGCGCCGACCGTGTTCATCATCTATCGCCTGTCGGAGAGGATCGCCGCGACGGACGCACTCCCGTTCCTGGACATCGGGCTGCAGCAGAAGCTGACGGACTCGATCAAGGAGGACGAGGCGAAGGTCCGGATCGACCGCGGCCTCAGCGAGCTCGTCAAGACCACCTTCGTGGCCCCGGACGACATCCGGAAGGCGCTCCTGGACCGCGGACGGTCGTCCGTGCCCATCCGCTGAAGGCCGACCTTCCCGCGAACGATCCCCCCCCGGCGGCCCCCCCGGCGGCCCTCCAGCGGAGGTCCGCCGTAGCCGGGCGCCGAATCGCCGGATAACCTCTGAACCCCCCAATCGGCCGGTCGTTCTCTCCGCCGACGCGGGGGGCCTTCTCCCCTCAGACCCCCCGGCCGTCGCCGATTCACCCGGAAACGCGGATCGCCCGCGCCCCCAGCACCGCCGGGGGCCCGACGGCCGAGACGCCTCCGGATTTCCAGAAAAGCATCCGAGCGTCGTTCGCCCGGCCGCGCTCCCGTCCCACGGGGCGCCCGGCCTCCGCGAGCCCGCCGGCCCACCGATTCCGACATGAGCAACGAGTTCCAGGACGTCCATATCGAGACGACCATGCCCAAGCCCTGGGAGGAGGAGGAGTCCTTCAACGACGTCCTGTACGAGTGGATGTCGAAGGCCCCCTGGCTGCTCATCTCGGCGGCGCTGCACTTCGTCATCTTCCTGATCGTGGCCGCCATCCCGTGGAGCATCTTCGCGGACAGCCCGGAGCAGAACGTCCAGGCGAGCATCGAGCAGGCGCCCGAGCCCGAGATCGAGGAGCCCGAGGAGGAGCCCGAAGAGATCGAGGAGGAGGAGACCGAGGAGGAGCCGATCATCGAGGACTTCGAGGTGTCCGACCACAACGAGACGGACACCAACGAGGACTTCGAGACCGAGGGCGATCCGACGATGAACGCGGACTCGCCGTTCGACAGCAACAACACCAACTCGCTGCTCGGCATCGGCGGGGGCGCGGGCGGCAAGTACGGCGGGCGCTTCGGCGGTCGACGCAACCTGCGCGCCGGTGGTGGCAAGGGCACCGAGCAGGCCATCAAGGACGGCCTGGAGTGGCTGAAGAACCACCAGGACAAGGACGGGAAGTGGGACTGCGACGAGTTCATGAAGCACGACCCGGACAGCGACAAGACCGACGGGGCGGGCTATCCGAACCACGACATCGGCTGCACCGGCCTCGCGCTCCTCGCCTTCCTCGGTGACGGGCACACGATGACGCGCGGCCAGTACAAGGACGTCGTCAAGCGCGGCATCCGCTGGCTGGTCGACGAGCAGGACCGCGAGACGGGCCTCTTCGGCGAGGAGCTCGGCCACTACTTCCTCTACGACCACTCGATCGCGACGCTCGCCATGTGCGAGACGTTCTATCTCGACAAGTCGACGCTGCTGAAGACCAAGGCGCAGAGCGCGGTCAACTACATCAGCAAGGCGCGGAACCCCTATGGCGTCTGGCGCTACGAGGTCCCGCCGAACGGTGACAACGACTCCTCGGTGACGGGCTGGATGATCTTCGCGCTCAAGTCGGCGGAAGAGGGCAAGCTCAAGATCGACAAGGAGTCGTTCGTCGCCGCGATCAACTGGTTCGACGAGATGACGGACCCGGGCACCGGCCGCTGCGGCTACACGGAGACCGGCTCCCCCAGCTCGCGCGTTCCGGGTCAGAACGACCAGTACCCGACCGACAAGGGCGAGGCCCTGACCTCGGTGTCGCTGCTCTGCCGCTTCTTCCTGGGGCAGAACCCGGACGACAACCCGGTCATGAAGGACCACGCCGAGCTGCTGCTCCGGACGCTGCCCAAGTGGGAGCCCGAGGCCTTCGGCTGCGACATGTACTACTGGTACTACGGCTCCTACGCGATGTACCAGATGGGCGGCAAGTACTGGAAGGAGTGGCGCAAGGCCCTCGAGCAGGCCGTCCTCTCCTCGCAGCGCAAGGACGGCTCGTCCAAGGGCTCGTGGGATCCGGTCGGCCCCTGGGGCCACGCCGGCGGCCGCGTCTACTCGACCGCGACCATGGTCCTCTGCCTCGAGGCGTACTACCGCTACGCCCGCGTGCTCGGCGGACGCTGATCGCGAGCGCTCCTGCGTGAGCGAAGTGCGAGCGCCCGCGCCGTCGTACGACGGCGCGGG
>JBCDGE010000054.1:0-50534 GCA_038757895.1 Planctomycetota bacterium | reverse complement strand
GCCGGCTCGTCGAGCGCGTCGAGGGGGACGCGCGCGCGATCGCCGCCCCGCTTCGAGCGGTACCGGCCCCGCGCGTGGTCGACCAGGATCCGACGCATGGCCTGGCTGGCGACGCTCAGGAAGTGCTCGCGTCCGCGGTCGGGAACGACGGACTGGTCGACGAGCTTGATCCACGCCTCGTGCACGAGCGCGGTCGCCTGCAGCGTGTGGTCGGAGCGCTCGCGCGCGAGGTGACGCGCGGCGAGCCTCTGGAGTCCGTCGTAGACGAGCTCGAAGAGCCGTGAGTGCGCGTCCTCTCCGGCGCTGCCATTGCTCGCGATCGCGCGCAGCGCGAGCGTGACGTCGGCGGGCAGCCGTCGGTCGAGTCGCTCGCTCACCGAGCGGCCTCCGCGCGCTCCAGTCGCTCCCTGAGCGCGTCGCGTGTCGACCCTGCTTCGGTCGCGTCGAGCGCCTCTCGCGCCTTGTTCAGCGCCTTCGCGACCGACCGGCTGTGGGGTCCTCGGACGGCCGCGAAGTGGTCGGCAACGTCGAGCTCGCGCTCGGCCAGGAGCGCCATGTCGCCGCGAGCCCGGGCGTTCGCGGCGAGCTCCTTCCGCTCGATCTCCACGATCGGGTGGAGCGGGTCGCGCACGATCGCCAGCTTGATCTCGAGCGCGTCGCCCACGAGCTCGTCCGCTCCGTCGACGTCACCGCGAGCGCGGAGCGCGGGGGCGAGGTACGACATGGTGAACGCCCGCCCGATCGCGTGGCTGGGGCTCGCGCCCCTGGCCTCGGCGCTCTCGAAGCGCTCGATCGCATCCCACAGGACTTGCTCGCCCTCGTCCGAGCGGCCGAGCTGGAGCAACAGGCTGCCGAGCAGGCTCATCGTCTGCGCGATCTGCGGGTCGTCGTCTGCGAGCACGCGCCGCTCCACGTCGGCGGCCCACTCGTACATCTCCAGAGCACGGTCGAGGTCCCCGAGTCCGCGCGCGATCGTGCCGATGTTGCCCGCGAGCCGGGCCACGAACATGTGGTCGTCGCCGACCAGAGACCGGACACCGTCCCACGTCGCCTCGGAGACGGCGAGGGCCTCCGCACGCTCTCCGAGTCCGACGAGCACGCCCGACAGCGACGCGCGCGACATGTGCGTCGACATCGTCTCGCCTCGCCCCTGGGCCTCGCTCAGGTCGATGCACTCGCGCAAGAGCTCGGACGCGCGCGCGAGGTCTCCCTCGGCCTTCGCAACCTCGGCCCGCAGGTGCAGGAGCTCCAGCGCGCGTTCGTCGTCAGGGTCCTGGAGGTCCGCGAGGAGCGCCACCGCCACGTCCGCGTGGCGCCGCGCCGCGTCCGTGTCGCGCAGCGAGCACGCGATCCACGAGCGGCGGATCACCAGGCCGATGCGCGTGCGCAGGACCTCCTGCTGCGCGTGCTCCAGCGTCCGGGAGTCGGTGGCGAGCGCGCTCGCGTCCGAACCGGAGAGCGCCGCGTGCAGGTTCCCCGCCGCGAGCTCGGCGGCGACCGCGCGGTCGGCGTCCTCCAGCAGCGCGAGCCCGCGCTCGAGCTCGGCCTCGGCCTCGCGAAAGCGCTGTTCGGTCTGGAGCACCCACGCCAGCACGTCGGCGAGCGCGGCGTCGAGCCTCGGCGGGAGGGGGTCCACGCACGCGCGTGCCAGCTCGACCTGCTCCCTGGCCTCGTCGAGCATGCCGAGGCCCGCGAACATGTGGCCGCTCGTCGAGTGCAGCCACGCGCGCTGGGCCGGCGAGCCGCGGAACATCGACGGGATCTCGCTCGCAGAGCGGATGAGCGCGTCGGAGAGGCGCAGGTCGCGACCGCTCTCGTCCGGCATCCCCTGGGCCACGAGCCCCTCGAAGAACAGGTGCGTCTCGCGGAGCTCCTGCATCCGGGTTCGCGCGACGTCGAGGCTCGCGTTCGCACTGTCGAGCGCCAGGCTCGTCGCCTCGCCGGCGCGGAGCGCCTCCTGCAGCGCGTCCTGCTCGCGGAGCCAGAGCACCGCGCTCACGATGCCGCCCGTCACGACGGCGGCGAACGCGGCGAGCGCGCCGAGCGTCGCGCCGCGGTGGCGCTTGACGAACTTCGACACCTGATAGGCGACGCTCGGCGGCCGCGCCTCGACGGGCTCGTGGCGCAGGAAGCGCTGCAGGTCGGCGGCGAAGGCCTCGACCGACGGGTAGCGCCGATCGCGGTCCTTCTCGATCGCGCGGTGGACGACGGTCGCGAGGTCGAGCGGCACCTCGGGCGCCGCCGTGGTCAGCGGGAGCGGGGGCTCGTCGAGGACGCGTCGCATCGCGTCGCCGAGCGCGAGCCCGCCGACCTCGATCGGCCGGCGGCGCGCGAGGAGCTGGTACGCGACGACGCCGAGCGCGTAGACGTCGACGCGCGTGTCGATCGCGGCGGGGTCGCCCTCGATCTGCTCGGGCGCCATGTACGCGAGCGTGCCGATGATCTCGCCGGTCCGGGTCACCATCGTGGGGACCTCGTCCTCGATCCCGCCCGCGACGCGCGCGACGCCGAAGTCGAGGATCTTGGGCTGGCCGTCGTCGCGCACGAGGACGTTGCCCGGCTTGAGGTCCCGGTGCACGACTCCGCGCTGGTGCGCGTGCTGCACGCCCTCGGCGACGCGCACCAGCAGGAGCACGATCGCCTCGACGTCGAGGTCGAGCTCGGCGGCGTACGCGTCGAGCGGCGCGCCGTCGACGAGCTCCAGCGCGAGGAACGGGCGCTCGCCGGCCTCCGACGCGTCGACCCCGGCCTCGAACACCGACGCGATCGAGGGGTGCTGGAGACGCCCGAGCACCTCGCCCTCCAGCTCGAAGCGGCGCAGCGTGTCGGTGTGGCCGATCGAGCGGAGGATCTTGAGCGCGACCGTGCGGGCCGGGCGCTCCTGGCGCGCCTCCCACACGACACCCATGCCTCCCTCGCCTATCCTCCGGACCAGGCGGTAGCCGCCGACCACCGCGTCCGCGGCGTGATCGTCGGCCCGGTCCGCGAACGAGTCGTCGGGGGCCGCCCCGATCACGTCCACGGCGTCGGCGAGCGCGTCCACGAGATCGTCGTCCGCGAACGCGGCCGCGCCGCGGTCCAGCGCCTCGCCCGCGCCGCCGCCGTCGTCGGCGCCGAGCATCGCGAGGACCTCGCGGACGAGCGCCTCGTCGCCGTCGGTGCGCTGTTCCAGGAACGGGCGGCGGTGGTCCTCCGGCAGCTCACTGGCTGCGAGGAAGAGCTCGCCGAGGAGATCGTGGCGCTCTGAGGTCATCGGTGGGGTCGCCCGGGAGAGGCCGCCGATGGCCTCCCCGGGTGACGCGACGGACGGCGCCGGCGCCCGTCTCGGTTTCCGCCGATTCTGCTACTGCATCACGATCTCGACGCCGTCGCTCAGGTTCGAGGTGACCATCGGGTTGGCGTCTCGGAACCACGCCTGGAAGTGCCAGGTCTCGCCGGGCAGCGCGGCCACAGGTCCGTTCGGCTGGGGGAGGGCCATCAGGTCGACCGGGATCTCGATGACGCCGGCGGAGCCCGAGTTCTGCACGAGCGCGTCGAAGCGACCGATCGTGCCGGTCAGGCAGAGGTTCCCCTGGCTCCCGCCCGGGTTCATCGTGAAGCCCGCGACCCGACCGGTGAGGAAGTAGCCGAAGCTCTGGGTGGGGAGGCTGGAGGCGCGGAGCGTGAGGTCGTTCGTCGCGACGGCCGCCGAGCCGAACGCCTCGATCACCGCGCCGTCGCCGCTGGAGTTCGCCGGCGCCGGGCCGCAGTAGCTCGTACCGACGTTCGGCAGCGAGATCGTGACGGTCGGGTTGGAGAACTCCAGGAAGCTGCCGCCGCCGAAGAGCCCGAAGTTGAACGACGACCAGGTCGACGGGCCCCAGGTGCCGAGCTGCATCGTGATGTCCGTCGACGAGAAGAGCGTCCCCGACGACTCGCCAACCTCCAGCGCGACCGAGCCGCCGCCGGCGGCGGGGGCGCCGAACACGCGGATCCCGTCGGCGACGGGGAAGTCGTTCTGGATGCCGACGGCGCTGCCTGTGATCGCGTCCGTCACGGCGCCGATGCGGACGAACGACGTCGCCGGGTCGATCGTGTAGTTCGTGAGCTGGCCGGGGACGACGTCCATGCCCGGCACGAAGACCTCGAAGTGCACCGTGACGGGGTCGCCGACCATCGCGCCGGCGAATGGGCTGCTCCCGGAGGCATTGGCCTGGACGAGGGTGCCGGTGGCCTCGACGACGACGTCGCCCGCGGTGGCGTGGGCAGCGAGGAGAGCGCCAGTGAAGAGCGGAAGCAGGGCCGAGGCTGCCCTTGCGGTCTGGGGGCGTGACTGGAACATGGGGCGGTGGGGAAGGGACTCTGTAGGGGTCGGTGGAGGTGCCGTGCGGCCGTGTCGGATTCGGAGTGATTCCGTCCAGATAACTTGCCTGGAAAGGTCGGCGCTGTCGAATCTGTGCCCCTCGTCTCGCGGCGGAACAGGCCGCGCGGCCCCGCGGGACTCTCTCGGGGACGTCGCCACAGGGTCCCGCGAGACCGCCCGGGGCGGCTCGGGGCGTGGGCTACACTTCGCGCGACGTGAAGGTCCTGCTCGTCAATCCGCCCAGTCCGCCGGAGTTCCGGGTCAGCCGAGGGCTGATGGGAGGCTTCGGGATGGCGGTGAACCCCGAGCTCCTCTACCCGCCGATCGAGCTCGCCCACGTGGCTGCGGTGCTCCTCGCGGACGGGCACGAGGTGGCGATCCTCGACGCCGACGCGCTTGGCGTCGGCCCCGACGGGGCGCTCGATCACGTCGTCGCCGAGGCGCCCGACATGGTCGTCCTCGACTCGTCCAGTACCTCGCTCGACCAGGACCTCGCCCTCGCGGGGCGCGTCCGCGAGGCGACGGGTGCCCGGACCGGCATGCTCGGCAGCCAGGTGACGTTCACGCCCGACGAGATCTTCGCGGGCGATCGGATCGACTTCGTCGTCCGCGGCGAGCCCGAGCGGACCGTCGAGGAGGTCGCGCGCCGCGTCGCGGACGCCGGGCCCGTCGCAGGCGTCGCGGGGATCACCTGGCGCCGTGAGGACGGCGAGATCGTGCACGAGCCGGAGAGGGACAAGATCGCCGATCTCGACGGTCTCCCGCTGCCTGCGCGCCATCTGCTCGACAACGACGCGTACGGGTTCCCTGGGATCGACGGGCCGATCACGACGGTCAAGTCCTCGCGCGGATGCCCGCTGAACTGCTCGTTCTGCGGCTACACGCTCGCGCAGGGCCTGCGCTTCCGGTTCCGCAGCCCCGAGCACGTCCTCGCCGAGCTGCGAGATCTCTACTTCGTCCACGGGCTGCGCCACGTCGTGTTCCGCGACCCGATCTTCACGACGCGCAAGGACCGCATCGAGGCGATCTGCGACGGCATCCTCGAGGCCGGCATGACCGACCTGGAGTGGCAGTGCGAGACTGCCATCAAGACGCTCAACCGGCCGCTGCTCGCAAAGATGGCGGCCGCCGGCTGCCGTCACGTCTCGCTCGGCGTCGAGTCGGGCAACCTGGAGATCCAGAAGAAGCACTGCGGGAACAAGCTGAAGGACCACGATCAGGCGATCGAGGTCTTCCGCGCGGCGCGGGAGCACGGGATCGAGACCCGTGCGTTCTGCATGATCGGCTTCCCCGAGGAGACGCCGGCTATGGCCGACGAGACGATCGACCTCGTCGATCGCCTCGACCCCGATCAGGTCCAGTTCTGCGCCGTGACCGCCTACCCGGGCACTCCGCTGCACGAGATGCTGCGGGGGACGCGCGAGTTCGACTACGCGACGATGACCGGGTTCCAGGCGCTCGAGGGCAACGAGCACATGACCTCGGCCGAGATCGAGGCCAAGATCCGCGAGGCCTACCGGCGCTTCTACCGGCGCCCGCGGCGCATGTTCCGGGAGCTTCGCGACCCGCGGCGCCTGGCGAGTCGGCTCGCCCGCTATGTCACGCTCTTCCGCCGCCGCGCGGCGGTCTGACGCATTTCGCGCGTCCGCTGGGAGGGTCACGGCCCCGTGAGGGCCATGTAAGAGCCCCGGACCGGGCCGACGGGCGATGCGCTCGGGCGCCGATTGGGTACCTTGTACCCGCCGACCCCTTCGGGGCCACTGTCTCGCACCCATCCCCCCGGCGCCACGCCTGAGGAGGCCAACATGCACCCCAAACGCCCCGTCCTGGGGCTCGTCGCTGCCGCCGCAACGACCGCCGGACTCTGCTCCGCGGCCTTCGTGGCGTCCGCGGATGAAGGTGGAGCCTGGACCACGTCCAAGCTCAAACACCGCGCGATCGAGGACTTCGACTACGTCCTCGGCCAGGAAAAGTGGAAGACCCTCGGGTCCGAGATCGATGTCTTCGGTCACGAGTTCCCGCTGGAAGTCCTGGGCCCGATGCGGTTCGAGATCGACTCGAACGGCGACGGAGACCCCGACGAGGACGTCAAGGGAGCCGAGGGCTTCGTCGACCTCAAGGGCGAGAACGAGGACGGCGAGGTGTTCCACTACGGCGTCCGATTCAAGAACACCGGGCAGCGGAAGTGGAGCTGGACGACGTCCGGCGTCATGACCGGCAAGGTCGGTGGCGTGCTCGTCGCCGTGATCGACGCGAACGCGGACGGCTCGTACGACGACTACGGCGTCGACGGCCTCGTGATCGGGAGCAACCGCGGGGCGGGCTATGTCTCGCGCATCGTCAACATCGACGGTGAGCTCTACGACTTCGAGGTCAGCAAGGACGGCACCGAGATCAAGACGCGCCCGTGGACCGGCGAGACCGGCACGCTGTCGCTCGAGAAGATCAAGGGCATCAAGGCCAAGGTCGCGAACGCGATCTTCAAGAAGGGCCGCGACGTCGCCTTCGACCTCGGCTCTGCCAGGGGCGCGGTCAAGGTCCCGGTCGGTGACTACGTGCTCGACGCGGCGTTCCTGGAGCGCGGCTCCGAGTCCGCGCGGGTCCGCTCCGGTCGCCGCAAGGCGATCGCGGTCGAGGCCGGCTCCGAGGTCGAGATCCCGTGGGGCGGAGACCTGACCGCCGAGATGCCTGCGCCGACCGTTCGTGCCGGCAAGGTGACCCTCAACCCGAGCGTCAAGATCTACGGCGAGAACGGCGAGGAGTACTACGACTTTCAGCCGGTCGGCAAGGCGCCGAGCTTCGAGATCAAGGATGCCAACACCGGGAAACGCCTGAAGAAGGGCAAGTTCCCCTCTGGCTGATGAGGCACCCCTGGTCCGGTCACCGTGGGTGTACCGAAAGATGCAGAGCTGGAAGTGGAAGTCGAGACCGAGCGCAAGATGTTCGGCAAGCTGACGGCGAAGCCCAAGAAGCGGGCTGCGCCGAAGACGCCGGGTCGCTGATGACGTGATCCGAACCGCCGGCGGGACACTCGCCGGCGGTCGCTCGACGACCGAGACAGGTCTGAACGAGGGAGGCCCCGCGGAGCGCTGCGCTCCACGGGGCCTCTTCCTTTCAGCTCCACCTCCATTTCGCGCGCAAGGGCGGGCGGGCGCGCAGGGCGCGTCCCGGGCGGGCCACCTCCGAAGGGCCAGCCGATCCGGTGTCCTGCTCGATGGGGAGGGTGACCTCCCCGCACCGGTGGGATCGCTCTGCAACGCTCCGCTCGTTGGTGGGGGGATGTCCTGCTCCCTGCTCAGGAGAGAGGACCCGGCACCCCGGCGGCGCGATCGAAGAAGTCGTCGACGAGCGCAGGCACTGTGCTGACCGGCTTCGGCCTGGGCTCCTCGACATGGAGGACTCCGCGCGGGTGCGACCTGTGGGGCGCGGATTCTCGGAATCCTCGCGAGCGCCTCGGGCGAGGTCCCGGACGGGGGACGGGCGTCGCCGTCCTCGCGCCGCCGCACGGGCAAAAAAGAGGCTCCTCCCGAGAGGGGATTCGGGAGGAGCCAGGTTCACGAGGAACCATGAGGGCACTCCTGTCATCGACAGGAGGGAGGATTCCTGAAGCGGAACTTCGCGGATTTGCGCGGCCCCCTGCCGGGAGGGCCGCGACCGCCCGTCCTCAGTACGTCAGCCGGGGGTTCATGAAGCGCACGCGCGCGCTCCCGGCGAAGATGCCGATCTTCCCGGCGAAGGCCGCCGACGAGGCCTCGATCGACCCGACCTCCTCGTCGTCGATGAAGAACTTGGTCTCGAACTGCCCGACCTCGATGCCCATCGAGAAGGGCTTGCCCTTCTTCATGCGGCCGCCGCCCTTGAAGGTCGGCTCGAAGACCGGCTGGCCGTCCTCGTCGATCTGGAGGAGCCCCGACCGGCCCGTCCGCCCGAGGCGGACGAACACCTTGTTGCCCGTCAGTCCGCCGGCGAACGTCATGCCGATCATCGGCAGGAAGCCGTCTTCCGACTCCTCCATGAGGACGTCGACGTCGTAGCGGTAGGTCGCGGGGGGCTCGATGCCGAGCGTGATCTCGTCGATCTCCTCGGCCACGGTCCAGTGCAGGCCCGTCGTCCCGTCGTCGTCGGCGATCGGTCCCCAGCCGCCTTCGTTGGAGGCCGTCCAGTCTTCGAGGTCCGGGCCCGTCGGCAGGCGGCGGGTGCGGCGGACGTCGACCTCGGACTCGGCGCGGATCTCGTCGGCACGGGCGAGCAGGCGCCCCTCACCGCCGACGACCTCGTTCGCGACCTTGAGCACCTGGAGCCCGAGCCGCGGGTACTCGCCCTCGACCCACGCGTTCGCCTCGGCGAGCGCGTTGTCGATGAACTCGTCGTACTGCTTGGCGAGGATGTCGCCGAGCGCGCCGTTGATCTCCGAGATGCCGGCGAGCCCGGCGTCGAGCGCCTCCTGGCCGGTGCCGTCGTAGTGCTTGAGCGGCTTCGACAGGTCGCGCTGCCCGCGAGCGACGTTGACCAGCGCGCGGTAGGCGAAGAGCGCGCCGTCCTTGTACTTGGTCTTGGACTCCTTGCCCTTCGGCTTCATCGACGAGAGCGTGTCGCCGAGGAGCTGCAGCGCGGTGGGGTCGTTGACGCGCTTGCGGAGCGCCCATCGCAGCGAGTCGACCGCGTACTCCTTCTTGCCGTTCTCCAGCTGCTTGCGCGCGCGCTCGATGAGCACCTCGGCCTGCTCAGGGCCACCGAACTCGATCCGGGAGAGGGCGAGGACCCACTCCTTCCAGCGCTTCTCCAGGTCCTCGTAGGTCTCGACGCCCGGGATCTCGGCCTCCTCGACGAAGTACTGCTTGAAGCGCTTGCCGACGTTCTTCTCCTCGCCCGACTCCATGTACGAGTCCATGAACGCGCGGTACACGGGCGTGTAGATCCGCTCGCTGTCCTCGTTCTCGTAGTTCATGCAGAAGTACACCATCGCCCACCCGAACGAGTAGTGCGTCCCGGGGTACGACCCAGGCTGGAAGTACGTCACGACGTCCCACAGGTCCGGCCTCCCGGGGGGAGGCTCCAGCGCGTCGACCGAGCGCGGATTCGCCGGGTCGCCGCCACCGATCTGAATGACGACCGAGCGCAAGCGCGACTGCGGAATCCGGTTCGTCTCGACGTAGCCGCCGGGCAGCAGCGCCGCGCCCTCGAAGTAGCTGGCGGTGCCCTCGTTCAGCCACGTCGGGATGAGCACCCTCCACTTCATCCGCGTGAACTGGTGCGACGCCTCGTGGTAGAGCGTCGACCACAGGTCCTCGATGTCCTGCTTCATGAACCCACGCGCGGTGCGCGGGTCGTAGGTGCTCACGCTGTTCTCGGACGGGCTGTAGAAGCCTGCGACAGACTCCTTGGTGTCCGGGTTGTGGGCGTCGAACCCGTCGCGCGTCGCCCAGACGCGCACCTCGCAGCTCCGCATGCTGCTGCTCCCCGCGGCCTTGTAGTCGAAGACCTTGCGGTAGAAGAGGTTCATCTGCTCCATCGCGCCGAGGATCTGCTCCGCCCACTCGACGCCCATGTTCGTCTTGATGGTGTAGAACTTGCCCTTCGCCTCGTACGCGTTGTCCCACTCCGCGTGCTTCTTGTTCAGGCGGGCGAGCTCCTTGGCGCTGCGGCGCTTCCTGACCTCGACCTTCACCGGCACGCCGGACTCCAGCATCGCGCCGATCGCCTTCTTGCTCTTGAAGAGCTTCTGCAGGCGCGACGTCGCGTCGTCCTCGTAGGGGGTGCCCTTGAGCGAGCCGAGCACGTCCGCGGCGTTCGCGTAGAGCTTGCCGCCGCTGCACAGCTTCGCGAACTGGAAGATGCCCTTGGCGTGGGCGTCGACGGCGGTACCGATCGGCGGGAGGTCGACGCCGATGTCGGAGCGCAGGCTCTTCATCGCCTTGTCGACCGCCTTGGCGTCCTTGCCCTCGGGTGCTGCGAGGCGCGCGAGCTCCGCGTACCAAAGCGCGGCGTCGTCGTCGTCGTCGGCGAACGCGGCGTTGGCCGCCTCGAGCAGCAGCTTGCTGTCGTCCGGTCGCAGCTCCAGCTCCTTCTGGACCTCTGCGAGGTCGCGGACCGCGGAGCCGGACCGGGACGTCGAGCTCGAGGCCGCGACCACGAGGACGCAGCAGACGAGGGCGAGCACACCGGCCAGGGCGGGCCGCCGGGCATGGAGGCGGGAGAGGGAATGTCGCATCGGAGGAAGGAGTGGCGTGGGGAATTCCGCGCGTCAGCGGGTACGAGCGCGAGCCTGTACGAAGGAGTAGAAGAATACGGCGTCGGGGTCGCGGGCGACCTCCCTGAGCTCGCCCTGCATCCCTGCGACGGTCTCGTCGGCCACCTTGCCCGCCTCTCGAAGGGCCTCGCAGCCCGAAAGGAGCAGGTCGGTCCAGAATTCGATGAACTCGGCCCGCTCCGCCGGCTGGCGGTTGTCCAGGTGGACCGTGCGGACCTCCGTCACGATGTCCTCGAATCCGACCCGCTGGAGCAGGTTCCCGAGCTTGGCGCCGACGAAGGGATCCCCGCCGAGCTCGAGCTGATGGTCGTTGAAGGCGCTCCAGTACTGGAGTGTGTGGGGGCTGTACGGCGACAGGAAGAACGTGGCGTTCTGGACCTCGTTGGCGACGATCGGCGCGCCGGGACGGAGGCAGCGGCGGACCTCCGACAGCACCCGCGCAGGATCGTGCACGTGCTCCAGGATCCAGCACAGGTAGGCCCCGTCGAAGCGCGCCGCCTCGAAGTCGAGCGCGTGCGCGTCGCCCTGCGTCGCCTCGTACCGAGCCTGCAGCCACGGCTGGCCGTCGAGGTGCCGACGCGCCGCCTCCAGGTTCGACGGAGACGCCTCGACGCTCGTCACGTGCAGGTCGGGGAAGGTGCGCAGCAGGATCTCGGTCTGCGCGCCGACGCCCGAGCCGACCTCCAGGAGGCGCCGGCAGCGACGGAACGGCAGGCTGCCGTGGATCCGATGCTCGACGATGCGCGCCTGGCGTCGCAGGCGACTCTCCTCGGCCTGTCCGAAGCCGTGCAGGTAGCCAGCCTCGTCCGGGGCAGATGCGGAGCTTGAGGGCTCGACGGTCATGGCGTGGGGGCGCGGCCCGCGGTGACTCGGGGTCACGCGTGGGACGAGCAAGATACCCGCAGCTCGCGCCGGGGCTTCGACCGCCGCTCCCGGAGCACCTAGACTTACACGTCCTCCGTCCCACACCGCCCAGAAGATGTCCCAGCCGATCGAAACCGTCCTCGCCGAAGACCGCTCGTTCCCGCCGTCCGACGAGTTCCGACGAGCGGCCCGGGTGGGGGACCGGGAGACCTACGAGCGGATGTGGCGGGAGTCGGTCGACGACCCCGAGACCTTCTGGGGACGCGTCGCCCGCGAGCTGCCCTGGATGCAGCCCTTCGAGCAGGTGGTCGACTGGAGCGAGCGGCCGTTCGCGAAGTGGTTCCTGGGCGGCAAGCTCAACGTCTCCCACGTCTGCCTCGACCGGCACCTGGAGGGCGAGCGTGCCGACAAGACGGCTCTCATCTGGGAGGGTGAGCCGGGCGACCGCCGCACGTTCACCTACCGCGAGCTGCACCGCGAGGTCTGCCGCTTCGCGAACGTCCTGCGCGCCCGCGGCATCGGGCGCGGCGACAGGGTCGCGATCTACATGCCGATGATCCCCGAGGCAGCGATGGCGATGCTCGCCTGCGCGCGCATCGGTGCCATCCACTCGGTCGTCTTCGGGGGCTTCAGCGCGCAATCGCTGCGCGAGCGGATCGAGGACGGGGACTGCTGCGCGGTGATCACCGCCGACGGCGCGTGGCGGCGCGGCTCGATCCTGCCGCTCAAGGACGCCGTCGACGACGCGGTCGAGGGCCAGGACCGGGTGAAGACGGTCCTCGTCGTCCGCCGGACCGAGCAGGACGTCCAGTGGAACGACGGCCGCGACGTGTGGCTGCACGACGCTCTGGAGGTCGCGGGCGACACCTGCGAGCCGGAGGCGATGGACTCCGAGGACGTCCTCTTCCTGCTCTACACGTCGGGGTCCACCGGCAAGCCCAAGGGCATCGTGCACACGACCGGCGGCTACGTCGTCGGCGCGTACCTCTCGACGCGCTTCGTCTTCGACCTGCGCGAGGACGACGTCTACTGGTGCACGGCCGACGTCGGCTGGATCACCGGGCACAGCTACATCGTCTACGGTCCACTGGCGAACGGCGCGACGATGCTCATGTACGAGGGCGCGCCGAACGCGCCGCACGAGGGCCGGTTCTGGGAGCTGTGCGAGGCGCACGGCGTGACGCTCTTCTACACGGCGCCCACCGCGATCCGGGCGTTCATGAAGTGGGGCGACGAGCACGTCGAGAAGTACGACCTCTCCAAGCTCCGCCTTCTCGGCACCGTCGGTGAGCCGATCAACCCTGCGGCATGGATGTGGTACCGCGAGACCGTCGGCGGAGGGCGATGTCCCATCGTCGACACGTGGTGGCAGACCGAGACCGGGTCGATCATGATCACGCCGCTGCCCGGCGTCACGGCGACCAAGCCCGGCTCGGCGTCGATCCCGTTCTTCGGCGTCGACGCCGCCGTGCTCGACGAGGCCGGCGAGGAGGTCGCGGACGGCCAGGGCGGACTCCTCGCGATCCGCAAGCCGTGGCCGAGCATGCTGCGCGGGATCTGGGGCGACGAGGAGCGCTACCGCGCCGCGTACTGGTCGCACTGGGACGGGAAGTACTACCTGCCGGGTGACGGCGCTCGCCGCGACGACGACGGCAACTTCTGGATCATGGGGCGCGTCGACGACGTGCTGAACGTCTCCGGACATCGGCTCTCGACGATGGAGATCGAGAGCGCGCTCGTCAGCCACGACGCGGTCGTCGAAGCGGCGGTCGTGCCGCGGCCGGACGACCTGACGGGAGAAGCGATCGTCGCCTTCGTGATCCCGGGCGAGGACGGCGCGTCGGGGGCAGAGCTCTCGAAGGCGCTCAAGGAGCACGTCGCCGAGGAGATCGGCAAGCTCGCGCGGCCGGCGGAGGTGCGCATCACCTCGCGCCTGCCGAAGACGCGCAGCGGCAAGATCATGCGGCGCCTCCTGCGCGCGATCGCGGCCGGCCAGGAGATCGACCAGGACACGACGACGCTGGAGGATCCGACGATCCTCGACGAGCTTCGCGCGGGGGCCGACGCTTGATGCGGCTCGGCCTCGTGGTGGGCACCCTCGCACTCGCGGCCGGGGTGGCGACGGCGACGGAGGAGGACGAACCGCGGGGCGTGCCTCGGACGGACGTCCTGCCCGCGCTGGAGGAGCTGATCGCACGGCACGACTGCCTCGTGTGTCACGACCCCGACTCGGTGACGCGGGAGCGGCTCGATCCGATCCTCGCGCCGAAGCTCGAGGGCGTCACGCAGCGCGTCAACCGCGACTGGCTCGTCGAGTTCCTCGCGGACCCGCGCTCCGTCCGGCCGTCCACGACGCACCCGCACCAGCTCGGCCTCGTCGCCGGTTCGGCGCGCGCGCGGATCGCGGAGTCGATCGCGGACTTCCTCGCCGATTCGGCCGGCGCTCCCGACGGCGAGGCGGAGGCCGAGGTCCCTGCCTCCGAATCCTCCGACGTCGGCGAGCTGGAGCGCGGTCGGGCGCTGTTCCACACCGTGGGCTGCGTCGCCTGCCACGGGCCGCAGGAGCACGAGTACGACCTGGAGCTGACGCTCGTCGAGCTGGAGGAGCTGGAGCCCTACGACCCCGAGGAGGACGAGGACGACGGCACCTTCGATGAGCTCCCGCCCGTGCCGCCCGGCGTCTTCGCGCTGGAGCCGCACGCGCTGCCGACGGATCTCGCGCGCAAGTACCGGCTGTCGACCCTCGCCGCGTTCCTCACCGATCCGGTCGCCGTGCGGCCGTCCGGCCACTGCCCTTCGATGGACCTCGCGACGGGCGAGGCGCGCGCAATCTCGGCGTACCTGCTCCTGGAGCAGGCGCAGCGCCCCGACGGCTCGTTCGAGCGTCAGCCGGGACTGCTCCTGCGCGCCTACGAGGGCAAGTACGGCGGGAAGGGGCTGGAGAAGCTCGAGACGCAGGTGCCGGTCGCGACGTCCGTCGTCCGCACGATCGACGTCGAGGGTCGGACGCGGGACGACCACTTCGGGCTCCGCTTCTCCGGCCTCCTCGACGTCGCCGAGCCCGGGCGCTACACCTTCCACCTGCGCTCCGACGACGGGTCGCGCCTCTGGATCGGACGGACGGTCGTCGTCGACCACGGCGGCGTGCACGGCCCGACCACGCGCACCGGCGAGATCGATCTGGAGGCCGGGACCTTCCCGATCGAGGTGACTTTCTTCGAGGCCGCGGGCGGCGAGGAGCTGTCGCTGGAGTGGGAGGGGCCGGGCGTCGAGCGCGGGCCGCTGCCCCAGGCGTCGCTCTCGCATCTCGCGCTCCGCTACGTCGTGCCGAAGGGCAGCGAAGAGGGCGTCGCCGAGGCCTCCGACGCCGACTCCGTCGACCGCGGGCGTCAGGCGTTCGCGCGCCTCGCGTGCGCGACGTGTCATGCGGATGTGCTCGACGAGCCGGTCGAGAACTCGGGGCGCCGCGCGCCGACGCTCCAACAGCTCTCGGACGTGCGCCCCGGCGTGCTCGTCTGCCTCGGCCCGAACGGCCGCTACGGCTTCGAGCCCGAGGTCGCCGGCGACCTGCTCGCGCTCTTCCTGAAGCCCGGCTCGATCGCCGCCGACACGACGTCGCCCGAGGTGCTCGCCAGGCGTCGCCTCCTGGGCCGGCGCTGCTACTCGTGCCACAGGCGCGAGGGCCTCGGGGGCGTCCACCCCGACGTCGCCGCGTTCTACACCGGTGACGAGGACGCCGAGCTCGGCGACCAGGGGCGATTCCCGCCGACCCTGACCGCGGTGGGCCGGAAGTTCCGACCCGACGTGCTCCGCGCGGCCGTGCGCGGCGAGGAGCGCGTGCGTCCGTACCTCGACACGCGCATGCCGAGGATGGGCGCGGCCGGGGTCGACGGTCTGGCGGCTCTCCTGGAGTCGGTCGACGGGGCCGGGACCTACGCCGGGACCGAGGATCGGTGCGGCATCGAGGAGGTCGACGCCGGACGGCGACTCGCGGGCGACCGCGGCGGGCTCGGCTGCGTCCAGTGCCACGACTTCCGCGGCACGCGCAGCCTCGGCGTGCGCGCCGTCGACATGGTCCACATGCACCGGCGCCTGCGCTTCGGGTGGTTCCGGGACCTGCTGCTCGATCCCTCGAACGTCGACCTCGACGCCCGCATGGCGAACCTCTGGATCGACGGACAGAGCCCGGTGACCGACATCGCGGAGGGATCGATCGACCGGCAGATCGAGGCGCTCTGGTGCTGGCTCGGCGAGGCCGACTCGATGGCGCCTCCGCCCGGCCTCGACACCGGACCCTGGGCGTACGAGATCGACGCGTCCCAGCGCGTGCGCGCCGTCTCGGTGTTCATGAAGGATGTGTCGCCGCGCGTGCTGTGCGTGGGGACGCCCGACAGCGTGCACTACGCGTTCGACGAGCAGGGCGTGCGTCTGGCGCGCGCGTGGCGCGGTCGTTTCCTCAACGCGATGGGGACGTGGAAGGGGCGCGCCGGTGCCCTGGAGACCCCGGCGTCCGCGGACGTCAGCGATCTGGCTCCCGGGCTCGCCGTCGTGAGCCTCGACGACCTGTACGAGCCCTGGCCGGAGCTGGCCGGGCGCGACGGCGGCGCGCAGATGCTCTCGCGCTCGACGAACGCGGACGGGTCGATGACCTTCCGCTACACCGTCGGCGACGTCCAGGTGATCGAGACCGTGGCGCCGACGCGGCTCGCCACGTCGGGCGACGACGACGGTCCCGACGCGCGGCTCGGGCTCGAGCGACGCTTCGAGGTGCGCGCGCCGAAGGCCGCCCGCGGGCGCTCGGTCGTCGCGCGCGTCGCCGTCGCGCGCCAGTTCGACCGCGCGAGCCAGGGCCGCTGGCGACTCGACGGCGGCGCGTGGCCGGTCGTCGAGATCGACGCCGAGAGCGCGCGCACGGCGCGGGTCCTGTCGCCGCGCACGAGGGTCGAGCAGCCCTTCCGTGGCGACGACGACCGACCCGCCATCGACGCGCGGCAGCGCGGCGCCTCGAGGAGCAAGCGAGGGACGCGCCCCGAGCGCGTCCTCGACGAGCTCAGGATCCCCGTTCTGATGGCACCCTCGACCGACGACCCCGAGACGCTCGTCGGCCGCTTCACGTGGAGGATGGCGTGGTGAGACGAGCTTCGATCTCTCTCCTCGGGCTCGCGTTCGTCGCGGCGCCCCTTTCCGCCCAGGAGGCGGCGGACGCGACCGACGCGCCGACCAAGCGCGAGCGCGAGGAGCGCGCGTACCCCGTGACGACGTGCACGCTGCCCGACGGCGTCGCGCTGGAGGTCGGCGGCCTCGCGATCGCGAAGGGACCGAACGGCCCGCGGGTCCTCGCGTCGACGCGGCGCGGCGAGCTGTGGGGGATCGACGGATTCGCCGGCCCCGAGCCGTCCGAGACCGCGAGCTTCGAGCTGGTCGCCGAGGGCCTGCACGAGCCGCTCGGCGTCCTCGTGGAGCCCGACGGTTCGCTCCTGACCGCCTGCCGCGGACAGCTCACGCGCCTCGTCGACGCGGACGGCGACCACGTCTACGAGACGCAGGAGTGCGTGTGCGACTGGTGGCGCATCAGCGGCAACTACCACGAGTACAACTTCGGCCCGTCGCGCGCGATCGACGGCAGCTACTGGATCACGACCAACAAGCCGTTCGGCGGCGAGCCCTTCGGGCGCGTCGACTGGCGCGGCTACGCCTTCCGGATCACGCCGGACGGCCAGGCGAAACCGATGTGCGCCGGCCTGCGCTCTCCGGCGGGCGTGCACACCGCGCCGTGGGGCGAGGTCTTCTACACCGACAACCAGGGCGAGTGGTGCGGGGCGAGCAAGCTGAGCCTCCTTCGACCCGGCAGCTACCACGGCCACCCGTGGGGGCTGAAGAGCACGCGCGATCCGGCCTGGACGTGGAAGGAGCCCCAGGCGCTCACCGAGGGCGAGCTGTTCGCCGACATCGCGGAGTCCGGCGACTGGCCCGAGTTCCAGATGCCCGCGATCTGGTTCCCCTACGACAAGATGGGGCGCAGTCCGGCGGGCTTCGTGTGGGACGAGACCGAAGGCGCTTTCGGCCCGTTCGCCGGCCAGCTCTTCGTCGCTGACCAGTACGAGGCGGCTGTGTTCCGCGTCGACCTGGAGCGCGTGCGCGGACACTGGCAGGGCGCGTGCTTCCGCTTCCGCGACGCGCTCTCCTGCGGCGCCATCCGGCTCGCGTTCACGCCGACCGGCGCGCTGCTGGTCGGCGAGACCGACCGCGGCTGGGGCTCGAAGGGCAGCAACACGGAAGGCCTGGAGCGCATCGACTTCAGCGGCCGCGCGCCGTTCGAGATCCACACGATGCGGCTGCTCCCGACGGACGACGGCTTCCGGCTGCGCTTCACGGCGCCCGCGGACCCCGCGAGCCTGGAGACGCCCGGCGCGTTCAAGATGGAGAGCTACACGTACGTGTCGTCCGAGCGCTACGGGAGCCCCGAGCTCGACAGGGCGACCCACGAGGTCGTCGGCGTCGAGGTGCACCCGGACGGGTACGGCGTCGACCTCTTCGTGGAGGACCTGCGGGAGGGCTACGTGCACGAACTCGACGCGCGCGTCGTCCGGAGCGCCGGAGGCGAGTCCGAGGGCGAGCCCGAGGCCGGCCTCGGCCTCCTGCACCCCCGCGGCTACTACACGCTCGTGCGTCTTCCGTAGGGGGAGGAGATCCCGGCTACGACGCGATCCGCTCGTCGGATCCGTCGCTGCTCAGCCGCGACTCGTCCTTGCGACGGGCGCTCTCCAGGAGGAGCCGCGTCACGTTGTAGCGCGCGCGCGCCTGCGGTTCGCCCTGCAGGCCCTCGCGGAACGTGAAGCTGCAGCCGGACATGCTGCACAGGCGGTGGAAGATGCTCTGCACCTGGCTCTGCAGCGCCTCCGACACGGCCTCGTCGCTGATGACGTCGCCGCGCCGCAGCGCCTCGCCGAGCCGTTCCGGGCCCTTGCTCTGCTCCAGAAGCTCCTCCAGCTGATCCTTGGTCACGTAGCCGAGGCGCACGAGCGTCTCGCCGAGCCGTTCGCCGTGCGGCGACGCGGAGCTCGCGACGTGCACGAGTTCGCCGCGCTGGTACTCCAGCGTGAACTCCTCGCGCGTGCCCTTGATCGTGAGGACGCCCGTCTTCGCCTGGAGCTGGAAGAACCCGATGAGCTCGGGGATCGAGAGCGCGTCGGTGCTGCCGGCGAACTCGGGCGGGTCGGCCGCGGGCGGCTCCTCCTCTTCCGCTTCGAGGCTCGGGACGCGGTCGTCCTCGCCGAACGCCGTCGAGAGCGCGCGGTGGATCTCGTCGACGCGGTTCTTCACCCAGACGCCGGAGCCGTCGTCCCCTTCGGCGGCCGGCTCGACCGGGGCCTTCGCCTCGCGGAGCGAACGCAGCGCGTCCTCGACCTCGGACGAGTAGTAGCCCGTGATCTTGAGCGGGTTGGCCGGATCGGACGTCGGGACGGGCGTCGGCGCCTCATCCTTCTCGGGTGCGGCCGGAGGCATCCGACGGAGCGGCTCGGGCCGCCCGAGGGTCAGCCCCGGGCCGGACTGGCTCGGACGGCGCGAGGAGCCCAGCGCCTCGAGGGCGAGCTCCAGGTGGTTCCGGACGCGCGCGACCGCTGCCGCGCCCGGGAGGTGGGCCGCGCGTCGGGCATCCGACTCGATCCCCGTCGACACCGTCTCGAGGTGGCGGAGACGGGTCTTCACCTCGCTCGCGAGGTCGAGGAGCTCGAAGATGGCGGTGACCTGGGGGTCCTGCATGGGGCGCTGTCTGGGGGCGCTGGACCTCCGCGTGATCGTCGCCCGTCCGCCGCTCGCTGGAGCCGGAGACACAATTCGGTGACGGTTGAAGCGAGCGCCCGTCCAGAAACGAGCCCCAGGGGGCAGGAACTGGGAAAGCGCAACCGCGCCAGCGGTCCGACGCCCGGGGTTCCCGTCAGACGCCCAGGTTCTCGGTGTGCCCGGTCGCGGCGTGGTCCGCCTTCCACCAGTCGCCCCTCGCCACGTCCAGAACCCCTTCGCTGTAGGGCCTCGGCTCCCAGCCGAGCTCCTCCCGCGCGGCCGTGATGTCGTGGTCGTGGTGGAGAGAGAAGTAGCCCGCCCCGCGGCGCTCCTTGGTGACGTCCCGGAAGAGCCCCTTCACGAGGATCGCACGCTCGACCCAGCGGCGGGGGATGTTGCGGCGCTTCACCTTTCCGCCCGTCGCCTCGATCGTCATGTCGACGAAGTCGTTGAACGCGACGCCGGCGGGGCCCGCGATCTCGAACACGCGGAAGTCCTCGCGGCCGCGCTCGTAGGTGAAGACGCGCACGATCGCGTCGACGAGGTCCTCCACGTGCACGGGGTTCAGCATCGACAGCCCCTCGTGGTAGACCCAGTACGTGCCCTTCTCGGCCCCGCACTTGCGCAGGAGCGGCGCGGTGTGGCGGTAGTCGCCCCGGCCGTACACCAGCGTCGGCCGGAAGGACGCCCAGCGCAGGCTCGACCCGCGCACGATCTTCTCCTGGACGCGCTTCGAGTCGCGGTAGTAGCTGTAGACCGGCACGCCGATCACGGCCGACGCGACGTTCACGAACTGGAAGTGCTCCGGGGCGTTCCGTTCGGCCTCCGCGACGAGGTTCTCGGTGCCCGAGACGTTCACCGCCTGCAGCACGTCGTCCCCGAGGTGGTCGTGGGCGCTCGCCAGGTGGACGAGGTAGTCGGCGTCCTTCAGGAAGCCGTCGACGGACGCGGCGTCGACGAGGTCGCCGACGTGCAGCTCCAGGTTCTCGGGGTTCTGGAGGTCCTGGGAGGTCAGGACCTCGCCCCGGCCCTCGCGCACGAAGGCGCGGACGCGGTGCCCGTCGGCGAGCAGTCGGCGGACGACGTACTGGCCGATGAAGCCGGTGGAGCCTGTGACGGCGATGAGCATGGAGGGGGGATCTCGGGACGAGTCGGCCGAAAAGACTAACGCGCCGTGGGGGCACCGGCGTCGGTCCATCCGGCACGATGGCGCCGCCCGCGACCGCGGGATCGATCCACCCATGGGGCACCCACCGTCGCCGCACCTCGACGTCGTCGCCGCGCCTGCGACCGGCGTGCTGGCGGCGCTGCCCGCCGAGCTCGGGACGCTGCGCTCGGGCGCCGCGCGCACGGCGCGTGTCGCGGGACAGACCCTGCACGAGACACGGCTCGAGGACGGCTCGTGCGTGCTCGCCGCCGTGAGCGGCGTCGGCAAGGTCGCCGCCGCGGCCGCCGCGGCCGCGCTGGTCGCCGAGGGGATCGGCAGGCTCCTCGTCGTCGGCACCTGCGGCGGGCTGCGCGGCGCAGACGAGGTGGGGGACCTGGTGCACGCCACGGTGGCCGTCCAGTGGGACCTCGCGGTGCGCGAGGGGCGAGAGATCGCCGCCGACCCCGCGCTGAGCCGGGCGTGGGCCGACGTGGCGGCGAGTGGGCCCGCGGCCTTCCTGACGGCCGACCGGCCGGCGATCCGGGCCGTCGAGCGCCTGCGGCGCGCCCGCGCAGCCCGCAGGTTCACGGACGGGACGGTCGTCGCGGACATGGAGACGGCGGCGGCCGCCGCGGTGGCCGAACGCTCCGGCGTCCCCTGGGCGGCCCTCCGGGTCGTCTCGGATCGACGCCAGAGGTGGATCGATTTGATCCGCCCGACCTCGCGCCGGAACGCGAGCTTCGCCGAGGGGTTCCGGAAGCACGCCGCGCGGCCCTCGGAAACGGTCCTGGAACTCCTGGAACGGCTGTCGGAGGCGCGCGCGTCCTCCGCGAAATGATGGCGAGAAGGGTGTCTTCCGGCGATCTCCCCCGCAGTTCCCATGCGAGAGGGAGGCGGTCTCCCCTCATCCTCACCACCGCCGCTCTCCGAGATAGGATTCGGCGGCCCCTTCCCCGCCGGGCACCCCGTTCCGAGCCAGCCGCGTCACGCCGGCCGGCCCGCGGGGTCTCGACTTGCGTCATGCGTCCCCGACCCACCCACCCGCTCGCTCGATGACCGCCGCAGGGACGTTCGTGCGGCGCAACTTCGAGCCGCTGGTGCTTTCGATCCAGGTCCTGATCGACCTGGTCGTGGTGATCCTGGCGTGCCTCCTGGCGTGGTGGTTCCGCGAGACCCTGGTCGCCAGCGAGTCGGTCGGCCCGGTCGCGGCGGCGGTCGACGGGACCGAGGGGGCGACGCGCTTCCGGACCGAGCTCTGGTGGTACCGCGAGGTGTTCGCGATCACGGTCGCGGTCTGCCTGGTCTGCTTCCACACGTTCGGGCTCTACAGCCCGAGCAAGAGCCTGCTCAACGTCGAGGAGTACAAGGCGGTCACGAAGAGCAGCGTCGTCTCGTTCTTCGTCGTCCTCGTGCTGCTCTTCTTCCTGCGGGACACGTCGCTGCCCGCGGCGGACGCGAAGGGCATCTACGCGCCGCTGCTCTGGCTGCACAGCGCCGTCGACCTCGACGTCGACCCGGACAAGCTGTCGAGGCTCACGCTGGTCCTTGCCTTCCTGCTGATCCTCGTGCTCACGACGATCAGCCGGTTCTGCTCGTTCCGCGTCATCCAGCGGCTGCACGAGCGCGGGATCGGCAACCGGAACGTGCTCGTCATCGGCGCGGGCTGGACGGGCCGCAAGCTTCAGGAGAAGTTCCTCCACGTCCCGACCCTCGGGCTCAACTTCGTCGGCTTCCTCGACGACGACCGCGACGTCGTCGGGAGCTGGGTCGGCCGCGGCCAGGTGCTCGGGACGATCGAGGATCTCCCGCGCGTGCTCGCCGAGCGCAAGGTGGGCGAGGTCTTCATCTCGCTGCCGGAGTCGAAGGAGCGCGACATCCTCGACATCTGCGCGGACCTCGACGACATCGGGATGCCGTACTACGTCGTCCCGCGCTTCTACCACCTGATGTCCTACAACGTGCGGATCGAGAACCTCGACTCGATCCCGCTCATCACGCGGACGGAGCGGCGCGAGTCCGTGTTCTCGCTCGCCGCCAAGCGCGCCTTCGACATCTTCGCGAGCCTGCTCGTCCTGATCGTGATGTCGCCGCTGTTCCTGATGTTCGCGATCCTGATCAAGCGCGAGTCCAAGGGGCCGGTGCTCTTCCGCCAGAAGCGGATCGGCCTCGGCGGCCGGCCGTTCGAGATGATCAAGTTCCGCACGATGCACATGCAGTCGTGCGGGGACGCGGTCGCGCCGAAGAACGAGAACGACCCGCGCGTGACCCGCGTCGGCCGCTACCTGCGCCGCTACTCGCTCGACGAGCTTCCCAACTTCCTCAACGTCCTGCGGGGCGACATGAGCGTCGTCGGGCCGCGGCCGGAGATGCCGTTCATCGTCGACACGTACGGGGCGCTGGACCGCGAGCGCCTGCGGGCGAAGCCGGGCGTCACCGGGCTCTGGCAGATCTCCTACGCTCGCCAGGACGCGATCCACTCGAACCTCGACTACGACCTCTACTACATCGAGAACCGGTCCTTCCTGCTCGACCTGGTGATCGTCGCGCTGACCGGATTCGCCGTCGCCAGGGGGACGGGCGCGTTCTGAGCGAGCCGGCGCTGCACGTCCTGCACGCGATGGAGGCCACGATCGGTGGCACCCGGCGCCACCTCGTCGACGTCGCCACCGGCCAGCTCCGCGCCGGGCATCGCGTGTCGCTCGTCGTCTCGACGCTGCGGGACCCGGGGTTCCCCCAAGACCTCGAGCGCCTGCGCGAGGCCGGGGCCGAGGTGCACGAGGTGCCGATGGTGCGGGAGATCCGCCCCGCGAAGGACCTCGTCCACGGACGCCGGATCGGAGCGATCCTGCGGGAGTCGAGGCCCGACGTCGTCCACACCCACAGCTCGAAGGCCGGCGTGCTCGGCCGCCGCGCGTCGATGTCGACCGGGATCGGCGCGCGCGTGCACACGCCGCACACGTTCGCGTTCCTGTTCGGAGCGCTGTTCGGGCGCACCAAGCGCGCGCTGATCCGCTCGATCGAGCGCGGCCTCGCGCGTTCGACGCACCGGATGATCGCCGTGTCGGAGACCGAGGCGGAGACGATCCGGGGCTCAAGCGTCGTCGACCCCGCGATCGTGCGCGTCGTGCCGAACGGGATCGACCCGGCGCGCATCGAGGGCGCGGAGCCGCTCGACGTCGCGGCGCTCGGCCTCGACCCCGCGCTCCCGCTGGCCGCCGTCATCGGGCTCGTGTACGGCGCGAAGGGCCAGGACCTCGCGCTGGAGGCGCTCGCCGAGGACGGGCTGGAGGGGCTCCAGATCCTGTTCGTCGGACCCGGCGACACGGGCGCGCTCGTCGACCGCGCGCGACGGCTCGGCGTCGATCGGCGGGTGGCGTTCGTCGGTCCGCGCGACGACGTCCCGTCGGTGCTCGCTGCCTCCGATCTGCTCCTGCTGCCGTCGCGCTGGGAGGGGATGCCGTACGTCGTCCTGGAGGCGATGGCGGCGTCGCTCCCCGTCGTCGCGACGCCGGTCGACGGCGCACGCGAGCTCGTCGTCGACGGGGAGACGGGCTACCTCGCCCGCGCGATCGACCCGGGTGCCATCGCGGACGCGCTGCGCCTCGCGACGCTCGCCGGCGAGTCGCGGCGCCGCGCTCTGGGCGCGGCGGGCCGGCAGCGGCTGGAGGACGGCTACACGGTCGAGGCGATGGTGGCCGGGCTCGACGCGGTCTACGCCGAGGCGCTGGAGGCCGCGCGCCGATGAAGCTCCTGCACGTCCTGACGACGCTCGACGTCGGCGGCGCCGAGATGCACGTGCTGAAGCAGGTGCAGGGCCAGGCCGAGCGCGGGCACCAGGTGCGGGTCCTGTACCTCAAGGGCGAGGGCACGCTGGCGCCCGACTTCGGGGCCGTGGGCGCCGAGGCGGTCCGGCACGTCCCGGCGGGACCCCTGTTCCCGCTTCGCCTGCGACCGGACCTCGCGTGGTGCGACCTCGTGCACTCGCACCTGCTCAAGGCCGACGCGATGACGGCGGTGGCGGCGCTGCTCGCGGGCAAGCGACGCGCCTACGTCAGCGGCAAGCACAACGACGAGCAGGTGCTGCGGCGCCCGCTCGTTTCACGCGTCCACGGCGTACTCGGGCGCATCCCGGCGCGCACGATCGTGCTGTCCGACCACGTCGGGCGGTTCGTCGAGGAGCACGGCCGCGTGCCGCGCGCCCGCCAGTCGCGCGTGTACTACGGGCTCGATCCTACGCCGTTCGAGGAGGCCGCGCGGACCACCGACGTCGCTGCGGTGCGCGCGTCGCTCGGACTCGCGCCCGACGACGTCGTCTTCGTCTGCGTCGCGCGCTTCGCGCCTCAGAAGGCGCACGAGGTGCTGCTCGACGCGGCGGCGAAGGCGCGCGAGAGCGATCCGCGGATCAAGCTGCTGCTCGTCGG
This sequence comes from Planctomycetota bacterium, assembly GCA_038757895.1. Taxonomy (GTDB): domain Bacteria; phylum Planctomycetota; class UBA1135; order UBA1135; genus Saltatorellus. Next base: position 25,725 of record JBCDGE010000054.1, on the reverse strand, counting down.
CGACGACCCGTTCGGCGACGGGCGGACGCGCGCCGAAACGGTCGCGCGCGACCTCGAGCTGGGGGACGCCGCCGTGTTCACGGGCATCCGCCGCGACGTGCCGGACCTCGTCGCGGCGAGCGACGTGTTCTGCATGGCGTCGCGCTGGGAGGGGCTCGGCCTCGTCTTCCTGGAGGCGATGGCGGCGTCGCGTCCGGTCCTCTCGACGAACGTCTCCGCGATCCCCGAGGTCGTCGTCGACGGTGCGACCGGGCGCCTCGTTCCGCCCGACGACCCCGAGGCGATGGCGGCCGCGATGGTCGAGCTGGCGGCCGATCCGGCGCTGCGGTCCCGCCTCGGGACGGCGGGCCATGCCCGCGCCGTCGAGCGCTTCGGGCTCGACCGGATGGTGGACGAGACGCTCGCGATCTACGCGGACGTGATCGAGGCGGCGAAGCGGTAACGTGGTGGGCCATGGCGGCCCTCACGCTCGCGCTCCTCGCCCTCGCGGCGCAGTCTCCCGCCGCAGCGGACGACGGGCCCGACTTCGCGCTGGAGGTCCGCCCGCTCCTCGCGCGCCGATGCTTCGCCTGCCACGGCAACGACGAGGAGACCCGCGAGGCGGGCCTGCGCCTCGACCTCCGCGAGGAGGCGATGCGCGACCGAGATGGCTTCGCGGCGCTCGTCCCCGGTGACCTCGAGGAGTCGGAGCTGTGGGCGCGCGTCACCGACGAGTTCGACCCGATGCCGCCCGAGCACGCGGGCGCGCCGCTCGACGAGGACGAGCTCTCGATCCTGCGCCGCTGGATCGAGTCGGGCGCCGAGTACGCGCCGCACTGGGCGTTCGTCGCGCCCGAGCGACCGGACCCGCCGCTCGAGGGCACCGGCGAGGGCCACCCGATCGACGCGTTCCTCAGGGCGGCTCTCCTGGAGCGCGGGCTCGACCTGTCGGAGCCGGCGAACGACCACGCCCTGCTGCGGCGCCTGTCCCTCGACCTGACCGGGCTGGCGCCGACGCCCGAGGAGGCCCGCGACTACGCGGCTTCGACCGACCCCGCGAAGTTCGAGAAGGCCGTCGAACGCCTGCTCGGCTCCGACGCCTATTCCGAGCGCTGGGCGGCCGTCTGGCTCGACCTCGCGCGCTACGCGGATTCCGCCGGCCACGGCTCGGACCCGCTGCGGACGATCTGGCGCTACCGCGACTGGGTGATCGAGGCCTTCGACAGGAACCTCCCGTTCGACGAGTTCACGGTCCAGCAGCTCGCGGGCGACCTGGTGCCCGACGCGTCGACCGACACCCGCCTCGCGACCGCGTTCCATCGCAACACGATGACGAACACGGAGGGCGGGACCGACGACGAGGAGTTCCGCGTCCTCGCCGTCAAGGACCGCGTCAACACCACGATGGAGGTCTGGATGGGGCTCACGGCGGGCTGCGCCGAGTGCCACAGCCACAAGTACGACCCCATCAGCCAGGTCGAGTACTACGAGCTCTTCGACCTGTTCAACCAGACGGCGGACACCGACAGGAATGACGACCGCCCGCGCCTGTCGACGCCGACCCGCATGCAGCGTGCGGAGCACGAGCGGCTGACCGCGGAGCTCGCGAACGTCCGCGCGAGGCTCGACCGTCCCCTGGACACCGACGAGGAGACCTGGGCGGAGCTGGAGGCCGGGCTGCGCGCGAGCGCGGCGTCTTCCGCGTGGTGGTCCGACGTCCTCGTCGACGTGGTCGCTCCCGAGGAGGACCTGCCGCGTCGTCTCGGCGACGACAGCGTGCTCATCACCGGCAGCCCCGCGTCGGCGACGCGGGTCGCCACGCTCTCCGCGACGGACGCGGCGCCCACGGCGCTTCGCGTGGACGCGCTCTCGCACCCCTCGCTCCCGCGCGGCGGGCCCGGACGCAACTCGGCGAGCGGCAACTTCGTCCTGACCGATCTCGCGGTGCGCGCGATCGACCCTGAGGCGCGCCCGCTGCACGCGCGGCGGGTGCGGATCGAGCTGCCGGGCTCGAAGCGCATCCTGTCGCTCGCCGAGGTCGAGGTGTTCGACGCGTCCGGCGCGCGCGCCGAGGGCGTCGAGTCCGTCGAGCAGTCGTCGACCGCGTACGGCGGTCCCGCCGAGCGGGCCGTCGACGGAGAGACCAGCGGCGCCTACGAGGAGAACTCGGTCACGCACACAGCCACCGAGGACGATCCCTGGTGGGCGGTCACGTTCGAAGGCGACGTCGAGGTCGCGTCGGTGCGCGTGTGGTCGCGCACGGACGGTCGACTCGCGGAGCGCCTGCACGGGTTCCGGGTCGTGCTGGAGGACGCGACGGGAGCCGCCCTCTGGCGCTCGGGGCGCCTGCGCGCGCCCACGGACTTCGCCGACGTCGGCCCGTCGGTTGGCGAGCCGCTGCAGCTCATCGCGACGAGCGCGACCCACGAGCAGCCGGGCTTCGAGGCGCGCCGCGCCGTCGACGGCTACCGGAACGACCGCGACGGCTGGGCCGTCGGCGGCGGCGAGGGCCGTGACCAGGCCGCCGTATTCGCCCTCCCCGAGCTGAGCGGGCCCCGCGTCCTCCAGGTCACGATGCAGCACGCGTGGGGGACCGACCACGTGCTCGGGCGCTTCCGGCTGGCGGTCGCCTCGACCGCGGAGCCGCCGGTGGCGCTCGCGAGCGCGACCGTCGAGGCGCTCGCCGTCGCCGACGGGGGCCGGACGGACGAGGAGCGCGCGCTCGTGCGCGCCGCGATCCGCGCCCGCGATCCGCGCGTCGCCGCGCTGGAGCGCGAGGCGGGCGATCTGGAGGAGCGGATCGCCTCGCTCGGCGTCGTCACGACGCCGGTGATGGAGGAGCTCGCGGCGGAGGAGCGCCGCGCGACCCACGTCATGGTGCGGGGGAACTTCCTGCAGCCCGGCGAGCAGGTGCACGCCGCGGTGCCGGCAGCGTTCCCGCCGCTGCCCGAGGACGCGCCCGCGGACCGACTCGCGCTCGCGCGCTGGCTCGTGAGCGAGGAGAACCCGCTCACCGCTCGCGTCGCCGTGAACCGCGTCTGGTCGCGCCTGTTCGGCCGCGGCATCGTCGCGACAGAGGGCGACTTCGGCTCCCAGGGTGCGCAGCCGACGCACCCCGAGCTGCTCGACTGGCTCGCCGTCGAGTTCCGCGAGAGCGGCTGGGACCACCGCGCGCTGCTGCGGACGATCGTCACGAGCCGCGCGTACCGCCAGTCGTCGCGCGTCCACGCGACCTCTCTGGAGAACGACCCGGACGCGGTCTGGCTGTCGCGCTACCCGCGCCAGCGACTGGAGGCCGAGATGGTCCGCGACGTCGCGCTCCAGGCCGCGGGTCTGCTCTCGACCAAGCGCTTCGGCCCGTCCGTGTACCCGCCGCAGCCCGAGGGCCTGTGGCAGGCCGCGTTCAACGGCCAGCGGAACTGGAAGGAGAGCGAGGGCGAGGACCGGTACCGCCGCGGGCTCTACGTGTTCCTGCGCCGGACGATCCCGTACCCGATGCTCGCGACGTTCGACGCGCCGAGCCGGGAGACGTGCACGGTGTGCCGCGTGCCGACGAACACGCCGCTGCAGGCGTTCGTGACGCTCAACGACCCGGTGTTCCACGAGGCAGCGCAGGCGCTCGGGCGCGCAGTCGCCAGCGACGATCAGCTCGCCGCGCAGCAGGCGTCCGACGGATCGGTCGAGGCCGACCTCGCGTGGCGCGGGGACCTCAGGAAGGGCGTCGAGGCGCTCCTGTGGCGCGTCCTCGCGCGCACGCCGTCCGACGAGCACGTGCGGACCCTCGTGAACCTGTACATCGACGCGCGCGGCGACTTCGCGCGCGACCCGGACGCGGCGCGACGGTTCGCCGGGCTCGAGGGCGGCTCGTCCGGCGAGGCGGCGTCGGCCGCGGCCTGGACGCTCGTCGCGAGCGCGGCGCTCAACATGGACGCGGTCCTGACCAAGGAGTGACGGGATGACCGAGACGCCGATGCCTCCCTTCCAGGCGCACCCGCTCGACACGACCCGCAGGACGTTCCTGCGCGGCGGGATCGGCCTCGGCGCGATCGCGATGGGCGTGCTCGACGGCGCCGCGAGCGGCCAGGAGGCGGCGAGCCCCCTCGCGCAGCGCCAGCCGCCGCATCTCGCGAAGGCCAAGCGCGTCCTCTACCTGTCCATGTCGGGCGCGCCGCCGCAGCACGACACCTTCGACCCCAAGCCGAAGCTCACCGAGCTCGACGGCACGCCCTGCCCCGAGCACCTGTTCGAGGGCAAGCGCCTCGCGTTCATCAAGGGCCACCCGAAGCTCCTCGGCTCGCCGCATCCGACGTCGCCGGTCGACCCGCTTGGCATCGAGGTCTCCGACCTGCTGCCCGGCTTTCGCGAGTACGCGCGCGACGTGTGCGTCGTCCGGTCGATTCACACCGACCAGTTCAACCACGCGCCGGCCGAGATGCTGCTCTACACGGGCAACGCGACGGTCGGCAAGCCCTCGATGGGGACGTGGACGACGTGGGGCCTCGGCTCGATGAACGACGACCTGCCCGGGTTCGTCGTGCTCGTGTCCGGGGAGAGCGATCCGACCGGCGGCAAGAGCCTGTGGTCGAGCGGCTTCCTGCCGTCGGAGTACCAGGGCGTGCGCCTGCGCTCGAAGGGCGAGCCGGTCCTGTACGTCTCCGACCCCGCCGGCCTGGACCGGCCGATGCGGCGGCGGATGCTGGACGCGCTGAAGGATCTCAACCGCGAGGACCACGCGCGGCACGGCGACCCCGAGACGCTGGCGCGGATCGCCCAGTACGAGCTCGCCTATCGGATGCAGATGGCCGTGCCCGAGGTGACCGATCTCTCGCGGGAGAGCGCCGAAACCCTGGAGCGCTACGGGGCGAAGCCGGGCGACGGGTCCTTCGCCGCGAACTGCCTCCTGGCCCGCAACCTCCTGCGCAGCGGCGTCCGCTTCGTCCAGCTCTTCGACTGGGGCTGGGACATCCACGGCACCAGTGCGGGCGACGACCTGCTCACCAAGTTCCCCCAGAAGTGTCGGGACGTCGATCGGCCGATCGCGGCGCTCATGCGGGACCTGCGGGAGAGCGGTCTGCTCGACGACACCCTGGTGATCTGGGGCGGCGAGTTCGGCCGGACGCCCATGCTGGAGGCCCGCGGCGGCTCGACGTTCCTCGGCCGCGACCACCAGCCCGACTGCTTCAGCATCTGGATGGCCGGCGGCGGCGTGCGCGCCGGGCACGTGCACGGGTCGACCGACGATCTCGGCGCGGCGGTGCACGAGGACGGCGTCTCGGTGCGCGACCTGCAGGCAACGGTCCTGCATCTACTCGGCTTCGACCCCGAGGCGATGCGGTTCCGCCACCAGGGGCTCGACCAGCGCCTGATCGGACCGGCGGACGGTCCGCGCGTGGTCGACGGGATTCTGGGCTGAATCCGGGTTTTCGCTGTCGGCGATCCGGGGCGCCGGCAGTTCCTCCCGAGTGAGGGCCTCCTCACCGCGGGTTCGGGCGTCGCCTGCCTCGCGGGGAGCCCCACCCGGCCGCGGCCGGGCCCCTCGCGCGGTCACCTGCCGGCCGTCGCGAGGACCGGCCGCGGGGGTCCTCTCTCCACCTGCACCCAAGCCCCACCGCGGAGCGCGCGCGCCTTGCGTCGCGACGTCCGCGCACTCCCCATGATCCTGACCACTCTCCTCGTGGCCGCGCCTCTCCTGCCCCAGACGCAGGCGCAGCCCCAGCCCATCTCGCTCCCCAAGCCCGCCGAGCCGACCCCGCGCTTCCAGTTCGGCAGCGGGGGCTGCACACAGTTCGGGGGCTCGCTGTGCGTTCCGCTCGATGGCTCCTTCGACGTCGTGCCCTTCCCGTTCGGGAACGGCGCCTGCGAGCGCAACGACGACGGCAGCGCCCAGCTGATGCTCAACGGCTGGTCGTTCGACTTCTTCGGCACGCCTTGGAACGACATCTGGGTCAACAACAACGGCAACGTGTCCTTCGGCGCGCCGTTCTCGGCCTTCAGCTCGTCGGGATTCCCGGTCTCGGGCTTCCCGATGGTTGCTCCGTTCTGGGGCGACGTGGACACGCGCGCCGACGACGGCGTCGACGGCGTGGTGTGGTACCGCGAGTGGTCGACGGCCGCCGGTGACGCCGTGAACCGCGTCGTCATCACCTGGGACAACGTCGGCTACTACAACTCGAGCACGGACAAGCTGAACACGTTCCAGCTCATCCTGACGGACGGGAACGACCCCTTCATCGGGACCGGGAACAACGTCTGCTTCTGCTACGACGACATGCAGTGGACCACCGGGAGCGCCTCGGGCGGCACCGGCGGGTTCGGCGGCACGCCGGCGACCGTGGGCGCGAACCAGGGCAACGGCACGGACTTCTTCCTCGTGGGGCGCTTCGACCAGGCGGGGAACGCCTACGACGGCCCCGGCGGCGCGAACGACGGCGTCGACTACCTCGACGGCCAGCAGATCTGCTTCAGCGTCGGCAGCGGTCAGACGAACGTCCCGCCGGTCTTCGTCAACACCGACCCGAACCACGTCGTCGAGGCGGGCCAGACCCTGACCTTCGACGTCAACTCGATCGGCCCCGAGACCGGCCAGACGGTCACGTTCACGAACGATGCCGCGGGCCTGGCGAACTTCTCGACGATGGACACGGCGGGCAACCCGGCGATCTCCACCGTCACCTTCTCGCCCGACCTGACCCAGCTCGGCGTCACCGTCATCACGTTCACCGCGACCGACGATGGCACTCCCGTCGCGTTCACCGACTTCACGGTCGAGATCCTCGTCACGCCGCCGCTGACCGTCGGCGACGACCTGTGCTCGCCGAACGCCACGAACTCGACGGGCCTCCCCGGGCTCCTCTGGGCCTCGGGGACGGACAACGTCGCGGACAACGACCTGACCATCTACTGCGCCGACATCCCGGCGAACGCGTTCGGGTACCTGTGCGTCTCGCAGTCGACGGGCTTCCTCTCGATGCCCGGCGGCAGCCAGGGCGACGTGTGCATCTCCGGCGCCGACGTCGGCCGCTACATCAACACGCCGCTCCAGGTCTCCGGCGCCGGCGTCGCGAGCCAGGCCGTCGACCTGACGCAGATCCCGACGCCCCGGATGGGTCCGGTCGCCGCACTCGCCGGCGAGACCTTCGGCTGGCAGCTCTGGTACCGCGACATGAACCCGACGGCGACGTCCAACTGGACGAACGCGGTCCGGGTCACGTTCCAGTGATCTTCCCGTCGCGTCCGGTGGGCTCGTCCCTGCGTCGGGCCCGGCAGGACCGACGTACGGAGGAGCTCCGCCGCGCGCCTGCGTGCAGCGTGTAGGGCTCGCTGCGGAGCAGCTCTTGAGGAAGGGCGATGAGGGCCCGGATCAGGCATGATCCGGGCCCTCTCCTCATGTCCGACGAGCCGCACGCGAACGACGACGGAGCCAGCCCCGTGCCGCGCTGGGCGCCGGGCTACGCCCGCGCCTCGGGCGACCGCGCACCGATCGCGTTCCGCTTCCGCGCGCGGCCCGAGGACTTCATCGTCGAGGAGCTCGCCGAGGCGACCGAGCAGCCGGACCCGGCCGGGACCCACGTCTGGTTCACGGTCGAGAAGCGCGACGTGTCCACGCCCGAGGCGGCGCGCCGGATCGCGCGCGCGCTCGGCCGCCCGCCGGCGGACGTCGCCTTCGCCGGGCGCAAGGACGCGGTCGCGGTGACGCGCCAGCGGATGTCGATCGAGCACGTCGACGTCGACGCCCTGCTCGCGCTCGACGTCGAGGGGCTGTGCATCCGCGACCCGCTGCGCTGCCGCCGTCGCATCCGGCTCGGCCAGACGCGCGGGAACCGCTTCCACCTGCGCCTGACCGACGTCGCCGAGGCGGACCGCGGGCGGCTCGAGGACGCGCTCGCCGTGCTGGGGCGCGACGGCTTCCCGAACTACTACGGGGCCCAGCGCTTCGGCGCGGGGACGCAGGGCCTCGACATCGCCCGAGCGCTCGTGGTCGGCGAGCCGCTGGAGTACCTGGAGCGGCTCGTCGAGAAGGCGCCCCTGCGCTTCCAGGACGGGGCGCGTGAGCTCCTGCGCCGCATCGTCTCCGGGAACGCGTCGGAGAAGCGCCGGGCCACCGAGCTCCGCGCGCGCCTCGACGAGGACCTGCGCCCGGTCGCCGAGCACCTCGCGCGCCGTCGCCCGGAGGACCCGCTCGACCTCGTGCGGGCCGTGCCGAAGCGCACGCGCTCGTTCCACCTCGCGATCCTCCAGTCGCTCGTCTTCAACCGCGTGCTCGCGGAGCGCGTCCGCGCCGGCACCGGTTCGACCGTGCTCGCGGGCGACGTCGTTCGCCGCGCCGACGGGCGGCACCGCGTGGCGGAGTCGGCGGGCGACGGGAACGACGCGGGTGGGACGCCGACGGGGCCGCTCTGGGCCGCGGGCGGGCTCGCCGCGGTGGGGGAGCCCGGTCGCATCGAGCGCGAGGCGCTCGCCGCCGAAGGCCTCACGCCGGACGACCTGCGCTCCCCCGGCGGCCTCGACCCGCGCGGCGCTCGACGCGTGCTGATGGCCCCGGCGGAGAACGTCGAGGTCGGCGCGTGGGACGACGGAGCGGTCTGGGTCGCGTTCGACCTGCCGGTCGGCTCGTACGCGACGGCAGCGCTCGCGGAGCTCTCCGGCAGCCTCGTCTAGGCGGCTGTCCGAGAATTCGCGGCCCGCGATGTGCCGGGCGTGGTGTGCAGATCCGGGAGCGTCGAGTTCCCCCGGATCGCTGCGACACGGCTCTCGAGGGAACGGTCGGAAGAGGGCCACGCCGATCGATCCGGCTGGCGCCCACGTCTCCTAGAGTGGTCACGCGGCCGGCGCGCACAGGTCGCCGCCCGACTGTCGATGAGTTCCCTACGAATCCGAGTGATCGTCCTGGCCGGCCTCGCGCTTGCCACGTGCATGATCAGTCTCCTCTGGCTGCAGCCAGGCCGAACGGACGATGTGTCCGAGCGTCTCACGCGCAGTGTCCATTCCACGGAGGGCGGTGCCCAGCTGCCGCCCATCCTCGCGGTTCCGGAGGAGCGATCAGCGCCAGCGCACGGACGGGGAGCGGAGAGCGATGCCGACCGTCTTGGCGAAGGTGGGACGGAGCCGGCGATCGAGGTGGACCAGCCGATCTACGTCACGCACCTCGACCGTGCCCTCGAGTTCGCCAGGAGCCAGCAGTTCTATTCGGCCGCGCAGCAGGCGGTCGGCTACCAGTCCGTCGTCATCGACAGCATCAAGGTGATCCTCCTCGAGCGTGGCGACTACGAGTTCTTCGTGAACGGTCGCGCTGACCCCGACGGAGTGCCCGACGGTGCGTACGTCATCTACGGGGAGGAGAACCGCAAGTTCGTCATCCAGCTCGACGAGTTCCCCGAGCTTCCGGAGCTCTTCGCGATCATCAACGGGAAGACCGTCCTCGGCGACGGACGTGAGTCGGGCACGGTCGGGACGAGGATGGACAAGGAGTTCCTGGACCGCGTCGTCCTTCGGTTCGAGGAAGCGCGCGAAGCGGCCCATCGCCTGGGCGGGTGAGTGCCCTCGGCCGGACAGCACGCGGCTGCGGCGACCGGCTCATCGGGAGAGGCGTGCAGGGGCGGCGTTCGTCGCCACTTCGTGCCCGCGGGCGCCGTCCGCTCTCAATCTGACGCAGGGGAACGCCCTCGCGTGCCGCAGCCGCCCGACAGGCCTTGTGCGGGGGCGTCCGACGTGCCGATCGGAGGATCGATGGCCCTCGAGTCGACCTCCTCGGCGCACGCGAACCCCTTCGACCCGCCGGTGGCGGGCCAGGCGAGGCGTCGCTACATCCCCGACCGCCGCGCGCAGCCGACCCCTCGGTTCTCGCGGTACACGTTCTTCGGCGGCCGCCGCTCCGACCCCCAGCGGGCCGAGGAGCGCGAGGGGTCGTTCGTCGACGTCTACTCTGCGCGGGTGCTGATCTGGGTCCTTTGGATCTCGCTGATGAACATCGGCGACAGCTTCTTCACCCTGGTCCACCTGCAGGCGGGCGGGGTCGAGGTCAACCCCGTCGCCGCGGCGCTGCTGCGCACCGGCCGCTTCGGCTTCGTCTTCTCGAAGGCGACCCTGATCAGCGCGGCGCTCCTCGTGCTCACGCTGCACAAGAACTTCCAGCTGGCGCGCTTCGGGCTGTGGCTGTCGACGGTCGCCTACACGGCGCTCGTCATCTATCACCTTTCCCTCTTCTGAGCGCTCGGGCGAGCAGCGCCGGGTCGCCGTCGCCCTGGAACGCGACGTTCCACGGATCGGTCTCCCAGTCCGGCACGCGGGTCTCGGGGACCCACCACTTCACGAGGGACTCGTAGCCGCCCGCGTAGCCGAGCTGCTTCAGCTTCGCCTCGACCTCCGGCGGCACGTCCGCGTTGATGGAGTTCATGCCGGTCACCTCGGCGGCGTCCAGCCAGGCGATCAGCGCGGCGCGCATCTTCATCGCCCGGTCGAACTCGTCGAGGAGCAGGTCGCGCTCGCCCCTCGGGTCGGCGCGCGTGTCGAACAGCGTGCACCGGCCGACGGCGTACGGGACGCCGGACAGGTGGTTCTCGGCCTCCCGCAGGTAGAGCTCCAGCATCCAGCCGTCGAGCTCGATCGACGCTGCGAAGCCGTTGCTCGCGATCGCGTAGCGCGGCTCGATCGGGGGCTCCTCCTCCAGGTCCGGCCGCAGGTCGCGGCCCGGGAACGCAGCCTCGTCGAGGCCCGCCATGTTCAGCAGCGTCCGCCCGACGTCGATCTGGCGCGCCCCGCCGTCCGAGCGCGTGTTCTTCGGCACGCCAGGCCCGCGCAGGACGAGCGGCACGTGCAGCGTCGCCTTCTGGAGCCCGAAGTGGCCCCACCACGAGTCCTGCTCGCCCAGCGCCTCGCCGTGGTCGGAGGTGAACGCGATCGCCGCGTCCTGCATGCGCGGCCGGTCAAGGAACGGACCGAGCGCGCCGTCGAGGTACTCGACCTCGCCCGCGTACAGCCGGTCGATGAACGACGGGTCCGTGATGCGCGACCGCTTGAGCCACGGCAGGTAGTACTCGCCCTCCAGCCCGAGCGACGAGTCCGCGGAGTACGGGTCCGAGCCGTGCGACGCGACCAGCGCGGCGGTCGCCTCCTCGTCGAGCTCGTACGGCGTGTGCGCGTCGAAGAGGTGGATCCACAGGAAGAGCGGCGCGCCCTCCGCGTCGTCCAGCCAGTCGGCCGCGACCGCGAGAGTGTCCTCGCCGTCCCGGGCGAGGCCGCTGACGACGTTCATCCGGTCGAACCCGACCCCCAGGCCGCTGATGCTGTCGCTCAGGTGGAACGCGCTCATCGCGGCGAAGGTCTGATACCCCTCCTCCTGGAAGACGGCCGCGAGCGTGCGCGCCGTCTCCGCGAGCCGCGTCGTGTTGTCGATGATCTTCGTGTCGCGCGGGTGCACGCCCGTCATCAGCGAGATGTGCGACGGGTTCGTGACGTTCGCCGACGTGTAGCAGTTCGCGAAGAGCCCGCCCTCGCGCGCCATCCTGTCCAGGTGCGGAGTCACGACCGGTGAGAGGGCCGAGAGAGCCGACATGTGGTCGGCGCGGTGCGTGTCCGACGTGAACAGGACCACCGTCGGGTAGCTGGCGCCCGGCCGGGCGACGCGTGGCGCTCCGACGAGCACACGCTCGGCACGCGCTCCCTCGAGAGCGCGGATCGAGAGGCCCGACCGTGCCGCCGCCGCGTCCACCTCGACGGACCGCCAGGTCCCGGTCACCTCGATCGGAGCGAGCGGATCTCCTGCCTCGCCCGTGAGCTCCAGAGTCGCGGACGCGCCCGTCTGCTCGGCCCCCTCGGGGGCGACGGCGAGGACGTCCACCCGCACGACGTCGCCCCGCCCGAACCCGTCGCCAGGTTCGGCGACCTCGACCCGCGCGCTCTCTCCGGGGGCCAGGGCCACCGCCGAGCGCTCGTCGTCCCCGACCTGCACGAGCGCCGGGCCGCCGCCCGGGCCCTGGATCGCGAGTCGCGGGAGTCGGGCCGAGCCGTCCAGAGCGCCACCTCCCTCGCCGCCGCAGGCCGCGGCGAGGACGGAGAGGACGAGGGCCGCGCCCGCCGCCCGGATGGAGCGACGGCGCAGCGGGTCGACGGGGGGCGGAGCAGCGGACATCGGGCCGTGAAGGCTACTCGTCTCCCGGCGCCGCCGTTCCCGCGACCTGGCGGCCTTCCCGCCTCCGGGGCGGACGGAGCGGGCATCGCCCCGGTCCGGGACGTAGACTCGCCGCGCGGGAAGATCGCGCCCCCAGGCGCGTCCCACGCCTGATGACCGACGCCAAGCTCGCCCTCGTGACCGGAGCGGCCGGTTTCATCGGAGCCGCCGTCACGCGCCGCCTCGTCGGACTCGGCGCCCGCGTCATCGGGGTCGACGACCTCTCCGCGGGGGATCCCGAGCGCCTCGAGGGGCTCCCCGGCGACCTCTTCAGGTCCATCGAAGGGGACTGCACGGACGCCGAGCTGCTCGACGACCTCCTCGCGGAGCGCCCGGCGGCCGTCCTGCACCTCGCGGGCCGCGTCGGCGTGCGGCGGGTCCTCGACGACCCCGAGCTGTGCGAGGCCGAGAACCTCGCCGCGGGCGCCGCCCTCGGTGCGGCCCTGCGCCGCGCGGCCGAGGCCGGTCGGGCGGTGCCGCGGGTGCTCGCCGCGTCCACGTCCGAGGTCTACGCCGACGCCGCCGTCCCGCTCGCCGAGACCAGCACGCTGCGGCCGACGCGCGCGACCGGACGCTGGCGCTACGCGGCGTCGAAGCGCGCGTGCGAGGAGGTCCTCGACGACGCCGTCCGCGAGGTCCGGCGGATCGACGCGAGCGTGCGGGAGCCCCTCCACCTCCGCTTCTTCAACGTCGTCGGGCCGGGCCAGGACGGCTCGACCGGCATGGTCCTCCCGCGCTTCGTCGAGGCCGCCCTCGGCGGCGCGCCGCTGGAGATCCACGGCGCCGGCGCGAGCGTGCGGACCTTCGCCCACGTCGACGCCGTCGCGGAGGATCTCGCCGCGCTCACGCTGCCCGACCTCGCCGCCCCCGAGCAGCGCCGCGCCGCGCTCACGGGGGCGTCCGGGCCGCTCAACCTCGGCGGCACGGCGAGCGCGACGGCGATCCAGCTCGCGCGCACCGTCGCGGCGGCCGCCCGGGCCCGCACCGGCCGGGTCTCGGCGCTCCTCCACGTCGACCCGCGCCGCGCCGTGTCCGCGAACTTCGTCGAGGTCGCCTTCCGCGTCCCGGACCTCGCGCGCGCGCGCGGCCTCGGGCTCGTCGCGGAGCCCTGGACCCTCGACGCGATCGTCGAGGACGCCCTGGAGCGGCACGTCGCGCCGCGCCCCGCGCGCCGGACGCTGACCGAGCCGGTGGCGTGAGCCGCGGCGTCCGTTGCGCATCGCCCGCGTCCTGACCCGGCTCAACCTCGGCGGCCCCGCCCGCCAGGTGCTGGCGTCGGACCCGATCCTCGCCTCCCGCGGGCACGAGGTGCGCGTGTTCGCCGGCGCGCCCGAGCCGGGGGAGGGGTCGCTCGACGGCGCGCTCCAGCGCGCAGGCATCGAGGTCGTCCGCGTCCCCGGGCTCCGGCGCGGCGCGTCGGCCGCGCTGACCGGCGGCGACGCGCGCGCCGTCCGGTTCCTGCGCACGGGGCTCGCCGCGTTCGACCCCGACGTCGTGCACACGCACGCCTCCAAGGCCGGCGCGCTCGGTCGCCGCGCGGCCCGCGCCGCCGCGCCCCGCGCCGCCCGCGTCCACACCTTCCACGGCCATGTCCTGGAGGGCTACTTCCCCGCGCCGGTCTCGGCGCTCTTGCGTTGGCTGGAGGCGCGGCAGGCGCGGACGACCGACCGGATCCTGGCGGTGAGCGCCGCGACCCGCGATGACCTCGTGCGCCTCGGCGTCGCCGGTCCCGACGCCGTCGATGTGGTGCCTCCGGGCGTCGCCCTCCAGGACCTCCTCGCGCTCCTCGAGGACCGCCCCGACGCGCCGCTGCGGCGGGACCTCGGCCTCGGCCCGGACGACGTCCTGGTCGCCGTCATCGGCCGGATGGCGCCCGTCAAGCGCGTGCACGTCGCCCTGAAGGTCTTCGCGCGCCTCGCGGACGAGTTCCCAGGCGTCCACCTCGCGTTCGCTGGCGACGGACCCGACCGTCGCGCTCTGGAGTCGCGCATCGCCGCGCTCCCGTCGAGCGTCGCAGCCCGCGTGCACCTGCTCGGCGCGCTCCCCGACGTGCTGCCGCTCCACGCGGCGCTCGACGTGCTGCTCTCCACCTCGTTCTCCGAGGGCATGCCCGTCGCGATGATCGAGGCCGCGGCCGCCGCCCGGCCCGTCGTGTCGACCGCGGTGGGGGGGGTGCCCGAGCTCGTGCGAAGCGGCGTGACGGGCCTGTTCGGCACCGACGTCGACGGCCTGAGCGCCGCGCTCGGCGCGCTCCTCGACGACGCGGACAAGCGCAGGGAGCTCGGCGCGGCCGCGCGCGAGCGTGCGAGGAGTTCGCACTCGGCGGAAGCGCTCGCGGATCGCCTCGAAGCGGTCTACGTCGGGATGCTACGTTCCCGCCCGTGAACCTCCTGATGGTCAGCGGCGATCGACAGGTCGCCGTCGGAGAGCGCGGTCCGTTCTGGGCGATGCAGCGTCACTTCTCGACGTTCTTCGGCCGCGTCGACGTGCTCGCGCCCGACCCCGGGCGCGAGGTCACGGTCCGCACGATCCACGACAACGTGCACATGCACCCCGCGTCCGTGCCTCGCTCGCGGATGGTCGGGTGGATCGCGCAGCGCGGGGCGGAGCTCATCGCCGAGCACGGGCACGGCCTCATCGTGAGCCACGACTACGGGACGTTCTACAACGGCCGCGGGAGCGCTCGGCTGTCCCGCGCGACCGGCGTGCCCTTCTTGTCCGAGCTGCACCACGTCCCCGGGCACCCCGTCGCGGCGGACGCGCGCGAGCGGCTGGAGAAGCTCTTCGCCCGGACCTACGTCGCCTGGGCGCGGTCGCGCGCTGCGGCGTTCCGCGTCGTCAACGACTCCGAGATGCCCGAGCTCCTCGCGCGCTGGGGCGTGCCGCCGGAGAAGATCGTGGTGCTGCCCTCGCAGTACCTCGACTTCGACGTCTTCCATCCGCCCCGGCAGGAGACGGCGATCGACCGCGACGTCGTCTTCGTGGGCCGGATGGTCGCGAACAAGTGCGTGGACCGGATCCTCGACGCTCTCGCGCAGTGCGCGCAACGGGGCCAGCGCTACCGCGCGCTCTTCGTCGGCAAGGGGCCGGAGCGCGAGCGCCTGATCCAGCGGGCGGAGCGACTCGGGCTCTCCGATCGCACGGAGTGGATCGAGTGGATCTCCGAACCGTCGGAGCTCGCCGACCTGTACCGCTCCAGCCGCGTCTGCGTCTGCGCGTCGACCTGTGAGGGCGGCCCGCGCTTCACGGTCGAGGCGATGGCCTGCGCCACGCCGGTCGTTTCGACGCCTGTCGGCGTGATGGGGGACCTGCTCGCCGACGGGGAGGCCGGGCGCCTCGCCGGCTTCGACGTCGAGAGCCTCGCGGCGGCGCTCTCCGACGTGTTGACCCACGAGGGCCGGCGCCGGGAGCGCGGCGCGGAGGCCCTCCGCCGCGTCCAGAAGTACGAGTACCACGCCGCCCTGGAGCGCTACGCGACCGGGCTCCAGGACATCGCGCGCCGCGCGGGGACCGAGGGCGCCACGGGCGTGGAAGAGCTCGGGGGCGTCGGGTGAAGCTCGTCTTCGTCACGCAGGTCCTCGACCGACGCGACGCGGTCCTCGGGTTCGTCCTGCGATGGGTCGAGGGCCTCGCGCGGCACGCCGAGCGGGTCCGCGTCGTCGCCCTCGAGGTCGGCGACACGTCGGGGCTCCCGGACAACGTCGACTGGATCGCTCTGGGACGGCGCGGCAGGGTCCTTCGGTACCTCAGATACCGCTCGGCGCTCCGCCGCTCGTTCCGCGAGGGCTTCGACGGGCTCCTGACGCACATGGTGCCCCGCTACTCGACCGTGGGGGCGCGCTGGGCGCGCGAGGCGGGCGTGCCGCACTTTCTCTGGTACACGCACAAGGGCGTCGACGCGCGCCTCCTGCGCGCCGTGGAGGTCGTGGACGGGGTGTTCACGGCGTCCGACGCTTCGATGCGCGTGGACACGCCGAAGAAGATCGTCACCGGGCACGGCATCGACGCGCGTCACTTCGATGCGCCGTTCCGCGAGCGCTCGGGCGACCGCACGCGACTGCTCTCCGTCGGTCGGCTGACACCGTCGAAGGATCCGCTCATCGTCCTCGAAGCTCTCTCTCGCCTGCGTGACGAGGGACGAGACGTTACGCTGACGTGGGCGGGCGCTGCGCTCGCCCGCGGCGACGACGAGTACGGAGCGATGGTCCAGCGAGCGATAGAGGGACGCGATCTCGGCGATGTCGTCCACCTCGTGGGCGCAGTGCCGTACCCCCACGTGCCCGAGCTGTACGCGGACGCGGACCTGTTCGTCTCGGCGAGCCGCACCGGCAGCGTGGACAAGGTCGTCCTGGAGTCGATGGCCTCGCGCCTTCCCTTCGTGAGCTGCAACGAGTCGTTCCCGCCGCTCCTGATGGGCTACGAGGCCCTCGCGCCGGTCGCCGACGACTTCGTGTTCCCTGTCGGGGACGCTGAGCGACTGGCCGACCGCATCCGGGGCTGGATCGATATGGACCCGGGCGAACGCGACCGGCGCGCCGGGCTCCTGCGCGACCTGATCGTCCGCGACCACGAGGTCGATCGGCTCATGGGCCGCCTCGTGGCGACGATGGTCGAGGCGCGCGAGAACCGTTCGGGAGGTCGACGGCCTTGACGACCCGAGGCGAGCCCGCCCCGCGCGTGCGTCCGCAGTCGATCGCCTACCCGCGATCGACCGACCTCGACGGCGTCGTGCTCGTCGTCGTCGCCAGGAGCCGCCGCGGCGCCCTCGCGCGCTGCCTGGAGGGCCTGCGGGAGAGCCACGAGTGCGGCGCGCGGGTCGTGTTCGTCGACGACGAGAGCGCCGACGGGTCCGCGGCGATGGTCCGCGAGCGGTTCCCGTTCGTGCGCGTGGCCGACGGCCTCGACGACGCGCTCCGTGCGCCGTCCGTCGAGGACGCCCCGCCGCGTTTCGTCGCCCACGTCGCGCCCGACGTCGCGCCCGAGCGCGACACGCTCCGCGGTCTCGTGCAAGCCGTCGCGTCGGCACCGCGCGGGACCGCCGTCGAGGCCGCCCTCTGCGACCCGTGCGGCCGCACGATCGAGTGGACGGGCCGCCCGCTCGTGTGGGTGGCGCGGCGGCGCGACCTCGCGGCTGCGGACGCGCTGCCGGTGGAGCGTGTCGAACGCGCGCGCGCGCTCGTCCCGCGCCCCGACGCGCTCCTCGCCGCGCCCGCGCGGAGCGCACGCAGCGCCCGTCACGTGGCGATGCCCAGGCGCGCCGCGACCCCGTCCCAGCGCTCGAGCTGACGCCGCGGATGGCGTCCGACGGAACCCTGCGGCCCGAGCTCACCCAGCCGCTCCGCCGCGTCCTCGACTGGATGCTCGCCCATCGCGACCCGCGCACCGGCGCGCTCGTGTGCCCCGAGCACCACATCGAGCACACCGGGAAGACGGCGGGCGCCGTCGTCCTCGCCCTGGAGCTGGGCCGGTACGCGGAGGGCGCCGACCGGGATGCGCTCTTCGACGTCGCGCGCGAGCAGTGCGAGCGCATCGCCGGGCGCCTGGAGCGGGAGGGGGACAGCACCTGCTTCACGTTCCGGCCCGGGCGGCACGACCCCTTCAACTGCTCGAACACCGTGATCGACGGCGGCGCATGCAGCGACGCGCTCGCGTCGTGCGTGCTCACGCTGGGCGACCGGCTCGGCGCGGACGAGCGCGAGCGATTCACGCACGCGAGCGTCCTGCACGCGCAGACGTACCTGCGCTACGCGATCGTCGACAAGGGCGTGCCGGCGCAGTGCGCCTGGGCGATGACCGGCGCGGCGCAGGCCTACCGGCTGTCGGGGCACGAGGTCCTGCGGTACGCGTGCGAGGTGGGCGCGAAGCGGCTCGCCGGCGTCCAGCGCGGCGACGGGAGCTTCCCGTACCACCCGACCGACTGGGGCGCGGCGCACCCCGGCTCCGCCGACGCGAGCGCGTACTACCAGTCGCGGGTCAACGCCTTCCTCTCCTTCGCGCTGGAGAACGCCCTCGGGGCCGAGGCGGGGGCGCGCGCGGACACGACGTTCGCCAGGGGCCTCGATCTGCTCCACGGGCTCGCCGGGCCGGACGGCGTCAAGGTCGGCGCGGTGGAGGCGAAGCCGTGGTACTGGGGCGCCGAGTACGAGGTCGCCTCGCACCCGTTCGACATCGCGGCCTTCGCGACCGAGTGGCGGCGGAACCGGGCGCCGCGCGCGGCGCGGGCGCTGCGCGCGTCCTGGTCGGCGTGGCTGGCGCACCAGGATCCGTCCGGGGCGCCGCGCAGCCACGCGCGCCGCGGGAACGCTCCGCAGAAGCGTCGCAAGAGCTACCAGTGCCAGTTCTTCTGGGCCGCGCACGCGTGCTGGATCGCGCGTTCGCTGCCGGAGCTGCAGGAGGCGTTCGACGAGGCCGGCGCGGACGGCGGAGCGCCCGAGCGGCTCGGCTGGACGCACTTCCCCGACGTCGACCTCGCTCGGCACGACGGACCGGAACTCGTCACGTGGGTCCGCGGCGCGCGACCCGAGGGGAACGCGTCGCACGGCAGCCCCGCCGGCGGCGGGCTCGTGCGGGTGCACTCGCGGGCTTCCGGCAAGGACCTGTTCGTCGCCGGCCGGTTCCAGCGCCGGCCCGAGGCGGCGTGGAGCGGAGCGAAGGGGCTGCCCTCGCCGGCGCGCGGCTGGCGCGAGGGCGGGAGCGACGTGCGCTTCTCGCGCTGGCTCATGCGGAACCGGTGGCGGAACGGCGCGCGCCTCGCCGCGCTCTCCGAGCCGCTGCGCGCGCTGCGCCGCTCCGTGCTCGACTTCGCCTCGCCCGTGGTGAGCTCGGCGTTCGACCGCAGCGCGCACCTGGAGCTCGACGGCGACACGCTGCGTCTCGCCGGCCCGTTCGCTCACCGCGGCGGCGAGGTGGTCGGCGGCCGCGTCGAGCACACCCTCCGTCCGGTCGACGGCGGGCTGGAGGTCGAGGAGCGCTGCGTCGACGACGCCGGGATGCGCGGCCTGTGGTTCCGGCCGCCCCTCGCCGCGGTCGTGCTGGAGAGCGACGACCGTCGCGTCCGCTACCGGTTCACCGGCGGCGACGGCCCGGCGACCGGGTAGGCTTCACGCGCTCGGCGCCGACGCGTCCCAGGCCGGGACGCCGCGTCCTCCCGTCCCGAACCTCCATGGCCCCGCTCGACGAGCCGTCGCCCGCGAACGAGCCCCCGCTCGCCGTCGAGGTGCTGCGCGACCGCCTCGCCCCGATCGTCGCCGCCGCGGCGTTCGTCGGCTTCGTGGACGGTGTCGTGCGGTTGCTCGGGGTCGACCCGGGGCTGTTCCTGCTCCAGCTCGATCGCTTCGGGCTCGTCGGCACGCTGGAGCTCGGCCTGCCGAGCGCCGGCGAGGTCCTGCGGCGGCTGCTCGCCGTCGCGCAGGCGTCGTTCCACTACGCGCTGATCGGCGCCGTGATCGGCCTCGTGGCCGGGGGCCTCGCGAGCGTCGCGCGGCGCGCGCTCGGCCGGCCGTGGGCCGGGTCGACGGTCGTGCGCCGCACCGCGGCCGCCCGCGCCGTCGGGCTCTGGGCGGCGGTGGCGATCTACTGGTGGACGCGGCCCGTGGTCTACCCCGGCTTGAGTGCCACCGACCCGCGTCGGCTCGTCGCCGCGGCTGTGATCCTCGTCGTCGGGGTGCTCGTGGGCGCGGTGGCGCTGCGCCTCACGCGCCCGTTCGCGCGGCGGGTGGGCGTCGTCTCCGCGGTGCTGGCCGCCGCCGGCGGCCTCGTGACGGTGTTCGCGATCGGCGCCGGCGCCGAGCGCGGCCGCATCGGCGAGCGCAACGCCGACATGCCGAACGTGCTGCTCGTCATCGTCGACGCGCTGCGGCAGGACACGCTCTCCGCCTACGGCGACGAGGAGGTGCACACGCCGCACATCGACCGGCTCGCCGAGGAGGGCGTGCTGTTCGAGTCCGCGTTCGCCCAGGCCCCGTTCACCTGGCCGAGCTTCGGCTCGTTCCTGACGGGCAAGGTCCCGCGGCGCCACGGACTCCTGCGCATGGAGCCCGGCGTGCAGTTCCCCGTGAACGCGACGCTGCCGGTGCTGCTGAAGTCCGGCGTGCGCGCGGACGGCGTCGAGCTGGAGGAGCGCGACTGGATCACCGGCGCGTTCATGACCGGCACGCTGTCCCACGGCTCGCGGTTGCTGGTCGGCTTCGACGCATACCTGGAGGCGCTCGTCGGGCACGACCTCGTCGACGTCCACGATCCGTGGAGCGAGTTTCGATCGGGGCTGCTGCCGTGGCTCGTGCTGAACAAGCTGAGCCAGAAGAGCGACCGCCACCTCGTCACCACGACGGCCGAGCGGTGGATCCGCCAGCACTCGGACCGCCGCTTCATGGCGCTCGTGCACCTGTACTCGACGCACACGCCGTACGACCCCGCGCCCGAGTTCCGCGCGCGCCACCTCGACCCCGCGTACGACGGGCCGTTCGACAGCTTCGTGGCCTCCCACCGCGAGGCGATCGAGGACGGCGAGTACGAGCCGACCGAGGCGGACGTCCGGCGCATCCGTCGGCTGTACCTCGCGGGCGTCGAGCAGGCCGACGCGATGATCGGGCGCCTCGTCGCCACCCTGAGCGAGGAGGGGATCCTCGACGACACGATCGTCATCGTCTCGTCGGACCACGGTGAGTCGCTCGGCGAGCACGGGCTGTGGGAGCACAACTGGATGTACCAGGACAACCTGCGCATCCCGCTGGTCATGCGTTTCCCCTCGGGCCTCGGCTCGGGCGCGCGGGTCGGTTCGATCGTCGACTCGATCGACGTCCTGCCCACGGTGCTCGACCTCACCGGGATCGAGGCGCCCGAGTCCGCCAGCGTCGTCGAGGACGCGCTCGTCGCGCGCGACGGGGCGATCGATCCTCGCAGCCGGCGGCTGTGGAGCGCGATCGACGGAACCTCGCTCGTGCCGCTGGCACGCGGCGAAGCCGACGCGGTGCGCGAGCACACGTTCTCCGAGAACGGGCTCTTCCTGTCGGTGCAGGACGCGCGCTGGAAGCTGATCGTCCGGCGCGAGCTCGTGCGTCCTGGCGCGTGGGGCGCGTTCCTGGCGACGCCCGAGGGGCTGGAGCCGCCGCGCCTGTTCGACCTCGAGTCGGACCCCGCCGAGCTCCGCAACCTCTTCGATCCGGAGGACCCCGAGGCGCTGGCGACCGCCGAGCGTCTGTTCGCGGCCCTCGCGGCGCAGCTGGAGCGGCTCCCGATCCGCGACGACCAGATCCAGAGCGGCGGCCGCGACCTGCGGGCCGAGGCGATCTTCCAGAGCCTCGGCTACGGGGGCGGCGTGGGGGAGTCCGATGACGACCGCGATGGCCAGTGACGCGGGGGCGATGAGCGATCGAGGGGCGCCGGTGGCGCGGGCCGACCTCGTCCTCGTCGCGAACGCGCGCATGCCCTCGCAGCGCGCGCAGTCCGTGCAGCTGGCGCGCGCGGCGCACGCGTACGAGGCGTGCGGCGCCCGCACGGTGCTCGTGCATGCGCGCCGTCGGGACACGCCGGCGCGGCCGGAGGAGGAGGTCTGGCGGGCGCTCTCGACGGCCGGCTCGCTTGATGGCGGCGCGCCGGGGCTGGTCGCCGCACCGTGCCTCGACTGGATCGACGCCGTGCCGCGGCGCTTCCAGTACGTGCCGGCCCGACTGCAGGAGTGGACGTTCGGACGGAGCGCGGCGCGGATCGTGCGCGAGCGGTTCGGTGACGCGCTCGTGCTCGCACGGGACGTCGAGGTCGCGCACGCGCTCGCCGGGCGCGGGCGGGTCGGGATGGAGATCCATCGTGTGCCCGGCGGGAGGACGCGGCGCGGATGGCTGCTCGACGCCGTGCGCGCCGGCGTGCCGGTGGTCGCCATCTCCGGCGGCGTGCTGGAGGACCTGACGGCGATCGGCGTGCCTGCCGAGCGCGTCCTCGTCGAGCACGACGCGTACGACCCGGCGCTGGAGGACGCGCTGCCCTCGCGAGAGGAGGCGCGCGCGCAACTCGGGCTCGAATCCGACCGGCCCGTGGTGCTCTACGCCGGGGGCCTGCTCCGCTGGAAGGGCGTCGACGTGCTCGTGGACGCCGCGCGCGGCGGCGGCCTCGGGGACGCACTCGTCGTCGTCGTCGGCGGCATGGACCGCGACGTCGAGGAGCTACGTGCGCGTGCCGCCGGGATGGAGAACGTGCGCATCGACGGGTACCGCCCTGCGCCCGAGATCCCTGCCTACCTCGCGGCCGCGGACGTCGGCGTCGTGCCGAACCGCGCCACGCCGCGGATCAGCTCGCACCACACGTCGCCGCTCAAGGTGTTCGAGGCGATGGCGGCGCGGCTGCCGCTCGTGGTCAGCGATCTGCCGAGCCTGCGCGACGTGCTGGAGGACGGCGAGGCGACGTTCGTGCCGCCCGAGGACCCGGCGGCGCTCGCGGAGGGCATCCGCGCGCTGCTCGACGACCCGGCCGCGCGCCACGACATGGCCGCGCGCGCCTACGAGGCCGTGCACGGCCACACCTGGGAGGCGCGGGCGCGGCGGATCCTCGCGTTCCTGGAGCAGACGGCCGGCGGAGGCGCCGCGTGAGGGTCGTCTTCCTGACGGACTCGCTGTCCGACCTCGACGGGGTCGGGCGGTACGCGGTGCGGCTGCTGACGGCGATGGAGCAGCTGCGGCCCGGGCTGGAGGTGCACGTCCTGCTCGCGCGCAAGCACCGCCCGACGTCGGCGGACGTGCCTTCGCACTGGAGGGTCGAGGTCGCGCTGCCGCCGGACTACTTCTTCTACATGTCCCCGCTGCGATTCGCCGTCTGGCGCGCGCTCGGGACGCTGCGGACGTGGCGCGCCGCGCGCTCCGCCGACCTCGTGCACGCGATCAAGGACTTCCCGCACAGCCTCGTCGCCGTCGACGCCGCGGACCGAGCGGGGGTGCCGTGCATCGCGACGGGGCACGGGACGTACACGATCCAGCCCGTGGTCTCGGACCGCCACCGCCGACGTGCGCTATCCGCGTACCGGCGCTTTGCGTCGCTCGTGTGCGTGTCGCGCTACACGCGGGCGCGGCTGCTGGAGCTCGTCGGCGAGCGCGACCTTCCACCGGAGCGCGTCCACGTCGTGCCGAACGCGGTCGACGCCGAGCACTACGTCGAGCGTCGAGACGTAGGCACGCCGCTCTGGCACGGGTTCCGCTACACGCTCGGCATCGGCGAGCTCAAGGAACGCAAGGGGCACCACCTCGCGCTGGAGGCCTGGACGCGGATCGCCCGCGAGGACGAGGGGCTGCACCACGTCATTGTCGGCAACCGATCGGGCGACGCTTACGAGCGATCGCTCGTGGACCTCGCCGAACGCGCCGGCGTGGGGGATCGGCTGCACCTCGTCGGGAACGTCACCGAGGACGAGAAGGTGGACCTTCTGCAGCGTGCCAAGACGTTCCTCCACACGCCGGTCACCGCGTCGGACGGTGGGTTCGAGGGCTTCGGGATCGTCTACCTGGAGGCCGCCGCCGCCAGGACGGCATCGATCGGAACGCTCGACTGCGGCGCGGAGGACGCGATCGTCGACGGGGAGAGCGGCCTGCTCGTCGCGCAGGACGCGGACGCGGTCGAGGCGGCGCTGCGGCGGATCCTCGGAGAGGACGGGCTGCGCGAGCGGCTGGAGGAGGGCGGCCGGCGGCACGCCGAGGCGTCGTCGTGGGAGGAGAACGCGCGGCGGGTGCTGGAGCTCTACGACGCCGCGCTCGCGGCGCGGGCAGGGAAGGGCGCGCGGTGAACGTCCTCTTCTACTGCGAGATCCCCGACCCCGGCGTGGGGTCGAGCGTGCGGCAGATGTACGGGCTCGCGCGCGACCTGCGCGAGCGCGGTCACAAGACGGCGGTCGTGTCGACGGTGCGCGACCCCGCCGATGCCACGCCGACGACGATCGACGGGACGCTCGTGTTCCGGCTGCACTCCGACTACCCGCTGCGCTGGCGGGGCTGGGTGTCGCTGCGCAACAAGGCGATCGAGCGGCCGCTGCGGGCAGTGCTCGACGAGTTCCGGCCGGACGTCGTGCACGCGCACCTCGTCCACACGCACATCGGCTACCACGCGCTCACGATGGCCAGGGCCGTCGGGGCCAAGGTGGTCTTCACGTCGCACGACGCGATGACCTTCTGCTACCAGAAGCTGACCTGCTTCCACGGCGGTGAGGAGCACGGCGGGACGCTCGACGACGGCGTCGCGCGCGCTTCGAAGTGCATCCCGTGCCAGCGGTTCCGGTTCCGGCCCGGGCGCAACAAGCGGATCCGGGAGGTGCTGGAGCGCGACGTGGACGTGGTCACGGTCGTGTCCGACGAGCTCGGGCGCGTCATGCGGGCCAACGGGCTGCCGGTGCATCGGACCGTGCACAACGCGCTGGAGGTGGGGGAGGCGGACCCCGATCCTGCCGACGTGGCGGCGTTCCGCGAGCGGCACGGCCTGACCGGATGCCAGGTGCTCGCGATCGGCGGGCGGCTGCACGAGCAGAAGGGCGTCGGGAAGCTCCTGGAGATGGTCGCGGCACTCGCGCCGGAGTTCCCGGACCTGCGGCTGATCGTCATGGGGCGCCGCGAGACGTACGACGACGAGTTCCGACCGCGGGCGGCGGCGCTCGGCGTCGAGGACCGCGTGGTGCCGACGGGCTGGCTCGGGCCCGAGGAGCTGCGGCTCGCCTATGCCGCGACCGACGTGTTCGTCACGCCGTCCCTTTGCTTCGACACCTTCGGGATCGTCAACCTGGAGGCGATGGAGCGGGCCAAGCCCGTGGTCGCGACGACCTTCGGCGGGTCCCGCGAGGTGATCGAGGAGGGGGCGACGGGCTTCATCGAGAACCCCTTCGACGTCGAGGCCTACGCCGCCCGGATCGGGGAGCTCCTCCGAGATGAAGACCTGCGGGTCCGCATGGGCCGGGCGGGCCGCAGGAGGCTCCTGGAGCGGTTCTCGATGGGGCGACTCGCCGATGACTTCGAGGGGATCTACCGAGAGGCCACGGGCCGCGGGTGACGCTCTGCCGCATCCTGGGATCCTCTCCGTGGTTCAACCCGGGAACCTCGCGTCCTGAGCGACAGTTGCTGCCCAAGGGCGTGCGTCCGGACTCCGGTTGCCGCTCGATCCAACGGGGTAGACTCTGGGGAGGCGCGGGCCCTTCCCGAGACGACTCTCCCACCTGCTCCTCCCGCGCCGCACCGTATTTTGAGCCGCCCTCCGAGGGGGAGGCGACGCACCGATGCAGAAGACACTTCTGACCTACGTCAAGCCGCACGTCCAGGAGGATCCGCTCTCGATGATCCTCGGGATCGGCTACCTGGGCGCACAGATGGAGCGTGAAGGGCTCCCGATCGCGCTGCACGACGAGCGCGTCGGCACCGACCAGGAGATGAAGGCGGTCATCGAGGCCAACGACATCATCGGCTTCAGCGCGCTCACGCCGAACATCCGCCGCGCGATCGCGTGGGCGAAGTACGCGAAGGAGCAGGGCAAGACCACGATCATGGGCGGCCCGCACGCGTCGGTCGACCAGGGGGTCTTCCTCGACAGCGGGCACTTCGACTACGTCCTGAAGGGCGAGG
>JBCDGE010000053.1:0-50615 GCA_038757895.1 Planctomycetota bacterium | reverse complement strand
CGCGACGTCGCCGAGCGTGTAGCGAAGCGTCGGCACGCCGCCCTCGTCGAGGCGGTAGCCGCGGAACCGGTACCCGTACTGGCGCGGGTACATCGGGTCGGGATTGACGGGCTCCTCCTCGGTCTTGACCGGCTGCAGCGGCCAGGGCGCGTCGCCCTCGACCCGCGGCAGGAGCGCGACGTCGCGCGCCAGCTCGGCGGCCTTCGTGCGCGGGAAGAAGTTGCCGGCACCCTGTCCGTTCCAGTTCACCGACAGGAAGTCCCCGCGCCAGAGCGCGGCGAGCGCGCCGTTGTTCGCGTCGAACGCGTAGTGCAGGCCCTCGGGGAAGCCAACAGCGATCCCGCGGAAGCCGGCGACGCGGCTGCGGCCGCGGTACAGGCGCGGCGCACCCTCGACGTCCACGTCCCAGCGCGGCTGGTCGATCCCGTGCGGGTTGGCGGCGGAGCGTCCGAGTGTCAGGTAGTGCCAGATCGCGCCGATCTGCGCGTCCGTGTCACCGCCGAGGGTCTCGGTGTCGACCGCGACGCCGCCCGGCCAGGACTCCGGCATGACGACGCCGGGCATGCGGGACTGCGGCGACACGAGGGCGTCGCGGAACCAGCGCTCGCGCAGGCGCTCGGGCGACGTCACGAGGTCGACGCCCTGGAAGCTCGGCCCGTCCTTCGCGTTGAACCTGTGGCAGGTCACGCAGCCGAGGCGCGTCGTCCCGAGCATGAAGCGCGCGGCGTCGCGCGCCTCTCGGTCCTTCTCGCGCTCCGGCTTGGGGAACGTCAGTGGCTCCTCGGCGTCGACGGTCTCCAGCAGCTCCGGCAGGTGCGCGAGGTTCTCGGCGCCGAAGACCGGCATCCGCGTCTTCATGTACGGCCGCACGGAGGCGCCGTCGTAGAGCACGCGCTCCAGCCAGGTACGCCGCAGCTTGCCGCCGACCCCGTCGAGCCGCGGCGGCCGTCGCGCGTAGTCGCCGAGATCCGGCTCGTCGCTCGCGAGGTAGCCATCGAGGGTCGCAGGCACCCCGCCGACGCCGTGGCGCTCGTGGCACGCGGTGCAGCGGAAGGCGTCGAGGGTCGCGTGGATCTCGGCCTCGTCCGTGCGCTGCGTCCGAAGCGACTCGATTGCCGCGCGGATCGCCGCTCGCTCGTCCTCGTCCAGCGCGTATACCGGGGCGCGGGAGGACGCGCGCGGTTGGAGCGACTCCGACATGCAGCCGTCGCGGTCGTCCAGCAGCGCCAGGCCGAGCATGACCATCCTCGTGAACGGTAGCTCCTCCTCGGTGCGCGACCGAGAGCCGTGGCAGTCTGCACATCCGAGCTTCTGGTAGGACTCGGAGCCTGCCGCGACGCGGGAGGTGATGTCACCCAGCGGGGGCTCGTCCTCGGCACGAGGCTTCGGGGTCAGGTACGCAGCGAGGTCGGCCGCCTCCGACCGGGACAGGTGCATCTCCGGCATGAGCCCGGCGGGGCGGTGCGTGAGCGGATCGTGCAGGAAGCCCGCGAGCCCGGGCGCCGTCCACTTGTCGGCGACATGATCGAGCGAACGTGCGCCCTCGGGCGCCGCCCGCTCCTCCCCCGTCGCGGGGTCCGGAATGCGCGGGCCGTGACACTGCACGCAGCCCACCTCGTGGTAGAGCCTCTGCCCCCGCTTCGGGTCCCCGGGGTCCTCGAGGAGGGCGTCCTCGGTCCGCGCGTCGTCGCCGCCGAGCACGTCGAATCGGAGGAACAGCGCGATGTCGCGTGCGACCGTCCGGCTCGGCTCGGCGTCGTGCGCGCGCTTGATCGCGTTCGGCATCCGCGTGTCGGGGTGCATCCCGCGTGGGTCCGCGATGTACGCCTCCATCCACGCGGGGTCGAGCCGCGCCGCGCTGAGCGCGAGGTCGGGCGCCGCGCGCACGCCGATCGGCTCGAGCTCGATGTGACACGACGCACAGCCGTAGCGCGCGATGAGTTCGCGCCCGTCGAGTTCGGCGCCAGGGGACTCGGTCGGCTGTGCGGTCGCGGCGGGGACGAGTGCGAGAGCGCAGACGGTGAAGAGGGGCATCGCCCGCGAGCATAGTCGACGTCCGCGCGCTCGCTTGGCCCCTCGCAACAGCGAACGCATGGCGGTCCGGGCAGACCGCGGACGGATGTCGCGCGTCCGCTAACCTCTGTCTCCCTTTCCCGGCACCGGGCGCACGCGCCCCCTCGGAACCTCCCCCATGACCGAGACCGACGCGCCCGTCTCAGACGGCGACAAGAAGCTCTTCTGGGCGTGCTTCATCGCGCTCATCGCCACCGCCTTCGGGTTCATCGTCCGCGCGATGGTGATCGACGACTGGGCGGCCGAGTTCCAGCTCACCGAGACCCAGAAGGGACAGATCTTCGGCGTCGGCCTGTGGCCCTTCGCGATCAGCATCGTCCTGTTCAGCCTGATCATCGACAAGATCGGCTACGGGCGCGCGATGGTGTTCGCGTTCGCGTGCCATGTCGTCTCGGCGATCGTGACGATGACCGCGACGGGCTACTGGTCGCTCTGGATCGGCAACTTCATCGTCGCGCTGGGCAACGGCACGGTCGAGGCCGTCATCAACCCGGTCGTCGCGACGATGTTCGCGCGCAACAAGACCAAGTGGCTGAACATCCTCCACGCCGGCTGGCCGGGCGGGCTGGTGCTCGGCGGCCTCCTGACGCTCGCGCTCGGCGTGGAGACCTCGTGGAAGATCAAGGTCGCGCTGATCTTCATTCCCGTCGTGCTCTACGGGGTCCTGATGATCGGGCGCCGCTTCCCGGTCAACGAGCGCGTCGCCGCCGGGGTGCCGTACCGCGACATGCTGGCCGAGGTCGGATTCTTCGGTGCTCTCATCGTCAATTTCCTGATGTTCTCCGAGGTCGGCCGCGTCGTCGAGTGGAGCGAGAGCGTCAAGTGGACGCTCATCATCGCCCTCTCGTTCGCGTTCGGCGGCTACACACGCTCGCTCGGCAGGCCGCTCTTCATCTTCCTGCTCCTCATCATGATCCCGCTCGCCACGACCGAGCTGGGAACGGACAGCTGGATCACGGACCTGATGACTCCGGCGATGGCCGAGATCGGGCTGCAGGGCGGATGGGTGCTCGTCTACACCTCGTTCATCATGATGGTCCTGCGGTTCCGCGCGGGCGACTTCGTCCACCGGCTGCAGCCCCTCGGACTCCTCGCGGTCGCGTCCATCATCGCAGCCGCCGGTCTCGTCTCACTCTCGTACTCCGCGGGGATCGGGATCCTCGTCGCGGCAACCCTCTACGGCGTCGGTAAGTCGTTCTTCTGGCCCACGATGCTCGGCGTCGTCGCCGAGCAGTCCCCGCGCGGAGGCGCGCTCACGCTGAACGCGATCGCAGGCGTGGGGATGCTTGGCGTCGGGATCGTGGGGAACCCGTTCCTCGGCGCGATCCAGGACAAGCAGATCGCCGCCGACCTCGCGGCCTACGACGAGGCGAACCAGACGACGCTCGTCGGGCAGTACGTGACGAAGGAGCAGAAGAGCCTGTTCCTGGCGTACACCGCGCTCGACCCCGAGAAGCGCAAGGCTGCGCCCGAGGCGGATCAGGAGACGATCACGGACGTCGAGGCGTCCGCCAAGAAGAACGCCCTGCGCACGACCGCGGTCTTCCCGCTGATCATGCTCGTCTGCTACGTGCTCCTGATCCTCTACTTCCGCACCCGCGGCGGGTACCGGGCGGTCGAGTTGGAGACCGAGTCGACCTGAGTCGCGATCAGGCCTCGCGCGCCACGTGCGCGCCGAAGTCCTCGCCCGGCGGCAGGATGTAGATCCCGCGCTCCGGCTCGACGAGGTCGTCCTCGAACAGCTTCGGGTCGATCTCCGCGCCGGGCGCGCTCGCGATCTCGATCAGGTTGCCGTGCGGGTCGCGCACGAACATCTGCATCTTGCCGTTCGGCAGGGCGCGGACGCGGCCCCACGGCACGGTGTCGATCGCGCCCGCGGCCTTCGCGCGCTCGAACACGCCCTCGAAGTCGGGCACCTCCAGGCAGAAGTGACCCCGGAACCCGCGGGTGTCCGGGATCGCGTTCATGTGGATCTGCTGGCGGTCGTTGATGCGGAAGAATTGCGACGCCATCCCCTGCTCCGGCGTCGGATCGAGCGGAAGCCCGAGTACGTCGCGATAGAACGGCACCGCCGTCTCGAGGTCGTCAACGTTGACGTTGATGTGATGGATGTGGGCGTCGCCGGCCATGGTTCCGCTAGCGAATGAGGGGCAGGAGGGTCTCCGACGCCGTCTCGTAGAGCATCGTGTAGTACTCCTCGGACAGCAGGCTGGAGCCGTGGTCCTCGATGAACTTCAGCTGCTCGGGCGAGATGTCGACCGGGTTCTTCTCGACCTGGTTCGTCCAAGGCGACACCGGCGTACGGTCGATCGGCGCGACGGCCTCCATCGTGAGCGCGCCCTCGTAGCCGATCTCGTTCAGGACGTCGGTGAAGGCCTTCCAGTCGATCGAGCCCATCCCGGGCGCCAGACGGTTGTTCTCGGCCACGTGGACGTCGACGAGGCGGGACTTCGACGCGCGCATCGCCGCGTGCATGTCCTTCTCCTCGATGTTCATGTGGAACACGTCGAGGCACACGCCGCAGTTGGGCCCGACGGCCTCGGCGAGCGCCATCGCCTGGTCGGCGCGGTTCAGGAAGTACGTCTCGAACCGGTTGAGCGGCTCCAGCGCCATCCGCACGCCGCGCTGCTCGGCCAGCTCGTAGACCTCCTGGAGCCCGGCGACGACCCAGCCCCACTCCTCGTCGGGCGTTGCGTCCGGAACGACCTTGCCGACCGTCGCGGGCACGATCGTGAGCTCGTGTCCGTCGAGCTGGTGGACCATCTCGACGAGCGACTTGAAGTAGTCGACGGTCGCGGCGCGCTGGGCGGGGTCCTTCGCCGCGAGGTTCCGGTCGCCGAGGGTCAGCGTCACGGCGCCCCAGCAGCGGATGCCGTACTCCTTCAGGAGCGGCGCGCACTCGGACGGCGGGTACTGGTCCGGCTCGCCGCTGATCTCGATGCTCTCGAATCCAAGGCGCTTGATTCGCTTGAGCGTGACCTCGAGCGGCTCGGCGCGCATCCAGTTGTGGGTCGACAGGTGCATGGCGCCATCGTACGCGCGATCGCTCCGCCTGGACCGCCCTCTCGCTCGCACGTGCTACCGTGCTCCGCCTCCCCCCACCCACGATGAAGATCGAAGCCATCGAGGCGCGCTGGCTCCGCGCGCCGATCCCCGAAGCGGGCCAGCACACCTCGGACTTCGGGCGCCTCCGAACATTCGACGCCGTGCTGGTCACCGTCCGCACGTCCGACGGATCGGAGGGCTTCGGCGAGGCCAAGGCCGCCGTCGGGAGCGCCGGCGACTGCGCTTCGCTCGTCACGGTCGTCGAACGCGAGCTCGGACCGTCGCTCGTGGGGCGCGACCCGCGCCGCATCACCGAGGCCTGGGAGCGCATGTACTGCGGCGCGCGCGGCGACCTCGCGCTCAGCCGCGGCCGCAGCTTCCCGGACGTGGCACGCCGCGGCCCGCGCGTCGCGGCGATCGGGGCGATCGACACCGCGCTCTGGGACCTCGCCGGCCAGGCGCACGGCGCTCCCGTCGTCGAGCTGTTCGGCGGCGCCTGCCGTCCGTCGATGCCGGCGTACGCGTCCGGCGGCTGGGCCGACGCGGCGGGCATCGGCGCCGAGCTGGGCCGGTTCGTCGAGCACGGCTTCCGCGCCGTCAAGATGCGCGTGGGGGCGATGGACTCGAGCGTCGAGACGAGCGCCGAGCGCACCCTCGCCGCGCGCGAGTCGCTGGGCCGCGACGTCGAGCTGATGGTCGACAGCCACGGGACATTCTCGCTGCCCGAGGCGAAGCGGTTCGCGCGGCTCGTCGAGAGCGCGGGGCTGCGCTGGTTCGAGGAGCCGACGCCGCTCGACGACCCGACGGCCGCCGCGGAGCTGCGGGCGTCGACGGACATCCCGATCGCGCTGGGCGAGAGCCTGTCGACGCGCTTCGAGTTCGGTGAGATCCTGCGCCTCCGCGGAGCGGACGTCCTGCAGCCGGACGTCGCGCTCGTCGGCGGCCTCACCGAGGCGCGCCGCGTCGCCGCGCTCGCCGAGACGGCGCAGGTCGAGCTCGCGCCGCACCTGTGGGGCTCGGCGGTGTCGTACCTCGCCGGCTTGCACGTCGCGTTCGCGAGCCCGGCCGCGCGCATCCTGGAGGTGTCGCTCGGCGCGAACCCGCTCCTGCGCGAGCTCCCCGAGGTGCCGCCGGTCGTCGAGGACGGTCGCGTCGAGGCGCCGAGCGCGCCGGGCCTCGGCTTCCGTCCGAAGGCGGATCTCGTCGAGGAGTGGACGGTCCCGCTGTGACGCGCCCGACCGTCGTCCTCCTGGAGCCGCTGCACGCGGACGCGCGGTCCGAGCTCGCGGCCGCGACCGACGTCGTGGAGGCGCCCTCGCCCGACGCGGACCTCGAGGGCCTCGCGCACGTCGCCGCGATCATCACGCGCGGCCGCGGACGCGTGGACGCGGCGCTGCTGGAGCGCTGCCCCGCACTGCGCGCCGTCGCGCGCGCAGGAGTCGGTCTCGACAACGTCGACCGCGCGGCGGCCGCGGCGCGCGACGTCGTCGTGCTCAACGTCCCGGACGCGCTGACGGACACGGTGGCGGAGCACGCGCTCGCGCTGGCGCTCGCCGGCCGGCGCCGTGCGTTCGAGGGCGCGCTCGACGCACGAGAGGGACGCTGGGAGAAGCGGCTCGACTACGCGGGCGAGACGCTCGCCAGCGCGCGGGCGACCGTCGTCGGCCTCGGCGCGATCGGCGCGCGCACCGCGGCGCTGCTGCGCGCTGTCGGCGCAGACGTGACGACGTGGAATCGGTCCGCGCGTGACGACGAGGCGTTCGAACCCGACCTCGACCGCGCGCTGGAGGGCGCCGAGGTCGTGTCGCTCCACGTCGCGCTGACCGACGCGACCCGCGGGATGATCGACGGCGAACGCATCGGCCGGCTCGCCGAGGGCGCGACACTCGTGAACACGGCGCGCCCGGCGGTGTGCGATCGCGACGCAGTGCTCGCCGGCCTGGCCGACGGGCACCTCGGCGCCTACGCGGTCGACGGCTTCGAGCCTGAGCCGCCCGCGACGGACGACCCGCTCCTCCGCCACGACCGGGTGCTCGTCACGCCGCACGTGGCAGCGCTCACGCGGTCGACGTTCCGCGGACTCTGCCTCTCGACGGTACGCGGCGTCCTCGACGTCCTCGACGGCCGCGCGCCGAAGGACGGCGCGCGCGTCGTCCCGCCCTCGCCATGACGATCCTCCCGCTCCTGCTCGCGCTCGCTCCGCAGACCGAGCCGCTCAACGTCGTCGTGTTCCTGACCGACGACCAGGGCATCGCCGACCTCGGCTGCTACGGCGCCGACGACATCCCTACGCCGCACCTCGACCGGCTCGCGACCGAGGGGATGCTCTTCACCGACTTCCACGTGTCCCAGGCGGTCTGCACCGCGTCGCGCGCGTCGCTGCTGACCGGCTGCTACGCCGAGCGCGTCGGACTGCGCGGGGCGCTCGGGCCGAGCGCGCGCATCGGTCTGCACCCGGACGAGACGACGATCGCCGAGGTCCTGCGGCCGCTCGGTTACCGGTCGGCGGCCTTCGGCAAGTGGCACCTGGGCCACCACCGTCCGTTCCTACCGCTCCAGCAGGGCTTCGACGAGTACGCAGGCCTGCCGTACTCGAACGACATGTGGCCGGTCGGCTACGACGGGACGCCGAGGGACAGCGCGAAGTCGGTCTGGGGCCCGTACCCGGCCCTCCCGTACCACGAAGGGAACGAGCCGGCGTTCGAGGTGACGACGCTGGAGGACCAGACGCGCCTGACGGAGCTCGCCACCGCGCGCGCCGTGCGCTTCATCGAGGAGAGCGCCGAGGACCCGTTCTTCCTCTACATGCCGTACTCGATGCCGCACGTCCCGCTCGGACGTCCGTTGAGGCTTGCGGGCCAGAGCGCGCGCGGTCCTTACGGCGACGTGATCACCGAGATCGACGCTTCCGTCGGGCGCGTGCTGGCCGCCCTCGATGAAGCCGACGTCGCGGATCGCACGCTCGTCGTGTTCACGAGCGACAACGGACCGTGGCTCCGTTACGGCGATCACGCGGGATCGGCGGGTCCGCTGCGCGAGGGCAAGCTGACGATCTGGGAGGGCGGGAACCGCGTGCCGTGCCTCATGCGGCTCCCCGGTCGGATCGCGCCGGGCAGCCGATGCGACGCGCTCGTCGGGACGATCGACCTCCTGCCGACGATCGCCGAGCTGACGGGCGCGAAGCTGCCGGAGCGACCGATCGACGGGGTCAGCCTCGTGACGCTCCTGACGGCGCCCGACGAGATCAACTTCCGCCGCGACTACGTCTACTACTGGGGCGGTGCGCTCCTGGCGGTGCGACGCGACGCGTTCAAGCTCGTCTTCCCCCACCGATTCGCGTCGACGGAAGGCATGGAGCCGGGTGAGAACGGGTTCCCTGGCCCGCAGCGAAGCTTCGAGTTCGAGGGCGCGCTCTACGACCTCGACGCGGATCCGGGCGAGACGACGGACGTCGCCGACGAGCACCCCGACGTCGTCGCGCGCCTGGAGGCCGTCGCCGAGCGCGCCCGCGCCGCGCTCGGGGATACGCGGACCGGCCGCGAGGGCACGGAGACCCGCCCACCGGGCAGGCTCGACCCCGAGCGCATCTCGAGCGTCGAGCACGTCGCCGTCGAGACGTCGGTGACGCTCGGCACCGAGCCGCACGAGCGCTACCGACGGATCGGCGCGGCCGTGCTCGCGGACGGAGCGCTCGGCTCGGAGGACTTCACCGACGGACGCTGGGTCGGCTTCCGAGGTACCGACTTCGAGGCGACGGTCGACCTCGGCAGCGTGAGGACGATCCGCGAGGTCACGTGCAGCTTCCTGCGCGCCCAGGTCTCGTGGATCTTCCTCCCGCGGACGGTCGAGATCGCCGTGTCGCGCGACGGTGAGACCTACCGCGTCCTCGACCGCGTCGACGTGACGATGGAGCCGGAGCGCGCCGCCGAGGCCGTCCCGATCGGGGTCGAGACCGAGGAGGGCGGGGACGAGGCGCGCTTCATACGCATCCGCGCGACGCCGATGGAGTCGTGCCCCGAAGGCCACCCGGGTGCGGGCAAGCCGCCGTGGCTCTTCGTGGACGAGATCCTCGTGGAGCGCTGACGCGACGCGATCACGAGAACGCGACCGACACCGCGTCCGTGAAGTTGCTCGTCGGCGAACCGCCGGACGAATCGCGGTGCCAGGCCTGGAAGTGCCAGGTCTCGCCCGGCTGAACCGCGACCGATCCCGTGGGCGTCGGAAAGGCGGAGAGGTTCACGGGCACGGCGGCGCTCCCGGTCATCCCGGTGTTGAAGATCTGCGCGGTGAAGCGTCCGACGGTCCCGCCGAGGCACAGGTTGCCGGCCGAGCCGCCCGCGTTCGGGACGAAGCCCTGCGTGCGGGACGCGAGGAAGTAGCCGAACGAGCTGTCCGGCAGCCGGCTCGCGACGAGCGTCAGCTCGTTCTCCGCGACGACGGAGGACCCGACGACGGTCTGGATCCCGGGATACGTGGTCGAGTTCGCGTTCGCGGCGCAGTAGCTCGTGCCCAGCGACTCGTACTGGACGTGGTCGAGCTCCATCGTCGTATTGCCGTCGAGGCTCTTCAGGCGGATCGCGACGATGCCCCCCGCGTGCTGGATGCCGTACATGCGGTCCTCGTCCGTCTGACCCAGGGTCGATCCGTTCGCGTGCTGGAACGGCCCGTGGACGCCGAGCGAGACCATGCCAGGGCCGAAGGCCTCGAACTCCACGCGGGTCCCGACGGGACCGTCCGTCCAGACGACCGCTGCCTCGCGCACGGGTGCGGGGAACTCGATCAGGGCCTCACCGGTCGAGAAGTAGCTGTGTCCGTTGCGGCCGAACCCGTCGACGCTGCCGTCGTCCGCGTCGACCGAGTCGGTGTTGGTACCGGGTCCGATCGGGAGGCCGTTGGCCGACCGGAGCCCGAAGTCGAGCGAGGAGTCCTCGAAGTCCTCCAGCACGAACGATCCGGCGAGGAACCCGGCCGGGCGGTCGGCGGCCGACGTGTAGGGAATGGGGCCGAGGTAGGTCTGGCCCTCGGCCCGGGCAGCGAGGGGGACGAGAACGACGAGGGCGACGGTGGCCTTGAGGAGATACTGCATGGTGTGGGGCCGCCTCCTGAGCGGCTGGGTCCCCTCCATCGCGGAGCGCCGGCGCGCGTCACGCAGATCCTGCCGCCTTTCTCGATGTGCGCCGGTGCGAGAACGGCGCCTGCCTCAGCGCTCTGGAGGGCCCGTCACGTACACCAGCACGTCGAGCACCTGGTCGGTCGTGGTCGCCCAGGCCAGCGCCGCGGCGTCGACCTCCTTGAGCGGATGCACGAGGCCGTCGTCGTGCAGCGTGACGAAGGGCTTGCCGAGCGCGGCGAGCATCCCGGCGTCGAACGCGGCGTTCCACTGCTTGTACTTCTCGCCGAAGCGCACGATCGCGACATCGCAGCGCTCGATCAGCGTTCGCGTCCGGATGGCGTTCACCTTCGCGGACTTGTGGTCGCGCCAGAAGCCGTCGCTCGCGGGCGGCAGCCCATCGCCTGCGGCGTCGCTCGCGGGGTGATCGGTCACGGCCGACGTGAACGTGATGGGAAGGTCGCGCGCGCGCGCGCCTTCGACGATCACGTCACGCCAGTCGCTGTGCACTTCGCCGGAGAGGTAGCAGGTCCAGGTCATGCGCGCAGTGTAGTGCGCCATCGGGTCGCAGACCCATGCGCGCCATCACGTCGCAGCGCTTCGGGCAAGCTCTTCGATGCGAGCGTGATTGGACTCTGCGCACCTTGCGAGGTCTTCGGAGCGGTGATGCAGTCTCCGCCCGACGCGGCGCGGCGTGCTGCCGGCCGGTCGTTCTCCACCCTTTGCCACAGGGCGCGAGTCCACGCTCGCCAAAGCATGAACAAGACTCTCCTCGTCGCAGTCGCGACGCTCACGTCGTCGGCCACTGCGTTCGCAGCACCAGGCGGTGAGCTCACCATCAACGGCGGCTTCGAAGCCGGCGACACGAGCTCCTGGGAATCGTTCCCGTCGGCCACGTCGACGTTCGACGTCACGATGGACGCGAACAGCGGCTCCTTCGCCGGCATCCTGGACAACCAGGACCTCGCCTCGGGCGCGGTCGTCAAGCAGTCCAACATCGGCATCGGCTCCGTCCAGCCGGGCGACGCCATCCGCATCTCCTTCGCCGCGAAGGGCTCCGTCGGTGTCGGCGGCGTCGCGATCGCCGAGTTCTTCTCGGAGCTCGACGGCGGCGGCACGTCCGCGTCGGAGATCCTCGGCGGTGGTCCGCTCACCATCACGGACGACTGGCAGAACTTCTGCTTCACGACCGTCGCAGGACCGGACGTGAGCGGTGGCGTGAGCCTGCAGTTCGTCGCTGCCACCGGTGGCGCCGCCGGCAGCTTCGCGACGGTGTTCATCGACGATGCGTCCGTCCAGATCTCCGAGCTCACCACGAACGGTGACTTCGAGCTCGGCGATACCAGCAACTGGGAGTCGTTCCCGACCGCGACCTCGACCTTCGTCACGACGAGCGACGCCAACAGCGGCGCCTTCGCCGGCGAGGTCAACAACACGGACGCTGCGTCGTCGGCCGTCATCAAGCAGGCGAACGTCGGCATCGGCGTCGTGTCGCCCGGCGACACGATCGAGATCTCGTTCGCGGCGAAGGGTAGCTTCGCGGTCGGCGGCGTCGCGTTCGCCGAGTTCTTCTCCGAGATCGAGGGCGGCGGAGTGTCCGCCGGCGAGATCCTCGGCGGCGCCCCGCTGATGCTCACGGGCGACTGGCAGACGTTCAACTTCACCGCGATCGCCGGCCCCGACGTGAGCGGCGGCGTGACGCTGCAGTTCGCGACCGTCACCGGCGGCGCGGTCGGCAGTTCGGCCAACCTGTTCGTCGACGACGTCTCGGTCCGGACGACGACCGGGAGCACGCTCCCCTACTGCACGGCCACCCCGACATCGACGGGCGCTCCCGCGACCCTGTCGTCGTCGGGCGCGCCGAGCGTCTCGCTGCAGAACTTCACGCTGGAGGGCAGCGGCCTCCCGGCGAACACGTTCTGCCTGTTCATCGTCGGCCCGGACGCCGCGTTCAACCCGACGTTCGACGGCTTCATGTGCGTCGACTCGCCGACGCGCCTGAACTTCCCGATCCTCTCGTCGGCCGCGGGCGACGTCTCGTTCCCGCTCCCCGACTCCGCCTACACCTCGGTCGGCGGCATGCCGCCGAGCGTCGGGACGCGTCTGCACTTCCAGTGCGTCTTCCGCGACAGCGTCGGGGTCGGCGCGAACCTGACGAACGGGCTCTGCGCGATCTTCGGCAACTGAGCCCGAGTCGATCGACGTCCCAGAAGGACGAGTGACCCGCGGGGGTCGGCGCCACGCGCGTCGGCCCCCGCCCTCGTTCCGGACCGCGCGGCGCGCCCTCAGGCCAGCCGCGCCGCGGTGCGCCGCAGCTCGTCGACATAGCCGCCGCCGAACAGCCGCACGTGGACGAGGAGCGGATAGAGGTTCCAGAGGTCGCGCCGCGTGTCCCAGAACCCGGCGTCGAGGAGGTCTCCCCCGACGCGATCGCGGTACGCGTCGAAGAACGTCCGCGGGAAGCCGCCGAACATCGTCGCGAAGGCGAGGTCGACCTCGGGGTGACCGTGGTACAGCGCGGGGTCGAGGAACGCGGTCAGCGCACTCCCTTCGCTCAGCACGTTGCCCGACCACAGGTCGCCGTGCACGAGCGCGGGCGCGGACGGCTCGTTCGCGTGGTCGCCGATCCGCGCGGCCACGCTCTCGACGAGCGCCGCGGTGCTCGCGTCGAGACGCCCCTCGTCGCGCGCCGCGCGCGCGGGCCCGACCAGTCTCGCTTCCGCGAAGAAGTCGAGCCACGACGAATGCTCCGGGTTCGGCTGAACGAGCCCGCCGATACGCGTCGGCGCGTGGTATCCGAACGAGGATCCCTCGACCGCGTGCAGCGCCGCCAGCCCTTCGGCGGCGGACTCCGCGGCCTCCTCGCGCACGCCGGTCCGCCCCGGGCACCACTCCATCACCAGCGCGTGCGAGCACGCGTGATGGACGCGCGGCACGGGCGCGTCCGAGCGCGCCGCCACGTGGCGGAGCATCTGGCCCTCGACCTCCAGGCCCCCCTCTCCGGTCGAGTCGAGCTTGGCGACGAGCGCCTCCCCGTCCGCGTCGACACGCAGCACCTCGCCCGTCCGTCCACTCGCGAGCGGCACGCTGCGCCACGAGCGCCCCTCGAGCGCGGCCGCGAGCGCACGACGCGCCGGATCCGGATGGCGATCGCCGCTCATCCGTCGTGAGCTTCGAGCCGCGCTTCCACGTCCGCGAGTAGAACGCGCGACCCGTCCTCGATCAGGTCGAGCGCGTCCTCGAACCCCTGCGCGCCGCCGTAGTAGGGATCGGGGACATCCCGCGCCGCGCCCGGCGCCCCGCCGAATCCGAGGAACGGCTGCACGCGCTCGAGCGTGCCGTCGGGCGCAAGCGTGCGGAGCGAGCGCAGGACCTCGCGGTCCAGCGCGAGGACCAGGTCGAACTGCTCGAAGTCCGCGTCCTCGATCTGGCGCGCGCGCTGGGTCGTGAGGTCGAGCCCGCGCCCCGCCGCCGCGGCAGTCGCGCGCGCGTCCGGCGGATTCCCCTCGTGGTAGTCGAGGAGCCCGCACGAGTCGACCTCGACGCGGTCTCCGAGACCGCGCTCCAGGACCAGGTCCCGGAACACGGCCTCGGCGGTCGGAGAGCGGCAGATGTTGCCCAGGCACACGAAGAGGACGCGCATCGCGCGCCGATCATGCGTGAGCGCGGCAGGAACGCAAGCCGTCGCACGCGGTCACTGGATCGCGAGCTTGCTCGTCTTCGGGGAGTACTCGAAGGACAGGTTGGGCCCGAAGAACTGGTACCCGTCGACCATCTTCCTGCAGTACGCGAGGCCGTCCGCCTCACTGCCCTTCTGCTCTGCGAGCCCGTACCCGATGAGCAGGTCCTTCTTCGACGTGTACATCGAGCTCTTGCCGGTGATCCGGCCGTCGCTCTTGATGTCCATCGAGATGAAGCCCCCGCAGATGAGGTAGTCGAGCGCGACGTTCCACTCGACGGACGTCCCCTTCGCCGCGCTCCACACGCCGGCCTTGACCGCCGCCTGGAACTTGCCGTACGCCTCCGACGCAAGGCCGCCGCGAACGAGTTTCTTCGCCGTCCCTGCGTCCTTCGCCAGACCGTACGTGCCGTGCAGCGAAGTGACCGGACCACCGAGGGCCTGCGCGGCCAGGCCGGACGGATCGACGTGCGCCAGGATGACGCCGGACACCTCGCCCAGGATGATGTCGTTGGAGCCGGCTGGCTTGTCCAGCAGGACCCACCATCCGGAGAGAGGATCGTCACTGAAGAAGCGGTTCGAGAAGATCACCTTCTTGCTCTGCAGCTGGTACTGGGTGAGTCCCATCCAGTAGCGCTTGAAGGAGCTCATGCCCTCGTTCTTGGCCTTGCGGTGGACGAGCAGACGGCAGATCGATGCAGCGATCGCGGATTCCATGGTTCTGTGGAGCAGTGCGTGTCTGCGACGTGCGGGGGATCCGTCGCGATGGGGCCCCAAGGGCGCGGCAGCACGCGCGACCCACGCGGAATCGCGTCGATCGCTCGCGATGTACACGGTCAAATCGAAGCCTGATGTGGTCCCCGTAAGGACGCTCGAATCGGCGCGTTTCTGGCCCGAAGCTCGTCACTCACAATGCACCGAGCCGAATGCGGCAGCGGCCGAAGGACCGCGTCAACGAACGCACCGCGGTCCTTGCGAGAACGTCGATCGGTGGGAGAATGCAGCGGCGTCCCGCGCACCGCTCCCCATCCACTGATACGCGCGGATGCCCTCGTCCCACGCATGCGCCTCGCAACTGCTCTCGTCGCCGCACTGGTCGTTCCCCAGGAGGCGGCCAACCGGTGGTTCTACTTCGACAGCTCCGAGACCGACTCGGGGCCCCGCCTGCTCCTCGATGACGTCGAGGTGAAGGCCGAGTCGGACGCGATCCTCATCTCCTACATCCCGGATCGCCCCTACGGCAACCACCCGCGACTGTCGGTCGACCGCGGGGACAGGAACCGAGTGCTGATCCGCTTCGACCTGGAGGGCGCCGACGCGTTCGAGCGCGCCACGCTGCGACTCGACATGCACCAGTCGACTCTCGGGACGGTCGAGCCCGTCAAGGTGGCGCTCCACCGCGTGACCGAGACCTGGTCGGAGCGGGATGCGTGCTGGCGTGTGCAGCCCGCTTACGACGAGGAGCCGCTCACCGTCGTCCGCGTCGGGCCCGAGGAGGGCACCGTCGACATCG
Source organism: Planctomycetota bacterium (assembly GCA_038757895.1). Lineage (GTDB taxonomy): Bacteria > Planctomycetota > UBA1135 > UBA1135 > Saltatorellus. The sequence goes on along the minus strand of JBCDGE010000053.1, from coordinate 35,195 downwards.
ACGTCGGGGTGCTTGCGCACGCGTGGGCCTCCGGCGAGCAGCCGAACCACGGAGTGCTCCTGCGGGCCGTCGAGCCGCTGGAGCTGCCCACGGTGCCCACGAAGCCCGCGTCCGGCGCGAAGAAGGAGGACCTCGCTACCCTCACCGACCGCGAGCTGATCGGAATGTACGAGTGGGCGGACTCGCTCGACGAGGCGCTCCGCCGGGCGAAGCGCGAGAAGAAGAGAGTGTTCGCCGTCGTGAGCGCCGCCTTCCGCCCCGAGCCGATCACCGAGCACGAGCGCGCTCTCCTCGTCACCTGCCTCAGCCACCCGGACGTGCGCGCGACGGTCGCCCGCGACTTCGTTCCCGTGCGGGTCCGCGTGTCTCCGAACGACGTCGCGCTGGACGCGGACGGCCGCAAGGTACGGGCGAAGCCGTTCGGCCGCTCCGGGCTGACGCTCGCGAGCGCGAAGCCACCCGCGCTGGCCGTCCTGAAGCCGGGATCGAAGCGCCGTCGGGTCACGGCGAACATGGGTGTGTTCGACCACGTCGAGGTGCTGTCGCTCCTCGGCGCCGAGCCCGAGAGCCGAGGCGCGACCGAGGGCGACGGACCGGAGGCGCGCTACTGGCGAGCCGCCGCGCTCGCGCGAACGGACCGCGCCGCCTCCGGGGCTGCGCTCGTCGACCTGGAGTCCAAGCACCCCGACTCGCCCTGGGCGCTCAAGGCGCGCGCGCGGCGCGCGTTCCCCGATCTCGCCATCGGGTACGAGAGTCTCAGCGCGCCCGAACGGGGTGACGACGTCGAATCACTGATCGCCGGGGCCGTCGAGCTGCTCGTCACGACGCAGCTGCCCGACGGGAGCTGGCCCATGGGCCACCCGACCAACGAGCCGCACCGCGAGGGGATCTCGGTCCTGTGCGCGCACGCGCTCCTGATCCACGGCCGGAACGAGGCGGCCGACAAGGCGTACGCCTGGCTCGCGCGGCGCATCGAGGCCCAGAGCGACGAGGCGCTGAACTCGTTCACCGCGGCCTACTGGCTGGACCTGGAGCTCGACCGGTTCGAGCTGGGCGTCGGCAGCGAGGACGCGGTGGCCGCCGCGATCGCGAAGCTCGCGGGCGGGCAGCTCGACTCGGGCGCGTGGTCGTACAGCCGCGAGTTCGGCGAGCGCTGGCGCGGCGGCTTCAGTGGCTGGCCGACGACCGACCGCGGTCGCGCGCACGGCATGAACTCCGGCATCGCGATGGACTCGCTCACGCGGGCGCGCGAGCGCGGGCACCGTGTCCCGAGCGACGTCCTCGACCGAGGACGCGCCGCGCTGGAGGAGATGCGCGTCGAGGCCGGCCGCTACACCTACACCTGGCCCGAGCCCAGGAACTTCGAGGGCGCCGTGTCGTCGATCGGGCGCGCGCCGGCGGCGGAGACGGCGCTCTGGCGTATGGACGCGATCGAGAAGAGCGACCTGGCGATCGCCGTGCAAACGTTCTTCGATCGGCGCGACGTGCTCCTCCCGCCGGCGAAGCTCTCGGACTCGTGGCTCCCGCCGCACATGATCTCCGGGTACTTCCACTCGTTCGCGGTGCTGCACGGCGCCCGCGCGATCGCGGCGCTCGGGGGCAAGCGCCGCGACGCGCGGCTGGCCGCGCTGGCCGAGGACGTCGTGGCGCGCGTCGAGAGCGACGGGTCGTGGGTCGACACGCTCGGGCTCGGCAAGCCGTACGCGACGGCGATGGCCCTGCTCATCCTCGACCTCGCCGGAAAGTAGGAGCTACCGATCACGCCGCCGGCCGCGGCGCCCCTTCGCGTGGGTGTCCGTGACCGGCGTCTCGGTCTCCCAGGTGATACCGCGGCGACGCGCTTCGCGGACGTGATCGTCGTGCTCCCGCGCCTCGGCGGAGAACGCCTTCACGCCGCGCGTGATCGACCGGGCGAGCTGCGTTCCCCGCGTCGTCGAACGGGCGTGCGCGAGCACTTCGCCGCCGTGGCCGTAGGGATCGGGCTGGACCACGGTGACTCCTAGCTCCGGCGTGAGCCCCTCGAAGGTCGACGCACCGTCCAGGACGACGTAGTGGCACGCGCCGACTCCCGACGCCGACCACGCGACGCGCGCGACCTCGCCGGCGAGCCGCTCCGCTTCGGCGCTGTCCTTCCCGCGGACCACGACCAGCGGCCGCATGTCCGCGGCGGCCACGTTGAGACCGAGGCGCAGGTCGCGCACGACCGGCAGCGCCTCGATCGGCTTCGCCGTCGAGGCGTAGCGCGCGTAGGTCTCGCGGAGCGCCTTCGCCAGGCCGTCCGCGCTCCCGTAGGTCATCGACGGCGAACGCGAGCCGCGCGTCAGCTTCTCGCCGTTCGGGTCGAGCAGCGCGAATGACGTGTTCTGGAGCTCGCCCCGGTTCGAGAACACGTACGACAGGATCTTCAGCTCCGCCGCGTTCTCGTACGTCTGCGGCCGGACGCAGACGAAGTCGCGGGACGCCTCGACCACCGCTGTGTGGGACAGGACACTCCTGTCCGTCTGCTGGTAGCCCGGTCACCACACGCCCGGCACGCCCTGGCACTGTGGCGCGGCGGACATGAAGAGGATCGGACGCTGCGTGCGCTTCGCCTCCGCGAGGGCGGCGTCCCAGGTCCCGAACCAGGCGATGCCCTGCTCGGTCGGCGGCTGATGCACCTCCAGCGGACCGGTCGGTCGGTCGCCCCGCTCAGGGCGCGGGCGGCGCTCCTGTGCCGCGGCTGAGTCGGCGGCGCCCAGGGTCAGGAGCGAGAGGATCAGGGTGAGGCTCGTGCGGTTCATCGCGGTTCGTTCGTGGGCTCGTTCGATGCGGCGTCGCGGGATGGGCCACGGGGCGCCGGCGGTCCACGCCATGAAGCCCGATCCTCCGCCCGACCGCACGCGCCCCCTCACGGCGCTCTCATATGGCGGTCCGTGATCCCGCTCGCGGGGCCCGCGAACATGGCTGGCGCGGGCGCCGGGCGCCTGTCAGGATCCTCGCCCCCACCGCCCGTGACCGATACTCCCCCCGGACCGACCGACGCGCGCGCGCCCTCCCCCGCGCGCCGCACCCGCATCGCGGTCCTCGTGGGCCTCGGCGGCGCGCTCCTGACCGCCGCGCTGTTCGCGGCGCTCGCCTCTCGCCACGCGTTCATCGGCGACGACGCGTTCATCAGCTTCCGCTACGCCGAGAACCTGATCGCGGGCCACGGACTCGTGTTCAACCCGGGCGAGCGCGTCGAGGGGTACACGAACTTCCTCTGGACGGTCCTCATTGCGGCCGTGATGGCGGTGGGGCTGCCGCCGGAGCCCCTGTCGAACGCGCTCGGAATCGCCGCCGGCGCGGTGCTGCTCGCGCTCGTCGCCCGGATGGGCGCACGGGAGCGCGGCTGGGGCGACCCGCTCGTCTGGCTTGCGCCGCTCGGGCTCGCCGCGAACCGGACGTTCGCGGCATGGTCGACGGGCGGCCTGGAGACGATGCTCTTCGCGCTGCTGCTGTTCGCTGGACTCGCGCGCTTCCTGGAGGAGCGGGAGCGTGACGCCGCGCGTCCGCTCGTGTCCGCGGTCCTCCTGGCCGCCGCGACGCTGACGCGCCCCGAGGGAGGCCTGGCATTCGTCCTCGCGGCGGCGTTCTTCGCCATCGAGACTCTCCGAAGCCGACCGCGCGCGCTCCGTCCCGTGCTGACATGGGGCCTGACATACGGTGCGATCGTCGGCGCGCACCTCGCGTTCCGGATCGCGTACTACGGCGACTTCGTCCCGAACACGTTCCGGGCCAAGGTGACCGGCCTGCAGTGGGACCAGGCCGCGACGTGGTTCGGGATGTACGTCTCCGACTACGGGGCGTGGGCCTACGCGTGGCTCGCGCTCGTGCCGATCGTCGTGCGCCGCGACGCCCGGTCGACGCTCTTCACCGTCTTCCTCCTCACCTACCTCGCGTACCTGGGCAGCGTGGGCGGCGACATCTTCGAGTTCCGCTTCCTCGCGCCGCTGCTGCCTTTCTTCTACTGGCTCGTCCAGGACGGCGTGCGCGCGCTCCTCGACGCGGTCGCGCGCACCGGCGTGCCCGGTGCGGCGCGCGCGATCCTCGGCGCGGCCCTTGGCGCGACGCTGCTGGGCCTCACGGTCCAGCCGAGCCTCGACGTCGAGCCGTGGCGCAAGGAAGGCATCGCCAGCATCGAGGCGGTCGCGAGCTACGCCGCGATGCGCTCGAACGAGGGGAAGATCTTCCGGGACCTCGTCGAGGAAGGGCTCCTCGACGGCGACGAGCTGATCGCCGTCGGCGGGGCCGGCGCGCTGCCGTACTACGCCAAGCTCCCGACCCTCGACTTCCGCGGGCTCAACGATCGCAAGATCGCGCGGCAGGCCGCCGAGGGGACGGCGCTCGGGCACGAGAAGCGCGCCTCGATGGAGTACCTGCGCGAGCGGCGCGTCGTCATCTACGACGTGCTGAACCGGATCGTATACGACCGCACGTCGCCGGTGCTCGGCGTCAAGACGCTGGATCGGCCGCCCTTCCGCGGCCGGCTGCACTGCGTGGAGTCCCGCGGACGGTTCCTGATCTTTGCGACGACGCTGTCCCGCAACGACTTCCAGCGCGAGTTCGAGCGGTTCCGGATCCTCTACTGATCCCGCCATCGAGACGCCGTCAGTCCGTCGGCGTAGAGATCTTGACGAAGACCCCGAGCATGCCGATGACCGCGGCGATGCCGACTCCGGCGTAGAGAACGTCCAGCGCGCTCTTGGCCTCGGCGACGCTCCCGAGGAACGCGACGGCGAGCGCAGCCACGAGGACGCCGATGATCTTGTTCTCGAGGTCGACGAGCTTCTCGATCTTGACGCGCTTGAGGATCGTCTCGTCCGTCTGACTGACGAACAGCTTGTAGATACCGACGGCGGTGATGTACGCCACCGTCGCGACCAGGAACAGGTCGATGGTCTCGATCACGACGACCGAGAGCGCCTTCGCGGCCTTCGGCGAGAAGTCCCAGGCCGCGAGCAGAGCGACGCCGCGACTGAGGATCAGCCCGAGCCCCATGACGACGGTCCCGAGCGTGAGAAGGAGCGCACCGATCACCGGGATGGTGAGCAGCATCCGCGACGAGATGAGGAGCGTCTTGAGATCCATGCAGCCCAGATCGTAGCGATCGATCGATCTTCCACCGGACTTCGCGTTCGGAGGCGGCGCGGCTGCGGCTGGCGCCCTCCATGATGCCGAGACCGCGATGCGACCCATGAGGTGAGCTCCGCCCGGACGAGCAGCGACCTGCGCTGCCCCGGGTGCTATGCGCTTCACCCCAGGGGCTCGACCGGCGAGGCGTCGCGCGAGCCCATGGCGAAATCGAAGAAGAAGAGCCGCCTCCCGCGGAACCAGAAGAGCGGCAAGCGCGACGGCGAGGATGCGCTCGGCACCTTCGTCACGCGCGACCTGACCAAGGCCGCCCGCACCGGACGCCTGCGCCCCGGCCGCCGGCTGGAGGAGCGGGTCGAGCACCTCCGCGCGCTCCTGGCGGCGGGCCGATCCCCGGTCGTGGTCGGGAGCAGCGGCGTCGGGAAGACGTGCCTCGTCGAATCGCTCAGCTGCGACCTGGCCGCGAGACCGCTACGCGCCGCGGGCCTCCCGAAGCATCACTCGCTCCGCGTCGTGGAGATCTCGCTGCGCGGGCTCTGCCAGCGCGCCAAGACACGCGCCCAGGTCTCCGAGCAGTTCCAGCGCCTGACCGCGGCGCTGAACGAGTCGAAGGACGCGATCCCGTACTTCCGCGACTTCCACGTCGCGTGGGACCTCGACCTGGAGTGCTTCCTGGACGACATGTTCCTGCGCATCGCGCGGCCGGTCCTCGCCGAGGGCGACGAGGGCCCTATCGAGTGCATGCTGGAGCACATGCCGAGCGTCGAGTCGCTCGTCTCGATCGTGCGCGTCGACGAGCCGTCGGTCGATCGGGCCCGCGCGCTCGCGATCGACTGGGCGAGCTCACACGCGGCCGAGGGAACGCGGTGGGAGGACGTCATCACCGAGGACGCCCTCGACGCAGCGGTGGATATCGCGGGCCGGTTCCACGTCCGCGACAGACTCCCGCGCACGCTCTTCGGACCGCTCACCGAGCTCGTCGAACGCGCCCGCGGCGTCGCGGTCGACGCCGAGGAGGTCGTGGCGCACGCGGTGGAGACGTGGGGTCTTCCGCGCCGGCTCGTGGATCCCCGCGCCCGCGTCGACCTCGACGCGCTGGCGGACCGACTCGCGTCCGAGGTGGTCGGTCAGCCGGAGGCCGTGCAAGCCCTCGTCGACGCGGTCGGCCTCTTCAAGGCGGGTCTTTCGGACCCGGACCGCCCGCTCGGGGCCTACCTCTTCACCGGTCCCACGGGCGTCGGCAAGACCCAGCTCGTCCGCGCCCTGGCGCTCGAGCTGCTCGGGAGCGACGAAACGCTCCTGCGCATCAACATGTCGGACCACAGGGAACCCGACGCGGCGGAGACGATGTTCGGTTCGCCCTACGGCACGTCCGCCGGACAGCGGCAGGGGACGCTGACGAGGACGCTCACGGGCCGCGGGTTCGGCGTGCTGCTGCTCGACGAATTCGAGAAGGCGCACCCGGCCGTCCACGACCGCTTCATGCAGCTCTTCGACGAGGGGAAGTTCATCAACGGCGCGGGCCAGGTCATCTCGTGCCGCTCGTTCCTGCTGGTCGCGACGTCGAACGCGGGAGCGGACGCGTGGGTGCGGGAGGCGCTCGGGTACCCGGACGCCCCCGACGCGGATCGGATCCGCGCCGCCGTCGACCGCGCCCTCGCGGGCGTCTTCCGCGCGGAGCTCCTCAACCGCTTCGACCGGATCCTGGCATTCCCGCCGCTCACGCGCGCCTCCGTCCGGGAGATCGCGCGCCGCGAGGTCGTCGGCCTGGCGAAGCGCGCGGGCTGCGCCCAGCGCGGCCTGGCCATCGACGTGGACGACGCGGTCGTCGACTGGATCGGCGAGCTCGGCTACGACCTCGAGCGCGGCGCCCGCCCGCTCAAGCGCGTCGTCGAAGAGAAGATCGCGACGGCCGTGGCCCGCTCGTTCGCCGGCCCGGCGGACGCGATGCGGGACGCGGTGATCCGGATCCGGAAGCACGACCGGGGCGTCGTGGTCGACCGCGTGAAGCGGTCCTAGCGAGCGTCCGGAGCCGGACGCGAACGCAGCGGCGAGGCAGCGATCGAGAAGGACGACGATTCGTCGTTGGCGTACGTCGCCTCGACGCTGGAGAGAATGCCGACACAGCGGCCGTCGCGATCGAAGAACGGCGAACCGCTCGCGCCGCGCAGCGGCATCGATCCCGCGACGAGCCCGAGGCGGAGAGGCTCGACCGAGAGGACCTCGACGATGACGGGGATCGGCTGGAGCGGCGCCCCATCGGGCCTTGCGTGCTGGAGAGAACCGGAGTCGGTCACGCCGATGCCCTCAGGGAACGAGAGGCCGACGAGGAGGGCGCCAACCTCGGGGACTCCGATCTCCACGACCGGCACGTCCACGGGCGTCGCGAGCTCGGCGAACCCGAGGTCGACGGAGTCGATCGACAGGCGCTCGAAGCGCACCTCGGTCACCGCGACATCCATGTCCTCGGTCCGTCCGCTCGGGCGGACCCGCACACGATCGGCGTCCTGAGCGTTCGAGAGTGCGTGCCCGGCGGTCGCGATCGTTCGCCCTCCTTCGAGGACGACTCCCGTCGCCAGCGTCCGGCTCGACCGTCCGGCGCCGATGTCGCGGCTGACCTCGACCAGCACCACCGCAGCCGACGACGTCGACGCGACTTCGTCAAGGCGCCGGTCCGGATCGCGCGCACCAGCCGCTCCATCACCGTGGAAGCGACGCACACCGTCGAGGCCAGTCGCGAGGTAGTCGAATGGAGTCAGCAGGCTCGCTCCTGCAATGCTCGTTCCGCCGTCGCCTCGACAGGCGCACAGTGCCGCGAGTACCGCGCTGAGTAGAATCGCTCTCATCGGATCGCCGCGAGGTCCCGATCCTCGAGCGGTTCGCAAAGGACGCGAAAGCGGTAGTCCCCGTCCTGACCCTCTCGCTGGACCGCAGACAGCACTCCGAGAATAGCGCCGTCGGCGCCAAAGACCGGCGACCCACTCATACCTCCAAGAGGAACGAACCCGGCTGTCGGCACGAGGACGAGAGGATCCACGCGATGCACCCGCCCCAGCACGGCGACGGGTTCGACCAGAACCGGGGCGTGCGGAGGCGGCGAGATCATCCGACCGGATCGACCGACCCCCATCGAACCAGCGGGATAGCCCACGACGAGGACCGACTCTCCGCGCCGCGCTCGACGTGGGCCTGCTCCTTCCGTCCTGGTATCGACAGCACGGCCGTCCTCGTGCGCGGGGAGGGCTGCGAGGTCCTTCTGCGATGCTCCAGCTGTCAGCAGGGCGAATGCACCGCGCTGCCCTGTTCGGTCCATGACGGAGACGGTCTGGTCCTGGGCTCCCAGCCCGACGACGTGCCGCGCCGTGAGGAGTCCAGCGCCACCGCCCTCGTCGAGCACGAGGCCGCTCCCCAGCTCCGAAGACCAGCCAGACCCGTCGGCCATCGTTCGGGATTCGACGCGAACCAGTCCGCGCCGGAACTCGTCCCTCAGAGCGCCGTCGAGGAAGAACGCCTCATGTTGTTCGGCCGCGTTCGCCGTGAGGGCCGCGTCCCACCCGGCCTGCACGAAGTCCAGCTCGTTCCATGCATACACGCCCGGTTCGAGCAGAGATGCGTTCGAAGCGGTCGGGCCCGAGCACCCGACGAGCGCCAGAAGGGCGACGCAGAGTCTCGGTGGGTCTCGATGGAGCATGGCTCGGCACGCAGGCTGCGGTACGCGTGATGTCGACCTGGATCCAGCGAAGTGCAACGGCCCCGACGCGATATCTGTGAGCATCGGGAAGGGCTGAGACGGTCACCGGCGTGACATCGAAGTGGTGATTCGCGGAGTCCGGGCGGCGCCCGGAGAATCCATCGAATCCCACCGCCGCCAGGCGGTGCAGGGTGTCATGGGACCTGCCATGGGAATCACAACGATCGAGCAGCTCCTCCCCGTCGCCGTCATCGCGGCCCTGACCGGCGGCGCTGCCGGTGCGGGCGCCTGGCTGTTCCTGGGGTCCGGTCCGGAGGTGGCGTCCACGCCGCGGGTGGCCCAGGACCGCAACGCACCGGACACGGGTGACCTGGAGGCGCGCCTCGCAGCGCTCGAGCAACGCGTCGCGGGGCTCGACCTCGCTCCCGTCGCGGCCGCTCCGTCGCCGCGGGTCGAGGACGATCGGACGGACGCGCGGCTGGAGGCGATCGAGCGGTCCCTCGAGGAACTTGCGCTCCGCGACGAGCAGCGAGTCGAGAGGTCGGACGTCGTCGCCCAGTCTCTGCTGGAGGCGATCGCGCAACAGCCGCGGATCGACCCGACCGCCGCGCGCGACACGATCCTCGATCCGATGGCGACCGAGGCCGACAAGCTCGCTGCCTGGCGCGCGCTGCGGGACGCGGAGGAGTGGGGTCCCGGTGTCGTCGAGGAGATGATCCGCGTCGGTGAGTCGTCGACCAGCGAGGCGACCCGTGCGGACGTGTGGCGCCAGGCGGACGCGCGCGCGTCGAGTGACCTTCTCGTGCAACCGCTGCTGAATGCGCTGGCCCACGACCCGTCGGCACCGGTGCGCTCGGAGGCCGCGGAGACGCTCGTCAACTACACCTCGGTCCCGGGCGTGCTCGACGCCCTCCGTCACGCCGCCGAGTTCGACGCGGATGAAGAGGTCCGCGAGGAAGCGAGGAACTCGATGCGCGACTAATCCGGCCAGCGCGGCTCGACGCCGAGCAGCTTGCGTACGAAGAAGTCGCGCCGCCGCCGCGTGCCGTACTCCGTCTCCGCCGCGCCGTGGCCCACGCCCGGTAGCACGACGAGGTCGAAGTCCTTGTCCGCCTTCACGAGCGCGTCCACGACCTGCATCGTCGACGCCGGATCGACGTTCCGGTCGACCTCTCCGACGACCAGCATCAGGTCGCCCTGCATCCGGTGCGCCTGGTCGACGTTCGAGCTCTCCGAGTAGTGCGGGCCAACGGGCCACGACATCCACAGCTCGTTCCACCAGATCTTGTCGATGCGGTTGTCGTGGCAGCCGCAGTCCGCCACGGCGGCGCGGTACACGTCGCCGTGGGCGATCAGCGCCCGCATCGCGTTCTGGCCGCCCGCGCTGCCGCCGTAGATGCCGAGCCGGTCGAGGTCGATCGAGGGATCGGCCGCGGCGAGCGCCTCGAGCCACGCGATCCGATCGGGGAAGCCCGCGTCGCCGAGGTTCTTCCACGCGACGTCGTGGAATGCCTTCGAGCGCCAGTTCGTCCCCATCCCGTCGATCCGGACCACCACGAAGCCCAGCTCTGCGAGCTCCATCGGCTTGCGGTGGACGCTCCAGCTCTTCGGGACGTGGGCACCGTGCGGCCCGGCGTAGATCGACTCGACGATCGGGTACTGCCCGTCGGGGTCGTGGTTCGTCGGCCTGTACACGACGCCCCAGATGTCGGTCTTGCCGTCGCGTCCCTTCGCGACGAACCGCTGCGGCATCCGCCATCCCGCGTCCACGAGACGACTCGCGTCCGACTGCTCCAGGACGCACACCAGAGAGCCATCCTCCGTCCGGCGCAGCTCCGCGACCGGCGGGTGGTCGACGCGCGACCACGTGGCGACGTAGTGGCGACCGTCGGGCGACGGGTCGATCCGGTGCGTTCCGTCGGACTCGGTCAGGAGAGTGAGCTGCCCCGTGTCGACGTCGACTCGAGCGAAGTGCTCGTGGTACGGATCCTGGTCGGGGTGGATCCCCATCACGCGGAGCAGCACGGTGCGCGCCTCGTCGTCGACCTCCTCGACGCTCCGCACGACCCACTCGCCGCTCGTCACCTCGCGCTTCACCTCGCCGGTCCGTACGTCGACGAGGATGAGGTGGTTCCACCCACTCCGCTCGGTCATCCAGAGCGCGTCGTCCGTACCGGGGAAGCGGTGCAGGAACGTCTTGTAGGCGTAGTCGACGAAGGTCTCCGGCGCCTCCTCGATGATCGCGGTCGCGCGCGGCTCGTCGACGTCGACACCGATCCAGCGCATCACCCGGTGACCGCGTTCGTTGTAGAGGAAGGTCAGCCGCGATCCGTCCTCCTCCCACTCGAGCCTCTGGATCGACCAGGGCGTGTCGAACAGGTGCTCGCCCTTGACCGGGATCTCCAGCGCGCGCAGGCCGCCGTCACGCTCGACGCGGAACAGCCGCGGCTGCGCTCGGTCGATCGGGTCCCCCGGCTTCCGGTAGCGCATCGATCGCACGACGGGCTGGAGCTGGTCTTGGGGAGCGGACTCCACGAACTGAACGGTGCGCGCGGGCTTACGCTCGATCCGCAGGCAGGCGAAGTGGCGGCCGTCCGGCGCCCAGCGCACGGGCAGGCGGTACGAGGCGTCGTCGCCGCCGTCGTCCGTGACGCGCACGCTCTGCTCCCCGTCGACCTCCGAGACGAACAGGTCGCCGCCGCGCTTGTGGACGCGGAGCGCGCCGTCCGGCGAGAGACCCGATCGACGCCGCGGCGCGCGCTCCGCCCCCGCACTCGTCTTCGACGCCTCTCGCGGTCCGATGAATGCGACGCCGGACTGACCGCCGACGCGGAACCAGGCGCGGTCCTCGCCGCGGTCGTCGACGAGCGCGAAGGCGTGTCCGTCGTAGCTCGTCTGCCAGGTCGAGCCGCCGGGCGCGATCGAACCGTAGCCACGCCGCCCGCCGTCAGGCGTGATCCACTCGAGCGACAGGAGCACGTTCGACCCGTTGACGATCATGACCTGTGAGGCCGCGCCGCCGTCCCGGCTGCGCGACGGCACGTCCGCCGGTCCTCCGACGTCGTACTGGAACGAATCCACCTCTTCGGCGTCGATCCGCCGCGCGCTGCCCGCGTGGACGTCCCACGCGAACACGCCATGGGACGCGCAGAGCGCGTGGAGCACGCCGAGTTCTTCCGGGTGAGGCGCGAGCCGAACGATCTCGACGTCGTCACGCGTGAACAGGTACCTCAGCTGGACGGTGTCGGCGAGGACGCGTCGCCGACGCCCCTCGGGCGCCGAGACGTCGACGAGGACGACCTCGGTCTGCTGCGGCCCCGTGTCGACCTGGTACCAGAGTCGTTCGTCGTCGATCCACTCGGGCCGGACCACGCCGCGATCGACGAGCCCGCCGAAGCGCGAGCGAAGCGCTGCGGCGCGGGCGTAGTCCTCGGCGGAGCCCTGGGGCGCCGAGAGGGCATCGGAAGAGGTGGAGAATGCGATCGCCGCGAGCAAGAGGAGCCCGGCGGCGCGGCTGGGAAGTGCGCGCATGTCGAGGCCGATTCTAGTGCCCTGGATTCGGCCCCCCCGACTTCGGCACGATGCGGCCATGTTCGAGTACTCCGAGGCCGAGCAGCTGTTCCGCGTGGCCACGCCGCCGCGCGCGGGTTCGACGACCTGGTACGACGCTTGCGAGCTCGTTGCGACGGAGGTCAAGCGGCGCCTGCGCGAGCGGTTCGGGCGCGGCTTCCCCGCCGACGTCTACGGGGACGAGTCGGGACTGATCGTGCGCGTTCGCGGCGACGGCTACGGCGTCGAGCCGTGGAGCGTCGACCGCACGCTCGACCCCAACGAGCCGATCGGCCCCCAGGTAATCGTGCTCCTGGAGGCCGTCGATCGGCAGGTCTCGCGCACGTACGTGCGCGACTGACGCGGGAGCGCCGCAGGGACCGGCGCGATTCGCTTACCCTCGTCGCGTGCCCTCCGAGGTCGAGCTCTACCGATTCCTCGCGGACCTGCCGCACCAGCTCGAGCAGGTCCGCGACGCCGACAAGGCCGTCAAGATGGGCCTGCGGCTCGTCCGTGAGTTCTTCGATGCGCCGAGCGCGTGCCTTGCGCGGCTGGAGCCGGGCACGAAGCGGGTCGAGTTCAGCGTCGCTGTTCCGCAGGACGCGCGCTGGGACCGCGCGCTCCTGCGGAAGATCCTCCAGGGCGAACGGCCGAAGCTCCCGCGGAACATCGTGCTCGCGCCCATCGAGAGGTACGGCCGCACGTGGGCGGTGCTCGCTCTGCGCCGCAAGCAGGACTGGGACGTCCCCGAGCTCAGGGCGGCGAGTCGCGCGGCCGAGATCGTCGCGAAGACGGTCCGCGTCGTCGACCGCGAGCGGCTCGCCGAGGTGCGCCTGCGCATCGAGCGCAAGATGATGGAGCGCCTGCGGCCGAAGGACCTCTTCTACCAGATCCTCCACGGCCTCCGGTCGCTGACGCGCTACGACCACTCGGCGGCGATCCTGATCCACGAGCCAGACGTCGAGGGGCTGGAGGTCGTCGCCGAGCAGGTCGCGTGGCGCAAGGGGAAGAGCCCCCACGTCGGGGCGCGTATGCGCGCGACGCCCGCCGTCCGCACCGCGATGGAGCTCGGCGGCGTGCACGGCTTCGACCGCAAGCGCGCCAGCTGGGTGCCGTGGACGAATGGACGGGCCGACGTCCTCGCGGACGTGCTCGACTTCAACGCCAGGTCCGACGAACGCGCAGAGATGTCGCTGCTCATCGCGCCGCTCCTGACGAGCGAGGGCGCGCTCGGCCTGCTGAAGATCGCGTGCTGTCATCCCGGGTCGCTCGGCGCCTACGAGGCCGAGGCGATCGCGCGCTTCGTCCCGCACGTGTCGTTCGCCGTCCGCAACCTCCTGCGCAATCGAGCGCTGGAGCGCGGCGTGCTGGAGGCGGAGCGAAAGCACGTCGTGGCGAGCCTCGCCCGCGGCGTCTCGCATGACGTGAACAACGCGCTTGGCGCCGTCCTCCCGCTCGTCCAGCAGATGCGCTCCGAGATCTCGGACGGACAGATCGACCCCGAGGTGCTGTCAACGGACCTGGAGCAGATCGAGCATTCGCTGAAGTCCTGCCGCAGGATCTTCGGCGGGATGCTGGCCTTCGCCCGCGGCGACGAGACGACGGTCGGCAGCGGCGACCTGCACAAGGCGCTGGAGAGCACGTTCGCGATCCTGAACGACAGCCTCGACCGGCAGGGCGTCCAGGTGGTCCGCGAGGTGCCGTCCGACGTCCCGCAGGTGCGCGGGGGTCAGGGCGACCTGGAGCAGCTCGTGCTCAACCTCGCGACGAACGCGCGCGACGCGCTGCCGACGGGAGGGACGCTTCGCGTCTGCGCGGCGCATGAGGACGCCGAGGTGGTCGTCACGGTCGAGGACGACGGCTTCGGGATCGAGCCCGACGTCCGCGCGCGCGTGCTGGAGCCGTTCTTCACGACCAAGCCGCACGGGAACGGCCTCGGGCTGTCGATCTGCCGCTCGATCGTCTGGAACATGGGCGGCAAGCTCACGCTGGAGAGCGAGCCGGGCGCGGGCACGGCGGTGCACCTGCGGCTCCCCGCGGCAGGAACGGCGGGAACGACGTCATGAGGAAGGACCGCGTACTCCTGGTCGACGACGAGCAGAACCTCCTGCGCACGGCGAGCCGCGTGCTCGCGCCGCACTACGAGGTCGCGACCGCGACGACGCCCCACGACGCGCTCGCCGCGGTGGACGAGGCCGCCCCCGATCTCGCGATCCTCGACATCCGGATGCCGGAGATGGACGGGTTCCAGCTCATGACCGCGCTGCGCGAGCGAGCGCCCGACGTCGAGATCATCTTCATGACCGGCCTCGTCCACGAGGTCGACGCCCAGCTGATCCGGGCGATCCGCGAGAAGGCCTTCTACTTCATCACGAAGCCCTTCGACCGCGAGGTGCTCCTGACGCTCGTCGGTCGCTGCCTGGAGCTACGTCGGCTCGGCCGCGAGAACGAGCGCTACACGAACAAGCTGGAAGCCCAGCTGGAGGAGGCGCGCCTGTTCCAGTCCAGCATGCTGCCGGCCACGGAGGCGGTCGTCGGCGGCACGCCGCTCGCCGCGACCTACCACCCGTGCGATTCGCTCGGCGGCGACCTGTACGACTTCGCGGACGCCGGCCGTTCGCGCGTCGCGTTCGTCGTAGCGGACGTCAGCGGTCACGGCGTGTCGGCCGCGATGCTCACGGGCATCGTGAAGTCCGCGTTCCACGACGCGCACACCGAGGACTTCGCGCCCGGCGCCGTGACCGAGCGCGTGGCGCGCGCGCTGCGCCCGTTCGACGAGGGTCGCTTCGTGACACTCTTCTGCGGCCGCCTCGACGGCAGCGCGCTGGAGTACGCGAACGCAGGCCACCCGCCGCCGCTCGTGGGCGCGCCGGGCGCCCAGCCGCGCCGCCTCGCGCTGACGGGGACGATGATCTCGCCCGCGTTCAGCGACCTGACGTGGGACGTGGAGACGACCGAGCTCGGCGCGAGCGAGCGGCTGCTGCTCTACACGGATGGCGTGGTCGAGACGCGGGGCGAGGACGGCCTCTACGGAGAGGACCGGCTGGTCGAGGCGTTCCGCACGACGACCGACACCGGCCGAGCGCTGCTCGACGGCATCGTCGGCGCCGCGCGCACCTTCGCCGCCGGCCGCCCGGTGGACGACGACCTGACGATGCTGACGCTCGGGGGGTGAGCTCGCGGCTTGATTCAATAATATTCTTGATTCTGCCGCAGAATCAGGCGAGAAAGAGTTGTGCCGTGCGGACGATCCAGCCGCCAGGGGCAAGAGGAGTGACCGAAGCGGCGAGGCAACAGGATGACCGGGACCTGCTCGAGGAGTGCCTCGACCGGCTTCGGGAACGAACGGGGCTCGAGGTGAGCGTGGAAGCTGCGCCTCCCGGGGCGCATCCAGAAGCGCCATGGGGCCACGCGCTCATCCGGATCATCGGTCCTACATCGAGCACCGACTACGCGGCCGAGACCCTCGCGAGGGTGCGCCCTTCGAACGTCGAACGCCTCGTCGCACGAGCGAGGACCGCGAACGACAGGAGCCGCGCGATTCCGTTGCTCTGCACCGACCACGTCTCCGCCCAGGTCGGCACCGCTCTCCGAGCGGCTGGAGTCGAGTACCTGGACGCGAGCGGAAACGCGTTCATCGACGCGCCCGACGCACGGATCCAGATCGAGGGCGTCCCGGCTCGCCCACGGCGCGGCCGACGTGTCGGCCGACCCAGTTCTTCCCCTCTCGCGCGGCCGATCGGACTGCGCGTCGTCCGCGCGCTTCTGACGACTCCGGAATTGCTGCATGCAACCACCCGCGCGATCGCGGCGGCCGCAGGCGTCAGCCAGCCATCGGCGGCGCGCGTCCTGCGCGAGCTCGCGGAGGAAGGCTGGATCCGGATCGTCGGCGATCGACGACGCGCGATGCGGATGGAGGAGCTCCACCTCCGCTGGGTCGACGGTTACCTGGATGTGCTGAGGCCGACCCTCGAGCCGGAGCGTATGCGGCCCGCCGGACACGACGCCGTCGCGGTCCTGGAGGCGAAGATCGACTCTCTCGCAAGTGACGGACGCGCGCTCGTCGGAGGTGCCATCGCAGCGGAGCGGCTCGGCGCGGACCTCGGCTCCCACGAGGTCACGCTCCACGTCCCTTCGCCGGGCGGACGCCGCGCGATCGCCCAGGAACTGGAGCTAGTGCCCGATCCAGGGGGCCCGATCACCGTCGTCGAGTCGATCGGCGCCCCGAGCGCGGAGAGGGCGCCGGCTACGCGGGGACTCGCGGACGCGCTCGATGTGCACGCCGAGCTCCTGGTGGAAGCGGATAGTCGATCGGTCGAGGCGGCCGAATGGCTGCGAACGGAGCACCTGCTCGCGCGATGGAAGGACGCATGACGCTCGAGAAGCGGCACTGCGAGGCCCTGGTCGATTTCCACAGGAGTGCGAGTGCACTCGCACTTCCGTTCATGGTCGTAGGAGCGGTAGCACGCGACCTTGCGCTCGAACGGCTCGGGGAGCGAGCGTCACGAAGGACGCTCGACGTCGACGTGGCGGTTCAGGTGGGTGGATGGGAGACCTTCGATCGACTGGTCCACGACGCGACCGGCGGCTCGGGCCGATTCCACCCCGATGCCGCCCCCCACCGGATCATTCACAGGAACGGGGTCCCGGTCGACGTCATCCCGTTCGGCGGAGTGGAAGCTGCGGCCGGGAGAATCGACTGGCCGCAGGGCGGCGCCTCGATGTCGGTCGACGGCTTCGACGACGCCCTCCGATCGGCTCTCACGGCGAAGCTATCGGACACGGTCGAGATCGGCGTGGCCGACCTCGTGTCTCTCGCCTTCATGAAATGCCGCGCGTTCAGCGAGCGCGGTGATATGGACGCCAAGGATCTCGTCGACCTCGTGGACCTTCTGCGCGCCCGCAGCAGCGCCGTCACGGTCGACGACGAGATTGCGCTCGCGCGAGATCCACACTCGGACGACCGGGGTTCGCACGGTGGGGCGTACCTGCTGGGGTTGGACGTGCGAGAGCGCTTCGGTGACACCGCCTGCGAGTCGATTCGCCGATCGTTCGAGGACGCACACGACCCGCTCTCCAGCACGGTCGATCGAGCGGTTCCCCGTCGGTCGTGGGATCCGGAATCAGTCGTGGTCGAGGTCAGCGGACTTCTGTCCAGCTTCCGGAAGGGACTCTCCCGCGCTCAGCCCTGACGCCGCACGTTCAGCCCGAAACGGCGCGCCGCTCGGTACACCGTGCTGCGCGCCACGCCTAGCTCGCGCGCAGCGGCCGAGACGTTGCCGCCGGCGGCGCGCAGCGCGCGCTCCAGCGCCTCGCGGTGGGCGAGCGTCCAGCCGCCGGTCGATTCGCACCCGGCGGCCGGGGGGAGCGAGCGCGGCGCCAGCGTCGCCGGCAGGTGTTCGACGCCGGGCGCGTCCGCGTCCACGGCGAGGGCGGACACGTACTCCAGCGTCGACTCCAGCTCACGGACGTTGCCGGGCCAGTCGTGCTCCGCGAGGCGGACGAGGAGCGCCGGCGCGAGCGGGCGCGGCTCGCGACCCGTGCGTCGCTCCAGCCGGTCCCACAGGAACCCGGCGAGCAGCGCGATGTCGGAGCGCTCGCGGAGCGGCGGGATCGGCAGGACGGCGCCGCCGATGCGGAAGTAGAGGTCCTCGCGGAACGTGCCGGCGCGCACCGCGGCCTGGAGGTCCTGGCACGTGGCCGCGACCACCCGCAGGTCGACGCGCCGCTCGGTCGCCTCGCCGATCCGCGAGAACGTCCCCGTCTCCAGGACGCGCAGGAGCGACACCTGGGCCTCGGGCCCGAGGTCGGCGACCTCGTCCAGGAACAGGGTGCCGCCGTCGGCCGCAGCGATCAGACCATCGCTGCCACGCGCGGCGGCACCGGTGAACGCGCCCGGGCCGTGACCGAAGAGCTCGCTCGCGACGAGGTCGGCCGGGAGGGCGCCGCAGTTGACGGACACGAGCGGCCCGCTGCGGCGGGCGCTCGCGGCGTGGATCGCGCGTGCGAACAGCTCCTTGCCGGTCCCGGTCTCCGCGAGGAGCAGCACCGGCAGACCCGTGGCCGCGAGGCGCCCCGCGGTCTCGCGTGCGGTCTCGATCGCCGGATCGTCGCCCACGATCGGGAGGAACGCGTCCCCTGTCGATCGCGAGGACGGTGCGCCGTGCGGCCTGGCTCCGCCGTGTCCGTACGAGCGCGCGGGCGGTGCACCCGTCTCCGCGAACACGAGCAGCGCGAGCACATCGCCGGCCGCGTCCGCGACCGGCTCGACCGTCCAGCGCACGCGCGCCCCGCCGAGGTCGACCTCCTGGCGCTCCAGCGGGCCCGATTCGATCGCGCCGGCGAGCTCCTCGAAGGTCGGGAGCACCTCGTCCGTGCGCCGACCCGCCAGGAGCTGACGGCCGGCGTGGTTCGCGCGGACGACGCGGCCGGGGCGCTCGACGAGGAACGCCGCGTCGGAGGCGTGCTCGAGCACGCGCTCGACCAGCGAGAGCGCCGACGCGCCCGCGTAGACGCGCGCGCGGAGCACCTCCTCGATCGCGCGCGCCACGGTCAGGATCACCTCGGGTGGAAGGGCGCCGAGGCGCTCGACGCGCGACGTCGCGTCGAGGACCGCGACCACGCGGCCGTGGGGATCGCGGATCGGCGTGGCGAGGCAGATGAGCTCACCGTTGACGCGAGCGAAGTGTGCGCCGCCCTCGACGGACACCGGTCGCCCGACGGCGAGCGCGGTCCCGATCGCGTTGGTGCCGCGCGTGGTCTCGTCCCACAGCGCGCCCTCGACGAGTCGCAGCCGACGCGCGGTGTCGGCGAAGTCGCCGCCGCCGAGGGTCCGCGCGACGACACCGCGCGCGTCGGACAGGACGGCGACGTGGTCGGTCCGCTCGCAGGCGCGTCCGAACCCGGACAGGATCGCGCGCGCGGGATGCCAGATGTCGTCGGTGGCGTCGATGGCCTCGCGGCGCAGATCGGCGTCGACGACCCCGCTCTCGATCCAGTGCCCACCGTCGGGGTCGGCGCCGAGCCGGCGCGAGCGATCCCAGTGCGTCGCGACCGGATGCGCCTCGGCGTCCAGGTCGCCCGCGATCAAGCACTGACGGACGTCGTCCTCGACGGGCGCGAGTCGAAGCAGCCGCGGCCCCTTCCGGTCGACGTCACGCACCACACCCGACATTCCGACACCGTAACGGATGGCCGCAGGTCCGTCGGCGCAACGGGGCGCTCCACCTGTTGCGTTGTGCAACGGTGCTGACCGTCGCGGGACGCGCACGGGGCCCGGCGGCGCTTCGGCACGAGCGTTGCCAGGGGAGATCCAAGGACGTCGGACCGCGGCGTTCCTCCCCCTTCCCCACTGCTGCCCCGATCGGGGCCCCACCGCCGTCCCCCGACCGGGACAGGACGAGATGACGTACGCAGCTCCCAACCAGTCCGGCTCTCCTGCCAAGTACGCGACCCGCTACGAGAACTACATCGGCGGCGAGTGGGTCCCGCCGAAGCGCGGCCAGTACTTCGAGAACATCACGCCGGTCACCGGCGCCGCGTTCTGCGAGATCCCGCGCTCGACCGCAGAGGACGTCGAGATGGCGCTCGACGCCGCCCACAAGGCGAAGGCGAGCTGGGGCCGGACCCCGGCCGGCGAGCGCGCACAGATCCTGAACAAGATCGCCGATCGCCTGGAGGAGAACCTCGAGGGCTTCGCCGTCGCCGAGACGTGGGAGAACGGCAAGGCCGTCCGCGAGACGCTCGCTGCCGACCTCCCGCTGGCGATCGATCACTTCCGCTACTTCGCAGGCGCGATCCGCGCCCAGGAGGGCACGCAGGGCGAGCTCGACGCCGACACCGTCAGCTACCAGTTCCACGAACCGCTCGGCGTCGTCGGGCAGATCATCCCGTGGAACTTCCCGATCCTGATGGCGACGTGGAAGCTCGCGCCCGCGCTGGCGACCGGCAACTGCGTCGTTCTGAAGCCCGCGGAGCAGACCCCTGCGTCGATCCTGCTCGTGATGGAGAGCATCGCGGATCTCCTCCCGCCGGGCGTGCTCAACATCGTGAACGGCTTCGGCGTCGAGGCGGGCAAGCCGCTCGCCCAGAGCGACCGCGTCGCGAAGGTCGCGTTCACGGGCGAGACGACGACCGGGCGCCTGATCATGCAGTACGCGTCCGAGAACCTGATCCCGGTCACGCTGGAGCTCGGGGGCAAGTCGCCGAACGTGTTCTTCGAGGACGTGATGGAGAAGGACGACGACTTCCGCTCCAAGTGCCTCGAGGGCTTCGCGATGTTCGCGCTGAATCAGGGCGAGGTCTGCACCTGCCCGTCGCGCGCGCTGATCCAGAAGTCGATCTCCGGTGACTTCTACGACCTCGCGGTCGAGCGCACGAACAAGATCGTCCAGGGCAACCCGCTCGACCCGAACACGATGATCGGCGCCCAGGCGTCGAGCGACCAGTACGAGAAGATCCTCTCATACCTGTCCATCGGCAAGGACGAGGGCGCCGAGGTGCTCACCGGGGGCGGGCCGGCCGAGCTGGAGGGCGACCTCGCGGGCGGCTACTACGTCCAGCCGACGGTCTTCCGCGGCCAGAACTCGATGCGGATCTTCCAGGAGGAGATCTTCGGCCCCGTCGTCGCCACGACGACGTTCCAGGACTTCGACGACGCGATCGGCATCGCCAACGACACGCTCTACGGCCTCGGCGCCGGCGTCTGGACGCGCAACACGAACACCGCCTACCGTGCCGGACGCGCGATCGAGGCGGGGCGCGTGTGGACGAATTGCTACCACCTGTACCCTGCGCACGCGGCGTTCGGGGGCTACAAGCACTCCGGCATCGGGCGCGAGAACCACAAGATGATGCTGAACCACTACCAGCAGACGAAGAACCTGCTGGTCAGCTACGACGAGAAGCCGATGGGCTTCTTCTGATCCTTGGACGGAACCGACCGAACGAACGAAGCAGCGAACGCGGCGTCTTCCCCTGCGGAGGGCGCCGCGCCCGGCGTCGAGCGAGTCACCGCGACGCCCGCCGCGGAGGCGTTGATCGACGAGCTCGTCGAGACGCACGGCCCGCTGATGTTCCACCAGTCCGGCGGGTGCTGCGACGGGAGCGCGCCGATGTGCTTCCCGAAGGGCGAGTTCAAGGTGGGCGCGCAGGACGTCCTGCTCGGCGAGGTGCACGGCTGCGAGGTCTGGATGGGCAAGGCTCAGTTCGCGCTGTGGGCGCACACCCAGCTCATCCTCGACGCGGTCCCAGGACGCGGCGCGGGCTTCTCGATCGAGGCGCCGACGGGCAAGCGCTTCCTCACGCGCAGCCGCGTGTTCGACGAGACGGAGCAGCGCTGGCTCGAAGCGTGCCCGCCCCGCCGGGGTTGATCAGCCGGGGTTGATCAGCCGGGGTTGATCAGCCGGGGTTGATCAGCCGGGGTTGATCACGAGATGAACATCTCGTACATGGCGATGCCGATCGCGGTCGCGCCGACCGTGCTCAGGATCATCAGCCACTTGCCGACGCCGCGGGTCTTCTTGATCTGCCACCACATCAGCAGACCGGACAGCGCCCAGCTGACCATCGAGAAGGCCATCAGGTCGACGAACACCGCCCAGATCCAACGGATCCCTCCGTCGGACGGGTAGGTGTGCGCGAGGTGCAGGCGGAGCAGGAACGACCGCCAGTGCATCCCCTCCTCTTCGCCGATCTCCTCGGCGGACACGGAGCGCCTGCCGACGTCGTAGCGCACCTCGTGCCGCTTGCCCTCGTGTTCGACCTCGAACTGCAGCACGGGCCCCGACCGTAGCGACACGGTCGCGTCCTCGAGGTCTTCGTCGGTGAAGCGCGCGACGACGTCGCGCGCGCCGCCCTTCCACGCCTCGCTGGGCACCAGGTCCTTGACGCCGTCGGGTGCGAAGCGCGACCGGTCGAGCGGTGACTCCGTCGAGGGCCGGATCGAGCGACGCGAGTAGCTCATGTCGCCCTTCTCGAGGTCGTAGCCCATCGAGAAGCGCGCGGTCTCCGTGCGGACCTCCAGGAACGCGTCGCGCACGAAGTGCGGGTCGATCGGCGTGAGTTCCACGGGGGCGGGCGTCGCGTTCGGCCCGATGCCGGTCGACGCGCTCGCCTCGACGACGGCGGTCTGGACGTCGTCGCTGCCCTCCTCGCCCTCGGTCTCCTCGTCCTCCTCCATCGACTCGGCGATGGCCGCCGCGACGATCCGGGCGAGCTCCTCCGCGTCGATCTCGCCCTCGAACGGCGTGCCTTCGAGCGCCGGCGCCTCGATGTGCTCACGCACGCGATCGGTGGCGACCGACGGGTGGTTGAAGAGGAACGCCGTGACCCCGTAGAGCAGCACCCAGGGCACCAGGACGAGCCCGGAGTACAGGTGCACGCGACGGATCACCGTCATCGCGCGCGAGCGGCGCTTGCGGCGCGCGGCCTTCTTGGCCGCTTCGGCGTCGGAGTACGGCGTCATGACTGGGGAGGAATCAAGAATTCGCGCGGCCGGGTCGAGCCCGGAAACGGTAGTGCAACTGCGTCTCAGTCGCAATGTGTCCGAACGGCACAGCGCGATGCCGCGTTCCTTCCTGCGACGTCAGGCGTGCTCACGTCCCGGCTCCGAGACCGCCTCGGTCGTGGCCTGGAGCGTCGCGACGAGATGCCCGCGCATCCGCTCGGCCGCAGCGGCGTCGCGGGCGCGCAGGATCGCCGCCGGGTGGAAGGTCGACCACGTCGCCCGCGCGTAGCGAGACGACCGGGGCTGAGGGGCGTCGCCCGGTGCGGGGCTGCGATGGGTCGGGCCGAACACCGAGCGACCCGCCGACACGCCGAGCAGGACGAGCGCCGACGGTTGGACGCGCTCCATCTCGGCGTCGAGCCACGGCTGGCAGCGCGACGCGTGCTGGACCGAGGGCCGCTTGTGGATCCGGCGCTTGCCCCGCCCCTCGGGCTCGACGCGCACCTCGTGCCGGAAGTGCTTGACCGCGTTCGTCAGGTACACGCGCTCGCGCGGAAGTCCGGCGGCCGCGAGCGCCTCATCGAGCACCTCCCCGGCGGGGCCGACGAACGGCCGGCCGGCACGCTCTTCCATGTCGCCCGGCTGCTCCCCCACGATCGCTACCGAAGCGTCCGCCGGCCCCTCCCCCAGCAGCGGTCGGCCGCCCAAGCGATGCAGCTCGCACCCCTCGCAGTCCGGGAGCGCGCTCCGCAGTTCCTGGAGCGACGCGCCCGCCGGAACGAACGGCGCGGCGGACTCGGCGAGTCGTCGCGACGAACGGGCCATCTCCTCCAACCTCGCGGGCACGGCCGCGAGCAGGTCCGGGATCTGCGCGGTCTCCGGCATCGTGTCCCAGAACTTCGCCGGCATCTCCGCCTTCATCGCCGAGAGCATCACGCGCGCCGGGTTGAAGATCGACGCGTAGTACGCGCACCACAGCTCTTCGAGCTCGTCCCCGTCCGGCGCCGCGTCGCGGTCGACGCCCGGCGTGATGCGAACCTCGGCGCCGTCCCAGTGACAGCTCGCGTCGGGCGTCAAGATCGACCAGTCCATGCTCGGGAACCGGTTCCGGAAGAACGACGCCTCGCGCTCGACGATCAGGTGGGACGGGCGGTACCAGGCGACGAAGCGCTCGCCGTTCCGCGCGGCCTCGTTCTCGATGCGCCGGAAGCGCACGAACGCGTGCATCTTGTGCGCGTCGCGGCGCACGTCCTTCTCCATCCGCTGGAAGCGCACGACGTCCGGATCGAGCGGGTCGTCGAGCACGTCGCGCTCGCCCGACGCGATCCGCGCGACGAGCCGATAGAGCACCGCCCACACGTCCGCGCCGCGGAAGCACGCGACGGTCGGCGCGCGGCGCGCGAACGCCTTCGGGACGCCGAAGGGTGGAGCGCTCGGCGCTGCGACGGGCTCGGGCGTTGCGCCGAAGAGCCCCCCCTCTCCGCCGGGAGCGGACCGCAGCACATCGACGAATTCGACGTCCTCCGCGGCCACTCCGTCCCGGAGCAGCGCGCGCGCCCAGTCCCGCCAGCCGTCGAAGGTGCCGTCGAGGACGACGACGCGCCGCGCCCCCATCAGACCTGGCCCGTCGCGGCGGACGTCCTCGACTCGAACAGCAGGAGCTGCTGGCCGCGCGTGCGCACCTCGTCGCGCAGGCGGTCCCCGTCGAGCTTCTTCGCCGCGACGTCCCACGAGTCCGCGGTCACGACGAACGGAAGGACGCGCTTCATCGGCGCGCGGAGCCGCTTCAGATCCGCCTCGCGCAACCGGCGGTGGCGGCGCGACTGGAGGATCCGCTTGACGGAGCGCTCGCCGAGCCCCGGGACGCGAAGGAGCGCCTCGCGCGGCGCCGTGTTCACGTCGACGGGGAAGAAGTCGCGGTGCGCCAGCGCCCACGCCGTCTTGGGGTCGACGTCGAGGTCGAGGTTGCCGTCGTCGAGCGTCACGACCTCGTCGAGGTCGAAGCCGTAGAAGCGCAGCAGCCAGTCGGCCTGGTAGAGGCGGTGCTCGCGCACGAGCGCGGGGAGCTTCGTCGGCAGGTCCTGGTGCGCGTTCGGGATCGGGCTGTACGCGCTGTAGTAGACGCGGCGCAGCCGGTGCCGGCCGTAGAGGCGGTGAGCCGTCGAGAGGATCGAGCGGTCGGGCGCCGGCGTCGCGCCAACGATCATCTGCGTCGACTGCCCGGCGGGAGCGAAGCGACGCCGCGGCCGACGCTTCGCAGAAGTGCTCGACGCGGTCGAGACCGTGCGACGGCCCCCGCGTTCGCTGCGCCCTTCGTCGATCCCCCGCTTGAGGATTCGCATCGCGCCTTCGGCCTCGTCGATCGTCTTCTCCGGCGCGAGCTGATCGAGGTCCGCCTGCTCGGGCAGCTCGACGTTCGCGCTGACGCGATCGGCGTAGCGCCCGGCCGCGTGCAGCGCCTCGGCCGACGCACCCGCGACCCCCTTGAGGTGGATGTAGCCGTGGAACTCCTCGTCCTCGCGCAGCCGCCGCGCGACCTCGGCGAGCAGCTCCATCGTGCGGTCGGGGCTCGACACGATCCCCGAGCTGAGGAACAGCCCTTCGATGTAGTTGCGGCGGTAGAACTCGATCGTGAGCCGGACGACCTCGTCGACCGAGAAGCGCGCCCGCTCGACGTCGTTCGAGACCCGGTTGACGCAGTACTTGCAGTCGTAGATGCAGCTGTTGGTCAGCAGGATCTTCAGCAGCGACACGCACCGTCCGTCCGGCGTGTAGCTGTGGCAGATCCCGGACCCGGTGGCGTTCCCGAGGCCCTTGCCGCCGTTCGAGCGCTTGGCGCCGCTGCTGGCGCAGGAGGCGTCGTACTTGGCCGCGTCGGCGAGGATCCGGAGCTTGTCGAGGGTGTCCATGGCCGCCCGCACCCTAACGCATCACGAACGCCCTGGAAGTCCCGACTCGCGCGGCACTTCGGCGCACCGCGTAGGCTCTCGTACCGCGCGCAGCGCCCCCTCGACCCCGTGACGACCGACTCGCACTTCCGAACGACCCGCTGGTCGGTGGTCACGGCGTCGCGGGGCACCGACCCCGCGGCGCGCGCCGCGCTCGACGAGCTCTGCACCGCGTACTGGTACCCGCTCTACGCGTTCCTGCGCCGCGGCGGCCGCGGGGACGAGGAGTCCCTGGAGCTGGTGCAGGAATTTCTGGCCGGCCTGCTCGAGGGAGGATCGCTCGCGGGCGTCGACCCGGAGGTCGGCCGGTTCCGGTCCTACCTCGTCGGCGCTCTCCAGCACCACGTCGCGAACGAGCGGCGCAGCGAGCGGGCGGAGAAGCGCGGCGGCGGCCGGGTCGCGTCGCTCCAGCTCGACGCGGCGCGCGAGGTCGCCGCGCAGAGGTACCGGCCCGGCGCCGGGGCCGAACGCACTCCGCGCGAGGAGTTCGAGCGGTCCTGGGCCCTGGAGATCGTCGACCGCGCGACCGGGGCGCTGCGCGAGGAGCACGAGTCCCGCGGCCGCGCCGCCGTCTTCGAGGCGCTCCGGGACACGCTCGACGGGAGCGACGGCGGCCGCACGCACGCCGAGCGAGCACAGGTGCTCGACTGCTCGATCGGCGCCGTGAAGGTCGCGGCGCACCGCATGCGCCAGCGCCTCCGGGAGCTGATCCGTGACGAAGTGTCCCAGACCGTCGCGGGTCGCGAGGACGTCGACGAGGAGCTCCGGGTCCTCGGCGCGTCGCTCGGGAGCCAGATCGCCGAATCGCCGTAACCCCTCCGCGCGCTTCGTTCAGTGCCGGTGGAGGAACGGACCATGACCCCCCAGACCGGATCCGACGACAGGAACGACTGCCCGCGCTGCGGCGCCCCGCTGGAGAGCGAGGGCGCGTGCCCCGCCTGCGTCCTGAGAGACGCCCGGGAGCCGTTCGGGACCGACGGACTCGCGGGCGCGGGTACCGAGGCGCTGGCGCCCGAGGTCGTCGACGCCCGCCTCGACGCGTACGACGTCCAGGTGCTGCTCGGCCGCGGCGGCATGGGCGCGGTCTACCGCGCGCGGCACAGGAAGCTCGACCGCATGGTCGCGATCAAGGTCCTGCGGCCGGACGCGGCCGGGATCGTCGAGGACGCTGCGGCCTTCGCGGAGCGGTTCGAGCGCGAGGCGCGCGTCCTCGCGAAGCTCGACCACCCGAACATCGTCCGCATCCATGACTACGGCCAGAGCGGCGGCGACACGCCGTTCTTCTACCTCGTCCTGGAGTACGTCGAGGGCGCGACGCTGCGCGATCTCCTGAGCCAGGGTCGGCTGTCCGCGCGCGAGGCGCTCGACCTCGCGCCGCAGATCTGTGACGCGCTACAGGCGGCGCACGACGTCGGCGTGGTCCATCGCGACGTGAAGCCCGAGAACATCCTCGTCGACGCAGCGGGGCGCGTTCGCATCGCAGACTTCGGCCTCGCCAAGCTGCGCGGCGCGGATCCGACCGCGATGGGCATCACGCGCACGGACCAGGTGTTCGGGACGGCGCACTACATGGCGCCGGAGCAGATGCGCGCGAGCGGCCAGGTGGATCACCGCGCCGACCTCTTCTCCCTGGGCGTCGTGCTGTACGAGATGCTGACGGGGGAGCTGCCGCTCGGTCGCTTCGCGCCGCCGTCGGCGACCGCCGCGGAGGCCGCGCGCCTCGACCCCGTCGTGCTCAAGGCGCTGGAGAACGACCCGGACGCACGGTACCAGGCGGCGCGTGAGCTGCAGCGGGACGTCGAGAGTGCACCGACGGCGAGTCCGACGGCGCCGGTCGTCACGCGACCGCTCGCGCGGACGGCGTCGGACGACGCAAGGGAGTCGGTCCGGCGTGGCGCACAGCCGATCCCGCCGAGGATCTCGGTCGAGCCCGGAAGCCGGTTCGGGGTCATCCGGACGTGGTCGGCCGCAGGACTCCTGGCGCTCACGTACCCGATGACGTGGATCCAGGCCCGCGAAGGTCGCCTGTACCTCCCGGACGAGATGTTCGGGCTCGAGGACTCGAGCGTGTCCGCGGCGGGCTACGAGGGCTGGACGGCGTTCGCGATCTTCGACGTGCCCTGGTGGTACGCACTCATCGGGTTGTTCGTCGCTGCCGTCCTGAGGACCTTCCGTGCGGTTGGTCACCGGATCCCGGAGCTGTGGCCGTGGCTGATGACGTCGTTCGGGCTGTACGTGGTGGCCATCACGTTCGGCGCGGCATGGGTGAGTCCCGGCGTCAGGGTGCGAGGCGGACTGGCGCTGGCCCTGCTCATCCTCCTCCTGTCGTCGATGGTCGACGTCGCCGCGTCCTTCGAGCGGCGCGACGCAGTGCAGGCCGCACGCCTGCCGCGGCCGAAGTCCCGACGGCGACGACACGCCCTGGCGCGTCGTCGCGCCGTGGAGCGCGTCCCGAATCGACCGAGCTGAGCGGGCACAGCGAGAACCGCGATCTCGGGCGTCACGGTCCGGCGGAGGCGTGGATGGAGGCGGGCGCCGGTCGACTGGCCGGTCCTCCGACGTTCCGACGCCCCGCCACGCCATGCTCCCGACCCTGCTCGCGGCCGTTGTCGCCGCCGCCCCGACGCCTGCCTCCCAGTACCCCACCCCCGACGTCGTCCTCCACGACACGGACGATCGCGGCGCCCACTGGGCGCTAGGAACGACCTACAAGGCGTCCGTCGCCCCCGATGGCTTCCGCTACGTGCCATTCCTCGGCAGCGACGCGCCGCAGAACTTCCCCGTGCGCTTCGAGCTCGTGGGCGCCTCCGCGGACGATCAGCCGATCGAGCTCGGCGATGCCGCGATTCCCGGTCGTGACGGCGACGACCTGACGCTCACGCGCGGCGCGCTCACCGAGCGGTACCGCTGCACGCTCGACTCGGTCGAGCAGATCGTCGTGATCGATCGCGCGGACCTCGCGGGCGACGTGCGGCTGTCCTATCGCCTCGACTCGGACCTCGCTCCCATCAGCCGTGACGGCCTCTCGCTCGCGCTCACCGGAGCCCATGGCGAGGTCCGAGTCGGCACAGCGGTCGCCGTGGCCCCCGACGGCCGACGGCATCCCGTCGTGACGGAGCGCACGGCGACCGGCTATGACCTCGTGGTCCCGGCAAGCTTCGTAGCGAGCGTCGACGGCCCCCTCGTCGTCGATCCCGTGATCTCGACCGGCACCGTGTCCGAGAACCCGCTGCGCACGGACGTCTCGGTCGACGTGGCCTCGGTGCGCGGCGAGGGGTTCTTCGCCGCCGTCGAGCGACAGTTCAGCGCGACCGACGCGGACATCTTCATCTACGGCGTCCAGCCGAACACGGCGCTCCAGGGCGTCTTCGTCTCGACGGTCGACTTCACGACCGAGAACTGGACGGAGCCGAGCATCGCGGGCCGCGCTGGCTTCGCCGACCTGATGACCGTCGCCGTCCGCGGGATCGGCAGCGGACGCCGCGTCTGGGTCCGTCGTTCGAACGTGAGCGGAAGCGCGGTCGACGCGCCGGTCCTCGTCGGAACGAACGTCGAGTCGTTCGAGCCGGACATCGGCACCGAGACGACGGGCGCGTTCCTCTCGAAGCGGTGGTGCATCGTGTACACGGGCGCGACGTCGCCGACGAACACCGATATCTTCCAGCGCGTCGTCGATCAGAACGGACCGGTGAACAACAGCTACCGGATCACGAACTCGCTCCAGAACGACCGCTCACCGTCGGTCGCCGAGTCGACCGGGCCGAGCAGCGCGTCCTTCGAGACGCGCTTCCGCGTCGCGTTCCGGCGGGAGGGGACGATCATCGACGAGGTCTTCGTCCGCCACTTCGAGCGCGACGGCGGCCCCGCGCCAGGCTCCTTCCGCGTCGCGACCACCCGGAACACGCTCGGCGTCTCGATCGCGGGCCCGAACGAATCGACGCTCGCGGACGGACGCTCGCCGTTCCTCGTCACGTTCGACACGGAGTCGTCTGGCGACCGGGATGTCCTCGTCGCCACGTGCGTCGAGGGCGGCGTCGTGGGCGACGTCGTCAACCTGAGCGAGATGAGCGACGAGGGGCGGGACTTCGACCAAAGCGCGCCGGACGTGTCCGCGAGCCGGACGCAGTGGATCGTCACGTACCAGGAGCGCTCGACGACGTTCGCGGACAGCCGGCTCGTCCTCTGCTCGGGCGACGTTGCCGGGAACGAGTTCGGCCTCGGTGAGCGGAGGAAGTTCTTCGCAATGCCTGGCGATCAGGCAGGCCCCTCGACGGCGACCCTCTGGGAGGGCAGCGATACGAGCGCGACGGCCCTCACGGGGCTGACGTGCTGGACGAACCGATCCGGAGGGACGAGCACCGAAGGGGCCTGCGTCGCCTCGATCGGGCTCCCCGTGGCGGGCGTGCAGTACTGCGAGGCGGCTACGAACTCGAGCGGGCGCCGCGGGTGGATGGCGGTGTACGGCGACAACAGCACGACGGGCTTCAAGACCGTCCGCGTGCACGACGCGCCGCCGGGCGTCCCGTGCTTCATCCTGACCTCGCGCGCCGCGGACTTCGTGCCCGGCGTCGCCGGTTCGGCGGGCAACCTCTGCCTGGGCGGACTTGGCTTCGGCCGGTTCAGCAACCTGGTCAGCGTGACGGGCACCACCGGCCAGTACCAGATCAGCGTCGATCCGCAGAGCATCGCGCAGCCGAACGGCACGGTGTCGGCCTCGGTGGGCGAGACCTGGCGCTTCCAGGGCTGGTTCCGCGACTCGGTGGGCGGCGCGGCCACGTCGAACCTGACGAACGGCGTCGCGGTGCTGTTCGACTCGTAGTCTCGCCAATCGGGTGAACCAGGTGCGCCGCGACCCGTTCGCGGCGCACCATGTCCCCTCGCAGCCAAACCGTCGCGCTCACACTCTTCGGCGTCGCCGTCGTCGCCAGCGGTCTCGTCCGCTACCTGACGCAGGAGGGGGGCGAGAAGGGCCTCTGGTTCGGCATCGTGATGGGCGGACTCGGGCTCGTCGCCGCGTGCCTGTCCGCCGCCGGGAAGCGCCGCGCCGCACTCGCGGTCGGCGCGCCGACGCTGGCGCTCGTCGCCGGCTGGTTCTGCTACGAGTCGTTCGTGCTCAAGGGCGTGGCGAACGCGGAGGCCCGCCAGCTGGTCATCATCGGCGTCACCGCGCTGACGGCGGTCGTCCTCGTCGTGAGCCGGCCCGCGCCGGACGCGACGACCGAGAGCGCGTAGCCCTCAGCGCGCCGTCCGCCACAGCCACACGGCGACTGCGACGAGCCACGCGGCGAACGCGGTGACGAACGCGCCGAGCGGGCCGACCTCGTCGACGAGGACGCCCGCGAGGTAGGCGACGAGTCCGAGCGCGCCCACCAGCGCGCCCGCGACCGCGAGGAGGCGCGACTCGCGGGCGAGCGGGCGCGCCCACAGGAGCGGCGTCACGGCCAGGCCGACGATCAGCACGTCGGTGAACGCGGCGACGAGCGGTCGAAGGAGGAACGCGGCCGAGCGGCGGGCCTCCCCGAGGGCCGGCTCGACGTCGACGAGCCGCGCGGCGACGTGGGGCGCGGTCAGCGCGCTGATCGTCGCCGCGATCGAGCCCCAGACGGCCGCGAACGCGAACGCGACGAAGCCGGCGCGGACCTGCCACGAGCGCGAGCCGAGCCTGTCGGCGATCCCCCAGGCGCCGCAGAGCTGGGTCGCGAGGCTCGCGATCGCCAGCCCGTGGACGGCCGCCGCGAAGCGCGCGGCGCGCAGCATCGCCTCGCCCTCCAGCCCGTGGATGCCGTGGGTAGGATGCAGGACCATCGTGACGACGGCGCCGAGGGCTCCGAGTCCTGTGGTCAGCGCGGTGGCTCGATCGTGCTTCATGCCCCGAACCTGCCGCGTCGCCGTCCGCCCGTCGAGCGGCTCGCGCCCCGGGGCCGCCGTTCCCTAACACTCCACGCCCGGATGTCCGACAAGTCCTGCTCCGACGACCGAAGATCGGTCCGCACGCGCGCGGCGCTGCTCGACTCGCTGCTCGAGCTGACGATCGAGAACGGCTACGGACGGACGACGGTCGCGGACGTACTGGAGCGAGCCGGCGTCGCGCGCTCGACCTTCTACCACCACTTCGAGAGCAAGGACGACCTGCTGCTCGGCCGGTTCGACCTGTTCCGCCTCGCGCCCGCCGCGGACCGCGAGGACGGCGCGCTGCCGCTGCCCGACGTCGCCCCGATCTTCCGTCACACGAGCCTCTACACCGATCTCTACCGGTCGCTGCGCGACACCGGCGATCTCGACCAGTTGACGGACAAGATCCGCGGAGACCTGACGGCGAGCCTCACCGAGGCGTTCGAGGACCTCGTCGCCCGCGGGTTCGCGCTCGCCGGCGAGCCCGCGTTCCTCGCCTCGTTCTTCTCCGGCGCGCTTGTCGCCGTCCTCTACGACTGGCTCGAGGCCGACGCGCCGGGGCACCCCGACGAAGCCGCGCTGCGCTTCGAGTCGATGATGAGGCGCGGCGTGTCGGGCCCACCCTCCCTCCCCACCCACGATTGACCATGAAGCTCCTCGCCCCCCTCGCGCTCATGACGGTCGGCACCGTCTGCGCGCTCACGCTCCAGGAAGCCCCCGAGCAGCAGCCGCAGCTCGACGAGCACCGCTGGCTCCAGCAGCTCGTCGGTGACTGGGAGCTCACGATCGAGGCGTCGATGGCGCCGGGCGCACCGACGACGACCTGGCACTCGACGGAGAGCACGCGCGCGCTCGGCGAGTTCTGGATCGTGACCGAGGGCAACGCCGACTTCGGCGGGCAGGCGTTCCAGTCGCTGCAGACCGTCGGCTACGACCCGAAGCAGGACGCGTTCGTCGGGAGCTGGATCGACACCATCCAGGCGATGATGTGGACCTACGAGGGATCGCTCGACGAGTCGGGGCGCGTGCTGACTCTCGCCGCGGACGGTCCGGGCATGACCGACCCCTCGAAGACGAGCAAGTACGAGGATCGCATCGAGCTCGTCGGGCCGGACCACAAGCGGCTGACGTCCGCCGTCCGGCGCGACGACGGCGAGTGGATCACGTTCATGACGGCCGAGGCGAAGCGCGTGAAGAAGGACCGGTAGGCGCCGGGTGCCGTCGCCGCGCGACCGTTCCAGAAACGGAGGCGTGACGCGATGCAATGGAGTGGCTAGGGCTACCCGGGAGGCGGCCGACGCCTCCCGCTTTCGAGCTCGCCCCCTTCCTTCCCCGCCCAAGGACATGCTCGCGCTCCTCGCCGCCGTCGCGGCTCCTTGCCTCCCGCCCGTCGCCGCCCCTCCCGCAGCACTGCCGCTCGCCCCAGTGGCGCATGGCGCCGCGTACCCGCCGCCGCCGCCGCCCGCCGGAGGCGATCCTCCGCCGGGCGGTGGCGGCGGTGGCGGCGGCGCCGATCCGCCCAGCGGGGGCGGGGGTGGCGGAGGAGGCGGCGGCGTTCCGACGCCTCCCTCGCCCGGGAGCCCGGCGCCAGGCCTCCCGCCCCGCGACAAGCCGAGCTCACCTGGACCGGCCGGCCCGGCCGCGCCGCCTGCCGGCCCCGGCACCCCCGCCGGACCGGGACCGCAGTCGCCCACGCCGACCGGGCCGTCGTCGCCCGGCGGGAGCGCGCAGCCCGCGGTCGACGGTCTGAACTGGTCGCACTGGTGGAACCTGGAGCGCGACCTGTACCTGGAGCTGCGCGATCGGATCCGCGCGACGAACACGGTCGCGGCGGGTCAGTCCGCCGTCCTGTCGAGTGCCGGCATCCCGCCGAGCCGCGCGACGATCGACGACACGGTGCTGCCGCTGCTGCTCGACGCGCTCGCGACCGAGCGCGCCGACGATCTCCTGACCGCGTCGCTGATCGCCGTCGGGCGGATCGGTGACGGCGGCGACGCGGCGCTCGGGCGGCGCCTCGCGATGGCGCTGGAGATGCACCTCGGGCACCGCTCGCAGGAGGTCTCCGAGACCGCGGCGCTGTCGCTCGGCATCCTCGCGAACGACGCGTCGGTCCCGACCCTCGTCGAGCTGCTCCGCGCGAATGACCGTGGCGCCGACCTCGTGAAGCGCGGCGCCGTGCCCGTGCGCACGCGCGCGTTCGCGGCGTTCGGCCTCGGGCTGCTCGCGCACTCGAACGAGGACAACGCGCTGCGCCAGCGGATCGCGCTGGAGCTCGTGGCGGCGATCGACGAGACGCACGTGCGGAGCGACGTGCCCATCGCGGCGGTGATCGCGCTCGGGCTTTGTCCGCTGTCGGATCGACCGGTCGTACCGGCCGCCGCGATGCGGTCGAGGGACGGCGTCGAGGTCGTCCTCTCGCGCGCGAGTCAGCTCGGGTGGCTCGCGGACCGGATCGAGGACGGGGACGACGAGAACGCGAAGCGCTTCGTCGCGATCCGCGCGCACGCCTGCGTCGCGCTTGCGCGCCTCGGTGCCACCGCGTCCGAGGCGGCGCGCGACCGCGTCGTCGAGGTGCTCGCCGGCGTCCGTGAGGATCGCTCCGAGCCGGCCAGCGTCCGCACCGGCGCGCTCGTCGCGCTGGGCGAGCTCGTCCGCTCGGGCGCGAGCCCGTCCGACCGACTCGGCCGGCGAGCCATTGAGAACGCACTCGCGAAGGGGCAGCCGATGGAGCGTCGCTTCGCGACGATCGCGCTCGCCGCGTCCAGCGCGCGACCCGGCGCGGACGACGATCCGCTGGCGGCGGCCGAGACGTCGCGCCGCGCGCTCCTGCAGCAGCTCGCGCGCGGCAAGTCGGCGGATCGTCCCTGGGCGGCGCTCGCGCTGGGCGTGCAGGCCCACGCGCTGCGCGCCGCCGGCGCCGCGGACAGCGACAAGGCGGGCGCAGTGCTCCTCGACCGCCTGCGCGCGCAGCGCAACGCGTCGGACGTGGGCGCGTTCGCGATCGGGTGCGCGCTGACGTGCGAGGAGAGCCCGCGCAAGCTGCGTGAGCGCGCGGGCGACGCCGCGCACGAGGCCTTCGGTCGACTGCACGACCCGGTGTCGCGCGGCCACCTGGCGATCTCGCTGGGGCTCCTCGGTCACGAGGCGGCGCGCGACGACCTGCGGGCGACGCTCGACGACGCGGGCTTCCAGCCGGCGCTGCTGTGGAGCAGCGCGGTCGGCCTGGGGCTGCTCGGTGACAAGGAGCTCACACCGCTTCTGGTCAAGGCGCTCGTCGAGGCCCAGAGCCACTCCAGCCGCGCCGCGGCTGCGGCCGCGCTCGGCAACATCGGCGACCGCCGCGCGGTCCCGCCGCTGATCGACGTCGTGCGCGACGACGGCCGACCGGCGGCGACGCGCGCGTTCGCCGTGATCGGCCTGGGCGTCGTGTGCGACCCCGCCCCGATGCCGTGGCGGACACCGATCGCGCACGCGATGCCATACTTCGCGCTGACCGAGACGCTCTCCGGCGGGACGCGCGGGCTGCTGGAGATCCTCTGAACGCAGCGCCTCCACGTTG